>NZ_BCBX01000048.1:0-146755 GCF_001417795.1 Sphaerimonospora mesophila | reverse complement strand
TGGGCTTGTCCGCCATGGGATTTCCTCCGCTTATCTTCTCCCGAAGTCTACCCGTGAGCAGACAAATCGCCCATGACTGGTCCAGACCAGCGACAAGAATGATTCTGCTCCTCGTAAAGGAGATTCCCCACCGCCACGGGTGGGTAAGCCGGACGTGTAGCGAAAGTAACGGCGGGCTACCTGGGGAGGAACTGCCGTGGAGGGGCCGTTCATTCGGATCGAGGACAGCGGCGAGATCATACCGCTGCGCCCCGACATCACCACGGTCGGTCGTGGGCGAGGCGTGGACATCCGGCTGACCGATCCGAGCGTGTCGCGGCTGCACGCCGAATTCGTCCGTCGCGGACCCTATCTGTACGTCGTGGATCTGGGTCTGTCCCGCAACGGCACCCGTGTGAACGGCAGGCCGATCGCCCGGAGGGTGCTCGACGACGGCGACGTCGTCTCGTTCGGGGCCGCCCGCGCCCGCGTCGGCGGGATTCCCAGAGAGGACCTCGCCCCCGAGGTCGAGCTGCGGCGGGCCGCCGCACCCGAGCTGACCCGCCGCGAGGTCGACGTGCTCACGTCGCTGTGCCGGCCCGCCCTGTCGGACGAGGCCTTCGTGGCCCCGGCGACGGCCAGGGAGATCGCCGACGACCTGGTCGTGACGGAGGCGGCCGTCAAGCAGCACCTGCTGCGGCTTTACCAGAAGTTCCGCATCCCGGAGGGGAGCAACCGGCGGACCCGGCTGGCCAACGAGGTCGTGGCCCTGGGCCTGGTGCGGCCCACCCCCGTCGTGCCGCCACAGCGGGCCACCGGGCCGGTCGACCCGGAGCACCAGCGAGCCGCCGCCGGCCGACGCGCCAGCTGACTGGAACGTGCCCTGAGCGCACCCGTGATCTCGGGGTCAGCCGCGCTCGGCGGCCTCGACCACGTTGGCGAGCAGCATCGCCCGGGTCATCGGTCCGACCCCGCCCGGGTTCGGAGCGACGAATCCCGCCACATCGGCCACGTCCGGCGCCACGTCGCCGGCGAGCTTCCCGTCGACCCGGGAGACGCCCACGTCGAGCACGGCCGCGCCCGGCTTGACCATCTCCGCGGTCACCAGGCCGGGCACACCGGCGGCCGCCACGACGATGTCGGCCTTCCTGACGTGGTCCGCCAGGTCACGGGTCCCGGTGTGGCAGAGGGTCACCGTCGCGTTCTCGGTACGCCGGGTGAGCAGCAGCCCGAGCGGACGGCCCACCGTGATCCCCCGGCCGATCACCGCGACCTCGGCCCCCTTGATCGGCACGCCGTACTCCTGCAGGAGCGCCACGATGCCGCGCGGCGTACACGGCAGCGGCGCGTCGACCATGTGCACGAGGCGGCCGAGGTTGACCGGGTGCAGGCCGTCGGCATCCTTGCCGGGGTCCATCCGCTCGATGAGCGCCTGCGTGTCCAGTTGCCGGGGCAGCGGGAGTTGGATGATGTAACCGGTGCAGGCCGGGTCGGCGTTGAGCTCGTCGACGGCGGCCATCACGTCCGCCTGGCTCGCGTCGGCCGGCAGGTCCTTACGGATGGAGGCGATGCCGACCTCGGCGCAGTCACGGTGCTTGCCCGCCACATATATCTGACTGCCCGGATCCTCGCCCACCAGGATCGTGCCGAGGCCCGGGACGATGCCCCTGGCCGCCAGCGCCTTGACCCGATCCGCGAGATCGGCCTTGATCTTGGCCGCCGTCGCCTTGCCGTCCAGAATCCGCGCGCTCATGCCGCCATCCTCCCACGGCCCTCGTTCCGCCTCGCATCCATCTGTGTCAGCCTCAGTCAGCGCTGTTCACGCCTCTCGATGATGCGGCGGGTGAAGGGGATGAACTCCACGACCCGCCAGCCGAAGTAGCCGGCGGCGATGGCGACGAAGATCAGGACGATCGGGCTGCTCCCCAGCTCGTTCATCAGGATCAGAGAGTTCGCCACGACGTCGAGCAGAGGCATGAGGACTCCAGGGCAGAGGAAGGGGCAGGAAAACCGCGCCCAAGAGTATCCGACCCCTTGACCCGTTTATCCCTTTTTCCCCAAAAACTGCCCACGGTTCGGTACGGCGAGAGCCGTACCGAACCGAACCGAGCCGAGCCGGTCAGTGGAAGAAGTGGCGGGTGCCGGTGAAGTAGAGCGTGATGCCCGCCTCGGCGGCGGCCGCGACGACCTCCTCGTCCCGGATCGAGCCGCCGGGCTCGACGATCGCCTTCACCCCGGCCTCGGCCAGCACCTGGAGACCGTCGGGGAAGGGGAAGTAGGCGTCGGAGGCCCCGACGGAGCCCGCAGCGCGCTCTCCCGCGCGCGCCACCGCGAGACGCGCCGAGTCGACCCGGTTGACCTGGCCCATGCCGACGCCCACGGTGGCGCCGCCCGACGCCAGCAGGATGGCGTTCGACTTCACGGAACGGCAGGCCCGCCACGCGAACGCCAGGTCGGCCAGCACCTCGGGCGAGGCCGCCTCGCCCGTCTTGAGCTCCCAGGTGGCCGGGTCGTCGCCCGGCGCGTCCACCCGGTCGGCCGTCTGCACGAGCAGCCCGCCGTCGATCCGGCGGAACTCCGACGGGTTGTCCGGGCCGGTCGGGCAGGCGAGCAGCCGGATGTTCTTCTTCCCGCGCAGCACCTCGAGCGCGTCGGCCGCGAACGACGGCGCGACGACCACCTCCGTGAAGATCTGCGCGATCTGCTCGGCGAGCTCGCGGGTGACCTCGCGGTTGACCGCGATCACGCCGCCGTACGCCGACACGGGGTCGCACTCGTGGGCCTTGCGGTGGGCCTCGGCCACGTCGGCGCCCACCGCGATGCCGCAGGGGTTGGCATGCTTGATGATCGCCACGCACGGGCGGTCGAAGTCCCACGCCGCGCGCCACGCCGCGTCGGCGTCCACGTAGTTGTTGTAGGACATCTCCTTGCCGTGCAGCTGTTCGGCGTTGGCCAGGCCGTCCTGCTGTCCGGAGTAAAGCGCGGCGCCCTGGTGGGGGTTCTCGCCGTAGCGCAGGACCGCCCGGCGCCGCCAGGCCGCGCCCATGAACGCCGGCCACTCCCCGACGCCGTCGGGGGCGTACACGCCGGCGAACCACGACGCCACCGCGACGTCGTAGGCGGCCGTGTGCGCGTAGGCCGTCGCGGCCAGCCGCCGCCGCTCGGTCAGCGTGAACCCGCCCTCGGCCACCGCCGCGAGCGCCTCGCCGTACGCCGAGGGATCCACGACGACGGCGACCGTGCCGTGGTTCTTCGCCGCCGCGCGGATCATCGCCGGGCCGCCGATGTCGATCTGCTCGACGCACTCCGCGTCGGACGCGCCCGAGGCGACCGTCTCCGCGAACGGATAGAGGTTGATCACCGCGAGCTGGAACGGCTCGATCTCCAGCTCCTCCAGCTGCTTGACGTGCGAGGCCTTCGCCCCGTCGGCGAGCAGACCGGCGTGCACCCGGGGATGCAGGGTCTTGACCCGCCCGTCCAGGCACTCGGGGAAGCCGGTGAGCGACTCCACCTTGGTCACCGGGACGCCGAAGGACGCGATCGCGGCGGCGGTGCCACCGGTCGAGACGATCTCTACGCCCGCGGCGTCGAGCCCCCGGGCCAGTTCCTCCAGCCCTGTCTTGTCGTATACCGCGATCAGCGCGCGCCTAATGGCGATGCGGGTCACCTCGTCGTCCCTCCTGGTTCCTGACATTGCTGGAAGCTCTCCTCCGGGCCCGTACGGCCCGCGCCGCCTGACTCGTCCGTACGGCCGATGCGCACGGTGCGGCCGGTCACGGCCCAGCCCTCCCGGGCCATCCGGCCCACGACCTCGACGAGCAGCCCGCGCTCGACGGTCTTGATCCGCTCGTGCAGGGTCTGTTCGTCGTCACCCTCCCGTACGGCCACCGCCTCCTGGGCGATCACCGGGCCGGTGTCCACGCCCGCGTCGACGAGGTGGACCGTACAGCCGGTGAGCCGGACGCCGTAGGCGAGGGCGTCGCGGACCGCGTGCGCGCCCGGAAACGCGGGCAGCAGCGCGGGATGGGTGTTGACCACGGGAAACGCCGCCAGCACGCGCGGGCCGAGGATCTTCATGAACCCGGCCGAGACCACCAGATCCGGCCTGTGCTCGGCGATGCGGGCGGCGAGGGCGGCGTCCCATTCATCGCGGTTCGCGTAGTCGCTCACCTGCTCCACGAAGGTCTGCACACCCGCGCGTTCGGCCCGGGCCAGGCCTTCGATGCCGTGGCGGTCCGCGCCGACGGCGACCACACGCGCGCCGAACGCGGCACTGGCCGTGGCATCCAGCAGGGCTTGTAGATTGGTCCCCGAACCGGAGACGAGGACCACGAGCCGGAAGGACAGGGCGGAACTCCTTCGTGAGCAGGCTTCGTTTTGCAGGTGACCATCGTGAGATGGTTCCTTGGAAGACGATCGGTGAGACCGTCCCCGCGCGGCGAACGGGATGGCCCCGGCACGAAAAGCGTATCGGGCGCCGACCACCACGATCCACGACGGTCCACCCCCAGACGACGCGAGGCGAGGCGAGGAGAACGTGACAGCACCCCTCCAGATGTCGGCCCCCGAGACGGGCGGCCGAAGGGCGCTCGCGCTGGCGATCATGGCGCTGGTGTTCACGGTGATGCTGCCCGCCGCCGGGCTAGCGCTGTCGATCTTCGGCGTCATACTGGCCATCCGCGACCTGCGCGCGCTTCAGGCGGCGAAGCAGCGGATCGGGATGGCGACCGGCGCCATCGTGATCTCGTCCATCGCATTCATGCTGGGCCTGATGATGACCGTGTTCCAGTTCTACTTCTCCGCCGAGCTCGCCGCCTACACCGAGTGCCGCAAGGGCGCGGGAACGGTCGAGGCCCAGCAGCACTGCTCCGACCAGCTCATGCGGTCGCTGGAAAAGAAGCTCGGCGTCACCCTCCCGGCCGACTTCCCCGCCCCCGCCTGAACGAGTCCCGTGGCCTGGTCGGCGGTCATCCGCCCAGGCCACGCAGCAGTACGGCCAGCCCCTCGTAGAACTCCCGCTCGACATCGACGTTCCGTGCCGCGCGGTCTCGGCCAGGTGGGGCGGTCGATCTCCCGTTCGCCGTCGTCGCCGGCCGTCGACGAGCTGCTGGAACTGGCCGCTCGCAGGCGAGAGCACGCACCGACCGTCGTCTCAGGGGAACCCGATGGATTTCCACACGGTGTCCACGGGGGAGGGGTCAGTCGCGGTCCCAGGCGTAGGGATCCATGTAGATCACGTGGCCGCCGCGGTCGTCGGACTCGTCGACGATGCCCTTCCTGTCGTGCTCGCGGTCGTCCTCGCGATCTGCTCGGGGGTCGTCCTTGCGACCATCCCTACGGCCATCTCTGCGGTCGTCCCTCCTGTCGTCCTTCCTGTCGTTCTTCCTTCCGTCCTTGCGGCCGTCCCTCTGGCTGTCCTTCCGGCCGTCCTTCCGGTTGTCCCTCCGGCGGCCGAACGTCGCCGCCGCTGCGGCCGCGTGCTCGTCGGGCCAGTCATCCTTGATCACGGGGATCGGCTGGGTGTCCGCCTCGGTGGCGTCCAGCCAGTGACCCGGAAGAACCCGGGCGCCGCGGTCGTGCGGCCGGACGCGGCGGGCCGCCTTGGTGATCACCGCCCCGGCCTTCCGTACCGGCTCCGGCGCGGCGACCGGACGGCGCGAGATCAGCCACCAGTTGGCGAGCCCGGCCGAGATGCCCGCGGCGACGCCGACCTCCAGCGTGACCGACAGCGCCACCTCCCAGGGGGAGGGACCGACGGCCGACAGCCGCCCCCCGCCCAGCGGGCCGCCCGACAGCGCCGCGAGCACCCCCGCCATCGCGCCGGTCGACAGACCGCAGACGAAACCCCACAGCGGCGCGGCCTCGATCATCGGTGTCGGCGCGACACGGGCCATCACGACGCCCGCGACCGCACCCGCCGCGAACGGCACCGCGATCACGGCCATCACCCAGGCGGGAGCCGTACCCGGCGTGGGCAGCGCCCCGAGCAGCGGCAGCGTGGGGACGACGCTCAGCTTCACCCCGGTCGGTGCGATCAGTGTCCCGGTGCCGATGGCGAAACCCGGCCCGGCGATGTACGCCAGACCCCAGATCACGGCGTTGAACAGGTAGAGGCCCTCGAGAAGAAGCAGCAGCAGGCCGCCGACGAACCCCGGACTGAGCATTTCGGAGCGGGCGTGGATCTCCCCGAAGTTCATCACGATCGCCACGACCACCAGCACGGCGGCGGCGGCGAGCTGCAACGTCAGCGCGACGGCCGTACCGGCCACGAGCGAGCGTGGCCGCTCGGGCAGCAGGCGCAGCATCGACCGCCACGGGCCGATCGTGCGCGCGGTGGCCACCGATCCGGTGAGGAACGCCAGCGCGAAGTGGCTGACGAGTGCCTCCCCCAGGAACGGCTGGGTCACCTCGTTGCGCGCGACCAGGG
This sequence comes from Sphaerimonospora mesophila, assembly GCF_001417795.1. Lineage (NCBI taxonomy): Bacteria > Bacillati > Actinomycetota > Actinomycetes > Streptosporangiales > Streptosporangiaceae > Sphaerimonospora > Sphaerimonospora mesophila. The sequence goes on along the minus strand of NZ_BCBX01000048.1, from coordinate 140,349 downwards.
CGATGACGCCCGCCAGCAGGGCGTACGGCGCGGCCAGCGAGATGCCGGCCTGCGCGACGAGCACGAGCTGCGCGCGCCTGCGGGCGTTCTCGACATCGCGGGGCGTGCCCTTGGGCAGCCGGGCGGGCATGCGCAGCCGCAGGTCGGCGTCCCGGGCCATCCACAGACCGGCGCGGTAGAGCAGCGCGCCGGGCAGGATCATCAGTCCGAGCGGCAGCAGGCCGATCCGGCCGCCGGGAATGGCGAACCCCGCGTGGTGGGCGGCGAGCCAGAGCTGGCAGGCCGCACGGAACACCCCGGGCAGTCCCTCGCCGAAGGCGCCGCGCGGTGCGGCCATCCAGCCGATGAGCGTGAGCGTGGTCAGTACGGCAAGGCCGACGCCGAGCGTCCAGACGGCGGCGAGCATACCGGAGACCGGCAGCGGGCGACGGGTCTCCTCATCGTCCCCGAGGCGGTTGAGGACGGCGCGGGGGGCGGTCCGAAGCTGGTCGAAAAGGGCCGTCACGCTACCCCATGATCCCAGCAGAACCCCGCGAATCCGCGGAGCCACGCCGCCCGGCTGTCCCCGACACCGTCGCTCTCCGCCGACCGGCTCAGCTCGACCGCATGACCTCGCGCATGAGGCGGGCGGTCTCGCTGGGAGTCCGGCCGACACGGACGCCGACCTTCTCCAGCGCCTCCTTCTTGGCCTGGGCCGTACCACTGGAGCCCGAGACGATCGCGCCCGCGTGCCCCATGGTCTTGCCCTCCGGGGCGGTGAACCCGGCGACGTAGGCCACGACCGGCTTGGTCACGTGCTCCTCGATGTAGGCGGCGGCCCGCTCCTCGGCGTCGCCGCCGATCTCGCCGATCATCACGATCGCGTCGGTGTTCGGGTCGTCCTGGAACGCCTGGAGGGCGTCGATGTGCGTGGTGCCGATGACGGGGTCGCCGCCGATGCCGACGCAGGTGGAGAAGCCGATGTCCCGCAGCTCGTACATGAGCTGGTAGGTCAGCGTGCCGGACTTCGAGACCAGGCCGACGCGACCGGGCGTGGTGATGTCGGCCGGGATGATGCCCGCGTTGGACGCGCCGGGCGAGGCGATGCCGGGGCAGTTGGGCCCGATGATGCGGGTCTTGCCGCCCTTGGCGACCGCGTACGCCCAGAACTCGGTCGTGTCGTGGACCGGCACGCCCTCGGTGATGACCACGCAGAGCGGAATCTCGGCGTCGATGGCCTCCTTGACGGCGGCCTTGGTGGCGGCCGGCGGCACGAAGACGACGGACACGTCGGCGCCGGTCTGCTCCACGGCCTCCTTGACCGTGCCGAAGACGGGCAGGCCCTCGTGCACGATGCCGGCCTTGCGGGCGTTCACGCCTCCGACGACCCTGGCGCCGGCGGCGAGCATGCGGCGGGTGTGCTTGGTGCCCTCCGAGCCGGTCATGCCCTGAACGATGATCTTGCTGTTCTCCGTGAGCCAGATGGCCATTACGCACCTACCGTGGCAAGCTCGGCGGCACGCTTGGCCGCTTCGTCCATCGTGTCGACCAGCTCGACGCGCGGGAGCGCGGCGTCGGCCAGGATCTGCCGCCCGAGTTCGGCGTTGTTTCCGTCCAGCCGGACGACCAGCGGGTGCGTCACCGCCTCGCCTCGGCTCTCGAGCAGGTTGAAGGCCGCGACGATGCCGTTGGCGACCGCGTCGCAGGCGGTGATGCCGCCGAAGACGTTGACGAAGACCGACTTCACCGACGGGTCGGACAGGATGATCTCCAGGCCGTTCGCCATGACCTCGGCCGAGGCGCCGCCGCCGATGTCGAGGAAGTTGGCCGGCCTCGGCCGGCCGGGGAACGCCTCACCCGCGTAGGCGACCACGTCGAGCGTGGACATGACCAGGCCGGCGCCGTTGCCGATGATGCCGACCGTGCCGTCGAGCTTGACGTAGTTGAGGTGCTTCTCCTTGGCCCGCGCCTCGAGCGGGTCCTCGGCCGCCTTGTCGACGTACTGCACGTGCTCGGGCTGGCGGAAGCTCGCGTTGTCGTCGAGGGTGACCTTGCCGTCGAGGGCCTTCACCTGGCCGTCGGCCGCGAGGATCATCGGGTTGACCTCGACGAGCGAGGCGTCCTCGTCGAGGAACACGGCCCAGAGTTTCTCGATGAGGTCGGCTGCGCCGTCCAGCGCCTTCTCGGGCAGGCCGCCGGCCTGGGCGATCTCCCGGGCCGTGGCCCGGTCGACGCCGGTGAGCGGGCTGACCGGCACCTTGGCGACCTTCTCCGGCGCGGTGTGCGCCACCTCTTCGATGTCCATTCCGCCGGACGCCGAGCAGATGGCGAGGAACGTGCGGTTGGCCCGGTCGAGAAGGAAGGAAAAGTAGTATTCCTCCGCGATCTGGCTGGCCTCCTCGACCAGAACCTTGTGGACCGTGTGGCCCTTGATGTCCATGCCGAGGATCTGAGTCGCCTTCGCATGCGCGTCGGCCGCGTCGTCGGCCACCTTCACACCGCCGGCCTTACCGCGTCCACCGGTCTTGACCTGCGCCTTGACCACAACGCGGCCGGTCAGCTGCTCAGCGGCCGCACGCGCCTCCGCCGCGGTCTGCGCGACGATTCCGCGCGGCACCGGGATGCCGTATTCCGCGAAGAGTTCCTTCGCTTGATGTTCGAACAGGTCCACGAGGGTCCGTCCCCTTTGACGTCGATGGCCGGGCACCGTCGTTCCGCCCGGCATTTTCCGCCCATGAAGCCTAGCCTCCGTCCGGCGGTGGCTTCGTCATCGGGTCCATGCGAAACCGCGCCGTTGATCTGCACAATGTTGGGACATGTCCGATGATGCTGGCACTAGTGCCCCTCCCGCCAACCTTTGCCCCGTCGCGTCGCCCAGGGCAGCACCTCGCCGCGTTGTCGTCGTCGCTCTTAGCTCCGCTACTCAGCTCCTCCTCCGCCTTGCGATGCACCGCCCTGGACACCGCGCCGTCCGGGCAAACCTTGGCAGTCGCGGCACTAGACGGTCGCGGGCACTGCGGCGCGGACCCACTCGACGATCTCCCGCGTCGAGGCGCCGGGTGTGAAGATCCTGGCCACCCCCAAACGTCGCAGTTCGGGGATGTCGGCCTCCGGAATGATCCCGCCGCCGAACACCACGATGTCGCCGGCATCCTGCTCGCGGAGGATCTCGAGCACCCGGGCGAAGAGCGTCATGTGGGCCCCGGACAGAATCGACAGCCCGATGGCCGCCGCGTCCTCCTGGATCGCGGTCCGCACGATCTGCTCGGGCGTCTGGTGCAGCCCGGTGTAGACGACCTCCATGCCCGCGTCGCGCAGCGCCCTCGCCACGATCTTCACGCCGCGATCGTGCCCGTCCAGTCCGGGCTTGGCGACGACGACCCGGATTCTGCCCGCCATGGGGACCCCTCCCCCGCCTCGTCCATCCTCCGCTGCCCGCAGGCTGATTCCCGCCCGCGCCCCCTTCACGCCCCCCCGCGGCACCGTCACGTCCCGCGGATCGGCGACGTGCGCGCCACCTCCTCCTCGACCCGTCGGCCGGACCCGCCACCCCTCCGGCGACATATTCCGTACGGCCCGCGCGAACAGAGCGTCCTCTCCAACCGGCCGGTACGGCGCGCGGCGACCGCGCATCCTCCACCCGTCGGGTGGACGAACACCCGGCGGCGGTCACGCGTCGCTCAAAATTTCCTTTCAAGCAAAAATATTCGTGCGCGAAATGATAACCAAAAGGCATCAGATAATCCACGGTAAATCCACAGCAAATCCCAACCTTTGTGACTTTACTGTGATCATTACCCGCCAGAATGTCCCGGTCACCCCCGATAGATGGGGTGTATTACGGGAGGAATGACTCATGAGGCGATTAATCGCCACTTTGGCATGTACGGCTACCGTCGGCGTGGTGACTCCCGCGCTGGCCGCGCCCGCATATGCGCAAGCTCCCGCCGCCAAGCCGGTCACCGCGCTGAAGAAGCAGTTCGTCACCGGCCGCGGCGTGCATTTCACGTCGGTCAGCAAAATCGATGTGGGCGGCCTGACCTCGGTCAAGCTGCGGAGCAAGGGCACCGTCGGATTCGGCCGCACCGGTGTCACCGCGTCCGACATCACCCTCAAGGCCGACTGGGGCGATCTCTTCGGCGACGAGGAGGAGATGGAGGGCCTGAACAAGCCGATCCACACGATCACGGTCAACAAGACGACCTACTCGTCCGGCCACCTGTTCGACTCCCTCCTGCCCGAGGGGAAGACCTGGCTGCGCTCACCGGGCGGCGACCCGGCCCGTGAGCTCTCCGGCAGCTTCCTCATCAACCCCCTCGACCCGAACACGCTCCAGACGGTCCTCTCGACCACGAAGGCGAGGGGCAGGGGCGGCGTCATCGGCGGCGCCAAGACCACGCTCTACCGTGGCACGATCACGGTGAAGCAGCTCCTGTCGGCATCGCCGGCGACGAGAAAGCAGCTGAACGGCATGAGCGCCAAGGAGAAGGCGTCGCGGATCAGCTGGAAGGTCTGGCTGGGCACGGACAACCTCGTCCGCCGCGTCACCACCTCGACCCGCGAGACGGTGAAGATCAAGAAGACGAGCATCCAGATGGCGCTCACCAGCGACGCCAGGTTCACCGGCTGGGGCAAGAAGATCAAGGTCACCCCGCCGCCGGCAGACCAGGTGGCCGACCTTTCCGACATCGACGGCGAGGTCCCGCAGACGCCGCAGCTCCTCGACCTGAACCGGGGACTCGGCCGCTGAGAGGCAGAGAGCGATCCGGTCTCAACGCGTCCGGCGGACGGCCACGCCGCCGCCGGACGCCGCTTCCATGCTCTAGAGCTTCTCGATCGGGGCGTAGGCGAGGAGCAGCGTCTTCTCACCCGAGCCACCGAAATCGATCTTCGCCTGGGCGCGGGGGCCCACGCCGTCGACGCTGATCACCGTGCCCAGGCCGAACGCGTCGTGGGTGACCCGATCCCCCGGGGCCAGGTTCGGTACGTTGCCCGCGCCCTTCTTCCCCGGAGCGGGAGCCGTACGAGACGCGCGTGATCCCACGCCGTCCCGGGACACCGCCGCCGACCTGGCGTCCTTGGCCGGGTCCGTACGCCACTCGACGAGATCGCCGGGGACCTCCGTCAGGAACCGCGAAGCGGGGTTGAACGAGGGCGCGCCCCAGGAGGACCGGACCGCGGCCCGGGACAGGTAGAGCCGCTGCTCCGCCCGGGTGATGCCGACATAGGCCAGGCGACGCTCCTCCTCCAGCTCCTTCAGGTCGCCCATCGAGCGCATGTGGGGGAAGACCCCGTCCTCCATCCCGGTGAGGAACACCACGGGGAACTCCAGGCCCTTCGCGGTGTGCAGGGTCATCAGGGTCACGACACCGCCGTGGTCGTCCCGGTCCGGGCCTTGCTCGCTCGGGGGGACGACTCCCCCGGACCCCTCCGGACCGCCCGGAATCTGGTCGGCGTCGGAGACCAGCGCGACCTGCTCCAGGAAGTCGACCAGCGTGCCGTCCGGGTTCGCCTCCCCGAACTCTGCCGCCACCGAGATCAGCTCGTTGAGGTTCTCCAGGCGGCTCTCGTCCTGCGGATCGCGGGAGCCCTCCAGTTCGGCGCGGTAGCCGGTGGCGTTCAGCACCTCCTCGGCCAGCTCGGCCGGCGACAGCTCCCGGCTGCGCAGGTGATCGAGCAGCGCCGTGAACTCCTTGATCGCGTTGATCGACCGGGTGGCCAGGCCGGGTGCCTCGTCCACCCGCTGCAGCCCCGCCCAGAAGCTGATCCGCTCCCGGTTCGCGAACGCCTCGACCATCGCCTCGGCCCGCTCCCCGATGCCGCGCTTGGGCACGTTGAGAATGCGCCGCAGCGACACCGTGTCGTTCGGGTTGGCCAGGACCCGCAGATAGGCCAGCAGGTCCTTGACCTCCTTGCGCTCATAGAACCGCACCCCGCCGACGACCTTGTACGGCAGGCCGGTGCGGATGAAGATCTCCTCGAACACCCGGGAGGCGGCGTTCGTCCGGTAGAAGATCGCGACCTGGCCGGGCGTGATCCCATGCTCGTCGGTGAGCCTGTCGACCTCCTGGGCGACGAACATCGCCTCGTCGTGCTCGTTGTCCGCCACATAACCGATGATCTTCGGTCCGGCGCCCTGGTCGGACCACAGGTTCTTGGGCTTGCGGCTCTCGTTGCGTGAGATCACCGCGTTCGCCGCGTTGAGGATCGTCTGCGTGGACCGGTAGTTCTGCTCCAGCAGGATCGTCCGCGCGGCCGGATAGTCACGCTCGAACTCGAGGATGTTGCGAATCGTCGCCCCGCGGAAGGCGTAGATCGACTGGTCGGCGTCGCCGACCACCACCAGCTCGGCCGGCTCGACGCCGGTGCCCTCCCGGACCACGTCGCCGTCGGCCGTCTTCAGCTCCGGCCGCCCCACCAGCTCGCGGACCAGCTCGTACTGCGCGTGGTTGGTGTCCTGGTACTCGTCGACCAGCACGTGCCGGAACCGCCGCCGGTAGTGCTCCGCCACCTCGGGGAAGAGCTGGAACAGGGTGACCGTCAGCATGATCAGGTCGTCGAAGTCCATCGCGCCGGCCTCGGTCAGCCGCCGCTGGTAGGTCCGGTACGCCTCGGCCAGCGTGCGCTCCAGATGCGTCCCGGCGCGCTCGGCCGCCGTCTCGTAGTCGATCAGCTCGTTCTTGAAGTTGCTGACCTGGGCGGAGAACGAACGCGGCGGGTAACGCTTGGGATCGAGGTCGAGCTCGCGGCAGACCATCGCCATGAGCCGCTGGGAGTCGGCCTGATCGTAGATCGAGAAGCTCGAGGCGAACCCCAGCCGCTTGGCCTCACGCCGCAGGATGCGCACGCAGGCGCTGTGGAAGGTCATCACCCACATGGCCCGCGAGCGCGGCCCCACCAGCCGCTCGACCCGGTCCTTCATCTCCCGGGCCGCCTTGTTCGTGAAGGTGATCGCGAGGATCTCCCCCGGCCGGACGTCTCGCTCGGCCAGCAAATACGCGATGCGGTGGGTCAGCACCCGCGTCTTGCCGGATCCGGCTCCGGCGACGATCAACAGGGGACTGCCCCGATGGAGGACGGCCTCGCGCTGCTGCTCGTTGAGGCCGTCGAGCAAGGGGTGGGTGGTGGCATCGGCTCCGGTGGACACGTCAACAGCGTAAGGCGGTTCACCGACATCCGGTGCCCGCCGGTCCGCCCGATCCCTTTGTTTCCCGTTTAAGGTGAATGGCCGAGACGAGGAGGACGGCAGATGCTGGACGAGGCTGGGCTCAAGCGGGTGCTCGTGGTCATGGCGCACCCCGACGACATCGATTTCGGCGGTGCCGGTACGGTCGCCAAGCTGATCGACGCCGGCAAGGAGGTCGTCTACTGCCTGGTCACCGATGGCGACGCGGGTGGTTTCGACCGGGAGTTCGACAACGGCGGCATGGCCGCGCTCCGCCGCGCCGAGCAGACGGCCGCGGCCAAATGCGTCGGCGTCACCGATCTCCGCTTCCTCGGCCACCGGGACGGGATGGTCGAGCAGACCCTCGGCCTGCGCCGCGACATCGCCCGGGTGATCCGGCAGGTGCGGCCCGACCTCGTCATCACCTCCACGCCCGAGCGCAACTACGTCCGCCTCGGCCCGAGCCACCCCGACCACCGGGCGGTCGGCGGCGCCACCCTCGACGCGGTCTACCCCGACGCACGCAATCCGTACGCCTTCCCCGAACTGCTGGCGGACGAGGGCCTGGCGGCGTGGACCGTGCGGGAGGTGTGGCTGTCCGGCACGATGACCCCAGATCACTTCGTGGACGTCACAGCGACGGTCGACCGCAAGATCGCCGCACTGCGCGCGCACGAGAGCCAGACGGGGCACATGGACGACCTGGAGGGCATGGTGAAGGGATGGCTCGCCGAGAACGCGGCCGCCGCCGGCCTCCCCGAGGGCACCTACGCCGAGGCGTTCCACCGCGTGGTCACCGCCTGATCTCGTACGGATCCGACCGCACCGTAATCGTGGTTCCACGTGAACCGGTGCCTGCCGACGAGGTGATGATCGTCACTTCGCTGCGGCTGCCGAAGGCGGTCATGGATCAGGTACGGGAGCGGGCAAAGGATCGCGGGGTCAAGCCCACTGCGCTCATCCGTGAATGGGTGGAGGCGGCTCTGGCTCGAGAGGACGCCGTGGTGCCCATCAGTGTGATCATGGCTGCGGTCGGCGAATATCAGCACAGGCGCGCCTCGTAGCAACGGCGCCGCATCTTCGTCGCCTAGCCGTCACGGGAGCTCGGATGCTCCGTGCCGAGCCTTCTGGCCAGCCGGGCGGCGAGGTAGCCGAGCGAGTTCGTGGCGAGGTGGAGCAGCGACGGCGCGAGCAGCCCGCCACGGCGGCGCAGTTCGTGGAGGAGCGATCCGGCGGCCCCCGTCGACAGGACCGTCCCTGCGACCAGCCGTACCGTCCCCTGCGCCGATCCCGGCTCGGCCGGCGGCTCCGCCGAGGCGACGCGGCCCAGCGCCGGGTTGGCGCGAGCCATGTCCATCGCGGGCAGCACGTGCCACAGCCCGAAGAGCGCGGCCGAGGCGGCGGCGGCCGTACGCGACGGCAGCGGGCGGCAGAACGGCCCGCGCGACGCCAGCAGCGCGGGCAGGACGCCGCGGAAGGCGACCTCTTCGAGCAGGACCGTTCCCACGGGCACCTGGAGCAGGATCTCCTCGGCCAGGCGCCCGCGCGAGAGCGCGAGTGCCCTCTCGTCGAGGAACAGCGGCCGGGTCCGGGGCAGGGCGACGCCGGCCGCGTAGACCGCCGCCACCGCCGCGGCGAGCGCGCCGCCGAGGCGGGCACCACGCCCCCATGAACCGAGATCCCCGGCTCCGAGACCCCCAGTCTCGAGATCCCCGGCCCCGATGCCCAGTTCCCGGAGGCTCAGGCCCTCGCGCCGGGCCAGGCCGATCAGCGCGGCGGTCGTGACGGCCGACGTCAGCGGCGCCCAGCGTCTGGCGATCCGGTTGTTCAGCACGTTGGCGGCCGCGAGCAGCCCCACGGAGCACACGACCGGGTCCGTACGTCCCACGTGTCCTCCTCCGCGGCCCCGCCGCCGTTCCCTCGCCAGTGTTCCCTCGCCGCCGGGACCCCGGCCGGGAGTCAGACGAGACGCCGCGCCGTGGCCCAGCGTGACAGCTCGTGCCGGTTGGAGAGCTGCAACTTGCGCAGCACGCTCGACACGTGGGTCTCGACCGTCTTCACCGAGATGAACAGCTCCTTGGCGATCTCCTTGTACGCGTAGCCGCGCGCGATGAGCCGCAGCACCTCGCGTTCCCGCTGGGTGAGCGAGTCGAGCTCGGGATCGATGGGCGGCGCCTCGGTCGAGGCGAACGCGTCGAGCACGAAGCCGGCCAGCCGCGGGGAGAAGACCGCGTCGCCCTCGGAGACCCGGATGATCGCGTCGGTCAGCTCGGCGCCGCTGATGGTCTTCGTGACATAACCCCTGGCCCCGCCCCGGATGACCCCGATCACGTCCTCGGCGGCGTCCGAGACCGACAGCGCGAGGAAGCGTACCTGGGAGCCGGAGCCGAGCACCCGCCGCAGCACCTCCTGGCCGCCACCGCCCGGCATGTGCACGTCCAGCAGCACCACGTCGGGCGCCAACTCGGCGATCGCCGGCACCGCCGAATCCACGTCCTCCGCCTCGCCGACCACCTGGATCGACGGCCCCAACTCGGCGCGCACCCCGGACCGGAACAGCCGGTGATCGTCGACGATCAGCACTCGAATGGTCTTCATTACTCCCTCATCGTCACCGCGACTCGTCACCGTGACGCCGAGGTCACGGGTTCCTCTTCATGGTCAGCATGACCTCGGTCCCGTCGCCGGGCTCGGTCCTGATCCGGGCGCTGCCGCCGTTCCGCTCCATCCTGCCGATGATCGACTGCCGGATGCCCATCCGGTCCTCCGGCACGTCGTCGAGCACGAAGCCCTTGCCGCGGTCCCTGATGAACACCGTCACCTCCTCGGGCTCTACTTCGGCGTAGACGGATATGACCGAAGCCTCACTGTATTTCGCCGCGTTCACCATCGCCTGCCGCGCCGCGTGGAGCAAGGCCACCAGGCCCTCGGTCAGCTCGCAGTCGCCCACGCAGACCACCTCGATGTGCACGCCGTGTGCGTCCTCCTCCTCCGCCGCGACTCTCCGTACGGCGGCGGCGAGCGTGGCGTCGGCGTCCTGCTTGGGCTGGTAGAGCCAGTTGCGCAGCTCACGCTCCTGCGACCGGGCGAGCCGCGTCACCTCGCGCGCGTCGTGCGCGTTGCGCTGGATCAGCGTCAGCGTGTGGAGGACGGAGTCGTGCACGTGGGCGGCCATCTCGGCCCGTTCCTCCTGTCTGATGCGCTCGGTGCGCTCCCGCTGGAGCTCCTGGATGAGGGAGGCGAGCCACGGTGCGGCGATCATCAGAATGCCGCCGACGACGACGGCGGTGAAGACGAGGCCGGTGCTGGCCTTGGCCAGCTCGCCGCTCGCGGCGAGGAAGCCGATCGCCCCCACGACGACCAGCAGCGCCCCGATGCCCGTACGGACCCAGGTCGCGTTGACCTGCTTGACCGCGCCGCTCATCCACCGCTGCCGTCGGTCCGGATCGGCCTGCTGCCACAGGATCAACGCGCCGACGCCGCCGATGGCCAGCGGCCAGGTGCCGTACCCCCCGCTGGGCGCGCCGGTCAGCCAGCCGAAGGCCGCCAGCACCAGCCACAGCACGGCGTACGCCGCGAGCTGCCCCCAGTCCCGGCCGGGCACGCGTCCCTTGAGCTGCTCCTTCGGCGTGAACATCCACAGCGCGGCGTAGGCCACGAAGCCGAGCCCGTCGACGATGGTGAGCAGCACGAAAGCCAGCCGCATGACCACCGGGTCGAGCCGGAGCTGGGCCGCGGCGCCCTGGGCCACCCCGGCGATCACCCGGCCCGTCATGGGCCGGACCAGCCGGGGGCGGTGCGCCTCCGGGGCGCTGGGCATCGTGTTAGGCATCTCAGACATCTCGGCAAGCATCGTCACACGTCACGGCCCCGCCTCGCATCAGGGGCCGCCCTGGTCCGCCCCCGGAGAGGTCGGGGATGAGTCAGGGGTTACCCCGATGGCACGCAGGTGGCGGACGCGGCCAGGATGGGAGCATGACCGAAGCGCCGACCACCCCTGCCCCCGATCCCCGGCCGGATCCAGCCGCCGGGCCGGAGCCGGAGCAGGTGCTGAGCCGTGACGGCTCCGGCCGCATGCTCACCGGGGTGTGCGCGGGCCTCGGCAGGTTCACCGGGATGGACCCGGTGCTGTTCCGAGTCGGGTTCGCCGTGCTGGTCCTCGCCTCCGGCACCGGCATCCTGCTGTACGTCGCCGCGTTCCTGCTGATGCGACGGCCCGGCGGGCAGCCCGGCCATCTGGAGCAGTGGACCCACCGGCTGTTCGACGCCGAGACCGTGCTCGCGCTGATGGCGGCGGTCTTCGCGCTCGGCCTGATCATCAACGTCGGGTCCGGCGGGGTCAACAGGGGCACCATCGTGATCGGCACGCTGCTGGCCATCGTGCTGCTGGCCGCGCACGCACGCGGCGTCGACCTGCGAACCCTGGTCAAGTCGATGCCGGAGCGGGCGACCGGGCGGCGCGGCATGCGGCCCTCCGGGGCCCCGGCCCCCGCGATGCCGGCGACCGCGACGTTCCCCCGGCCGTTCCAGGAGCAGCCGTACGGCACGGTGCCTCCCGAGCAGCCGTACGACGCGGTGCCCCGACACCAACCGGACGGAACGGCCCGCTTCCAGGCCCCCGGCATCCACGTCCCGGGGAGCCCGCACGTCTCCGAAGGGGTTTCCGGCGGCACCGGGTCCGACGACACGAGGACCGAAGGAACCGGGGCCGACGCACCCCCGACCGACGCAACCCTGACCGACGCACCCCCGACCGGCGCAACCCCGACCGGCGCAACCCCGACCGGCCGAACCGGCGCCGACGACGCGGGCGTCTCGCCACTACGGGAAGCGGCATCCGCCGACGCGGTCTCGGCCTCCGTCGGCGAGCCGACCACCCGGACTCCGCCGACCCCCGGCGGCCCCGCACCGAATCACCCCGCCCCGGATCACCCTGTGTCCCTTGGGCCTGGTCGTGCCGGGCCGAGGCACCCCGGCGCAGGTCCCCAGAGCACGGCGCCTCCCGGCTACCGGCGGCTGTCGGATCTGGCGCGGGAGGCACGCGCCGGCACGTACGGCTACGCCTCCGGGGAACCGTACGCCCCGCACGGCCCCTACGCCCCGCGACGGCCGCACCCGCCGGTGACGCCCGGGCCGTACCGGCCGGTCACGCCGCCCCCCGCCCGGGTGAAGGTCAAGCGGCCCAAGTCTTTCATCGGCGGACTCACCATCTGCCTCGCCCTGGTCATTGGAGGGATCATGGTTACGGTGCAGCAGTCGGGCACCGGTTCGGTCAGTCTGCCGGTGATCGGCGGGGCGGTCCTCGTCACGATCGGCGCGGGCCTGCTCATCGCGACATGGTTCGGCCGGGGCGCGGCGCTCGTCACCGCCGGCACGATCGTGGCCCTCGTCCTCATCGCGGGATCGACGATGAACGGGGTCCCCAAGAAGGTCGGCAGCTTCGCCTGGCACCCCGTGAAGGTCACCCAGGCCACGACGGACTACACGATCGGGATCGGCGAGGGCCGTCTCGACCTGAGCGACCTCGCTCTCCGATCCGGCACCCGGGTCAGGTTCAACGCGTCGGTGTCGATCGGGCAGCTCACCGTGATCGTGCCCCCGGCCGCGCGAGTGGAGGTGCACGGATACACCCGGGTGGGCGAGGTGAAGATCGACCACAAGGTGGAGGACGGTACGGACGTCCGGTTCGAGCAGGTCCTGGAGCCCGAGGCGACCGGCAGGTCGGACGCGCCCACGATCGAACTCCACGTGAAGGCCGGGGTCGGGGATGTGGAGGTGCGCCGTGCCGCCTGACCTGCCCATGACGCATGACCGGTCCGCGCTGCCCGACCGGAAGGCCGAGCGCCCCCGCCGGGTCCACCGGACCGACTGGATGGCGCTGCTCAGCGGCCTGCTGTTCATCGGCATCGGCATCCGCTACCTGACCGGCCCCGCCCCCGATCCCGTCGTCATGGCACCCGTGCTCATCGGCGGGCTGGGGTTCGCCGCGTTCGTCGCCATCATCGTCAAGATAGTGCGGCACTGATCACCGACCACTGACCATGGGTCAGCGCCGCCGAACTCGTGTATCCGCCTCACAGGAAATCCCGCCTCACGGGAAACTCGCCCAGATCACGTTAGACTGACCCGGTGTCCGCCCTTCTGGCTCTGGAGTTCGTCAGCACGATCGGCATGCTGCGGACCGGACCGGTCGACAGGCTGGCGGACGTCGCGGAAACGACCACCTGGTGCCGGGAGCACGCCGCCGCACTGAGAGTCGATCCAGACTCGTTCACGGCCACGGAGACCCTGCGGGATGAGATCGTCGAGCTTCGGCAGGCCATCCGCGCGCTGTTCGCGCGAGCCGTCTCCCCGGGTCCCGCCAGCGCCGCGGACGCCGACCGACTGCCGCCGTTCCGCCCGTCACTCGACCTGGTGAACGCGACGGCGATGGCGGTTCCGGTGGCGCCGATGCTGGACTGGCCGGACGATGACGTTCCCGTCGCCCATGTCGTCCCCGCGGTGCCGGCCGGGGAGTCCGAGCGGATCAGAGCCGTGCTCGCCGCTTCGGCGGTGGAACTGCTCGCCGGGCCGTACCGCGAGAAGCTGCGGACCTGCCCCGCACCCCGCTGCGTGCTCTATTTCGTCAAGGAGCATCCGCGACAGGAGTGGTGCTCGGTGGCCTGCGGCAATCGTGCTCGCGCGGCCCGGCACTACCGCCAGCACAGTGCCGACCGCTGAATCCTCGGCCTGGCTTCTCCGCATTCCCGCCCGAGCCGTAAGACCACCTTCGGCGGTACGGCTCGACGCGGCCGAACCCACCGCACCGGCACGTCGCATCCGTGCCCCGGCTCACCGCAACCCTCTTCTAATGGACTTTTTGCCTTCCATCCGTTAGATTGCTCCTCGTGTCTAACGGATGGTTCCGTTAGAACTGTGCGAACAGGAGTTGCTGTGAGCTTGAGAACCGGACACGTAGGGCTCAACGTCACCGACCTCAGCAGGTCGGTGGACTTCTACCGGAAGGTCCTCGACTTCGAGGTGCTCGGCGAGTCACACGAGGAGGGCCGCCGGTACGCGTTCCTCGGCCGCGAAGGGAAACTGATGCTGACGCTCTGGCAGCAGAGCGAGGGCGCTTTCTCCCCCGCCCGGCCCGGTCTGCACCACCTGGCCTTCGAGGTACCGGACATCGAGACCGTCCGCCGGGCGGAGGCCGTGATCCGCGAGAGTGGGGCCAGGCTCCACCATGACGGGATCGTGCCGCACGGCGAGGGCGCCTCCTCCGGTGGCGTGTTCTTCGAGGACCCCGACGGCATTCGCTTGGAGATCTACGCGCCGAGCGGGGCCGACGTCCGCCCTGCCCCGACCGCCGCCGCCCCCACCTGCGGTTTCTTCTGATCGAGTCCGGTACGGCAGAGCCGTAAGAGAAAGGAGGACCCGTGCGGCATCCCGGCGAGGTCGCGATCCAGCGCGGGGCCGGCGTGCGACTGGCGGAGCACGGCTCGGCCCGCGTACGCGCGGAGATCCCCGCCAGGGCGGCGGAGTTCCTGCGCGACCAGCGCATGATCGTCATCGGCGCCCCCGACGGGGACGGTCGCGTCTGGGCGGCGGCGCTGACCGGCCCGCCGGGCTTCGTCACGGCCGTCGGCGAGCGCGCCATCGTGATCGACGCACTGCCCGACGCGCCGCTGGCCGGGCTCTTCGACACCGAGCACGATCTCGGGACACTGGCGATCGAGCCGATGACCCGGCGGCGGATGCGGGCCAACGGCCGAGCCCGCAGAGACGGTCACCGGCTGCTGCTGCGGACCGATCAGGTGTACGCGAACTGCCCGAAGTATCTGCAGCGCCGCGAGCTGACCGAGGAGGCGCCGACCACGGCACGGACGGCGTACGACGGCACCGCCCTGACCGTGGGGCAGCAGGCGATGATCCGCGACGCCGACACGTTCTTCATCGCCACCCACGCCGACGGGTTCGGCTCGGACGTGTCGCACCGGGGTGGCAACCCCGGATTCGTCCAGGTCGTGGATGAACGACGGCTGCTCTTCCCGGACTACGCGGGAAACCTGATGTACATGACCCTCGGCAACCTGGAGCTCAATCCGGCGGCAGGACTGCTCTTCCTCGACTGGACGACCGGGGACGCACTCCATTTGACCGGCCGGGCACGGGTGGAGTGGGATCCCGGACGCGTGCCGGATGCCCAGCGGTTCGTCGAGTTCGAGGTGGACTCGGTCCTGCAGGTGATCGGCGCGACCCCGTTCCGATGGACATTCGTGGATCACTCCAGGTTCAACCCGCCCGTACCGGTTCCGCGCTCCACTCCATCCGTTTTCCGGCCAGAACTTCCCGTTTGACGTTTCCCGCCTATACCTTTCCGCCCAGAACTCGAAAAGAGGTATGTCGATATGAAGCCACCCGTGCCTCCCTTCACCGAGGAGACCGCCCGCGTCAAGGTCCAGGCGGCCGAGGACGCCTGGAACACCCGCGATCCCGAACGGGTCGCCCTCGCCTACACACCCGACTCCGTCTGGCGCAACCGGGACGAGTTCCTCTCCGGGCGTGCGGAGATCCGGCGATTCCTCACCCGCAAGTGGGCCAGGGAACTGGACTACGCGCTACGCAAGGAGCTCTGGGCCTTCACCGGTGATCGCATCGCCGTACGCTTCCAGTACGAATGGCACGACGCCGACGGTCAGTGGTGGCGCAGTTACGGCAACGAACTGTGGGAGTTCGACGAGAACGGGCTGATGCGCAGGCGGGAGGCGAGCATCAACGACGTGCGGATCGACGAACGGGACCGCCGCGTCTTCGGCCCCCGCCCCGCCGACCAGCACGGCGTTCCCTTCCCGCTGCGGTGACGGTCGGCGCGGAAACGCATCACCCCGACATGGGCAGGACCGGTGTGAGTCCTGACGGGCCCGCTGACGAGTGAGACCGATCGTCGTCCAAGTGATGAGGGGGGCTTGACCAAACGGATACGGAGCGTACGTTCGCTGATATCCGGTCTCACCGCTTTTGGGGAGGACGTCATGCCCCGGATCACCGTCAAGGTCGACGACATCACCTACGAAGAAGACGTGGAACCGCGAACGCTCCTGGTCCACTTCCTGAGAGATCGATTGGGAAAGACCGGCACCCCGATCGGCTGCGACACCAGCAACTGCGGGTCGTGCACGGTGCTCATGGACGGCAGGAGCGTGAAGAGCTGCTCGGTGCTCGCCGTACAGGCGGATGAGAGCGAGATCGTCACCATCGAGAGCCTGGCGAGCGACGGGAACTGGCACCCCATGCAGCGGGCCTTCCACGAGGAACACGCCCTCCAGTGCGGCTACTGCACGCCCGGCATGATCCTGGCCGCGATCGACCTGCTCAACGACGACCCCGACCCCTCGGACGAGGCCATCCGCCAGGGCCTGGAGGGGAACCTGTGCCGGTGCACCGGTTACTGCAACATCGTCCGTGCCGTACGGCGAGGCGCCGAGGAGATGGGGGTGACCTCGCGGTGACCGAAACGGACACGGCGCCGGCCGGCACGATGGGCGAGGTGGGCAGGGCCCGCCGGCGCAAGGAGGACGCGCGGCTGGTCACCGGCCGCACCCAGTGGACCGACAACATCCAGCTTCCCGGCATGCTCCATGTGGCGTTCCTGCGCAGTCCGCTGGCGCATGCGCGGATCACCCGCGTCGACGTCTCGGCCGCGCGCGGCCGGCCCGGCGTGGTGGCGGTGTTCAGCGGCCGGGACTTCGCCGCCGAGCAGGGCAGCCTGCCGTGCGCCTGGCCGGTGACCGAGGACATCGTCATCCCCGATCACCCGCCGATGGCCGTGGACGAGGTCCGCTACGTGGGCGAGGCGGTGGCCTGCGTAATCGCCACCGACCGCTACCGGGCGGCGGACGCGCTGGACGCCATCGAGATCGACTACGAGCCGCTGGACCCCGTGCTCGACATGACCGAGGCGCTGACCGAGGGCTCCGCGACCGTCCACGAGGCCGGGAACAGGGCGTTCACCTGGAAGTTCGCCCAGGGAGACGTCGAGGGCGCGTTCCGCGACGCGCCCGTCGTGATCGACAGGACCTTCGTCCAGCAGCGGCTCATCCCCTCGGCGATGGAACCGCGCGCCGTCGTGGCGCAGACCGACGGCGACGGGTTCACCCTGCATTCGGCGACGCAGATCCCGCACATCCTGCGGGTCATGCTCGCGCTGACCACGGGGATCCCCGAGCACAAGCTCCGCGTGATCGCCCCGGACGTGGGCGGCGGGTTCGGCTCCAAGCTGCAGGTGACGGCAGAGGAGGTGCTCTGCCTGCTGATCACCCGCCGTCTCGGCCGCCCGGTCAAGTGGACCGAGTCGCGATCAGAGGGCAACCTGACCGTGCACCACGGCCGCGACCAGCTCCAGCGGATCAGTGTGGCCGCCGAAAGCGACGGCAGGATCCGCGGCGTCAAGGTCGACCTGCTCGCGGACATGGGCGCCTACCTGATGCTGGTCACGCCCGGCGTCCCGCTGCTCGGCGCGTTCATGTACGGCGGCATCTACAAGATGGACGCCTACGACTTCACCTGCACCGGCGTCTTCACCACGAAGATGCCGACCGACGCCTATCGGGGCGCGGGCCGACCGGAGGCCACCTTCGCGATCGAACGCGCGATGGACGAGCTGGCGGCCGAGCTCGGGCTCGATCCGATGGAGGTCAGACGCCGCAACTGGATCCGGCACGCGGAGTTTCCGTACACGACGATCTGCGGCCTGACCTACGACTCGGGCAACTACGAGGCGGCCACCGACCGGGCGCTCGCGCTGTTCGGCTACGACGAGCTGCGGGCGGAACAGGCCGATCGGCGCAACCGCCGCGACCCCGTCCAGCTCGGCATCGGCATCTCGACGTACACCGAAATGTGCGGCCTGGCGCCGAGCCGGGTCCTCGGCAGCCTGTCGTACGGCGCGGGCGGCTGGGAGCACGCCGAGGTCCGGATGCTCCCGACCGGCAAGGTCGAGGTGGTCACCGGCTCCAGCCCGCACGGCCAGGGTCACGTGACCGCGTGGAGCCAGATCGTCGCAGACGCGCTCGGCGTCCCGTTCGAGGACGTCTCGGTACTGCACGGCGACACGGCCTCGTCGCACAAGGGCATGGACACCTACGGCTCCCGCTCGCTCTCCGTCGGCGGCATCGCCCTGGTGCAGGCGTGCGAGAAGGTGCGGGAGAAGGCCCGGCAGGTCGCGGCCCACATGATGGAGGCCTCCCCCGACGACGTCGAGTTCACCGACGGTCGGTTCCGGGTGCGCGGCACCACGACGGAGCGGACGATCCAGGAGATCGCCCTCGCCACGTTCGCCGCGCACGACCTCCCCGAGGGGTTCGAGCCGCGGCTCGACGCCCAGGCGACGTTCGACCCCGACAACTTCTCCTTCCCGCACGGGACGCACCTGTGCGCGGTCGAGGTGGACACCGAGACCGGCGCGACGACGATCCGGTCCTATGTGGCCGTCGACGACGTGGGCAAGGTGGTCAACCCGCTCATCGTCGAGGGACAGGTGCACGGCGGCATCGCCCAGGGGATCGCCCAGGCGCTGTTCGAGGAGGCGGTGTACGACGCCGACGGCAACCTGCTGACCACGACCATGGCCGACTACCTGCTGCCGTCCGCCACCGACCTGCCCGTGTTCGTCACCGACCGCACCGAGACCCCGGCGACCTCGAACCCGCTCGGGGTCAAGGGCGTCGGCGAGGCCGGCACGATCGCCTCCACCCCGGCCGTGGTCAACGCGATCGTGGACGCGCTGCGCCCGTACGGCGTACGCGACGTGCGGATGCCGTGCACCCCGGAACGGGTGTGGCGGGCCCTCCACGACCGGGCGCCCAGCGCAGAGGAAGGAGCATCGGTTTGATTCCCGCGTCGTTCGACTACTCCAGGCCGTCGTCGCTGGAGGAGGCCCTGGCCGTGCTCGGCGACGCCGGGGAGGAGGCCAAGGTGCTCGCCGGCGGCCAGTCGCTGCTGCCGCTGCTCCGGCTGCGGCTCGCCTACCCCACCACGCTGATCGACATCGGGCGCGTGGCCGAGCTCCGCGGCATCGCCGACCACGGCGACCACGTGTTCATCGGCGCGATGACCACGCACCACGAGGTGGTCCGGTCGCCGGTCGTCAACGAGCACTGCCCGCTGGTCGCGCTGGCGACCGCGACCGTCGCCGACCGGGCCGTACGGCACCGCGGCACGTTCGGCGGATCGCTGGCGCACGCCGACCCGGCAGGCGACCTGCCCTCGGTGGCCCTCGCCCTCGACATGGACCTCGTGGTCCGGTCGTCCTCCGGGGAGCGGATCGTCCCGGCGGCCGATTTCTTCGTCGACTATCTCGAACCGGCCCTGGAACCCGGGGAGATCCTCGTCGGAGCCCGCGTGCCCAAACTCGGCCCGGGGTGGGGCTTCCACTACGAGAAGTTCCACCGTACGGCCCAGGCGTGGGCGACGGTCGGGGTGGCGGCGGCCGTACGGCGGTCGAACGGGACCGTCGCGGAGGCGCGGATCGCGCTGACCAACATGGGCCCGACCCCGATCCGGGCGGTCGCCGTGGAGGCCGCGGTGCGCGGCGCGGCGGCAGACCGGAACGGCGCGCTGCGGGAGGCGGCGGAACAGGCGGCCGAGGGCACCGATCCCCCCGGTGACCTGCACGCCCGGCCCGACTATCGGGCGCATCTGTCCCGGGTGCTCACGCATCGGGCCCTCCTGGCCGCCTGCGCGGTCTAGGAACCCGGGAACCAGCTCCCAGGAAACACCGTCCGGTCACCGGAACCGGTTCGGAACCTCAGAAAGGAGTCCGGTCGTGGCGCTGCGGTTCGAGCACGAGTTCATGGTTCCCGTCCCGGTCGAGCGGGCCTGGCCGGTCTTCCTTGACGCGGAACGGGTCGCGCCGTGCCTGCCCGGCGCGACCCTGGAGTCGGTCGACGGCGATGCCTTCACCGGCCGATTGCGGGTGAAGGTCGGCCCGATCACCATCGTCTACCGGGGCAGCGCGGCGTTCGAACACGTCGATCCGGACGCGCGTACGCTGACGCTCCGGGCCGCGGGCCGGGAGACCCGCGGCCCGGGCACCGCGAACGCTGAGGTGACCGCCCGGCTCTCCGCCGAGGACGGGCGAACCCGGGTGCTCGTGGAGACCTCGTTCAACGTCACCGGGCGGCCGGCCCAGTTCGGCCGGGGCATGCTGGCCGATGTCGGTGGCAAGCTCATCGACCGCTTCGCCGCGAACCTCGCGGGGCTCTTCGAGGAGGAGCGGCCCGAGACGGAGCCGGAGTCCCCGGCGCCGAAGGAGGCGCCCTCTCCTCCGGCGGCCCCCGCGCCGGCGGCCGCCGAGCCGAGAAATACGGGCTCTCCGCTGAGTCACCGCACGGCCGAGGAACAGGAGCTCGACCTGCTGGAGCTCGCGGGCGGGCCGCTGGCGCGGCGGATCGCCGTCCCGGCGGCCGTGCTCACCGCGCTGGCCGCGCTCGCGGCCGTGATCCACCTGCTCCGCCGTTTCCGTCGCCGGGCGTGATCTCGTGGGGTGGGGGTGGAGGGGGTTGGGGAACGGCGTCGTTCAGCGGGGCAGCAGTTCGCCCGACCGCTGCCTGGGGAGGCCGGCGAGCATGCGCTGACCATCGGTGAGCAGGGCGGCGATCGGACCGGGCTCGCGCAGCCGGGTCAGCCGGTCCCGGTTGTACTTGCGCGCCCGTGCCGTACGGCGCTTGCTCACCGCCGACTTGAAGGCGGCGACGTGGTCGCGGTCGGCCCGCGGCGCGCCGGTCAGTTCGTATCCGAGCGAGCTCAGCCGCTCGCCCAGCACCTCCTCGCACAGCGAGATCTCCCACGGCTCCAGCTTGTCGACCCACTTGCCGGCGTGGGCCGTGGTGACCTCGCCGTGGGTGTTGCTGTGCCAGACCTTGTGCTTGGGCACCGCCATCTCGGCGATGTGGCGCGGCTCGCACATCGCCGGGTCGTACTCCTCGCCGATGAAGGCGCACAGCTTCTTCAGCTCGGTCTCCGGATCTGCGGTCAGGTCCTCGTACCGGAGCTGGTAGAAGCTGTCCTCCGGCAGCTTGCGCGCGTGGCGGCGGCCGAAGTCGATCGCCTCGGCCCAGTTGGCCGCCGCGTGGAAGGTGTCCGGCTTGTACCAGGGCATCTCCTTGAGCGAGGCGACGCAGTCGCGGCCGTCCCTGACCAGGTGGACGAACTGGGCGTCGGGGAACATGCGCATCAGCATCTCGACGTGCCGGTAGTAGCTCGGCCGCTTGTCCCCCCAGCGCGGCTTGCCGAACCGCTCCGCGTAGCACTTGAAGACCATCCCGATGACCGAGCCGAAGCTGCCCGGCCCGAGCATGGCGGCGTGAACGAACTCCCCCGAGTCCAGCCCCAGCTCGCGGAACTTGGTGTTGCGCCCCTCGGCGATCCAGGTGGCGAGCCTGCGGCGGTTGTCCGCGAGCCGCATGTCGCCGTACGCGCGTCGCGAGAAGTAGGCCGGGACCAGGAACCGGGTCTCCGGCGGTACGGCGATGCGCGGGTGTGAGTGCAGCATGAGCTGCAGCATGGTGGTCCCGGAACGCGGGCAACCGACGACGAAGATCGGTCTGTCGGACTGCATGATGATCTATCCCCCCGTGATGAGTGCCAACTCAGTAAGGCCCGGTCGAATCAGACAAGGATCTTCTCCCTCTCCGGCGCGCCCTGCGGGATCTGCCGGGCCGCCAGCCATACGCGGTAGACGAGGAACATCTCGAAGGCCAGCAGCAGCGCGCCGGCTCCGATCGAGACCGGCACCAGCGCCCATGATCCGAGCACCGGGGCCACCACGAACACCGCGGCATGGAACTCGATCCCGCTGACGATGTGCGTACGCACCCGCCGCCGGACCAGGAACACGCGGAACCGGTCGTACCAGGGGAACCGCGCGTGGAACTCCTTCTGCAGGTCGATGAGCGTGCGGCCGTCCTCGACCTCGTCCGCCAGCCGCCCGACCTCGGTGCGCGGCCGGCTGCCCAGCACGCTCTCCACGAAGACGCAGTCCCCGTCGACTCGCGCCTGGGCCAGGTTGCGCGTGGCGTCCTTGACCCGCTTGAGCTGCGGACCGTTGATGTAACGGAACAGGTCGAGCAGTACGACGCCGACGGCGGCCAGCAGGTAGTCGCTGTCCCCCGATCTGGAGTACTCCCCGAACCCCAGGCCGAAGGCGCAGCAGACCACCCTGATGCGGTCTCCGACGTAATCGAGCCAGAGGCCGAACGGTGTGCCGGTGCCCTTGAGCCTGGCGATCTTCCCGTCCATGCAGTCGACCATGAAGCTCAGGTAGAACAGCGCCGCCCCCAGGATCAGCGCGCCCTCCAGGAACGCCACCGCCGAGGCGAGGCCGCCCAGCATCGACAGCCGGGTCAGTGTGTTAGGCGTGATCTTGGTGTGGTTCGCCACGAACAACGCCAGCCGACAGGCGAGCGGATCGACCATGAAGACGGTCCACCACGAGTCTCTCGGCTTGCGTGCCGCCATGATGTCGTCGAGCGTGAAACCTCCCATGCAGTAAGGATGACTACAGTCGGTAGCTGATCACATGCAAATCGGAAACAGACGGGCCATCTCGTTGCAAGTTCTTGACCGTTGCGGGGAACTAGGTAAATCATCCTCCAAACT
Source organism: Sphaerimonospora mesophila (assembly GCF_001417795.1). Lineage (NCBI taxonomy): Bacteria > Bacillati > Actinomycetota > Actinomycetes > Streptosporangiales > Streptosporangiaceae > Sphaerimonospora > Sphaerimonospora mesophila. Next base: position 117,566 of record NZ_BCBX01000048.1, on the reverse strand, counting down.
GGTAGCCGATCGATTACATTCCGTGTGCATAGGGGGGACCATGCCGGTTGTCACGTTGTATCGGCGGCTGCAGAGACGGCTGCCCTTGTGGGAGGCCACGCCGCGAGCCGCACTGGTCCGCGCGGACGCGAGCCCGTTGCAGGCCCGGCGCGAGACGCTCGACCTGGTCTGCTCGCTGCTTTCCGGGGCCGGGGTGGGCTTCTTCTGCGTCCGGCCGGCGCCCGGCCGCCCCCCGGTCGTCGCGGTCGAGGTCGGCGAGCGCGCCCGTGCGCTCGCCGCGCTCGCCCACTGCGGCGCCATTCCACTGCTCGCGGCGCCGCAGCCGTACGGCAAGCAGGGCTCGCGGGGCGCCGAGCAGCTGCGCCCCATCCGGCGCGCGGCCGCCACCCTGCAGAACGCACCGATCGTACGGCTGGCGATGCACTTCACCAGTCCGTCGCGCACGCTGAAGCTCGGTGCCGAGCAGGGCTGCGACCTGGAGTTCTGGTCACGCGAGGGCGACACGCTGGTGGCGCCGCGGCCGAACGGCGCCTGTGACGTCGTCCCGGCGGACGGCGAGATCGTGGAGGGCGGCGAGGAGCTGTTCAACACGCTCGTGTCGGCCGCCCGGCGCGAGCGCGTCTATCCGACCCGGCCCGAGTTCACCCGGCGCCTGCTCGACGACATCGACTTCCCGATCGACGCCGTCTACACCTGGGTCGACGGCGCGGACCCGGCCTGGCGCGCCCGCCGCGACCAGGCGCTCGGCGGAATGCGGGCGGTCCGCGACGGGATCAGCGAGATGGCCACGACCGAGGCGCGGTTCACCAGCAGGGACGAGCTGCGCTACTCGCTGCGCTCGCTGTGGACGTACGCCCCCTGGATCAACCGGGTGTGGATCGTGACCGACGGGCAGACGCCCCCGTGGCTGGACGGCTCGCACCCGATGGTGACCGTGGTCGACCACAAGGAGATCTTCACCGACCCCTCGGTGCTGCCGGTGTTCAACTCCCACGCGATCGAGACGCAGCTCCATCACATCGAGGGACTGTCGGAGCACTTCCTCTACCTGAACGACGACTTCTTCCTCGGCCGGCCGCTGTCACCGCGGATGTTCTTCGAGGCGAACGGGGTGACCCGTTTCTTTCCCAGTTCTGTGCACGTCCCGTTCGGCGCACCCGAGCACGAGGAGTCGCCGGTCCACGCCGCGGGCATGAACAACCGCCGCGTCCTGGAGGACCTGTCCGGCCGGACGCTGACCCAGAAGCTCAAGCATGTGCCGTACGCGCTGCGCAGGTCGCTCATGTACGAACTGGAGGAGCGGTTCGCGGCCGACTTCGAGGCGACGGCGCGCAGCACGTTCCGTACGACCTCCGATATCTCGGCGGTCTCCTCGCTGGCGCACTACTACGCCTATCTCAACGGGCGTGCGGTGCCCGGGACCGTGGACTACACGTATGTGGATCTGGCGGTGCCCAAGACACCGGCCAAGCTGCGCCGGATGCTGGCGCGCCGCAGGCATGACGCGTTCTGCCTCAACGACACCGCCCCGACCACGGGCGAGCAGGACGCCCTGCTGGCCGAGTTCCTGGAGGCCTACTTCCCCACCGCGGCGCCCTTCGAGCTGTCCGGCCACTCCTGACCCGCACCCCGGCCGGGGGTGCCGTTGTAACGGGCGACGAACATGCCGCGGAAGGTCCATCGGCCGGTCGGGACGAACGATCGGTGCAGCAGGTCGAGCCGTTTACTCGAAAGCGCGGCCTTCCCGGTGTGACCGACCACCCAGAGGGTGCGCAGTCCGGCGAGGCGGGCGGCGAGCACCCGGCGACCGACCTCCCGGCCGTGGAAGCTGCCATCGCGCTCGGGTGACCGGGCCAGCGCCACGTCGTCGAGGCGTTCGAAGATCCCCGGATACACCACAGCGAACTTCCTGACCTTGGCGGGGGCGAACAGCACCCCGTCGCCCGGCCGGGCGGCTGAAGCGAGCAGCGCCATCGCGGGGCGCGGGTCGTCCTGCCTGCCGTCGGGGCCGCGGGTGGCGAGGTGGCCGGGGATCGCCAGGCCGAGCCAGACCACCGCCGGCACGGCGACCGCGGCCCGCCGAAGCGGCGCGGCCGGCGGCATGGCACGCGACGCGGCGAGCAGCGCCGCGAGCCCCGCCCCGGCCAGCAGTGCGGCGGCGGGAAGGCAGCAGAACACATAGCGGAACACGTAGACGGGCCGGAACGTCCACGAGACGATCAGCAGCACCAGCGGCGGCACGAGCAGCCACGGCAGCGTCAGCGCGAGGAGATCACGCCGGTCGCCACCGCGCCGCAGGCAGTGCGCGCCGCCGAGCAGGGCGAGCACCCAGGTCAGCGGGGCGATCCCGAGCCAGGCCGGATGCGCGGCGCCGACATCGCCGAAGAGCCGTACGGCGAGCAGGCCCGCCTCCGCGGGACCGGGCCGGGGAATCCAGCCGATCTGGGCGGTCTGCCGCGACGCCAACCAGGCCAGCGGTCCGACGACGGCCAGGGCCCCCGCAGCGGCCGCGCACCAGCGCCACACCGGCCCCTTCGACAGCGCCACATAGCCGCCGTGGGCCCCCGCCACCAGGAACGCGAACAGGCTGAGGTAACCCAGCCCGGCCAGCGCGACGCCGTACAACGCGAAGGCTCCGGCGGACGGCCTGCGCACCGCACGCAGCAGCAACAGGGTCACGCCGATGGCCGCGGCCATCGTCAGCGGGTACGGCCTGGCCTCCTGGACGTAGCGGGAGAAGATCGGCATCGTGGCCATCATCACGCCGCCGTACAGGCCGGCCCGGGGATGGCCGAGCGCCCGGCCGAGGGCGCCGACTCCGGCGGCGGCCAGCACTCCGGCCGCGACCGAGGGCAGCCGCATCACCACCTCTCCGGTCCCGAACAGCGTGACGACGACGTGCATGAGCCCGTAGTAGAGGGCGTGGACCGCGTCGACCGTCTGGAGCAGGTGGAGCAGCTGATGCGGCGTCCGGACGGCCGCGCTCAGCGTCGCGGCCTCGTCGCGCCAGATCGGTGGCGACCCCAGGTCCCACAGGCCGGCGACGAGCGCGAGGGCCGCCGGCAGCACGATCTCGTACGGTCGCCCGCTCCGCCGCCTCATGACAGCATGCGCGCCACCACTCGCGCGGAAGCGTGCCCGTCATCCCATGGGCAGAACTTTTCGCTGAACTCCTGATATTTGGCTTTGTACGACGTGAAATCGTCGTATTTCAGGATCTGGAGGAGATCGTCGGCTGTCCTGACCATGGGGCCCGGCGCCTCGGCCTCGAAGTCGAAGTAGAAACCTCGCACCTCGTCCCGATAGCGTTCCAGGTCCGGGGTGAGGAAGGCCATCGGTCTGCCCGTACAGGCGAAATCGAACATCGCCGACGAGTAGTCGGTCACCAGCACGTCGGCTGCGGCCAGCAGATCCGCCATATCAGGAAATCTCGACACATCGAGGGCGTCGGCGGGCAGTGTGACACGGTCGGCCACCAGGTAGTGCGCCCGGACCAGCAGCATGTCGGTCGCGCCCAGCCCCCCGGTCAGCGGCCCGACCACGTCACCGAGATCGAACCCCGGCGGCCCGGCGGCCCTGGGCTCCTTGTCGGCATGGGACACCTTGGCGGCGCCGCCCATCTCGTCGTCCCGCCAGGTCGGCGCGTAGAGGATCACCCGCCGGTCCTCGGGAACGCCCAGGCGCTCCCTGGCCTGCCGCCGGCACTCCGGCCGGAGCAGCAGGTCGTTGCGGGGATATCCGGACTCCAGCATCTCGCCCGTGTAACCGAAGGCCCGGCGCAGGATCGGCGTCGAGAACGGATTGGGCGCGAGCATCACATCCCATGTCGCGACATAGCGCCCCAGGTCCTCCTCGCGCACCCGCTGGGCGTACCGCATGCCCGCGAGGTCGCGGCCCAGCCGCTTGAGCGGGGTGCCGTGCCAGGTCTGCACGAACAGTTGGCCGGGCCGCTTGACGTACCAGCCGGGTTGGGTGCGCCGGTTGGCTACGATGAAGCGGCAGGTGTGCAGGGCCTCCTCGTGCTCGCGTGAGCCGTACAGGACCGTGCGCACCCCGGCGGGCACGGTGAACTGTCCATCGCGGGTCACCCAGATCAGCTCCATATCGGGGCGGCGCCGCGCCAGCTCCTCGGAGATCGCGCGGGGATTGCACGAGTACTGCCCGCCGCCGTAGCTGTCGAAGAGAGCCGCGTCGACGAGCCGGGTGGTGCGCCGCCGGGCCGCCTCCCGGCGTCTGCGCGTGGCGTACGGCCCGCGTTCGTGCGGGCCGAGGCCGGGCCGTACGGCGAGGCGGAGCTCGGCGGACCGGTTGGTCCGCAGGGAGATCTCGTGGACCGCGGTGAGGTGCGGCTCCGGCAGGTCGGCGACCAGGGCGTGGTCCAGCCGCACCGGCTCCCCACCGGTCAGCACCCGCCAGACGCCGCTGCGCAGCGGCAGTCCTGGTGCGAAGCCATCGCACGCGGGCAGCCCCCGGGTCGTCTTACCGATGATCGCCGTCCAGCGGCCGCCCTCGCGGTGGACCGGCCACGTGTGCCGCTCGTGTCCGCGCACCAACGTGATCACGTTGCCCTCGCCGTGGGCATCGCCGTCGCCTGTTCCGGTCAGCACCAGTTCGTGGGCATCGGTCCACTGGACGCCGGTGACCCTGTCTCCCCTCGAGGCGTCGGCGTCCCCGGCGTGGTCCGCGGGGTCGGTGCGGTGCAGTGCGAGCCCACGGTCCCGGGTCAGCGCCACGGTGAAACCGTCCGCTTCGAAGGTCCGCTCTCCCGCCCGCCGTGCGCCGGTCATCCGGCCCGCCCGCGTCACTCCGCGAGCCGTGACCCGGGCACGCAGCGTCCAGCGTCCCGTACGGCCACCGGCCGGCACGGGCGACTCGATCTCGGCCAGAAAGCCGGAGTCGTCGTGGCTCACGGCCGACTGCCGGGAGTCGGCGGTCACGTCCGGCCTCGAGACCCGCAGGATCGGCAGCTCGATGCGGCCGTCCCCGCGCTGGAGCCATACCTCGATGCGGCTGCGGCGGCTGTCCAGGTGAGTGATGTAGGCATGGCCGGCGACGATCAGCCTGCCATCGCGGCGCCGTACGTCGTCGACGCACGCGCGCAGCTCGAAGTCGTTGCGCGCGTCGAAGAGATCGGCGGGGATCCGGTCGTCCCCGAGGAGCGGGTAGTCGAGACACCAGCGCCGCCGCAGCAGCCCGCGCCGGACCACGCCGCGGTCGGCGATGTCCGACGCGGCGAACCGCAGCACCTGCGACAGCTCGTCCCACATGCCGTGCGCCGCCAGATGAAGCTGGAGCCGCCCGAGTGACGGCAGTCCGCCCACCACCTCCGGATCCAGGCCGGCCAGGGCCGGCGCGAGGCCGGAGAGCCGCTCCGGCCCGGCCTCCGCGTGCTCACGGAGGGCGCCGAGACAGGCCTCGACGTGCTCCTCCGCATCCCGGGAGGAGCCGATGGCGGAGCGTCCTGGCGGCACGGTCATGCGTGACAGGATGCCTACCCGTCGTGATCAGGCGCCCTGCCGATTCGGACTACATTGCCGCCGCTTGACACTTCCTTGACTCAGCCCGGCATCGGCCCCCATGCCGGCGCACCTCGACGAGCCTGACCGAGACCGAAGCGACTCGCGCGGACGGTCCGTCTGCCCGCGATGGTCGGGCATGTGCGCGGCCAGGAAATGCCGCTGCCGGCCACCTCCACGCAATGCTCGCGTCAGCCGAGCAGGAGGTCGACCACGCGGCGCGACGCGGCGCCGTCGGCCAGCGGGCGGAACCTCGCCACGAACGCCTCCAGCGCGCTCGCGTACTTCTCGGCGATCTCGTCGATCTCGTGGATCGCCTCGATCACCTCATCCGGGGTGCGCAGGACCGGTCCGGGCACCTCCGGGCGCAGATCCTCGATGCCGTTGCCGCTCGCGTTCGCCTCGACGTGGAACAGCATCGGCCGGCCCGTCACGGCGAAGTCGAACATCGCCCCGGCGTGACCGGTCACCAGGAGGTCGGCGGCCAGATAGAGCTCGTGCGGATCGGGGTGGGTCGAGACGCACAGGTCCAGCAGCAGGTGGCCGTCGCCCAGCGCGGCCCGGACACGCTCCAGATCGAGCGGCACGCCGCCCCGGTCCCCCCGTCCGTCCCGATCATGGAGGCTGCTTCGATCCGGGGGGACGTACAGAATGAGCCGGGTGTCCTCGGGCGTGCCCAACCGCCCGAACAATCGCCGTCTGGCCAACTGTCTGGCCAACTGCCTGGCGAACCGCTTCGCCTCGGCCACCGCCGCCGCTCCCCTGTCCGCGCCGGCCGGCCCCTCGGGGTCGGTCAGGACGTCGGCGCCGATCAGAACGTCGGGGCCGACCAGGACGTCATCGCAGGGCAGGCCTGTCTCCAGCACCTGGCCGGCGAAACCGGTGAAGCCGAAGGTCTCCCGCAGCCGGGGCGTCCACCACGGGCCCGGCGACAGCACGTGGGTCCACTGCCCGGCGCCGTGCACCGGCCGCCGACCCTCCTCCGGTGCGGCCAGGGCGGCGGGCGGGCCATGCCAGGTCTGCACGACCGTCTGATCCGTCCGCCGCTCGAACCAGCGCGGCAGGTCGTGATCGGTGATCACATAGCGGCAGCGGGCGAGCGCCTCGTAGTGCTCCCGCCCGCGCGACCGCACCGGCTCGACCGAGTCGGGCAGCGCCACCTGGCCGTCGCGCACCTCGCACAGGAACGACAGCTCCACCCCGCGCCGCCGCAGCTCCTCGTAGATCGCCCTGGGGCTGCCGGCGAACCGCCTCCCCCCGTGGCCGCTGAACAGCACGGCCGGCCGCAGCGGCCTGGCGCGCATCGCCGGGTACGCCTTGGTGCGCAGCTCGCGCTGGGCCTTCTTGCCGCGCTCGTTCGCCGACAGGTCGCTGCCCACGGTCAGCACGGCATGACCCTCGCCGTCGGCGGCCAGTTCGAACGTACGGCGGGCCGTCTCGTGCACCAGGGGTTCGTCGGCGTCGAGCTCGATCGGCAGGTCACGCGAGAGACCGCCGTCGCCTTCGCCGTCGCGGACCCGGATCGCCAGGCCGTACCGACCGCGCGGCAGAGGCAGCCATCCGGCCGCCGAGTCGACCTCCTCGGGGACCAGTCGCGCCCGGAACCGGCTGCCCGCGCCTTCGATCCGCGCGAGCCGTACGTCGTCCCGATCGAGCGAGCGCACCACCAGCGCCGCGGGGCCGCACGGTACGGCGAACCCGCCCTCGATGAGCAGCTCACCCCCGGGCAGCCACTCACTGAGGTCGGCGAACGCGGCGACGGGCTGATCCCGCAGGATCAGGCGGCCCGAGGGGTCGGGCAGCACGACGATCTCCCGCCCCGCCGTGCCGTACCGGCCGATCGAAAGATCGTCGGCGGCGGTGACCGGCGTGACGATCCCGTCCGCCGTCAGCACCTCGACGCGCCACACGGCCGGCTCCTCGCCCGGCGTCTCGACGCCGGGACGGGCGTTCCCGAGGCCACCGGCGAGGCCGCCCGCGTTCCCGAGGCGACCACGGCCGATGACGTCGCGCAGGTCGACCTCGGTTTCGAAGGTGCACCCGTCGACCTCGATCGGGCAGGAGAGCGGAACGCCGCCCGGCTGCCGGGTGACCAGGAGCGAGGGCGCCGGGCCGAGACCGCGGACGGCGCGGCCGACCAGGCGGAGCCTGCCGTCCCGGACGCTCTGGGTGACGATCCTGGCGATCTCCCGTTCGGCGCGCAGCGCGAGGTCACCGGTCTCGGTGAGCAGCGGTGCCACGTAGAGATCAGGGCCGACGCTCCGCTGCCCGACCCGGTCCGCCCAGACGGCACGAGGGTCGGCCAGCCGCACGCGCCGCAGCGGCAGACCCCGGTGGATCATCCGCAACTCGACGTGCCACAGCCCGGGTCGTCGGCCCAGCGCTCCCGGGTCGATCACCAGCCGGAAGCCGCCCCAGTCGCGCCGAGAGCCGGATTTGGCCGAGACGCGGGTGCGGACGACCGTGGCCGGGACGCGGATCCGCCGCCTGGTCCGCTCGTGCACGAGCGACGCGAAGATCTGCTGGTGATAGCGCCTGACCGGCCGGGGGCAGTCGGGAGCGGCCCGGCCTTCGACGACCAGCCTGCCGTCCTGCCATCTGATCGCGTCGACGCGGGTGCGCGGGGCGAGTTCGTCGCGCACCCGCGAGACCGCGGCGGGCACCTTCGGCTCGCGTTCGCGCAGCAGCGGGATGTCGAGGTGGTACGCCCACATGCGGCGGGTGAACCGCTCGTCCGGCGGCACCCGCCGGTCCCATGCCAGGACGTCGAGCAGGTCGGCCAGCCGCCGCTGCCTGATCAGGTGCCACTGCAGCCGGCGCAGCGCGGGCAGCCCGTCGAGCACGGGCGCTGCCACGTCGTCGAGGTAGTCGTTGGCGAGTTCGAGGAACCGGTCGTGGAAGGCCCCGCCGGCCTGGTCGAGCACGTCCACGAAGTTCGTCAGGTCGGTCTCGAGGACCGTCCGATCCCAGGCGTGGATCTGTGCCCGCATGCCGTGTTCGCTCAGGAACGTACGGACCGTGCGCACCGCGGCGAACCGGTCCTCCAGATGACCGAGCCGGGTCTTGTCCTGGGTGATCGACCGGCTCCCGCCGTCGCGCACCCGCCACAGATAGACGGGCGCCGGCATCACGTCGACGCTTCTGGCGAGGAAGTGGCCGCGCAGCGCCACCGCGATGTCCTCGTACAGCACGCCCTCGGGAAAGCCGAATCCGCCCGCCTCCCAGAACGTCCTGCGCCACAGTTTGTTGGTCACCAGCCGGTCGCGCAGGAGCGCGTTCTCCCTGGTGACATGCGTGGCCGTGGCCGGCCGGGCGAACACCGCCCGGTGCAGCGCCGACGGCCGGGCCCGCCGCCCGTCGAAGCGCAGCACGTTGCCGGTGGCCAGGTCGGAGCCGGTGTCCGACAGGGCGGCGAGGAGATATTCGAGCGCGTGGACCGGCAGCAGGTCGTCGCTGTCGAGGAACGCCAGGAACTCGCCGGTGGCGTGCCGCACACCCGTGTTGCGCGCCGCCCCCAGCCCGGCGTTCTCCTGGCTGATCAGCCGGAACCGCGGGTCACGCTCGGCGAAGGCGGCGGCGATCAGCGCGCTGGAGTCACGCGACCCGTCGTCGACCATGACGGCCTCGAGGTCCCGCCAGGTCTGGGCGGCCACCGACTCCAGGCAGGCGGCGAGGTAGGGCTCCACCTCGTAGATCGGGATGATGACGCTGAGACGAGGCACAGACGGGTCCTTCCAACTCGGCGGAACTTCCGCGGCGACCGTTACGGGCTTTCTCGCCCACTCACCCCGGGTTGACCATGGCGCGCAGCCGGCGCCGCAGCAGTCGTGCCGTACGGCTCAGCCTGGCGACCCCGCACAGCCTGGCGATCCTGCGCAGCCTGGCGATCCTGCGCAGCCTGGCGGCACCGCGGGACGGATGCTTCCCGGGCTGCCGCCGTACCTTGCGCGGCGCCTGTCCCGCCGTGGCGGCGGCCTCGGCGCTGACGAGGCCCCAGGTGTCTCCGGCGACCCAGACCGTGCCGAACATCTCGTGCACGAGATCGTCCAGGTCGGCGGGATCGCCGGCGGCGGATCCGCGGGCGCACCAGCGGGCGCGGTTCAGCGCCGCCGTGCGCTCCAGCCGGGCGTGCACGATCTCGGCGCGCGGGTCCGGCCCGGTCAGCCCCGAGTGCCCGCTCGACCCCGAGTGCCCGCTCGACCCCGAGTGCCCGCTCGACCCCCGTGGCCCGGTCGGTCCCGGCGGCTCGCGCTCCTCGAGCGCGACGGAGACGACGCCGAGGCAGTGCTGGTCGGCGAACTTGACGAGAGAGCCCAGCGTGCCCCGGGAGGGCACCCATCCCGGCGGACAGTGGAGCCGGAAGGGCACGGGCGCGCAGTCTTCCGGCAGGCTCTCGCAGTAGGCGACCCGGGTCTCCCCCTCGTAGCACCCGCGGACGAGCCGCAGGTCGAGCCACGGGTCGTCGAGCGGACTGCGACGGCCGTCGTCGAGACGCCCCCACGGGCCGATGATCTTAACGGCGACGTCGGGCAGCTTGCCGGCGAGCAGACCGTCGACCGTGGCGCGTACCTCTTCGAACGAGGCGTCTCCCACCCGCACGACGGCCTCGACGTACGGCACGAGGTAACGCCGGTGGGGATGCCCGCGCAGCCAGCGGAAGGCGGGCACCCGCTCGGCCAGGTAGGGCCAGTTGTGCCGCTTCACGTCCTGCTCGCGCCGCATCACGGTGGAGTCGCCGATGTGACGACCGCGAGCGGCGCGGTCGGCGACGAAGACGGCGCCGGCCTGGGCCAGCCGATAGCCCAGCTCGGTGTCCTCGCCGAGCACCAGCGTGCGGTCCATCCCGCCCGCCGCCCGCAGCAGCTCGGCCCGGATGGAGACCGTGGCGCCGACCGTGACGGAGAAGGCCTGCAGGTCCGCCTCTCGCAGGTCAGCGGTCTCGTCCCAGCGCCGCTGCGTCCACTGCGGCGTGCCGTCGCCGAAGAGCCGATCCAGCGTGCCGGCCTCGATCGCCGCCAGCACCTCACCGGCGGGCACCTGGTCGAGCCCCGGTACGAACCGCAGATGTCCGAGCACGACCAGGTAGTCGGCGAGGTGGTGCCAGCGCATCTGCGCCTCTATGTGCTCGGGGGACAGCACGAGGTCGGCGTCGAGGAAGTGGATGACGTCGCCGTCGGCCGCCTCTTCTCCCTCTGCGCAGTCTCTCGGCTTGCCCCAGACGCCGGGGCCCGGGCGGATCACCCGGGTCCGCTGCGGCACGAGATCGGGCAGGGAACCCATGGGCTCCTCGCCGTCGTCCACGACGACGACCTCGATCAGGTGGCCGGGGTAGGTCTGCCGGGCCAGGGCGGCCAGCGTCAACGGCAGCGTACGCTCCGCCCGATAGGCGGGGATCACCACGCTCACCGACAGTTCCGGGGTCCACTCGCCCAGCGCGGGTGGCGCGCCGAGCACACCGTAGTCGTTGCGTGGAATCCGCGGCGTGGCAGGAGCCGGAGGGACCTGGGAGATCCACGACATGTGGGGCGTCGGCGTCCATGACATGGTCATTCAGTTCATCTCCGCACCATCAGCTCGTTGAAGACCAGGCCGCGCCACTGCTCCCGATAGGAGCCGAGGAAAGACGGCAGCGGCTGCTGCCAGGTGTGCCCCCGTGCGGCACGGCGGCGCAGGACGTAGTTGAATCCGTGCGTGCGGTAGATCCGCCCGCCCGCCGCCTGCACTGCCTCCAGTAACTGACCGTCCACCGTGCGCGGCAGCGGCCGGAAACCGCCCACCGCCTCGAACGCGGCCCGCGCGATCAGCATGGTCCCCCCGGCGACCTGCGGGACGAACCTCTCGGTCCCGATGGGACGTCTGATCGTCACGTCGATCGGCTCCAGGTAGACGAACTCGGCCGCCGCGCCGACGAGGTCGGCGCCGGAGTAGAGCTGCGCGAGCAGCAGGTCGGCGAGATGGTCGGGGCCGTACCAGTCGTCGTCGTCCACCTTCGCCAGGAACGATCCGGACGCGACCGCCGCCATCCGGTTCAGCACCTCGCCGAACGGACGGGCGGACGGAGCCGTGACGACGGTGACGGGGAACGGCCCGCCGTCGATCTTCGTCTCCCGCACCGCCGCGCTTTCGAGCCGGTCACCGTGCAGGCCGACGATCAGCTCGGCCCGCACTCCGCGCTGCCGCCTCAGCTGCTCCAGGGCGAACGGAAGCATCTCCGGGCGGCGCGTGCACAGCAGGATCGAGACCGACGGCTCGGGCGGCACGGGCAGTCCGGCGGACGAGGCGATGCCGCGCCAGCGGGCCGCCGCCCCGTGGACGCGCAGCGCCCGGCGGCGCAGCATGATGCTGATCTCCTCGCGGTGGAGGTCGGAGTCGAGCCTGCCCGGTTCGACCGCCACCAGCGCGGTGGCGAGCTCGGGCCCGAGGGCGGCGTCGCGCGCGGGGTCGGCTTCGGCGACGACCGGGATCCCGGCCGCGGCCAGGGCCGCGACGATCCCCGCCGCGATCATGGGCCTTCCCTCCAGCGCGGGCACGACCACGCCGCGCACGTCGCGCAGCCGGGCGATGTCGGCGTCGGTGAGGTCGCCGTTTCGCGGGAGCCGTACGAGCACGTCGGGGCCGCAGGTCACGGCGAGGCCCGGACCATGCTCGACGAGCGCGGCCAGCGGCATCGACGGGTTCGGCCGGAACCCGATGGGGTTGATCACGGCCTCGTCCACCGGGGGCAGCAGGTCGGGATGCGGGTCCGGATGCCGGGCGCCGACGGGACGCCGGGTCACGAGCGGGACGGGGTCGCGCCGCTGCTCCGCGTTCCAGGGCCCCGCATCCCAGGGCCCCCCGTTTCCCGGCACCGCATGCCAGGACCCTGCGTTCCGACCGTCGTTCCAGGGCATCGCGCCGTCTTCTGCGACGCGCAGCAGGAGATCGCATCCGGGGGCGTCGCGCCGTTCCGGGACCGGGCCTCCCGGCTGCGACGGCGTCGCGTTGGGATCGCCGGGCCGCCACCGGGCGGCGTCCGCGCCGGATAGACCGATCACCGGCTGGGTCAGGTGACGGCGTGCCCCGAAGAGCCCGTGCGCGACGTGGGCGAGCACCTCGCCCGCTGCCACCGGCTCGGCGAACCTGGCGTCGATCTGCCAGCCCCGCGATCTGCGCCTGATCCGCAGATCCACCAGGTGCCGCCAGGCCGTGCCGTCGCCCGCCGTCGGCAGTGGCTGGACCGCCCACGGCGGGACCTCCGCCACCGCGATCCGCACGCGCGGGGCCGACGGCAGCAGGTCGCGCATCGGTACGGCCCTGCGCACGTCGGCCGGGGACCGCGCCGCGATGACGACCGAGTCGTACGGCTCGGCCTCCGCGGAGGCGCCGACCACGCCGGTCTCGGTCAGGCGGATCCACCGGCCGGGGAAGCCCTCGGTGAGGCGGTCGAGCAGCTCGGGGCAGGATTCGAACCCCAGACAGGCCCCCCACGTCCGCACGGCCGGTGCCCTGCCCCGCGTCTTGCGCGGTGTCGTGCCCCGTGCCCTGCCTCGGGCGGCGGCCCGCGTGGTGATCCTCGTGGTGATCCGGGCGGCGGCCCGGATGGTGGCCTGGGTGGCGGCTCGGGTCACCCGCCCTCCTCTGGTCCTCGGCCGGTGGCCCCGGCGGTCCCGCATCACATCGACCGGGACAGCATCGCGAAAGGCACGGCTGAAGTGGCCGTCATACACCCGTTCTTGGCTGAAGGTTTACGGGGGTTCCCAGGCGAACACGTTACGATGCCGATCCAAAGATCCCCCGAGGAGCATCCCCACCATGGCATTCCGTCGATTGATCCCCATCGCCATCGCGTGCGCGCTGACGACGACGATGGCCACACCCGCGCAAGCGAGCCGGACCGCGGCAGAGCCGTACTGCGTGGTGCACAAGTGCATCGCGCTCACCTTTGACGACGGCCCGGCGGAGAACAGCGAGACCCTGCTGAAGGTCCTGAAGAAATACAAGGCGAAGGCCACGTTCTTCATGATCGGAAATCGGGTCAAGAAGAACCTCAAGCTGGTCGGCAAGGTCGCCAAGGACGGCCACGAGATCGGCAACCACACCTGGGACCACAAATACTTCACCGACCTCACCTCCCAGCAGATCTACGCGGAGGTGAGGGACGCCCAGCGGATCATCAAGACGGCCACGGGCAAGAACCCCGTGCTGTTCCGCGCCCCCGGCGGGCTTTACCCGGAGGACGCCAAGGAGATCGTGGCGAAGTTCGGGATGGTGCAGATCCCGGGCACGGTCGCCACGAAGGACTACATCAAGGACTACCGCAATGTGAAGTTGCTCACCTCGAAGGCCCTGGAGATCGCCCAGCCGGGCGCCGTGGTCCTGATGCACGAGACCGTCAAGGAGACGGTCTCGTCACTGCCCACCGTGCTGCGGGAGCTGACCAAGCAGGGCTACCACTTCGTCACGGTCTCCAAGCTGCTCGAGGGCCAGAAGCTCACCCCGGGTGAGGTGTATCCCGAAATGCTGCTCGACGACTCGGACGAGATGGAGTTCCCTGACGGGACCGAGGGCTAGGGAGCCGCGGCGTTCCTGCCGCGGCCGATCCACGACCTGCCGAGGCGCCGTGCCGGTGACTCCACGAAACGGTACGTCAACCAGCTCACGCACAGCAGCACCGTGAGGTAGCCGAGCATGAGGGCCATCTGGACGACGGCCGGCATGGCGCGCAGGTCGCCCACCACGCCACTGAGGTACGTCATCAGTGGAACGTGCAGCAGATAGACCGAGTAGCTGATCAGGCCCAGCCAGGTCAGCGTGGTGGGCACGGTCCGTCCACGCAGGGCCATGCCGATCGCGAAGGTGCCGCCCGCGAGGACGACCGTGGTGATCCAGACGTCGGGCTGCACCCACCACCAGCCCGCCTGGATCGACCACACCGGCGCCACCGCCACGAGCACGGCCGAGACGGCGACCGGGACGAGGCCGCCGGTGCCCTGCTCCCAGCGGTAGATCGCGGTCCCGGTGAACATCACCGCGAGGATCATCGCGCCGAACCACGGGACGTAGCTGCCGGACATGAGCAGCGTGAGCGCCATCAGCCCCAGGACGTAGGCCGCGATCGTGCGGAACCGGCCGGAGATGAGGCAGACCATGCCGGCGACGAAGAGCACGCCCGCGATGATCGCGGGCCAGTGGTCGGGCAGCAGCGGACCGGACAGCACCAGCCCGGCGCAGATCGCCGCCACGCCGAAGACGACGGCGATCACCCCGCTGCGCCGGTGCGCGCCGCGCACGAACAGAGCCGTCACGATCAGGTAGAACACCATCTCGTACGACAGCGTCCACATCGTATTGACCATGCCGCCCTGGTGTGACACGTCGAACAGCATCGTCACGTGCGCGGCCACAGCGGAGGGGTGACGCGGCACCGAATGGCGTACCGGAACCCAGAACGCCATGACGAGCACGATCCCGACCACCAGCAGGTAGAGCGGGTAGAGGCGGAACAGGCGGCTGATCCAGAAGGCCCGTACGTCGCCCCGGCGCTCCAGCGACGCCGGAATGATGTAACCGCTGACCAGGAAGAACACCAGGACGCCGTAGATGCCGATATTGAACCAGTACGGCCGCAGCGACGGCATCGCCCATGGAAGCACGTGCTCGGCGACCACCGCCAGGGCGCCGAGCCCGCGTAACGCGTCGAGCCAGGCGAGCCGTGCGCCGTGATCGACGGAGATGGTCTGCGGGGCGGTGTCGGGCTGAGCGGCAATCACCGCGATACCATACCCGCCCTACACAAACCACACGGAAAGATTCCTAACTGGGGATCACTCCCACTCGATGGTGCCGGGCGGCTTGCTCGTGATGTCGAGGACGACGCGGTTGATCTCGCTGACCTCGTTGGTGATCCTGGTCGAGATCCGCGACAGCACGTCGTACGGCACGCGGGCCCAGTCGGCGGTCATCGCGTCCTCGGAGGTCACCGGCCTGAGCACGACCGGATGGCCGTACGTGCGGCTGTCGCCCTGCACGCCGACCGACCGCACGTCGGCCAGCAGCACGACCGGGCACTGCCAGATGTCCTGGTCGAGACCGGCGCGCGACAGCTCCTCACGGGCGATGGCGTCCGCCTCACGCAGCAGGTCGAGACGCTCGCGGGTGACCTCGCCGACGATCCGGATGCCGAGGCCGGGGCCGGGGAACGGCTGCCGCCAGACCATCGCCGGAGGCAGGCCGAGCTCCTCGCCGGCCCGCCGCACCTCGTCCTTGAAGAGCGTGCGCAGCGGCTCGACCAGCTCGAACTTCAGGTCCTCCGGCAGGCCGCCCACGTTGTGGTGGGACTTGATGTTGGCGGTGCCGGTGCCGCCGCCGGACTCGACGACGTCGGGATAGAGCGTGCCCTGGACGAGGAAGTCCACCGGGCCGTCGGCGAGGATCGCGCGCTGCTCGTCTTCGAACACCCGGATGAACTCCCGGCCGATGATCTTGCGCTTCTCCTCGGGGTCGGTCACGCCGGACAGCGCCTTGAGGAATCGCTCGGCCGCGTCGACGACGCGGAGCTTGACCCCGGTCGCCGCCACGAAGTCGCGCTCGACCTGCTCTGCCTCACCCTTGCGCAGCAGCCCATGGTCGACGAACACGCAGGTCAGCCGGTCGCCGATGGCCCGCTGGACGATCGCGGCTGCCACGGCGGAGTCGACGCCGCCCGACAGGGCGCAGATGGCGCGGCCGTCGCCGATCTGTGCCCGCACCGCCTCGATCGCGTCCTCGACGATGTTGAGCATCGTCCACGACGGGCGGCAGCCGGCCGCCTCGAGGAAGTGCCTGAGCACCGCCTGCCCGTGCTCGGAGTGGAGCACCTCGGGGTGGAACTGCACACCGTACAGGCCGCGACCGGCGTCCTCCATCGCCGCGACCGGCGTCGCCTCGGTCGAGGCCGTGACGACGAACCCGGCCGGGGCCTCCACCACGGTGTCGCCGTGGGACATCCAGACCGACTGGGTGGCCGGCAGTCCGGCGAACAGCGCCCCCTCCCGGAGCACGCTCAGCGAGGTGCCGCCGTATTCGGCGATCCCCGTCTTGGCCACCTTGCCGCCCAGCTCCAGGGCCATCGCCTGATAGCCGTAGCAGATGCCGAACGTCGGCACCCCGGTCTCGAACAGACCGGCGGGGACGGCCGGCGCGCCCTCGGCGTACACCGAGGACGGGCCACCGGACAGGATGATCGCCTTGGGCTTCCTGGCCAGCATCTCGGCCACCGGCATCGTCGAAGGGACGATCTCGGAGTAGACGTGGCATTCACGCACCCGGCGGGCGATCAGCTGCGCGTACTGCGCGCCGAAATCCACGACAAGGACCGTGTCGAACTCAGACACCGGAAGGGACCCCCAAAGGCAGCGAGCGGCAACGCCAGTTTATCGGCGGCCCACCACCACACCGCCCGCCCGATGGCGGCCGATCAGACGGCTGCTGGGTGCAGGGCGAGCGTCGGGTAGTCCGTGTAGCCCCGATGGTCGCCGGCGTAGTAGGTGTCGACGTCGCCCTCGTTGAGCGGCGCGCCCAGGCGCAGGCGCAGCGGCAGGTCGGGGTTGGCCAGGAATGCCTGGCCCAGCGCGACCAGGTCGGCGCCCCACTCCAGCCACTTTGCGGCGGTGACGGCCGGGTCCGTGCCCATCGGGTCGTTGACGACGAGGGCGCCCGGCCACAGGTCGCGGATCCGCCGGCCGAGCTCGTCGCCACCGGTCGCCATCATGTGCAGGTAGACGAGGTCGAGCTTCGCGAGCTCGGACACCAGGGCCGGATAGAGCTCGTGCGCGTCGTCCTCGACCAGGTCCTGAGCACCGCTGGCCGGCGACAGCCGGATGCCCACCCGGGACCCGCCGATCTCGGCGGCGACGGCCTCGGCGGTCTCGACGGCGAACCTGATCCGCCCGGCGACCGAACGTCCGTAGCGGTCGTCACGCAGGTTGGCGTTCCGCGACAGGAACTGGTGGATGAGATAGCCGTTGGCGCCGTGCAGCTCGACCCCGTCGAACCCGGCGTCGATCGCCAGGCGGGCGGCCCGTACGAAGTCCCGGATGGTCTCCTCGACCTCGGCCGTGGACAGCTCGACCGGGACGGGGAGATCCTGCGGCCCGTCCGGGGTGAAGATCTGCCCGGCGGCCCGTACGGCCGAAGGCGCGACGGGGAGCGCGCCGGTGTTGTCGGGATGTCCGATCCGGCCCGCGTGCATGATCTGGGCGAAGATCCGGCCCCCCGCCGCGTGCACGGCACCGGTCACCTCATGCCACCCGGCCACCTGTTCGTCGGTGTACAGCCCCGGGGTGTTCATGTAGCCCTTGCCCGCGGCGCTGGGATAGATCCCCTCGGAGATGATCAGCCCGGCCGAGGCGCGCTGGGCGTAGTAGAGGGCCATCAGGGACGAGGGGATTCCCGCCACATATGAGCGCGAGCGGGTCATGGGCGCCATGGCGAGGCGGTTGGGCAGGTGCAGCGAGCCCAGGTCGAAGGACGTGAACATCATGGTCCGGCCTCTCTGAAGATCCGATTTGGTCGACCAATTTGGTCGACCAACTTGGCCAACCAATGTTTTACAACTTGGCCGGCCAACATGCAAGCGGTACGCTGGTGATCGCAAGAGAGGGTGAGGCCGCCATGATGGAGCCGCTGGTTCACGACACGACGGCATGTTCGAGCCCGCGGGGAGAGGACGCCGACAGTCTCAGCTGTCTGATGGCCGCGACTTCGCGCGGACACCGGGTGCTGCACGCGGCCCTGCTGGCCGAGATCGACCTCTACCCCGGGCAGGACCGCGTGCTGAGCGCGCTCTGGGACAACGGCCCGCAGGTCCAGAACAGGCTCGCCGCCATGCTGGGCATCGACATGTCGACGATGACCAAGAGCCTCCAGCGCCTGGAGCGCAGCGGCCTGGTCAGCCGCTCCCCCTGCACCACGAATCGGCGCCTCAGCATCGTGAGCACCACCCCGAAGGGCGACGCGCTGCGGTCGGAGGTCCGCCGGATCGGCGAGGAGACCCAGCGGCGGATGACCCGCGGTCTCACCCCGGAGCAGGTGGAGACGCTCCGCTCACTGCTCGCCGTGGTCAGGGCCAACGTGTGTCCCGAGGCCGACACGCCCGGATCCGAGGCCCCCGCGGCTCACGGCTGTTAGCGGGGGTCGCCGACCCGCCGGGGCGGACCCGGTGGAGAAAGACCCGGTAGAGAGGGACCCGGTGGAGAGGGACCCGGTGGAGAGACCCGTCTCACAGGGCGTAGCCGCTCGCGCCGTGCCGTAACAGGGCGAACGCGGTCTCGGCGGAAGCCGCGGCCTCGGGGTGGACCTCGTCGGCGGTCCGGCCGGCGGCCAGCTCGGCCCAGTTGTCCCTGGCCAGGATCTGCCGCACCGCGACGTACTGCGCGGCGACCAGGCGTGCCGCCGGAGACGTCGCCGGCTCCCGCTCGGGTCCGTTCCCCGGCCCGGCCGCCTCGCCCATGGCCTCGGCCAGCGCCTCCGTCTCCGCCGTGCCGTACTCGACGAGGCGGGCCGCCACGCTGGGGGTGTCGAAGACCAGGCGGTGGTAGGCGAGCACCTCGGGCCGGTCGCACAGGCCCGTCGTCGGCTCACGCTCGTCCAGTCCGGTGACGAAGGCGCGGTGCAGCGCGTCCAGGGGCGTCTCCCCCGGGCGACGCCCGCGCACCACCGCGGCGGCCTCGCCCCTGTGGTCGGCGACACGGTGGAGGACCAGGTCCTCCTTGCTGGAGAAGTATCGGAACAGGGTCGGCTTGGACACCTCGGCCGCCGCTGCGACGTCGGCCACCGCCACCCGGTCGAAGCCGTGCGCCAGGAACAGCGCGATCGCGACATCGGAGATCGTCCGGCGGGTGCGCTCCTTCTTCCGGGTCCGCAGCCCTGCCTGTTCGAGCATGTCCCGAGGCTAGCATGATCATCGCGATTATTTAACCGAGTTGCATTTGTAACTCGGTTGCGGTTCGATTTCGCGGACAGTGCTGTCCGGGTCGGCCGAGCAGGAGGCGTGAGATGACCCCGTTGGCGGAGGAACAGGCGTACGTCGAACGCTGCAGGGCGGGCCTTCACCGGATGCTGGACGACGCCCGGCACAACGTGATCATCGGTGAGACCGTCGCCGGTGACCGCTACAGCGCCGAACGGCTCGGCCGGCACCTGAAGAGCCTGGCCAAGGAGCTCGGCGAAGACGACGGAGCCCCGCCGTTCTTCGGCCGCCTCGACTTCGGCACGCTCGAATCCGGTGCGGGAGAGCACGCCGGGGAGCGCTACCACATCGGCCGCCGCCACATCTCGGGGGACGCCGGCGAGCAACCGCTGGTGATCGATTGGCGGGCCCCGGTGTCCCGTACCTTCTATCAGGCGAGCGCGCGGGACCCCCACGGCGTCGCGGTCCGGCGGCGCTTCGGATGGGCCGCCGGAGAGCTGACCGGCTTCGAGGACGAGCGGCTCGATCTCGGCCAGGACCTCGGCGCGGCGAGCCGGATCCTCACAGCCGAGATCGAGCGGCCCAGGGTCGGTCCGATGCGCGACATCGTCGCCACCATCCAGCCGGAACAGGACGATCTGGTCCGCGCCGAACTGGACGAGTCACTGTGCGTGCAGGGCGCACCGGGCACCGGCAAGACGGCCGTCGGCCTGCACCGGGCCGCGTACCTGCTGTACGCCCACCGCCGGCGGCTCTCCCGCGGCGGCGTGCTCGTGCTCGGCCCCAACCGGGCCTTCCTCGGCTACATCTCGGCCGTGCTGCCGGCTCTGGGCGAGATCGACGTCGAGCAGACCACGATCGAGGCGCTGCTCGCCGGAGTCCCGATCAACGGGGCCGACAGCACGGCGGCCGCGGCCGTCAAACACGACGTGCGCATGGCCGAGGTGCTGCACCGGGCGCTCTACCGGCGCATCCGCCGCCCCGACGGGCCGATCGGCGTGCCCGACGGCTCCTACCGATGGCGGGTGCGTGAGGAGGAACTGCGCCGCGTGGTCGACGACACCCGGCGTGAGGCGTTGCCGTACGGCGTGGGCCGCGAGCGCGTCCTGTCCCGGGTGGCCTCGCTGCTGCGGCGCCAGGCCGAGACCCGCGGGCAGACGATCAACGCGGCGTGGACGCGCCGGATGATCAGAGCCGTCACCCCCGCCGTGGACGTCCTGTGGCCGTCCGTGACACCGCAGGAGGTGCTGTTCGAGGTGCTCAGCGATCCGTCGGAGGTCGCGGACGACGTCCTCACCCCGGCGGAACAGACGGCGATCACCTGGCCGAGGCCACCGCGCACCCACAAGAGCGCCCGCTGGACGGCCGCCGATCTGGTCCTGCTGGACGAGCTGGCCGGTCTGATCGAACGCCCGCCGGGTTGGGGCCACGTGATCGTCGACGAGGCGCAGGACCTCTCCCCGATGCAGTGCCGTGCCGTCGCGCGGCGCAGCGGACACGGCTCACTCACCGTGCTCGGCGACCTGGCCCAGGGCACGACGCCGTGGGCCGCGCGCGACTGGGGCGAGCAACTGACGCACCTGGGCAGGCCGGAGGCCCGGGTGGTCGCGCTGACCACCGGTTTCCGTGTGCCCACCGCCGTCGTCGAACTCGCCAACCGCCTGCTGCCGGAGCTGGACGTGACCGTTCCGCACACCCGCTCGTTCCGGCATGACGGCCGCCTGCGCGTACGGCACGTGCCCGACCTGGCGCGCGGGGTCGTGGCGGCCGTGCGCGAGGCCATGGAGCACGAGGGGTCGATAGGGGTGATCGCCGCCGACGCCGCGGCCGACCGGCTGAGCGACGCGCTGGCCGACGCCGAAGTGGCGAGCGCGGGACCGGCCGCCGACGGAGCCGGCGTCCGGGTGGGCGTCGTTCCCGCCACCCTCGCCAAGGGGCTGGAGTACGACCACGTCGTGCTGGTCGAGCCCGCCGCCATCGTGGCGGCGGAGGAGCGCGGGCTGAACCGGCTCTATGTGGCGCTCACCCGTGCGGTGTCCCGTCTGGACGTGGTGCACTCCCGTCCGCTTCCGCCGCCTTTCCGGCCGAGTGCGTGATCTCCACGATGGGCAGGCGGAGCGCGCCCGGCGCGGAGGCGGGGACGACGGGCCGGACGGGCGCGATCGGCGCGAGCCGTACGTAACGGGAGCCGAGGGCGGGACGCGGATCGGGCTCCCCCCTGTTGGGCCAGAACGCCATGGCCCGCTCCGCCTGCGCGGTGATGGTGAGCGAGGGGTTCACCCCCAGGTTGGCGGAGATCGCCGAGCCGTCCACGATGTGCAGGCCCTCGTAGCCGTACACCCGGTGATAGGGGTCGATCACACCGGTCTCCGGCGAGTCGCCGATGGCGCAGCCGCCGAGGAAGTGCGCGGTCGCGGGAATGTCGAACAGGTCGAGCCAGCTTCCCGCCGCCACGCCGCCGATCTCCTGCGCGGCGAGCCGTACGGCCTCGTGACCGGCCGGGATCCAGGTGGGGTTCGGCTCGCCGTGTCCCGGCCCGGCCCGCAGCCTGCCGCGCCGCGACGTGACGGTGATCGAGTTGTCCTCGGCCTGCATGACGAGGGCGACGATCGCGCGCTCCGACCACCGCCGGAGATCGGCCAGCCGGGGCAGCAGATGCGGCCGCCGGAGGACCGCACCGAGGAACTTCAGCCAGCGCGGCGCCCGGCCGCCCCCGTCGATCAGCAGCGTGCGCAGCGCGGCCATCGCGTTGGAGCCGTCGCCGTACCTGACGGGTTCGATGTGCGTGCGCGGGTCGGGGTGGATGGACGAGGTGATCGCCACGCCGCGGTTGAGCTTCTCGCCCTCGACCGTGAAGCGTTCGAAGCCGAGCAGCGCCTCGGAGTTCGTCCGGGTGAGCACGCCCAGGCGGGGCGACAGCCGGGGCAGCGTGGTCGCCCTGAGCCGGTGGAGCAGGTGCTGGGTGCCGTACGTTCCGGCCGCGAAGACCACCTGGCGTGCGGTGAGCGTGCGGGCGCGGCCGAACGGGCCGGTACGGCGGACCGCGATCTCGTAGCCCTCCGCCAGCGGGCGGACGCCGACGACCGTGGTCTCGGGATGGATCTTCGCCCCGGCCTTCTCCGCCAGGTAGAGATAGTTCTTGATCAGCATGTTCTTGGCGCCGTGCCGGCAGCCGGTCATGCACTCGCCGCACTCTGTGCAGCCGCGGCGGCGCGGTCCCGCCCCGCCGAAGTACGGATCGTCGGCCTCGACGCCGGGCTCACCGAAGAAGACGCCGACCGGGGCGAGATGGAAGGTCTCGCCCACGCCCATCCGCTCTGCGACCCGGCGCATCACCTCGTCCGCCGGGGTCATCGTGGGGTTGAGCACCGCGCCGAGCATGCGTTTGGCCTGGTCGTAGTAGGGGGCGAGCTCGGCCTTCCAGTCGGTGATGTGGCTCCACTGGGGGTCGGCGAAGAACGGGTCGAGCGGCTCGTAGAGGGTGTTGGCGTAGACGAGGGAGCCGCCGCCGACCCCGGCTCCGGCCAGGACCATGACGCCGCCGGCGCCGCGCAGGACATGGATGCGCTGGATGCCCTTCAGGCCGAGCGCCGGGGCCCACAGGAAGTCCCTGGCCCGCCAGGAGTTCTTCGGCAATGTCCTTTCGTCGAAGCGGCGGCCGGCCTCGACGACGCCCACCGCGTACCCCTTCTCGGTCAGCCGCAGCGCCGCGACGCTCCCGCCGAACCCCGACCCGATGACGACGACGTCGTACTCCATCCCCCCACCCCTCCCCGTGATCTTGTAGTTCCTCGCAGACATCCCACCTGACCTCGCGTTCCCCCCTTCGTGATCTTGTAATTTCTCGCAGGCGACTTCTCTGACCAGGCATTCGTCTCTCCGTGATCTTGCAATTGCAAGATCACGGAGGGTCGCACCCCGGGTCAAGCGTGCTGCGTGCGAGTTTCTGCAAGATCACGACACCTGTTCTCCCAGCTCACGCCACCTGTCTGCGAGCAACTACAAGATCACGGGGGGAGTAGGGGGTGGGGGTGAGGGCTATTTGAGGTGGAGGCGCTTCATCGTTTTGAGGACGGTGGCCAGGGTGTCGGCGTACTTCTCGTAGGTCATGCCGAGGATCGGCTCGAAACCGAGCCAGGTCGCCTGGCCGGCGACGGTCTGGCCCTCGGTGTACTTGAGCAGCCCCTCCGCCCCGTGGCGGCGGCCGAGACCCGATGCCTTCATCCCGCCCATCGGGGCGTCGTACGAGGCCCAGGCAGAGGCGTACCCCTCGTTGATGTTGACCGTGCCGGCCTTGACGCGGGCGGCGAGCGCACGCCCCCTGGCGAGGTCACGGGTCCAGATGGAGGCGTTCAGGCCGTACGGCGTGTCGTTGGCCCTCTCGACGACCTCGTCCTCGTCGGCGAAGCGGTGGATCGAGACGACGGGGCCGAACGTCTCGTCCCGGCAGACGGCCATGTCCTCGGTGACCCCGTCCAGAATCGTCGGCTCGTAGAACAGCGGGCCGAGGTCGGGCCGCGGCCTGCCCCCCGCCAGCACCCTGGCCCCCTTGTCCACGGCGTCGGCCACGTGCGCCGACACCGCGTCGAGCTGCCGCCGATAGGTGAGCGAGCCCATCTGCGTGTCCCAGTCGAGGCTCGGGCCGATGTTCATGTTCCGCACCGTGCGCGCCAGCCTGTCGCAGTACACATCGGCGATCGACTCGTGCACGTAGAGCCGTTCGATCGAGATGCAGAGCTGGCCGGCGTTGGTGAAGCAGGCCCTGATCGCGCCTTGTACGGCCACGTCCAGGTCCGCGTCGTCGAGCACGATCATCGGGTTCTTGCCGCCGAGCTCAAGCGAGCAGCCGATGAGCCGCCTGGCGGCCCCCTCGGCGATCTTCCGGCCGGCCCGGGTCGACCCGGTGAACGCGACGTAGTCGGCGCCGTCCAGCAGCGGGTCGCCGATGTCCGCCGGGTCTCCGATCACGACCTGCCAGAGGTCGCGGGGCATGCCCAGCTCGACGAGCAGGTCGATCGTCCACAGCACGGACAGCGGCGTCTGCGTGTCCGGTTTGTGCACCACCGCGTTGCCCGCGATCAGCGCCGGAGTCACGTCGCTCACGCCCAGTGCCAGCGGATAGTTCCACGGCGTGATCACGGCGACCGCGCCCTTGGGGTGGCGCAGCTCCATGGCCTTGGTGGCGATGGGGAAGATGCCCTGCCGCCGGTGCGGCGTCAGCAACCCGGGCGCGCGACGGGCGAAGTAGAGCGTGCAGCCGGCCGCGTCGAGCAGCTCCTCGTACGCGTGCCGCCGGGCCTTGCCGGTCTCCCACTGCACGATGTCGAGCAGCTCGGCGCGGCGGTCGAGCATCGCGTCGTGCAGGCGCAGGAACGGCTCGATCCGCCTGCGGATCGGCAGCGCCGCCCACGCCTCCTGCGCCGCTCTCGCCCTGGCATAGGCCGTACGGACGTCCTCGGCGGTGGAGATCGGGACCTCGGCCAGCGGCTTCCCGGTGAAGGGTGCCGTGATCTCCTTGGTTTTGCCCTCGGAGGCGACATGCTTGAGGACCCGATCGACCATCGCGGTGTCGAGTTCCCGAATCTTGGCAGCCATGCCGGAAGAATATTCCGGTGACGGGAGCCTGGCTACCGGTCGGTAAGACCCGATGTCTGGGCGTCCCCGGCGGATACGCCGGCCGTCGGCAAGAGAACCACACCCCCTGGGGCTCCTTGACAGCGATCCTCCCAAAAGGTTCGTTCCCGTGTAATCATCGGATCGTGGGACACGAGGTGCAGCCCGACCCGGCGATAAACTCGCTTTCGTCCTACCTCTATCGAAGGATCCGCCTGGCCACGTCGGCTTTTCTGCTGCTCATCCTCATGCTGTGGCCCGACTTCGTCAGCCGGCGACCGGACCTGCCGCAATCGCTGATCGCCGTCGGCGGCCTGGTCGTGTTCTGCGTCTCGTACGTGCGGGTGGTGTTCCGCTCCATACCCCCATCCGGACGGCTGAGCACGCCGTGGGCGCTGGCGGGCGTCGCGGTCAGCGGGCTGGCGCTCATCCCCGAACTTCCGGACGTCTGGATCTATTATTTCCCTTTTTATCTCACGACCTGTCTCGTCATCACCCGACGTTCCTACGCCACGCTGCTGTCCGGCACGGGCGTTCTCCTGCTCGTCGTCACGGCCATCGGGATCGCGCGCGGGCTGACCCCGCTCCGCCTCGGCGTGCTGGCGACGCAGCTGGCCGTCTTCTCCCTCACCCTGACCGGCATCCACCGGGTGCTGGAGTTCATCATCACCCAATGGAGAACCCAGAAGGCGGCGGAACGACTCGCCACGGAACGCGAACGCCGGCGGCTCGCCCGCGACCTGCACGATGTCGTCGGACGCAACCTGGTCGCCCTCGCCATGCGAACCGAGGTGGTGGCGCAGCGTGAGCCCCACGACGGCATGAAGGAGGAGCTCCACCACCTCGCGGCGCTGGCGCGCACCACGTTGAACAGCACGCTGGCGGTGGTGGAGGAGATGCGGGCGCCGGACATCGCCGCCGAGCTGGGAGAGGCTCGGGAACTGCTGGGATGGGCCGGGATCGACCTGACCGTGTCCGGCGACCGGGCGGAGGCGCACCGGCGGGCGCCGTTCGCCTGGTTCCTCCGGGAGGCCGTCACCAACGTGGTCAAGCACAGCCAGGCGCGGACGTGCCGGGTGATCTTCGGTCCCGGCCGGCTGACCGTGGAGGACGACGGACGGCCCGCGTGGCCGATCGTGCCGGGCGCCGGGCTCACCGGGATGCGGGAACGGCTGGAGCAGGCCGGCGGCGAACTGCGCATCGAGCGTTCGGAGGAAGGTGGCATCCGGGTGATCGCGAGTCTCGTGGAAGAGGGATGGTCACATGCCTGATTCACCGCTGAGCATCCTCATCGTGGAGGATCAGATCCTGATCCGGGACGCGCTCGAGCAACTGCTGTCGGGCTATTCGGGGCTGGAGGTCGTCGGCACGGCGGGGAGCGTGCGAGACGCGGTGTCGATGGGGTCGGCGGTCCGGCCGCACGTCGCGCTGGTGGATCTGCACCTGCCGGAGGCGCCGGGGGCGGACGAGTCGTCGGCCAGCGGAGTGGAGGTGGTCGCCGCGATGAAGCGCTGCTCTCCCCTGACGCATTGCCTGATCCTCTCCGCGTACCGCGAGCCCGGCTCACTGCGTGCGGCGCTCTCCGCGGGCGCCTGCGGCTACCTGGTCAAGGACGCCTCACCGATCGAGTTGGTGACCGCGATCAGGCAGGCGGCCCACGGCGAGGTCGTGATCGACGACAGGCTCGCCGCGCGGATCGCCCTGGCCAAGCCCTGCCCGCTCACGCCGCAGGAGCTGGCGGTGCTGCGGCACGCGCGCGAGGTGCTCACGATCGCGGAGATCGCGAAAATCATGCGTCTCAGCGCCGGGACCGTGCGCAACTACATCACCCGGGCCATCCACAAGACCGGTGCGCGCAACCGGCACGAGGCGGTGCGGATCGCCGCGGACAACGACTGGCTCTGAGCGCGATATCGCCGGCGTGCGCGGGCGCGGTGTCGTCTGTCATCGCCGTACGGGCCTCCCTCGCCGGGCGTGGACTCGTCCGTCTCCGGACTTTACGGCGGATATCCGCGAAACGGACAGGTCGTTCCGACACCATTTTTCGGTGATATTTGTCACCAATGCTGTGGCCGAATCATCACTATTGACAGCCGTTTACCCCATGTAATGATCGATTCGTCAGTCACGAACGGAGCCTTTCCGAAGCGATCGGGACTCGCCCAGCGGTCGCGAATTGTTCGGAAGGCCCGGGACGGAGGGAGGTGAAAACGGCATGAAGCTTGAAAGCACAGCCACGATCGACCACCGCAGCATGACTGCGCAGCCGCTCGGCGCCGGCCTGTCCGGCGCTGGATTCGGCGTGGTCGTTCCGGGCGCCTCGTCGTGCTGCGCGGGCTGCACCTCCAGCTCGTGTGGCACCATCGTGCGGCCGTAGCTCGAAGCGGAGCCCGGAAGCCAGGAGCCTTCGGGCTCCGCCCCGGCAGAAACCGACCACCGGCAGGAAGTGCGGTTCCAGCTAATGGAAAACACCACGGAAATCGACGTCTCCGCCATTCCGAAGCCCGTTCTCATCAACATTCCGGTCGACGACATGGAGCGCGGTCTCGAGTTCTACCGGACTTTTCTCGGAATGCCGCTCGCACGTTCCCTCTCCTACGAGATCTCCTATCACGCGCCGGTGTCGAGCGACGGAATACTGCTCACGGTGAACAAACGCAGGTTCCCCGGCGAGTCCGTCACGATCTATTTCCATGTGACCGACCTGGACGTGACGCTCAAGAAGATCGCCGAGTTCGGCGGCGAGGTGACCGCCGGGCCGTACGACCTTCCGCTGCCCAAGCAGATCAAGCCGGAGTTCCAGGAGCAGTTCCGCGACAGCCCGTTCTACCGCGGCGACGCCGGCGACTCGATGGGCCGGGGCGCCAGCGTGGCCGACGCCGACGGGAACCGATTCGGGCTCGTCGAGTTCAGTGCATGGGCGCACGCGACCTTCCGGCTGGGCGAGTACGCGAGCCCGGTCACGGCCGAGCAGCTCGTCGACCAGTCGATCGCGCTGAACCGGCAGGTGCCCCCGCCCACCGAGATCTTCCAGGAGTGAGCGCGGCGATGGACCACACCGATCCCGAGCTGGCCCAGTCGAGCGCGGGGGTCAGCGCGTACCGGCTGCTCAGCCCGGGCCTGTCGGCCGTGGGCCTGCGCACCCACCAGGCCCGCTACGACAACCTGGGCGAACCCGCGTTCCCGCGGCCCGCCGAGGAGTTCATCGTCGCGAGCCGCTTCGCGCCCTGGGAGCGCGAGGCCCAGCTCTCCGGAGCCGACTACTTCGGCGACGTGATGGCCACCGCGCTGTCCGTCATCGATCACGAGTCGGTCCCCGACGCCGACCGGGTCGAGCTGCCGCCGCCGCTGTCGGTGTCGATCGCCCTGGACGAGGCGATCGTCCGGCGGCGCAGCGTGCGCAGATACACCGGCGATCCGGTGTCCCTCGCCGAGATCGGCACGCTGCTGCGCTTCGCCGCCGGCGTC
The DNA here is from genome assembly GCF_001417795.1 of Sphaerimonospora mesophila. NCBI lineage: Bacteria > Bacillati > Actinomycetota > Actinomycetes > Streptosporangiales > Streptosporangiaceae > Sphaerimonospora > Sphaerimonospora mesophila. The sequence continues at coordinate 89,042 of NZ_BCBX01000048.1, read as the reverse complement.
ACGGGCGAGGCCGACGCCGAGCTGATGCGGGGCGGCGGCGCCACGTTCCGGTTCCGTGCGGTGCCGAGCGGCGGCGGGCTCTACCCCGTGGAGGTCCACCTCGCCGCGCTGGACGTGCCCGAGCTCGACGTCGGCACCTACCGCTACAGCCCGGTGGAGGACGTGCTGGTCCGCACCGGAGACCGGGCCGTGGTGGACCGGCTGCGCGACTCGTTCGCCATCCCCGGCGAGATCATCTCCATCGACAGCGCCGCCGCCGTCGTCCTGCTCATCGCCAGACCGTGGCGGTCGATGCGCAAGTACGGCCCGCGCGGGATGCGCTTCGTGCTGCACGAGTGCGGCGGCATCGCCCAGAACGTCCATCTGACCGCCACCGGGTTCGGCCTCGGCACGACCGACTGCTCCAGCTATGTGGACGACCACGCGAACGAGGCGCTCGGCCTGGACGGCGTGCTGTCCTTCCTCGCTCACACGATCTTCGTCGGATGGCCGGGATGACCGGGACGACGACCGGGACACGACCGCTGTTGATCTACGTGCACGTGCCGTTCTGCAGCTCCAAGTGTCACTTCTGCGACTGGGTGACCGAGATTCCCACGTCAGAGCTGCTGCTCCGGCCGGCCGACGTCCCCCGGCGGGCGTACATCGACGCGCTCTGCCGGGAGATCAGGGAGCGGGGCGCCGAGCTGTCCGACCTCGGCTACCGCCCGGCCATCATGTACTGGGGCGGCGGCACGGCCAGCATCCTCGCCGAGCACGAGATCGCGCGGATCGGCGAGGCGCTGCACGAGGTGTTCGACATGTCGCGGCCGCTCGACGAGGCGACCATCGAGTGCAGCCCGGAGAGCCTGACCCTCGCCAAACTGGCCGCCTTCCGCGACGTCGGCTTCCGCCGGTGGAGCAGCGGCGTGCAGTCCTTCGACGAACGGAGACTGCGCCGGCTGGGCCGCAGCCATGACGCGACGCAGGCGCGACACGCGGTCCACCTCGCGGCGGAGGCGGGATTCGAGGACCGGTCCATCGACCTGATCTGCGGCCTGCCGGGCGAGGACCTCGACGAGGTCGAGGCGTCCGTACGCGCCGCCCTCGAACTGCCGGTGACGCACGTCGCGTTGTACCCGTACCGGCCCGCGCACGGGACGGTGCTGCGGCGGCAGGTGACCCGCGGCACCACCGCCATGCTGCGCGCCGAGCAGAAGAAGGCGTACGCCCGGGCGGCCGGGCTGCTGACGGAAGCGGGACTCCCCGAGTACGCGATGAGCCATTTCGGCCACCACCGCTGCCTCAGCGACCTGGCCTACTTCCAGCTCAGGATGGACTGGGTGGGCTTCGGCTCCGGCGCCACCTCCCTGATCGGCGGCGAGTACCTCGCCCATCGACGCGGTTTCCTGACCGCCTACAACCGGGACCCGCTGCGCTTCGACGAGCGCTACCCCGCCGCCTCCCCGGCCATCGCGGCCCGGTTCCTGTACCAGTCGCTCACCACGTTCGAGGGCGCCTCGCGGTCCCTGTGGCGGGAGCGGACCGGCACCGAGCTGGACGAGGTCCTGGCCCTCGGCCCCTGCCGACACCTGCTCGGCTTCCTGGAACGGGTGGCCGACGTGCACTCGGACGAGGAGGGCGTACGGCTCGGCCGCGACCAGATCCCGGACGCCTTCATCGACCTGCAGTTCGCCGGGATCGCCGGAACCGGCGGAGCCGAGCCCCAGGCCGCGGCGCTGCTGGGCTGACCGCGCGCGACCGGCGGAACGCCGCGATGCGGCCCTTGAGGAAGGAATGTCAGCGTGCAACAGAGCAAGAACGTGCGGATCAAACCGTCCTTCAGCGTCATCGCCCATGACGCGGACACGGTGGAGCTACGCCACGGGGTGTGGAACGTCCGCTCCTACACCCTGATCGACCACGCCCGCACCGGCCGCCTGTTCAACCTGCTGAGCGGGCTCGACGGCACCACGAGCCGGGCCGACGTGGCGAAGGCCAACGGGGTCACCCGGGCCGAGGTGGAGGCGCTGGTGGACCACCTCGACCAACTCGGGGTGATCTCCCACGCGCCGGAGACCGCGCTGGACGGCTATCTGGAGAGCACCGGCGCCTACCCCGCCGAGGCCCCCGCGATGCCGATGGTGGTCCTGGGCTCCGACCCGCTGGCCGCCGCGACCGTCCGGGTGCTCGCGACCAGCGCGCCCGGCGGCGTCGAAGCGGCCGGGGAGGACGACCCGCTGCATCGGGGGCTCCTGGAGGCCGACCTGGTGGCGCTGGAGGACGGGCTGGAGTTCGAGCGGTTCGTCGAGCGGTTCGAGCCGTGGCGCGGCAAGCTCCTGGTCCACGTCGCCGAGGCGCCGCATCCGCTCCGCCTGTCGGTGCTCAACCGGGTCGCCCTGGCGCTGCGCACCCCCTGGATCCAGGCCGCGATCGACGGCCCGATGGTGCTCATCGGCCCCTCGTTCTCCCCGCCGACCTCGGCGTGCTTCGCCTGCTTCGAGACCCGGGTGCTGATGAATCTCCGCGAGACGGCCGCCTACCAGCGGTACAAGGACGCGCTGGTCCGCCAGACGATCAGGGTGGGCGAGCCGCCCACCCTCGACGCCCTGCGCGCCCTGGTCGCCGGCCATGTGGGTCTGGAGGCGCTCAACCTCGCCACGACCGGATCGACCACCACTCTCGGCAAGGTGCTCGGCATCTACGTGCCGACGATGGAGATCGCCTACTCCGAGGTGCTGCGGATGCCGGGCTGCCGGGCCTGCGGACCGGTGGTCCAGCGGGAGGCCACCGAGCTGTACTTCGACGTACGGCGGTGGATCGATGCCTGACCGGCCGGCCCTCCGGGTGGTGGAGGCCCCCGACCAGTTCACCGGACGGCTCAGGGCCCGGATGCATTCGCCGCTGTGCGGCCTGATGCCGTCGATGGGGTTCCTGCAACGCCAGCGGGGCGGACCACGGCTGATGGTGGCCGGCGGCGAGCTGACCGGCGTGCACGTGCTGCGCGGCCTGCCCACCCCGAAGATCGGCGCCTACCACATCGGCGGGTACGGGCTGCGCCCGTTCGAGTCGCACATCAGGACCCTCGGCGAGGTGGTCGAGCGGTACGGCGGCTACCTCGCCCCGGTGAGCGGGCGCTTCCCCATCCGGTACTCCTCGGTCGAGGAGCTGACCTCGGCCGGCGAGCCGTACGACGCCGGGCCGGCCGAGCCGTACAGCACGGAGCAGTACCGGCGTGCCGGGTTTCCGTTCCGGCCGCGCCGGGACGGCGACCCGATCGGCTGGGTCCGCGCCACCCGGCTGCGAGACGGCCTGGACTGCTGGGTGCCGGCCCAGTTGCTGCTGGTCGGCTACGTCGTCCAGGACACGCTGGGCGAACCGTGGCTCGCCCCCGCCGTCTCCACCGGCACCGCCTCGCACACCGATCCGGACCGGGCCGCGCTCAACGCGCTGGAGGAGATGGTCCAGCTCGACGCGGCGATCAGCCACTGGTACGGCGGAAGCAGGTCCGTCCGGATCACCCCCGGGCCCAGGACGGCGGCGCTGCAGCGGGTGATCGAGTCCGCCTTCGACCGGCGCGGCGACCGGCCGGAGTTCCATCTGCTGCCCAGCGCCGATCTGCCGGGCTTCACCATCGCCTGCCTGATCCGCAGCCCGGACGGCCGGCTGCCCGCCGTGGCCGTGGGCCTCGGCATCGACGGGGTGCTGGAGCGGGCCATGTACCGGGCGCTGCTGGAGGCCGCCGGGGTGCGCGGGCTGGCCGTGTGGTCGGCCCTGCAGCAGCGGTTCGAGCAGGGGTCCGCCAGGCCGGAGGACATCTTCGACCTGGAGTCGAACGTCTCCCTGGCGGCCAGGCCCGAGGGAGCACGGGTGGTGAACGCCAGGTTCGGCGACTGCGACGACGCCTCGGCCGACGACCTGCCGCCCGACGACGACCGGCCGGCCGGAGTCCGCGCGCGTGCCCTGGTCCACGCCTTCCACGCCACCGGAAAACGCCTTTACGCGGCCGATTTCACCACCGTGGACGTGGCCGACCTGGGGTTCGTCGTGGCCCGGTTCTGGTCTCCGGACCTGATGACGCTCCCCCTGCCCAGCGCCCCGATGGCGGCACACGAGCGGTTCGCCGCCTATGGAGGATTCCGCCGCCATGACCCCCACCCCTATCCCTGACACCCGGGCGTACGCCCTCACCGCGCTCGGGCTGCTGTGCCTGTCCTGCCTGACGCTCGCGGCTCACCTGCACACCCGGTGGGCCTGGGTGCGGCGTGCCCCGCTGCTCGGCGTGCACGTGCTGCTCATGGGGCTGCTGATCGTCTCGGCCGGGATGCTGCTGGGTCCGGCGGCCGTGGTCCTGCCGGTGCCCGGGCATCCCGCAGGCTGGTGGGGGCTGCCCGCCGGTCTGGCCGTGGGGTTCGCGCTCGGCCTGGCGATCATCCGGACGGACCGGGCGATCACCACCTCCTGGCGCGGACCGAGTCCCCGGCCCACCGCGCCGCGGCCGCCCCGGATGACCGCACCCCGGCCGGCGGGGTTCGCCGCGTCCGGCACCGGGGTGTCCGAGCGACGCCGCACCGGGCTGGTCCGGGCACGCAACGACTACGCGCCGACCGACGGCGACCTGCGGGTCCGGCTGGAGCTGCTGGTCGCCGTGGCCATCGGGGAGGAACTGGTGTTCCGCGGGCTGCTGACCCGGCTCGCGCTGCTCTTCTCGAACGGCTGGCTCGTGGCCGGCGCCCTCGCCGTGGTCGCCGGCGTCTTCTCCTGTTCGCACGTCTTCTTCGGCTGGGTCCAGGTGCTGGCCAAGACCCCCCTGGCGGTGGCCGCCTGCGCGGCGACACTGCTCACCGGCAACGTGCTCGCCGCGGTCATCGCCCATGTCGTGTTCAACGTCTGGGTGTGGCGCTACCGGCGCGGCGAGCCCCGGCGGGCCCCGGGCCCGAGAGCGCGGAGGACGCCGGTATGAGCACCCTGCCCTGGCCGGTCCGCGCCGTCGTACTGGCCGTACTGGTCGTCCTCTACTACAGGTACGCCAAGGCGGCGCTGTTCGCCGCGTGCCGCCGGGCGGCTCACCTGCTTCCCTTCGCCCGCCGATGGGACGCGAGCGAGCGCGGCAGCGTGCTCGAACTGATGGCGGCGGGCGCGAGCCACGTCCTGGTCGTGCTGCTCCTCGTCCTGGTCACGGGCGTCGACCTGACGAAGCTCACGCTCGGCTGGGACCGGCCCGACCTGATCGTGCTCGGCGCGGCCATCGGCGTCGGCGAGGTGGCCCTCGGCTCGCTGCTGTGCCGGGTGCTGATCGAGGGGATCCAGACGATCGGCATGCGGCGGGCGGCGGCGGAAAGTTCCGGATCACGGGTGCGGCCGGCGTCGGCGGCGGGCGCCGTGGCGGGCGAGGAGCGGATGCGGCAGTGGCTCGGCCGGTCGCGGGGCGGCTGGATCAGGCACCACCTGAAGACGATGGAGGTGGTCTCCCTCCCCCTCGCCCTCACGCTGACCGCGGTGCAGGTGGGCAGCGAGGAGGTCGTCTTCCGCGGGCTGGTGCTGACCTGGCTGCGCGACGCCGGGCCGCTCCCGGCGATCGGGGTCTCCTGCCTGCTGTTCACCGTCATGCAGATCTTCCTGATGTCCTCCTGGCGGGCCGCGATGTTCCCCGTCGTCGGCGCGATCGTGATGGGACTCACGCACAGCGTCCTGTTCTGGCACTACCCCGCGCTGCTCCCGCTGATGGTGGCGCACGTCACGTTCTTCCTGTTCGCGGTGGCCTAGGGGGTCACACGCGGAGAAAGGAACCCGCATGTTCCACGGCCTGTCCCTGCTCCCGGACTGCGTGCCCGAGACGAAGGCACCCGACGACTACTTCCGCGACGTACTGCTGCTGAGCCGTCTCGCCGACCAGGGCGGGATGAGCCACGTGAAGATGACCGAGCACTATCTCGGCGGCTACGGCGGCTACTGTCCGAGCCCGCTGGCCTTCCTGTCCGCCGTGGCCGCCGCGACCAGCCGGATCCGGCTGATGACGGGATGCGTGCTGCCGGTCTTCCACCACCCCATCCGGCTCGCCTCCGAGGCCGCGATGGTGGACGCGATCAGCGGGGGGCGACTCGACGTCGGCTTCGCACGCGCGTACCTGCCGCAGGAGTTCGAGGCGTTCCAGGTGCAGATGGACGGCAGCAGGGAGCGCTTCACCACGACCGTCGACACCGTGCTGCGGCTGTGGACCGAGGAGCGGGTCAGCGTGCGCACCCCGTTCTTCGAGTTCCGGGACGTGACGATCCTGCCGCGCCCGACACAGCGGCCGCATCCTCCCGTGTGGGTCGCGGCGGTCCGCTCCCGCTCCAGCTTCGCCTGGATCGGGGAGCGGGGGTTCAACCTGCTCGTCACCCCCGCGCTCACCCCGCTCAGCGAGATGAGCGACCACATCGCCGTCTACCGGGAGGCCTTCGCCGAATCCGGCCACCGGCACCCGTCACGGGTGGTGGCCAGCCTCCCGCTGTACGTGGGCGACACCGACGAGGACGCCCGGCGGATCGCCGACCCCCTGCTGCGTACGTACCTCGACGTCTGGGCCGAGGCCACCGACACGTGGGTGGCGACCGCCTCCGACGACTATCGCGGTTACACCGGCATGAGCCGGGCGATCCGCGCACTCGACCCCGTGTCGTTCCGGAGCATGGGCAGCGCGGTCGTCGGCTCGCCGACCACGGTGAGCGAACGCGTCCAGGAGATCGCCGGGATGCTCGGAGTGGACGGGTTCCTGTGGCAGATGGACTTCGGGGCGGTCCCCGGGGACCTCGCCGTGGCGAGCCTCGAAAGGTTCCTGGACAAGGTGCTGCCGAGCCTGTCCGCCGTACCGGCCTGAAGGAGGTCCAGATGTCCGAGAACCGGCCGCCGCGCTTCTCGTTGGCCCGGCTCACCGCCCTCGCGGGGCTTGTGCTGCTCACCGTCGCGCCCGCCGCCCTCCCCGCGCCGGCCGCCGCCGCCACCGCGCCCAGGTGCCGGTTGGTCTCCGTGCCGGCGCCCGTGGCGGAGCAGACCGCCACGCTCCGGGGCACCCTGTGCCTGCCGTCCGGCCAGGCGCCGGACACCGTCCAGCTACTGCTCGCCGGCGCCACCTTCGACCAGGCGTACTGGCTCACTCCGGCCGACGCCCGCACCCCGTCGTACGTGCGGTACATGGCCGACGCGGGGTACGCCGTGCTCGCGCTCGACCGGCCGGGCACCGGCCTGAGCGACCGCACGCCGGCGGCGGCCACCGACCTCGGCAGCGAGGTCGGCGCGATCCACGAGGTCGTGGGCCGGTTGCGCACCGGCGCCGTGGACGGCCACGCCTATCGGCGGGTGATCGGGGTGGGACACTCCTTCGGCTCCAGCGTTCTGCTCACCGAGGCGGCCCGGCACGCTGACCTGGACGCGCTGGCGGTCACCGGCTTCGTCCACTCGGTCGGGCCCAAGCTGGAGGAGCTCAACCAGGCCATCGTCCCCGCCGCCGACGACCCACTGCTCGGGCTGACCCGCCCGCCGTCCGGGTACCTCACCACCAAGGCGGGCAGCCGGGCCGACCTGTTCCTCGACCGGGCCGGCGCCTCGCCGCCGATGCCGTCGGTGATCGAGCTGACGAAGACGACGATGACCACCGGTGAGCAGGCCACCCTGGCCGAGGCCGGGGACCCCGCGATCTCCGGTGCGGTGCGGGTCCCGGTGTTCCTCGCGGTCGGGCGGCACGACGACCTGTTCTGCAACGGGCCCTATCTCCAGTGCACCGACGCGGCGGCGGTGAAGACATGGGAGAGCTGGTTCTTCCCGGCGGAGGCCCGCCTGGAGACCTTCGTGCTCGACGGGGCCGGGCACGCGCTCAACCTGCACCGCAACGCCACGGCGTGGTTCGCCGCGGCACGGGAATGGCTGGACGGCCTGCCCCGGTGACGGAGGCGGCGGCCGATCCGGCACGGCGTCAGGGCCGCTCGCAGGCGACCATCAGAGTCCGCGCGTGCGGCCCGCCGTACCAGAACCGCCGGCCGAGGTCGTAGACGCGCACGTCCGCCGCCGCGCACTCGCGCAGGATCTCGGCGTAGTCGCGGGCGTGGCGGAAGTCCGCCAGCCGCAGCCTGCCGCCCGGCGCGAGCACCCGGAACGCCTCGCGCACCGCCGCCGCCCGCCCCTCGCGGTCCGGGATGTTGTGCACGGCCAGGCTGGACACGACCAGGTCGAACGACCCGTCCTCGAACGGCAGATCGCGCATGTCGCCGGTGACCAGTTCGACCCGGTCGCCCACCCCCTCGGCCCGCGCGTTGGCCAGGGTCGCCTCCCGGCTGTTGCCCGACTGGTCCCTGGTCCACAGGTCGAGCCCGGTGGCCGAGCCGTCGCGGAGCCGGCCCGCCGCCTTGATCAGGACGAGACCGCGGCCGCAGCCGAGGTCGAGGACCCGCTCGCTCCCGGTCAGGCCCAGCCGATCCAGCTCCTCGTCCCAGACCTGGAACTTGCCGCGCAGGGTGGTGTGCGCGAACACCGCCGCCGCGACCACCATGGTCATCCCGCCGACCAGCAGCACCAGGGCCGGGATCGGCCAGCCGACCGCGAACAACACCACGGCGAGGACCAGCTCGGCGACTCCGCCCACTGCGAGTCCGGCAGGCACTCCCGGGGCGTCCACCCCGTACTTCCCACGTGGCTTCGGCACGTTTTGTTCTTACCAGTGGTAAGCCTGCCCTGTATAGGTTTTTTCCCCGCATACGAGGCCCTGTGATCTCCGTCGAACCGGCGAACATCCGGATCCGTGGTAGGGGACATGACGATATCGATGCGTACGGCGGGCGTTCTCGCCCTCGCCGGGCTGCTGACCACGGCATGCTCCGGAGGCCGTACGGCACAGCCCTCGGGCCCGGCCCCGGCGGACCTGAGCGGCGCGATCAGGCTGGTCTCCTACACCGACTGCGACGAGATGCTCACCGGGCTGCGGGCGGCGACGGCGGAACACGTGACGCCCTGGGGCCTCGACGGGATGGTCATGACGTTCGCGGCGGAGGACGCGGCGGCGGGTGAGCAGGCCCCGGTCGCCGCCCGCTCCGACACCGCCGGCCGGCCGCACTCGACCACGAACGTGCACGAGGCCGGGGTGGACGAGCCCGATCTGGTGAAGACCGACGGAAAGCGGGTGATCACCGTCAACCGGGGTGTGCTGCGAGTGATCGACGCCGAGACCCGGCGGGTCACCGGCACGCTGCGGCTCGTCCCGCAGGACCAGGCCTGGGCCCCGGGTGAGCTGCTCGTCTCCGGGGACCGCGCGCTCGTGCTGTTCCAGGGCGCGGAGATCCTGCCGTTCCGGGCGATGGCGAAGGTCCGCCCGGGGCAGGGCGAGTCGAGGTACGTCCTGGTGGACCTGTCCGGGGAGCGGCCCAGGGAACTCGGCGCGCTGACCGCCCGGGGCACGCACATCGACGCCCGCCAGGTCGGCTCGACCGTACGGATCGTCCTCCGGTCCCAGCCGGCGATCGCCTTTCCCCGGCAGGAACCGGACACGCCCGAGCCCAGGCTGCTCCAGCGCAACCGGGAGACGGTGCTGGCCGCGCCCATCGAGGCGTGGCTGCCGACGTACGAGATCGAGTCGGGCGGCGCGAGCCGTACCGCCCGGGTGGGCTGCGACCGGGTGAGCCATCCGGCCGAGTTCACCGGGACCTCGATGCTGACCATCCACACCATCGACCTGAACGGCGACCTCTCCAGTGACCTCTCCGGTGCCGCGCCGATCAGCGTGGCCGCCGACGGGGACACCGTGTACGGCACCCGGAGCAGCCTCTACGTCACCAGCAATCCCCGCTGGTGGTTCCACGGCGACCCGGCCGCCGTCTCCGGACGGCCCGGCGGATCCGCCGCCCCTCCGGAGCGGACGGAGGTGCACCGCTTCGACGTCACCGGGCCCGGCGCGCCGCGGTACGTCACCTCGGGGAGCGTGCCGGGACGGCTGCTCAACCAGTATTCGCTGTCGGAGCACGCGGGCCACCTGCGGGTGGCGACGACCAGTGACGCCGAGGTGTCCGGCGCGACCCCCGGCACGAGCGAGAGCGGCGTCCACGTGCTGAGCGCCGACACTCTGGCCGAGCGGGGCGAGGTGACCGGCCTGGGCCGGGGCGAGCGGATCTACTCGGTCCGCTTCATCGGCGATCTCGGATATGTGGTGACGTTCCGGCAGACCGACCCGCTGTACGCGCTGGACCTGCGCGACCCGGCCGCCCCGAAGGTCACCGGAGAACTGAAGATCAGCGGCTACTCGGCCTATCTCCATCCCGGCGGACCGGACCGGCTGATCGGCATCGGCCAGGAGGCGGACGGGCAGGGCCGCGTGCGAGGCACGCAGATCTCGCTGTTCGACGTGGCCGATCCGGCCGCTCCCCGGCTGCTGTCCCGCTTCCACCAGCGGAAGTCGGGTTCCGAGGCCGAGTGGGACCCGCACGCCTTCCTCTACTGGCCGCCGCAGGAGGCCGGAAGCCGTACGGGCCTGGCCATGGTGCCGCTCATGACCTGGGGCGAAGGCGCCCCGAAGGGGAGCGTCGCGCTGGCGTTACGTGTCGGCGACGGCGGCATCACCAGGGCCGGCACGATCGAACACCCCACCCCGCGGCGGCTCAACGACGAGTTCGTCCCGGCCGACCAGGGCATCCGGCGCAGTGTCGTGATCGGTGACGACGTCTGGACCATCTCCGACCTCGGGGTCAAGGTCAGCGACATCGAGACCCTCACCGACCGGGCGTGGATCCCGTTCGGCTGACCAGGTCCGTACGGCTCGGCTCGCCGTAGCCCCCGGGCCACCCCACCGAATCCGGACCTGCCCATGACGCACGGCCAGGCCTGATGCCGAACGTCAGATCATGGGGACGATCTCGGGGGCGCCGAGGCGGATCGCGTCGGCCTCCCGGTCGGAGTCCTGCTCCTGGGAGGCCCGCTCGGCCTCGACGCGCTTGGTGTAGTGCTCGACCTCGCGCTTGATCTGCTCGGCGTCCCAGCCGAGCGGGCCCGCCATGAGCTCGGCGGCCTCCTGGGCGACGGCCGCGCCCCGGTGGAAGGTCTCGATCGAGATCCGCGTGCGCCGGGCCAGCGTGTCGCTGAGGTGCCGGGCGCCCTCGTGCGTGGCGGCGTACACGATCTCGGCCCGGAGGTGGTCGTCGGCGCCGGCGAGCGGGCGCCCGAGCGAGGGATCCTCCTCGATGAGCGCCAGCACCTCGTCGATCATCGAGCCGTACCTCCTGAGCAGGTGCTCGATCCTGGCGACGTGCAGCCCGGACGAGCGGGCCAGGCGGTAGCGGGAGTTCCACAGCGCCTGGAAGCCCTCTGCCCCCACGAGCGGCACCAGGTGCGTGCACGACCGGGGCACCCGCTGGTCGAGACCGTGGGCGACCGCGTCCACCGCGTCGGCGGCCATCACGCGATAGGTGGTGAACTTTCCGCCGGCCACCATGACCAGTCCGGGCACCGGATGCGCGACCACGTGCTTGCGCGACAGCTTGGAGGTCTCCTCCGACTCCCCGGCGAGCAGCGGCCGCAGCCCGGCGTAGACGCCCTCGACGTCGTCCCTGGTCAGCGGCACCGCCAGCACGGAGTTGACGTGATCGAGCAGGTAGTCGATGTCGGCCCGGGAGGCGGCGGGACGCCCCTTGTCGAGCGTCCACTCGGTGTCGGTCGTCCCGATGATCCAGTGGCGGCCCCACGGGATGACGAACAGCACCGACTTCTCGGTGCGCATGACGATGCCGGTGAGGGAGTGGATCCGATCGCGGGGCACCACCAGGTGGATGCCCTTGGACGCCCGGACGTGGATCTGCCCGCGCCCGCCGACGAGCTGCTGGATCTCGTCGGTCCACACCCCGGTCGCGTTGACGACCTGGCCGGCGCGTACGTCCAGCTCGGCGCCGGTCTCCAGGTCGCGTACCCGCACCCCGGTGACCCGCTCGCCCTCTCGCAGGAAGCCGATCGCCTGTGCGCGTGCGGCGATGTTCGCGCCGTACGTCGCGGCCGTCCTGAGCATGGTCATGACATAACGCGCGTCGTCGACCTGGGCGTCCCAGTACTGCACGGCCCCGCTGAACGCGGACCGCTTCAGCGCGGGGGCCACCCGGAGGGCGGCCTTCCTGGTCAGGTGCCGATGCCCCGGAACCCCGCGTCCGGCGCCGAAGGAGAAGCCGAGCGTGTCGTAGAGGATCATCCCGGCCCCGATGTACGGGCGCTCCCAGACGGGGTGGGCCAGCGGGAACAGGAACGGCACCGGCCGCACCAGATGGGGCGCGATCCGCTGGAGGAGCATCGAACGCTCCCGCAGGGCCTCCCTGACCAGGTCGAAGTCGAACTGCTCCAGGTAACGCAGCCCGCCGTGGATCAGCTTGGACGATCGCGACGACGTCCCGGAGGCGAAGTCCCTCGCCTCGACGAGCCCCACGGACAGGCCGCGGGTCGCGGCGTCCAGGGCCACCCCGGCCCCGACGACGCCGCCGCCGATCACCACCAGGTCGAGTTCCTGCGACTCCATCCGCGCCAACGCGGAGGCGCGTTCAGCCGGGCCGAGCCGCGCCGCACCCATCCTCACCGACATAGGGCTCCCTCTGTACGGCTTCTCGCCTCTGCCCTGGTAAATCTACCCACGGGTAGCCCAGCGGGAATCCTGTTTAACCTCCCCTTTCCCAAGGATCTCCCGAAATGTCGGTTCCGTGCGGCCCCCGCCCGGACGACCGCTCAGCCCATCAGTTCACGCAGTCCTGGGTCTTGAGCGTGAGGGCCATCTCGTAGATCCGGCCGCGGGACAGCAGGAAGAGGTAGGAAGCCTTACTGTTGCCAGGAACCGTGACGTACGGGTAGCCGCTCGCCGACCGCTTCAGGCCGGGGTAGGCCTTCTTCAACTCCCTCTCCGTGGAGCCGAGCCCGATCCGCTGCGGGGTCCTGACCCCCTTGGGAGCGAAGATCACGGCCACGCCGCGGCGCTTGGAGATGAACAGGCCCACCCGGTCACGACCGGTCGGATGCGCCTTCAGGTCCCAGGCGGTGCACTGGCTCCAGCCGGTCTTGGGCACGATCTTCCTGGTCGCCCGAGCCTGCTTGGCGCTCATCCCGAGCTTCACCCCGCCATATCCGAACGGCCCGAACGTGCCGGGCGCGTAAGCGGTGGCCGAGGTGGCGGATGCGGCGGTGGTGGCAAGGGCGGCAGTGCTGGCCGCGGCGGGCGCGACGCCGCCCGGCAGCATCCCGACGGCCAGCGCCGCCACCAGCGCCGGACGGCCCATCCGCCGGACAACCGCATGCGTCATCATGCTTCCCCCATCATGGTCGTGAGCCGAACTCCGGTCCCGCCGGAGAGCCTACCGATCTTCACTTGGAAGCCGCTGACATCTCGCTCGCGGTGCCGTACGTCCGGGCCCGGCCGCCGAGCACGGTCGTGACCATCAGGACACGGGTTCGGCGACGACCTCGTGCACGGGTGTCCCGTCACGTTCGAAGGCGGTGATGTTGGAGATCGTGGTGGCGGCGATGTTGTGCAGCGCCTCGGCCGTGAAGAACGCCTGGTGCCCGGTGATCAGCACGTTCGGGAACGTGAGCAACCGGGAGAACACCTCGTCCCTCGGGAGTTGGTCGGACAGGTCCTCGAAGAACAGATCGGCCTCCTCCTCGTACACGTCGAGGCCCAGATAGCCGATCTTGCCGCTCTTCAGCCCCTGGATGACCGCGGCCGTGTCCACCAGCGCGCCGCGACTGGTGTTGATGAGCATGACCCCGTCCCGCATCCGGGCGATCCGCTCCCGGTCGATCAGATGATGGGTGTCCGGTCCGAGCGGGCAGTGCAGGGTGACGATGTGCGACTCGGCGAGCAGCGTGTCCAGCGGCACGTACTCCGCGCCGGCGCGCCGGGCCTCCTCACTCGGGTACGGATCGGTCGCGAGGACCCGGCAGCCGAACCCGGCCATGATCCGGACGAAGCAAACACCGATCTTGCCGGTGCCGATCACTCCGACCGTCTTGTCGTGCAGGTCGAATCCCAGCAGGCCGGTCAGGTTGAAATTGTTCTCCCGCACCCGGTTGAAGGCGCGATGGATCTTCCGGTTGAGCGTGAGGATGAGCCCGGCGCAGTGTTCCGCGACCGCATGGGGCGAGTATCCGGGCACCCGCGCCACGGTCAGCCCCAGCCGGGCCGCCGCCGCCAGGTCGACATGGTTGAACCCGGCCGAGCGCAGCGCGATCAGCCGCACCCCGTGACCGGCGAGCGCGGTGAGGGTCTCGGCACCGAGGTCGTCGTTGACGAACGCGCACACCGCCTCGCATCCGGCCGCCAGCGCCGCGGTCTTCGCCGACAGCCGCGACTCCAGGAACACCATCTCGTGCCCCGCCTCGTCGTTCGCCGCTCGGAGCGACTGCTCGTCGTACGGCTTGGCACTGAACACCGCGACACGCATGATCCGACCTCCCGAGCCCAAGCTACCGATCACGCCGCGCGACGAAGCAGGGCAATCGGGCCCCTGTCCCGGGGACCAACGACCCTGCGGGGGCGAACGCCTGCCTCGCTTCGCGAACGATCTCTCCGACCAGACCGGCGGTGCGATCCACCACCCCTCCCATCAGGAAGAACGCGTGGACCATCCCGCCATACCTGGTCAGCGTGACCGGCACGCCCGCGCTCCGCAGCCGGGCCGCGTACCGTTCGCCGTCGTCACGCAGGGGGTCGTACTCCGCGGTCATCACCGCGGTGGGCGGCAGACCGGTGAGGTCCGCCGCCCTGAGCGGGGAGGCGAGCGCGTTCCCGGCATCGGCCGGGTCCGCCAGATAACGTTCCCAGTACCACCGCATCATCCGGCTCTCCAGTCCGTACCCCACCGCATACGTCTCATAGGACGGTGTGGCGCAGGCGGCGTCGGTGGCAGGGTAGACGAGGACCTGCAACCGGATGTCCGGACCACCCTCGTCGCGGGCGCGTAGAGACACCGCCGCCGCGAGGTTCCCGCCCGCGCTGTCCCCCATCACGCCGATGCGCTGCGGATCCACGCCGATCCGCCATGCGTTGTCCGCCGTCCACCGGACGGCCGCCAGACAATCGTCGAGCGGCGCGGGAAAGGGATGCTCGGGCGCCCTCCGGTAGTCGACCGTTATGATCACGCAACCGGACGCGTCGGCGAGCCATCGTGCCGGGATGTCGTACAGATCGAGATCTCCGGCCACCCAGCCGCCGCCGTGAAACTGGACCAGGCAGGCGAAAGGCGGCGCTCCGAACGGGTGGTAGATCCGCAGTGGCAGTCTGCCGCCCGGCCCGGGAACCGTCACCCGCGTCACGCGGGCGACCGCCCGAGGCCCCCCCTGGAGCTTCAGGTACGCCCCGGTGCCCGCACGCACCGCAGCGACCGTCGGTTCTCCGGCCTGCCACGGGTCCAGATCCCTCCTGGCCTCGAGCACGGCGGCGATCTGCGGGTCCAGCGCCACGGCCGGGTTCTCCTCTCCCCTCGGCGTATCTCGTCTCACTTCGCCCGTTGGCCCGTCCGGCTGCGCAGCATCAGGCCGCCGACCGTGGTGGCGAGTCCGGACAGGCCCATCATCACCATCATGGGGACCGATGATCCGCCGGATGCGCCGACCATCGCGAGTGCCCCGAGGGGCAGCAGAGCACCGCCTACGAGCGCGCTGGCCGCGATGGCGATCGCCACCCCGATGTAGCGGACATCGACGGGGAACATCCGCGACATGATCGACGGTGCGACCCCGCCGAAGACCCCGTAGGAAACGGCCCCCACAAGCATCGCCGTCCACAACGTACCCGGCGTGGCCGCGTCGACGAGCAGATAGGACGGCACGGCCCAGGCGACCATCAGCACTCCCGAGCCGATCACCAGGCGTTCCCGGCCCCATCTGTCGCCGTTGAGGCCGCTGACCATCACCAGCAGGACAAGGGCCGCCGCCGTCAGCACCAGGCCGACCTGGACGTGCACCGGTGACAACTCCGCCCGGTAGTTCTTGACGTAGGCCAGGAGGCTGGTCAGGAACGCGTAGCCGTAGGTCACCGGGCCGAGCCACATGAGCACGCAGATCACCAGCGGCATCGGCGCCTCGCGCAGCAACGTCCCGATCCCGCCCGGTACGCGACGCTGCCCGTCGACACGTGCGGACGCCTCGACGAACTCCGGCGTCTCTGCCAGGCGGGTACGCAGGAACAGGCCGAACAGGACGAGCACCGCGCTGAACAGGAACGGGAGGCGCCACCCCCAGCTCTGCCAGGCCTCGCCCGACACCAGGTTCGCCAGCAACAGGGAAATGCCCGCGAGGAGAATTCCGATCATGTTCCCCATCTGCGGGAAGGCACCGTACAACGTGGCGAACCTCGGGGGCGCGTGCTCGACGGCCACCACCACGGCGCCGGGATACTCGCCGCCCACGGCCAGACCTTGCAGCAGCCTCAGGACCACCAGCACGACCGGCGCGGCGACGCCGATCGCCGTATAGGTCGGGAGCAGGCCGATCCCGAGGGTGGCCACGCCCATCATCGCGAGCGAGAGCAGCAGGGCGGGGCGCCTGCCCAGGCGGTCGCCCACCCGTCCGAACACGACGGCGCCGAGCGGGCGGACCAGGAATGCCACGGCGTGTCCGGACAGCGCGGCCAGGGTGCCGAGCCACGGTTCGAAGCTGGGAAAGAACAGCGGACCGAAGACCGTCGCCGCGATGAACGAATACAGGATGAAGTCGTACAGCTCGATGGCGTTCCCCGCCATGGCCGCGAACGCGACCTGGCGAGGAGTGAGGGGTTTGCGTGATCGGAGTGCGGTGGGCTCGGGGTCGGTGGTCAGCATATGGGGGGTGTCCTTCGCTGTCAGATGAGCGGCAGGGGAGGGTTCGCGCTCTGCAGGAACTCGACGGTGATGAAGGCCAGCTCTCCGCCACCGATGTTCTCGAGATCGTGCAGTAGGTACTCACCGTGGGCGAAGCCGTACTCTCGGGTCTCGCCCTGCCGGTAGGTCACCTCGCGCGTGGTCCCATCGTGCGTGTGCTGCCGGCTGTGGCCGGCGGTCAGCGCGGTCCAGGAGTAGTCGAGGACGTGACAGTGTGCGGGCACCCGTTCGCCCGGCGCCAGCCGGATCTCCCACACGCGCAGCCGGCTGGTCTCGCTGAGCAGATGCTGTCCGACTTTTCCGTTGGCGCCGCCCCGCGCGAACTCCTCGCGCAGCGACGGCGGCCAGCCTGCGAAGTTCTCGGAGACGAGCCTTCCGGCGATCGGGAGCCGGTCCAGGTAGGCGTCTCTCATCGCGCCCGCCTCACGGGATGATCTTTCGTCGGCGGAAGTCGGCGAAGATGTTCATGAACATCTCCTCGGTGTCGACGAAGTCGTGGAAGCCGAACCGTCGCGCCTTCGAGCCGTCGGCCAGGAAGTCGTAGTCCCAGGAGAAGACCGCGTCGCCGAAGCGCCAGGACGACACCTCCTGATAGGAGTTCTTCGCCAGGCCGTGCCGTTCGACCATGTCGTTCCACAGCGGTTCCTTGTCCGCCATGACGACATCGAGCGACATGGGCAGCGGAGGCGCCACCTCGAGGTCGAAGAACCGGGCGATCTTGGGCCACATCTCGTTCCAGCGGAAAAGATCACCGTTGTTGATGTTGAACGCCTGGTTGGCGCACCGCTCCTCGGTCGCGGCCCAGACCGTCGCCTTCGCGAGCAGGCCGGCATCGGTCATCTCCAGGAGCGTGTGGTAGGCACCCGGTTTGCCGGGAAACCGCAGCGGCAGCCCGAGTTCCTTGGAGATCGCGGCGTACACCGCGATCACCATCGCCAGGTTCATCGGGTTGCCGAGGGCGAAGCCGCACACCACCGAGGGACGCAGCGCCGACCAGGTCCAGGGCTTCCCCTTCTGCCGCGCCTCGAGGAAGTTCTGCTGGTCCACGTTGAACTCGGGTGGCATGTGGTGCGGGTCGTCCTCGCGGGCCGGTGTCTTGAACGGGCCGAGATGAGCGCCGTACACCTTGTAGCCCTGCATGAGGCTGACGTGGCGCAGGCCGGGTGCGACGGCCTCGACCGCCTCGACGACGTTGACGAGCATGGCGAGGTTGGGCGGCACGAGCTCGGCCCAGGTCGGACGGTCCTGGAAGGCGGCGTAGAAGATGTGGGTGACGTGTTCGAGACCGCGCAGCCGCTCCCGGCCGTCTTCCTCGTCCAGCAGGTCGACCGCGATGTGGCGGACCCGGCCGGCGTCGGTCCCACCCCTTCGTGACAGGCCGATTATGTCCCAGTCGCCGAGTTGCACGAGGTGGTCGATCAGATTGCGGCCGATCACCCCGTTCGATCCGACGACGAGGGCGACCTTGTTCTCTTCGGGCATGCCGCCATGCTGCCCGCACCGCACACATTAGTCCAAGACATAATATTCACCGAAGGCATAAGATTTCTTCATGGCATCGCTGCGTCAGCTCGAATATCTGGTCACGATCGTGGACGAGGGTTCGTTCACCCGGGCCGCCGAGTTGCTCCACGTCTCGCAACCGGCGCTGTCCCACCAGGTGCGCGCGCTGGAGCGCGACTACGGCGGCGCGCTCCTGGAACGTCTGCCCCGCTCGGTGCGGCTCACCGCGATGGGCCGCGCGATGCTGCCGCACGCCCGTGCCGCGCTCGCCGACGCCGAACGGGCACGGTGCGCAGCGCGGCAGGCATCCGGGTTGGAAGTGGGCGAACTACAGGTCGCGACCCTCTACTCGATGAGCCTCGGCGTGCTCCCGCCGGCCCTGCGCGCCTGGCACCGATCCCATCCCGGCGTCCAGATCAGGCTGTTCGAACATCGGCACGCCGACGAACTGGCCGACGCGATGCTCGCCGGCCAGGCCGATCTCGGGATCGGACCACCTCCGCCGGACTGGCGCGGCCCGACCCGGTCCCTCGGCATCGAACCGTTCGTCGTGGTGCTGTCCGCCGACGACCCCGCGGGGTGCGCCGCGGCCGGCCGGATCGACCTGGCCACCCTCGCCGACCGCGACTGGGTGCACTTCGCACCGGGCAACGGACTCGCCGACGTCCTCGACCAGGCGTGTGCGGCGGCCGGATTCCAGCCGCGTGCCGCCGTACGCACCGAGCAGACCGCCGCCGCGCCGGTGCTCGCCGCCGCCGGGCTGGGTCCCGCGCTCGTGCCGGCCAACATCATCCCGTCGCACTTCGACGGACTGGTGCTCCAGCCCCGGCCGTCGGTCAGCCGTCCCGTCGCGGCCTACACCCGTGCCGCGCCCGACCCCCTGGCTACCGCGTTCATCGCGACGCTCGCCGAAGAGGCCGCCCTGCTGCCCGCGCACGTACGCGCGCGGATCCTCTCCACCGAGCCGGTGCGCTGATTCTCGGTGCCCACCCCGTACGGCGAACGCCGCGCGGAAGCGGAAAGATGGGGCACATGAGCATGACTCTCTCGGATCTGCGCGTAGTGACCCCGGACGAGGTGCACGACGGCTGGCTCACCATCGAGGACGGGCGCATCACGCACATCGGGCGTGGGACAGGCCCCCGGAACGGCAACGGGCAGAGCCTGGGCGGACGGGTGATCGTGCCCGGGTTCGTCGACATCCACAACCACGGCGGCGCGGGTGGCTCCTATCCCGACGGCGATCCGGAGACGGCCGCCGCCGGCGCGGCCTTCCACCTCCGGCACGGCACGACGACCTCGGTCGCCAGCCTGGTCACGGCGGCGCCGGAGGCGCTGACCCGGGCGACCTCGGCACTCGCCGACCTGTGCGAGCAGAGGGTCATCGCCGGCATCCACTTCGAAGGGCCGTACCTCGCGAAATCCCGGTGCGGCGCGCACGACCCCACGCAGCTGCGCGAGCCGGACCGGGCGGAGTTCCGGGCGCTGCTCAAGGCCGGCCGGGGCCACGTCCGCATGATCACGATCGCCCCCGAGCTGCCGAACGCGCTCGACCTCATCAGGGACGCCGCCGCCGAGGGAGTGATCGCGGCCATCGGCCACTGCGACGCCGACTACGAGCGGACGACCGCGGGCATCGACGCGGGGGCCACGGTCGCGACCCACCTCTACAACGCGATGCCGCAGCTGGGGCATCGCGCCCCCGGCCCGATCGCCGCCCTGCTGGAGGACGAGCGGGTCACGGTCGAGCTCATCAACGACGGCGTGCACGTCCACCCGGCCATGCTGCGGCTCGCCGCGCGCCAGGCCGGCCCGGGCCGTACGGCGCTCATCACGGACGCGATGGGCGCGGCCGGTCTGGGGGACGGAAGCTACCGGCTCGGCGCGATGGCGGTCGATGTCACCGACGGCGTGGCCAGGCTCGCCCCCGGTGGTCCGGGCGCCGGCTCGATCGCGGGAAGCACCCTGACCATGGACACGGCGTTCCGCCGGACCGTCCGGGAAATGGGGGCCTCACTCGTCGACGCCGCGCTGATGGCGTCGCTCACCCCCGCCCGCGTCCTCGGACTGGACCAGCGGGTCGGCTCGATCTCGGTCGGCAAGGAGGCCGATCTCGTGGTGCTCGGCGACGATCTCCAGGTCGAGAGCGTCATGAAGCGCGGCACGTGGATCATCGACCCCCCGAACCCCTCCCCCGTGATCTTGTAGTTTCTCGCACACTACCCCCCTGACCTGCGCCTTTCAGTTCGTTGATCTTGCAGTTTCTCGCAGGCGAGCCACCTGACCTGCGCCCACACGTTAGGTGATCTTGCAGTTGTGGGCGCAAGATCACGAACAGTGTTCCGGCTGTCCAGCGGGTATGTGTGCGAGAAATTGCAAGATCATGAACGTGAAATCCCTGCTCCCGGCTCGATGTGCGAGTATTCGCAAGATCACGGATTAGCTCGGCCAGTCCCAGCGGATGCCCACCAGGCCGGGTCGGAGGGACTCGGCCATCTGGTGGACCGAGCGGTACGCGTTGAGCGTCAGCTCTCTGCGCTCGTGCTCGTCCGCCGCCGGCCCACGCCGGGTGTAGCCGTGGATGCGGACCGGGAGGGTGAGCGGGGCGAAGCACACGCGTAACGTGTACTGGCCCGCCGGAAAGCGAAAACCGCGTTCATACCGTGTGCTCTCGATGCCGTTGGAGTCGACCAGGTCGTACCGGATGACCTGGGTGTCGCCGGCCCGCAGCTCTCGATCGAACAGCAGCTCGGCCGCCACCAGGCGGGACGGCCCATGACAGCGCACCCGGCCGAGCCGGCAGTCCTCCAGCGCCCGGATGCGGATCCGCTCCACATCGCAGCCCGGATCACACTGGTAGATCGTGATGTGCCGGTCGGCCGAGTCCTCGTGCGCGCGCAGCACCTGAAGCGTCTCGCGCCGGATGATGCTCCGATCGGCCCCGATCCGCACCGTCTCGTACATGGCCGCGATGTGCAGCCGCCGGTCATCGGCCACCCAGTCCAACTCCCGCAGCAGAGCGGACAGATCGGGAGCCGCGTCCAGGATCGTGGCATAGCCCACCGCACCCGGCGGCGCCCCCATGCCACGTCCCCCGCCGCGTCCGCGGGGCCGGGGCGGGCCGAGCAGGTCCGTCAGGGAGCGCGGAGGCAGGGCGAGGATCTGTTCCAGTGCGCGTACGGCACGCAACGATTCGGGACGTTCCGGACGGCGCAGCCCCTGCTGCCAGTAGCTCAGGCTCGTCGTGCCGATCCGCAGGCCGCGTTCCCGCAGACGGTGCCGCAGCCGGTCCAGCGTCAGGCCGCGTGCCTCCACCGCCGTACGCAGCGCGACGTGGAAGGGACCGTCCCGGAGCGCGGCCTGTAACTCCCGCTCACCCGACATATGTGAATTTTCACAAACTCTTCCCCTTCCGTCACTCGTGTCGGCCCATGTCATGCCGGGCTTCACATCCCCGTTCACAGTCGCCCACGACGGCCGCGACCCCCGCTTGTACGGCACCGCGCCGAGCCGGACCATCGTGCCCAACCCCCCTCACTCGAAGGAGTGCGACATGCGTTCCCCTGTCCGCAAGCTCCTACGGACGACCGGCGCGCTCGCGCTGGCGGCCGGGACCTGGATGGCGGCGACCGGCACCGCCCACGCCTACACCTGGTATCGGCTCGACATCGACATGCAGGCCCAGCAGAACACCAACTGGTGCTGGGCGGCCGCCGGCAACACGGTCGCCGCCTACTACGGCCACTCCTACAGCCAGAACCAGTTCTGCAACCTGGCCTTCAACCGGGCGCTCAACAGCGGCTGCCCGAACAACCAGGCCACCCTCGCCAACGACCAGAACGCCTTCCGGACGATCGGGATCTCACCGGGCAACTACCTCAACGGCTACCTGTCCTACAGCACCATCATCAGGAACATCGACGCCCACCACCCGGTCATGGCCCGCATCCAGTGGACCTCGGGCGGCGGCCACATGCAGACGATCTACGGCTACGACCAGAGCCGGTCCTGGGTCTACTGGGGCGATCCGTGGCCGTCGACCACCCGCTACAACTGGGCGACCTACAACTGGTACGTCGGCAACTCGAACTTCTTCTGGACCCATTCCCTCCACAACATCGGTGCATGAGGAGGCCCGCATGAAGCGCGTCATCACAATCGCCACACTGGCGGGCTCCGTCGTGTTCGCCCCGCTCGCCGCACACGCGGCGCCGAGCGGCCCCGACCCCGCCGCGCGGACAGAGGCCGTGGCGGCCGCACCCGGCCCAGCCGAGATGGCCGCGGCCCACGCGGCGATCGACAGCGCGGAGATCCGCCAGATCCTCGGCCGGTTCTTCGCCACCAAGGGCGCGCCGCCCGAGCCGGGTGCCCGGCCATCGACGGTCGCGGCCCAGGTGGGCGAGCAGATGGTGGTGGTCAACTACCTCAACCCCGCCTTCGTCGCCGGCCGCTCCAGCCAGGTCGCCCAGTTCGCGTTCCTCGCCACCCCGGCCACCTCGGCCGACGGCCAGACCGCCTCTCTCTGGACGACCCGTACGCCCACCGGCCGCTGGCAGGTGAGCAACATCGCCAGTGGTGACGACGAGCGGCGCTACGCGACGCAGCCGGGCACGGTCTTCCGCGAACCGCAGATCAACGCCTGGTACGCCCTCAGGAGCGGCCGGATCGTCCCGCTCAACGAGGAGGCACGGAACTCCGTCGGGGAGGGCATGCCACTCGCGGACTACCAGCGCCTGGTGGCCGGTCGGTACGCGGACAAGTTGCCGGGCTCGGCGTACGCGAACGACGGCGCGGCCGGCGGCTACGGCATGCCGCCGGTGATCTCGGCGAAGGCGGATCCCGGCGACGCCGTACCGCCGTGGGGTGTGACGACGGCGCTGCTGCTCGGCGGGGGGATCGCCATCTGGGCCGCGGCCCGGCGCGGCGGATCGAAGGGACGCAGAGACCCGGCCTGACCCGGCCGGCGATCGCGCCGGCCCGCAGCGGACGGCGGACGCGAAAGACGGCGGGCGCCCGGTCCACGAGACCGGGCGCCCGCCCACGCGTTTCAGTGCGTCATGTCAGGGCTGGATCGGCGCGACGACGACCTCGACGCGCTGGAACTCCTTGAGGTCGGAGTATCCGGCGGTGGCCATCGTGCGCTTGAGCGCGCCCATCAGGTTCATGGAGCCGTCGGCCACGACGGACGGCCCGTGCAGGATCTGCTCCAGCGTGCCGATCGTGCCGAACTCGACCCGCCTGCCGCGCGGCAGCTCGGGGTGGTGCGCCTCGGAGCCCCAGTGGAACCCGCGGCCGGGGGCGTCGGTCGCCCTCGCGAGCGGCGACCCCACCATCACGGCGTCGGCGCCGCAGGCGACGGCCTTGGCGATGTCGCCGGACCCGCCCATGCTGCCGTCCGCGATCACGTGGACGTACCGCCCGCCCGACTCGTCGAGGTAGTCACGGCGCGCGGCCGCGACATCGGAGATCGCCGTGGCCATCGGCACGGCCACGCCGAGCACGGTGCGCGTGGTGTGCGAGGCGCCGCCGCCGAACCCGACGAGCACGCCCGCCGCGCCGGTCCGCATGAGGTGCAGCGCCGCCGTGTACGTCGCACAGCCGCCGACGATGACGGGGACGTCGAGCTCGTAGATGAACCGCTTCAGGTTCAGCGGCTCGGCCCGGCCGGACACGTGCTCCGCGGAGACCGTGGTGCCGCGGATCACGAAGATGTCCACGCCGGCGTCGATCACGGCCTTGTGGTGCTGCACGGTCCGCTGCGGCGACAGCCGTACCGCCGTCGTCACGCCTCCGGCGCGTATCTCCTCGATCCGCCGCCCGATCAGCTCGTCCTGGATCGGCGCGGCGTAGATCTCCTGCAGCCGCCTGGTCGCGGCCTCCTGATCGAGGGCGGCGACCTCCTCCAGCAGCGGCTGCGGGTCGTCATAGCGCGTCCACAGGCCCTCCAGGTCGAGCACGGCCAAACCGCCCAGCCGGCCGATCTCGATGGCCGTCGCCGGGGAGACCACGCTGTCCATCGGGCTCGCCACGAGCGGCGACTCGAACCGGTAGGCGTCGATCTGCCAGGAGATCGAGACCTCCTCGGGGTCACGGGTACGCCGGGACGGCACGATGCCGATCTCGTCCAGCGCGTACGCCCGCCGCCCGCTCTTACCGCGCCCGATCTCCACCTGAGTCATCCCGCCTGTTCTTCTCTTCCTGGCTCTTGCGCTCTTGAACGTGAATGGCTAGCGCCGGTGGTAGTTCGGCGCCTCGACCGTCATCTGGATGTCGTGCGGGTGGCTCTCCTTGAGGCCCGCCACCGTGATGGGCATGAGCTGCGCCTTCTCGTGCATCTCGGCGATCGTCCGGGAGCCGGTGTACCACATGCCCTGGCGCAGCCCGCCGACGAGTTGATGGGCCACCGCCGCGACGGGACCACGGTAGGGCACCTGGCCTTCGATGCCCTCGGGGATGTACTTGTCCTCCCCGGACACCTCGGCCTGGGCGTACCGGTCCTTGCTGAAGGACTCGCCGCCGCGCTCGCGGTTCCGTACCGCACCGAGCGAGCCCATGCCCCGGTAGGACTTGAACTGCTTGCCGTTGATGAAGATCAGCTCGCCGGGCGACTCCTCGCAGCCGGCCAGCAGCGAGCCCAGCATGACCGTGTCGGCGCCGGCGGCCAGCGCCTTGGCGATGTCCCCCGAGTACTGCAGGCCGCCGTCGCCGATGACCGGCACGCCCGCCGGCGCACAGGCCTGGGCCGCCTCGTAGATCGCGGTCAGTTGCGGCGCCCCCACGCCGGCGACGACCCTGGTCGTGCAGATGGAGCCGGGGCCCACGCCGACCTTGACCGCGTCGGCCCCCGCGTCGACCAGGGCCCGCGCCCCGGCCCTGGTGGCCACGTTGCCCCCTATCACGTCCACCCGGCCGTTGGCCTTGATCTTGGCGATCATGTCGCAGACGCCCCGGGAATGACCGTGCGCGGTGTCCACGATGATGACGTCGACGCCGGCCTCGATGAGGGCCGCCGCGCGCTGCTCGGCGTCGCCGGCGACGCCGATGGCCGCGCCGACCATGAGCCGCCCGTTGACGTCCTTGGTGGCGAGGGGATACTGCTCGCTCTTGGTGAAGTCCTTGACCGTGATGAGGCCCTGCAGCCGCCCGGCGGCGTCGACCAGCGGGAGTTTCTCCACCTTGTTCTGCCTGAGCAGCCCGAAGGCCTCGTCGCGGGAGACGCCGACGAGGGCGGTCACCAGCGGCATGCGGGTCATGACCTCGCGGACCGGCCTGCTGTGATCGGTCTCGAACCGCATGTCACGGTTGGTCACGATGCCCACCAGCACGCCGTCGGCGTCGGTCACCGGGACGCCGGAGATCCGGTAGGTGGCGCACAGCCGCTCGACGTCGGCCAGCGTGTCGTCCGGAGAGCAGGTCACGGGGTTGGTCACCATCCCCGCCTCGGAGCGCTTGACCAGGTCGACCTGCTGGGCCTGGTCCTCGATCGAGAGGTTGCGGTGCAGTATGCCGATGCCACCCTGACGGGCCATCGCGACGGCCATCCGGGCCTCGGTGACCGTGTCCATGGCCGCCGACACCAGCGGGACGCGCAGCGTGATGCCCCGCGACAGGCGGGTCGTGGTGTCGGCCTCGCCCGGCTGAAGATCCGAGTAGGCGGGAACGAGCAGCACGTCGTCGAACGTGAGCCCCGGTTCTGTGAACTTGGCCATGTCTCCGACCCTCCTGCGCCGGCCGTTCCCCGCGTTGGCGGGTGTCGCGGGATCCGACGTCAGTCTATGGGTCACACGCAAACCAAAAGTGGGGGGACCACGAGTGATCCCCCCACTTTCACGGGCATCGCACCGGCCGCGCCATCGAACCCCCCTCCGCGCCCGAGTGACACGGCCACCGTGCTAACGCAAAGTCAATAATGCGTCACGGAACGTCAATGCGCAATGCCTGTACGGAAATCCGCCGAACCCGAGTCGCGGCCACGCTCAGCAGCACCACGGCGGCGAGGGCGAAGACCACGTCGCCCGCGAGATCCACCGCGGCGGAGGCCTCGACGGCGGGCGGCTGAACGAAGCCGTGCCAGGCGTAGGTGAGCAGCGCACCGCCCGCGAGCGCGAGCCGATGCGGCTCCCCCCAGCCCTCACGCCTGGACCAGTGCGCGACCCCGGCGGCCACGGCCGCCACCAGGGCCAGGTACGCCGCCACGAGAGCCGGGGCGGGCACCGCGAGATCGGCATCGACGAACAGGCCTCCGAGCCAGAAGGCCGACCCGGAGAGCAGGCCGACCAGGCCCACGGCCCAGGGCGACGGCGCGGCCGCACCGGACCGGCGGTCGCGGGCGTGCCCAAGGTCACGGGCGGGCCGGCGCAGCGCCACGCCGATCGCGAGCAGCACCGCCGACGCGGCGACGCCGATCTGTACGGGCGACAGCGCAGGCGGCGCCTCCACGGTCGAGGCGCTGAGCGCGAGGCCCGCGACGAACAGCACGGTCGTGACCACAAGGCCGGGGCGCCCGAGCCAGGGGGTCTCCCGCCGGGAGACCGTCAGGCTCTCCGCGAGGGCGACGGGTACGGCGATGCTCCACACGGCGTGCAGGACGAGCACGAGGACCGTCCACCACGCGCCGATGCCGAGCCCCGGCACGTAGCCGTAGTCG
Organism: Sphaerimonospora mesophila; assembly: GCF_001417795.1. Taxonomy (NCBI): domain Bacteria; kingdom Bacillati; phylum Actinomycetota; class Actinomycetes; order Streptosporangiales; family Streptosporangiaceae; genus Sphaerimonospora; species Sphaerimonospora mesophila. Next base: position 62,072 of record NZ_BCBX01000048.1, on the reverse strand, counting down.
AGCAGCCGCAGCCCGGCGTAGTCGGGGTCGAACAGCGATCGGGTGACGAAGGCCTCCTGGATCACCGCGAAGGCCAGGCCGAGCAGGAGTACGGCCGGCCGGCCGAGACCACGTCGCCGGACGATCTCACGGATGAGCAGAGCGGCCCCGCCGTACATCGGCGCGAGGGCCACCAGGGCGGGCAGCATGGTGATCGGCAGGTTGCCGAGCAGGAACTCCCCCACCAGCGGGGCGAGGAAGAACAGGCCGGCGGCGGGCGCGAGTCGTTTCCACATACCTGGGAGGATCTCGTCGGGCACGTCCCGTCTGTAGTGATGAACGTCAGTGATGAACGCTGTACTGATGAACGCCAGTGATGAACGCTGTACTGATGAACGTCAGTGATGAACGCCCTACAGCCAGCCGTTGTTCTCGGCGACGCGCACGGCCTCGGCCCGGGTCCTGGCGCCCACCTTGCCCATGGCCGAGGACAGGTAGTTGCGCACGGTGCCCTCGGACAGGAACAGTTCGCGGGCGATGTCGGCGATCGTGCCGCCGTCGGTCGCGACCCGCAGCACGTCGCGTTCGCGCGCCGTGAACGGGCTGGCCCCGCGGGTACGGCTGGACGCGGCGAGGGCGCGGTCCACGACCCGCTGCCCCGCGTGCACCCGGCGGATCGCGTCGGCCAGTTCCTCCGCCCGCGCGTCCTTCACGACGAAACCGGAGGCGCCCGACGCCAGGGCACGGTGCAGGTAGCCGGGACGGCCGAACGTCGTCAGGATGACGACCTTCACCGCGAGACCCGCCGCGTGCAGGTCCTCGGCGACCGTCAGGCCGTCCCGGCCCGGCATCTCGATGTCGAGCAGCACGACGTCCGGGGAGCACTCCGCGACGGCGGCGAGCACCTCGTCGCCCCGCGCCGCCTCGCCGACCACCTCGATGTCCGCCTCAAAGCTCAGCAGCGCCGCCATCGCCTGCCGGACGAGATGCTGATCGTCGGCGAGCAGCACCCGGATCATGCTGACTCCTCGGCCACCGGCAGCCCGGCCAGCAGCCGGAAGCCGCCACCGGGCATGCGGTGCGCACGCAGGAACCCGTCCGCGGCCTGGAGCCGCTCGGCCAACCCCCGCAGGCCGCTGCCCTCGGTCTCCGCGTCCGGCCCGCCGCCGTCATCGGTGATCTCGACGTAGGCCAGGCCGTTCTCCGTCCCGCAGCGGATCCGGCACCGCCGCGCCCGGCTGTGCCGTACGACATTGGTGGCGCCCTCGCGCACCACCCAGGCGAGCAGCGAGGCGGCGTCGTCGGGAATCGGCCGGGCGGCGATCTCCGCGCCGATTCCGGCGGCCGCCAGCGCGTTGCGTGCGACGTCGATCTCGTCGGGGAGGTGGAGCGCCCGATATCCGGCGACCGCATGCCTGACCTCGGCGAGCGCCTGCCTGGACAGCTCCTCGACCTCGGCCATCTCGGCCCTGGCCCGCTCGGCGTCCACCGTGGTCAGCCGACCGGCGAGCTGGCTTTTGAGCGTCATCACCGACAGGCTGTGGCCGAGTATGTCGTGCATGTCCCGGGCGAAGCGCAGCCGTTCGTTGTCGACCGCGAGCCGCTCGGCGCGGGTCCTGGCCCGGCGTAGCTCCGCGTTGCTGCGACGCGCCTCCAGGAAGCCGTGCAGCGCCCCGGCGAACAGGACGGCCTGGACCGGGATCCACCAGTCATCCGCGAGCGAGCCGCCGACGAGCACGATTCCCGCGATGAGCCCGCCCACGGTGAGCGCGACTCCGACCGGCATGGCCCGGGGCGGCAGGGCGACCGCGAGCGCGGTGATCAGGAAGAACACGGCGACGAAGAGCCACTCCTGCCCGAGCGGCGCGGCCGGCCCGGCGGCCAGGGCGTACAGCAGGACGAGCAGGCCGGGTGCGTGGTCGCGGTGCGGTCTGGGCAGCGCGGTCCAGACGATCCGCAGATAGAGACCGCAGAACGCGAGCACGCACGCGACCGTGGCCGCGGCCGTGACCGGATCGACGTCGCTTCCGATCAGGCCGCTGAGGGGCCAGGCCACGAAGATCAAATAAATGCTGGTCCAGAAACGGCCGCCCATACGCCGGATTATCACCGCAATTATTTGGACATGGTGGGGGTACGGCGGTGAATCTGACAGATGTCATGGGCCGCCGCGAACGCCGTCGGCAACGCCCCTGGCGACGGGTATCCGATCACTCCGACTCGGGTCGGCGGGGAGCTCACTTTCCCCCACTGAGTCGGTCGTAGCCATAGGGTGGGATGCGTGCTGGAAGACGTCCCCCGCGATCCTTTCGCGGACGACCCCAACGACCCCGCAGGGGAGCTCGGAGCGCCGGACGACCCCGAGCCACTGACCCTTGCCGAGCGCGATGAGGCGCTGACCGACCTGGCCGACGTGGAGGTCTTCCGATCCCTGCTGGAACCTCAGGGTGTGCTCGGCCTGGTTCTCGATTGTCCGGAGTGCGGCGACCAGCATTACTTCGACTGGGATCTGCTCCGCGGCAACCTGCGACAGATGATCGACAACGGCCGGCCCCAGGTGCACGAACCGGCCTACCAGCCCGATCCGACCGACTATGTGAGCTGGGAGTACGCGAGGGGCTACGTGGACGGCGTGATCGACACGGAGGAGAGCCGGTAGTCGTTCACGTCACCCACGTCGTCGACGTCGGCCACGAGCGCGGCGAGCAGCCGGACGGCCGGGTCGGCCGCCCACTCCACGATCTCACGGCGGGCTAGCGCGTCGAGGACGACGTCGGCCGCGTCGTCCTCCACGTGGGCGGTCACGCAATCGACTCCAGCTCGGCGAGCTGCCGCAATCTGGCGAGAGCGCGATGCTGGGCAACCCGGACGGCACCTGCTGACATGCCGAGTACATTACCCGTCTCCTCGGCCGAGAGCCCCGACACCACCCGCAGGATCAGCAGCTCCCGCTGGTTCGCCGGAAGCCGCGACAGCAGGGCCCGCGCGTGCTGCGCCTCGATGTAGCGCACCACGGTCTCCTCCGGCCCCGGCCTCTCGTCGGGCCCGTCCGGCAGATCCTGGGTCGGTACGGCCGAGCGGACCGAGCTGCGCAGCGCGTCCGCGACCTTGTGCGAGGCGATCCCGAACACGAACGACGCGAACGGACGCCCCATGTCGCGGTAGCGGGGCAGCGCCGACAGCACGGCGATGCACACCTCCTGGGCGACGTCGTCCGCGATGTGGTAATGCCCCGAGACCCTGCCGAGCCTGGCCCGGCAGTAACGAACAACCATCGGGCGCAGATGTCCCAGCAAAGACTCGATCGCGGCGCGATCTCCCTGTACGGCGAGGCTCGTCAGTTCCCTGAGGTCGGACTCATCCGATCTCGTCGCAAGCCTTACCCCAGTTGCGGCGTCGGCGACGCGTCCCTCGGTCACGTTAGGCATGATGCCCGCCACGATCGTCGATGTCGTCATGGTTAACGGCTACGGATTGGTCACATTGACGCGTCGATAACCAGGGGTAATCAGCCGGTCACCGAACATTGGAACATTCCAACACTTTGCCCCTAATCACTGGATATTCCGACGGGGCGGAGCATGGAAAAAGCACGGCTCCCGCCTCGGAAGGCGGGAGCCGTACTCGATTCACGTCGACAGACCGCGAATTCGGTGGTCAAAGGAGCACTTCGGCCCCGGATTCGGTTGTGCGACGCACGACCCGGAACGGGTCTAGTGGCCGTGACCGTGGCCGTGGCCGTGCCCACCGGCGGCGGCGGGGGCCTCCTCCTCGGGCTTGTCCACGACGAGCGCCTCGGTCGTCAGCAGCATGCCGGCGATGGACGCGGCGTTCTGCACGGCCGACCGGGTCACCTTGACGGGGTCGATGACGCCCTGGGCCACCAGGTCGCCGTACTCACCCGTCGCGGCGTTGAGACCCTCACCGGCGTTGAGCGCGGAGATCTTGGAGACGACGACGTACCCCTCCATGCCCGCGTTCTCGGCGATCCAGCGGGCGGGCTCGAGCAGCGCCTTGCGCACGATGCCGACACCCGTCGCCTCGTCGCCGGACAGGCCCAGGTCGTCCAGCTCCTTGGACACGTGCACCAGCGCGGAGCCACCGCCGGAGACGATGCCCTCCTCGATCGCGGCGCGGGTCGCGGAGATCGCGTCCTCGAGGCGGTGCTTCTTCTCCTTCAGCTCCACCTCGGTGGCGGCGCCGACCCGCAGCACGCAGACGCCGCCGGCGAGCTTCGCCAGCCGCTCCTGCAGCTTCTCGCGGTCCCAGTCGGAGTCCGACTGCTCGATCGCCAGCTTGATCTCGCGGACCCGGTCCTCGATCGCCTGGGCCTCACCGGCGCCGTCGACGATCGTGGTGTTGTCCTTGTTGACGACGATGCGGCGGGCCGTGCCGAGCACCTCGAGGCCGACGTGCTCCAGCTTGAGGCCGACCTCCTCGCTGACGACCTGGCCGCCGGTGAGGATCGCGATGTCCTGCAGCATGGCCTTGCGCCGGTCACCGAAGCCGGGCGCCTTGACCGCGACCGAGGTGAAGGTGCCGCGGATCTTGTTGGTCACCAGGACCGCGAGGGCCTCGCCCTCGACGTCCTCGGCGATGACCAGCAGCTGCCGCTTGGTCTGGGCGACCTTCTCCAGCAGCGGCAGGAAGTCGGCGATCGAGGAGATCTTGCCCTGGTGGATCAGGACGTACGGCTCCTCGAGCACCGCCTCCATGCGCTCGGGGTCGGTCACCATGTAGTGCGACAGGTAGCCCTTGTCGAACTGGAGGCCCTCGGTGAACTCCAGCTCGAGGCCCATCGCGTTGGACTCCTCGACGGTGATGACACCGTCCTTGCCCACCTTGTCGAACGCCTCGGCGATCAGCTCACCGATCTTGGCGTCCTGAGCGGAGATCGTCGCCACATTCGCGATCTCCTTCTTGTCCTCGACGTGGCGGGCGCTGTCGAGCAGCCGCTCGCTCACGGTCTTGGCCGCGACCTCGATGCCGCGCTTGAGCGCCAGCGGTGCGGCGCCGGCCGCGACGTTGCGCAGCCCCTCGCGGACCATCGCCTGGGCGAGCACGGTCGCCGTGGTGGTGCCGTCGCCGGCGATGTCGTTGGTCTTGGTCGCGACTTCCTTGGCGAGCTGCGCGCCGAGGTTCTCGTACGGCTTGTCGAGCTCGACCTCACGGGCGATCGTCACACCGTCGTTGGTGATGGTGGGAGCGCCGAACTTCTTGTCGATGACCACGTTGCGGCCGCGCGGGCCGAGCGTCACCTTGACCGCGTCGGCGAGGGCGTTCACGCCTCGCTCGAGAGCGCGCCGCGCGTCCTCTTCGAACTCCAGGATCTTGGGCATTCACGTCTCCTTCTGAGCAGCGAGCCCCGGGCACGAGTCCCGGGGCTCCGCATGCCGTACGCGGCTTACTTCTCGATGATGGCGAGCACGTCGCGAGCGGAAAGCACCAGGTACTCCTCGCCGCCGTACTTGACCTCGGTGCCGCCGTACTTGCTGTAGAGGACGACGTCGCCCTCCTTGACGTCGAGCGGGATCCGCTTCTCGCCGTCCTCGTCCCAGTTGCCCGGGCCCACCGCGAGGACCTTGCCCTCCTGCGGCTTCTCCTTGGCGGTGTCCGGGATGACCAGGCCGGAGGCGGTGGTCTGCTCGGCCTCAAGCGGCTGGACCACGATGCGGTCGCCAAGCGGCTTAACGGGAACCTTGGTGGCGGTCGTCACGATCGGACCTCCCCTTCAGATTGCGATGAATGAGCTGAAGAGGCGACCAGCGGCCTGCCGTCGCGGGTGTCAGACCAGTCTCGTCGCTATTGGCACTCTCCATAGGCGAGTGCCAACACGAAACAGTATGCAAGTGCGACGTGACAGTCAACACGAACCCGCTTCGCAGGTCAGGTGGGGGGCGTGCCCGGCAAGCCGCCATCGGCGGTAGCGTCGGGAGGCGTGGACCTCGACGCGTTTCGCGAGCTGCTGGCGCCGGACGGGCGCAGAGCCCTGGCCGAGGCCGTGGACCTCGTGGCCGCAGGCGCCGAGCCGGTCGCCGCGGTCACCACCCTCCGCAAAGCGTATTCACCCGCGCTGACCTCGGCCGCGCTCACCCAGGCGACGCTGCGCCGCCGGGCCGAGGCCAAGTTCGGCGCGGACGCGGCCGTCATGTACTTCACCCCGCACGGTCTCGAACAGGCCACCCGCGCCGAGGTGGCCGCGCACCGCGCTGGCCGGGTCACCGGGTCCGGCCCGGCGTTCGGCGCCGCGCCGAGGGTGCTCGACGTGTGCTGCGGCATCGGCGGCGACCTCGTGGCGCTCGCCCGCGCCGGCTGCCCGGTGGACGCGGTGGACCTCGACCCGCTCACCGCCGAGGTCGCCCGCGCCAACGCGGCCGCGCTCGGCCTGCCCGCTCCGGTCCGGGTCCGTACGGCCGATGCCGCCGAGTGCGATCCCTCCGGATATGACCTGGTGTTCGCCGATCCGGCCAGGCGCAGCGCCAGGGGACGCACCTTCGACCCGATGGCCTACTCCCCCGCCTGGCCGGCCGTGCTCGAACTGGTCGCGCGGTCCCGCGCCGCCTGCGTGAAGGTCGCCCCGGGCATCCCGTACGAATTCATCCCGGACGGCGCCGAGGCCGAGTGGGTCTCCTACAAGGGGGAGGTGAAGGAGGCCGCGATCTGGGCCGGGACCGGATGCGCCGGGATGGAGCCGGGCCGCCGCCGGGCGACGCTGCTGCCCTCGGGGGCGACGCTGACGCCCAACGGCGCCGAGGCCGTCGCCGGGCCGGTGGGCCGCTACCTCTACGAGCCCGACGGAGCCGCGGTCCGGGCCCACCTGGTGGCGGAGGTCGCCGAAATCGTCAAAGGGCACCTGCTCGACCCGCGAATCGCCTACATAACCGGTGATCACGCCGTCGCGACCGAATGGGCGGCATGCTACGAGATCACCGAGGTCATGCCCTTCTCGCTCAAACGGCTGCGCGCGGCGCTCCGGGAACGAGATGTGGGAAACGTCACCATCAAGAAACGGGGCTCCGCTGTCGACATAGAGCGGCTGCGCAAAGACCTCCGGCTCTCCGGTGCGAATTCGGCGGTCGTCGCGCTGACCCGGATCGGCGACCGGCCGTACGCCCTGCTCTGCCGTACGGCCGGGCCGTGCTGAGTCCCGGCTCCCCCGGGAATGACGAACTGTCTGCGGCCGTTCAGACGTGGACGGTCGTGATCGGCAGGGACGAATCGGCCGGGATGTCCAGCGAGGACGGCGTGACGCCCGCCGCGACCAGGTTCGCGCCGAGCGCGGCGACCATCGCGCCGTTGTCCGTGCACAGCCCGGGCCGGGGCACCCGCAGCCGCACTCCGGCCGCCTCACAGCGCTCCTGCGCCAGCACCCGCAGCCGCGAGTTGGCGGCCACCCCGCCACCGATCAGCAGATCCTTGACGTCGTAACGCGCGCAGGCCTGCAGCGCCTTGCGGGTGAGCACGTCGACGACCGCCTCCTGGAACGACGCGGCCACGTCGGCGAGCGGCACGGGCTCCCCGGCCGCCTCACGGGCCTCCACCCACCGGGCCACCGCCGTCTTCAGGCCGGAGAAGGAGAAGTCCAGCGTGCCGTCGTCGTACTTGCCCCGGGGGAACGCGACGGCCGTGCCCGAGCCCTCGCGGGCGGCCCGGTCGATGTACGGACCACCGGGGAACGGCAGACCCAGCACGCGGGCGACCTTGTCGAACGCCTCGCCGGCCGCGTCGTCCACGGTGGAGCCCAGCGAGACCACGTCCTGGGCCACATCGGGCACCAGCAGCAGCGAGGAGTGGCCGCCGGAGACCAGCAGCGCGATCGACGGCTTGGGCAGCGGACCGTGTTCGAGCTGGTCGACGGCCACGTGCGCGGCGAGGTGGTTGACCCCGTAGAGCGGGACGCCGAGGCCCAGGGCGTACGCCTTGGCGGCGGCGACCCCGACCAGCAGGGCGCCCGCCAGGCCGGGCCCGGCGGTGACCGCGATCGCGTCGACGTCGGACAGCCGCAACCCGGCCGCCGCGAGCGCGCCCTCCACCGTGGGCGCCATGGCCTCCAGGTGGGCGCGCGAGGCCACCTCCGGGACCACACCGCCGAACCGGGCGTGCTCCTCCATGCTGGAGGCGATCGTATTGGCCAGCAGCGTGTGACCGCGGACGATGCCGACGCCGGTCTCGTCGCAGGAGGTCTCGATCCCCAAGACGATCGGCTCGTCAGTCACGCTCATGGCGCTCCCCCGTTCGATCCAGCTCCTTCACCATCGTTATCGCATCCGTCCCGTCGTCGTAGTAGCGTCGCCGCAGCCCGAGCGGCTCGAAGCCGAACCGCTCGTACATCGCCTGGGCGGGGGCGTTGTCGGCGCGCACCTCCAGGAACACCGACCTCGCGCCGCGTCGTACGGCCTCCGCCAGCAGCGCGTTCATCAGCGCGGCCCCGATGCCGGAGCGTCGGTGCCCGGCCGCGACCGCGATCGTCTGGACGTCGGCCTGATCCGCCGCAGCGGCGAGCCCGGCGTACCCGACGATCTCGCCGCCCGTCTCCGCGACCACGTAGTGCCGGGTGCGCGGCTGTTCCCGCAGCTCGCCGCGCATCATCGCCTCGCTCCACGCGTCGGCGGGGAACGTGGCGCGCTCGATCTCCATGACCGCGGGCAGGTCGGCCATGCCCATCTGGCGCAGGACGACGGCCTGCCCGGCCGCGCCGTCCCGCTGCGAGGTGCCTTCGGTCACGGGTCCACCACGTTCACGCCGTCACCCGCTTGGGCGCGCCGGGCACCTGGGCGTCCGGCCTGCGCAGGTAGATCGGTCTGGGCGCGCCGAGCACGCCCAGCTCACGCGCCTTCTCCACCGAGTCGATGCGACCCTCCGGCATATCGGCGAGCCCGGCGGCCTCCTCGGGCGTCAGCCCCGCGAGCCGCTCGGCCGCGAGAGCCGCCAGCGCACCGGCCGACGGATGCTCGGGGCCCACGACCCGGTCGGCGCCGATCGTCTCCGCGTACAGGCGGGCGCCGGCCCCGACCACGGGCAGGTCCGGCGGGAGGTCGTGCGGCCGGTCGACGCACGGTCCGTCCAGGCGGGTCACGGCGTCGCCGTACCTCGCCCAGAAGACCTCCTTGCGCCGCGCGTCGGTGGCGACCAGGAACGGCCCGGTGATCTCTCCGGTCCGCCCGGTCGCGTACGCGATCGCGTCGAGCGTGCACACCCCGAACGCCGGCGCCCCGATCGTCGAGGCGAGCGCCGTGGCGGTCATGAGGCCGACCCGCAGTCCCGTGTACGGCCCGGGCCCGGTCCCCGCGACGATCGCGGTGACGTCTCGGAGTCGTACTCGGGACTCCCGCAGGACCTGCTCGATCGCGGGCGCGAGCAGCTCGCCGTGGCGTCGCGCGTCGACCGTGGTCGACTCGGCCACCACGCGATCGCCGTCGTGCAGGGCGGCGGTGACGGCAGGGGTTGCGGTGTCGAAGGCCAAGACAAGCACGACAGCCAAGCGTAGTCGCTCCGGGAGTCCGGCGGAGTCAGGCGGAGTCGGCCGGGGACGCGTAGACGATGACGTTGTCCCGGTATTCGTGCCGCGACCAGTCGAAATCACCGCCGCAGGTGACCAGCCGCAGGCCGTCCTCCGTGTAGACCCGCTCGGCGGGGAACCGCTCCTTGGGCACGCGCTCGACCGAGTCGACCCGGTACGACACGGTCCTGCCGTCGCTGCGCAGCACCTTAACCACGGCGCCGGCCCGCAGATCGCGCAGGCGGAAGAACACGGCGGGCGCCGCCTTGGTGTCGACATGTCCGATGATCACCGATGCTCCGGGATCGCCCGGTACGGCACTGCCCGTGTACCAGCCCGCGGTGGACGGCCGGTCGAACGGCGGCAGCTCGACATCGCCCTCGTCGGTCAGGCCCAGCTTCATCAGCGGGGCCCGGATCTTCAGCGCCGGGATGTCGATCCGCTCGGGCACGACGGACGACGCCCGCCGGGGCGGGGCCGCGCTCTCCGTGTCGTCATGGGGGCCGCCCAGCACGAACATCGCGAACCCGGTGACGATGCCCGCCACGACCACCCACCGGGTGGGGACCGCCAACGTCAGATCCCCGGCGGCCGGGACACCCCGCGCCGGTCGGACACGGCCCGCCTGCGCACCACACCGATCCCGACACCGGCGGCGGCCAGCAGCGCGGCGACGGCCACGCCCACGGGCAGGGTGGAACCACCCTCCGGGCCGCCCGCCGCCATGCCGCCGCCGCCCGCGTGCGGCGCCCTGGTGGGGTAGTTCTTCGTCTTGGTCGGCTCGGGCTTGGGCTCGACGACACGGAACCGGGCCTCACCGATGTCGTTGGTGGCCTCGCAGCGCACCTGCACCCGGTAGCCGCCCGGCTTGGCGTTCTCCCTGATCACCGCGCTGCCGCGCAGCTCGGGCACGACGGTCGCGGCGGTGGGTGTGGTGGCCGGTTCCCCCGACCGTCTCGCCGGCGGCACCAGCGTGACCAGCCCCGTGAAGGCGTCCGACCTCGCGGTCGCGCGGTATTCGGGACCGCCCTGTGGCAGGGGGCACGCCGCGGTGATGTGGATGGTCTTGCCGGAACCGGCCACGATCCGTTTCGGCTCCACGGTGACACGGATGTCCTGCCGGGAGCTCCGCGGCGGCTCCGCCGACGTGGGCGAGGCGGATTGTGCGCCGGGAGCGGCGGATTCGGCCTGGGCCGTACATCCGATCGCGCCGAGGAGGATGATCCCCGCCGCGGCGCCCCGCGTGACCCTGCCCATCGGCCCCACCCCTCCCACGCCGGGTCCCTTACCCAGAAAATCTATGCCAATTCATGTCCAAAGATCTTCTTTTTCGGCCGCTGCCCGATCGCCCCCTCTCAGATGCGGGAGGAGCAGGTGGAGGGTGGAGGCAGGCGCGCCGGAGGCTTCTCGGGTACCCATCGCGTGCACGTGGTGTGCACGGACCGGAGGTCGGCAGGTTGCGAGCCAGGTCGGCATCCACACCCAGGATGCGCCGGACCAATGTGTCAGAGCGCCCAGATCAGGACCTGCTCGATGTCGTCACGCTCTCGCCAACTGGTGGCCGTCACCGCGAGGGCGACCAGTGGGCGGGTGATGTCGGGGATGAGCCGTTTGGCGATGAGCATCCGTTCGCGTGAACCAAAGGAGGTGTCGGCGGGGTGGAGATGATTGCATGTCCACTGCCGCGCCACCCAATCGGCTCCATCATGTGTCACACAGCGGCGCGGAGACGCTTTGAAGATAAATCGAAGGAGCGAGATGTGATGGACATGTCACGAGAGATGCCTACGGAGAGCCAGTGGGATCTCCTGGAGGAACACGGCTTGAACAGCTGGTTCGATGTGGCCTGGATCGACGTGCCTGACACCGGTCGGGCCGCCGAATGCTTCCGGGCGGATCCGGATTCCGCCATTCCTTGTGATCTCGATGCGGCTTTCGCCCGGGTCGGGGATGACACACAGGACAATCTGCTCTGGATCGGAGCACACTCGTCGGTCTGGTCTGTCGCGGTTGCCATGAGCGGAAGTCTCTCATTCGACAAGGAGGCGAGTGCGGCCGGCAGGCGTATTTTCACCCATAAGCATATGGCCGGCATCTACGAGCTCGGCAATGAAGGAATGCTCTATTACTTCGATGGGAAGTTCATAGGCACGCTGGGGGTGATCGAAGAGTTCCAGGAGTATACGCGAGATCTGGAAGTGGGCTGGGACGTCGGCTTCCAACAGACGGTGGAGAGTTTCTTGATCTTGGCGGGGCGAATCACGGGGCGGTTCCTCGACCGGAACTGGTTCGCGACGCCGCGCGTCCTGTATCGCATTCCCGGCGACGTCTGTTGAGTCTTACGGTGTGCAGCACGCCGCCGAAACCGATCAGCGACCTCGATGACCTGTGCGCCAGCAGAACGGAAGGTCAAACTGTGACGTAGCGGCTGATTTTGCGGCTCGTAAGCTCATCGACGCTTGCCCGGCGCCACCCCGCGGGCCATGGCGACCTTCCACCCGAACGGGCCGGATCAGCGTTGTTCAAGCCGTTGCGACAGATCATCGAGTCGATCGACCAGACCTTCAAGGGCCGGCTTGACCTGGAACGTCACACCGGACGCACGCCGGGCGGCCGAAAGCCCAACTTGCCTTCCTGCTGCAGGATCACGGGTGGGTGAGGGAGGTGGTGGCCCAGCGGGGGCCGACGGGGGTGAGCCGGATCATCCGCTCCTCGGCGTCGGCGGAATGCCCTTCCACGGGGTGCTCGTCGCCTTCGGCGCGTTCGATGAGGATCTCCAGGCGGTCGTCCGACAGCCCCTCGACCAGACCCTCACCCCATTCGACGACGGTGACGGACTCGTCCAGCGAGGCGTCGAGGTCGAGGTCGTCGACCTCCAGCGCGCCGCCGATCCGGTAGGCGTCCACGTGCACAAGCGCCGGGCCGCCGGACAGCGACGGGTGGACCCGGGCGATCACGAAGGTCGGCGACGTGATCGGACCGCGTACCTTCAGCCCCTCGGCGAGGCCCTGCACGAGCGTGGTCTTGCCCGCGCCGAGCGGGCCGGTGAGCACGACGAGATCGCCGGGGCCGAGGAGGGTGGCGATCCGCGCACCCAGCTCCCGTGTCTCCTCGGCGGTCGCCGCCCGGAACTCCAGGGACGCCGACATGTCGGTCATTCGTTCCCCCGTTCTGCTCGCTTCAGCAGCTCGCGCAGCGCCTCGTTGACGAGGTCCGGCCGTTCGAGCTGAACCATGTGAGATGTGTCCGGCACGGTGGTGAGCCGCGCGGTCGGTACGGCCGCCGCGATCGCCCGGCTGTGATCGACCGGAGTGAGCCAGTCGCGCTCGCCTACGATGATCGCGGTCGGCACCTTGTTCAGCACGTCGAGCGCGGTCAGCTTGTCATGCGACATGAGCGCGGGATAGAAGTCGGCGATCACCTCGGAGGGGGTCGCCCGGATCATCGACTCGACGAAGTCCACCAGGGTGGGGCTCACGTTCTTCGCGTCGCCGAAGGCGAGGTGGCGCAGCGCGAGGAAGGACAGGTCGGTCCCGGCCTCGCGGCCCCGGTCGACCAGTTCCCCGCGACGGCGCATGACCGAGACGGCCGACGGGATGGCGATGTGCACCACCTTGGACACCAGGGCGGGCAGGCCCAGCGTGACCTCGGCCAGCTTTCCGGCCGAGGTCGAGATGAGCGACACCCCGCGTACCTTGTCGCCGAACAGCTCGGGCCGCCGTTCCGCGAGCGCCATGATGGTCATGCCGCCCATCGAGTGGCCGACCAGCACGCACGGTCCGGGGACCAGTTCCTCCAGGACGAGGGCGAGATCCTCGCCGAGCCGGTCGATCGTGCAGTCGTCCGCCTGCGCCCGGGCCGAGGTGCCGTGACATCGCTGGTCCCACAGGACCAGCCGATGGGTGTCGCGCAGATCGCGCCGCTGGTAGTGCCAGGAGTCCGAGGACAGGCAGTAGCCGTGGCAGAGGACGACCGTGAGCGGGGCGTCCTCGACGCCGTCGACCTCGGCCTGGATCAACACCCCGTCGGAGGTCGTCAGCGTCACCGGACGGCCCCGCAGCTCACCGAAGGGCTCGCTCGCCTCCGGGTCGGGCCGCAGCCGGATCCGCCCGACGGCGTACCGCTTGGCGAGGGTGGCCACCGCCGCGCCGGCCGAAGCCGCACCGACGACCGCGCCAGCGATCCCGACCTTACGACGTGTGCCCATACCTGCCCTCCTCGCAACCGCGGCTCAGCGTCCGGCCGAGTGAACCCCGGCCAAGTGGACGCGGGGCACGCGGGATCCGATCCTCGTCACGATCTCATAGGTGATCGTGCCCAGGGAATCCGCCCAGTCTTGACATCTCGGCTCGCCGTTGTCCCCGGGCCCGAACAGGATCACCTCGTCTCCGGCCTCGGCCGCGTCGTCGCCGAGGTCGATGACGAACTGGTCCATGCACACCCGGCCGGCGACCCGCCGGCGCTTCCCAGCCGCCAGCACTTCGACCCGATTTGTACCAGATCGCATAATGCCGTCCGCATACCCGAGCGGAACGAGACCAAGCGTGGTCTCACGCTCCGTGACGTACAGATGACCGTAGGAAATACCCGAGCCGGCGGGCACCCGCTTCACGTTCGCCAGCCGCGCGGTGAGGGTCATGGCCGGGCGGAGTCCGAAATCGCCCTGATCGGGGACCGGGCTGAGGCCGTACGTCGCCAGGCCGGGGCGGACCATGTCGTACCTGGCCTGCGGAAGCGTCACGGTCGCCGCCGAGTTGGCGATATGCCGGATCACGCCGCTGGACACGCCCAGTTTGTCCGCGACGGCGAGCGCCTCGTCGAAGACCGCGAGCTGCCGGTGGTTGGACGGGTGATCGGGCATGTCCGCACAGGCGAAGTGCGACCAGATGCCGACGATCTCCATGGCGCCCTCCGCCTGTACGGCGAGCGCCTGCTTGACCAGTGAGGGCCAGTCGGCGGGCGACGCCCCGCCCCGGGACATCCCGGTGTCCACCTTGAGATGCACGCGCACCGGGCGGCCCGTACGGCGGGCGGCGGCGGAGATCTCGTCGATCGCCCAGGGGGCCCCCGCCGACAGTTCGATGTCCCGCAGCGCCGCCTCGTCGAGCGGTTCTCCGGGAGTGATGAGCCACGCGAGGATCGGCGCGGTGACACCGGCCTCGCGCAGCGCCAGGGCCTCGGGGAGGAGGGCGGTGCCGAGCCGGGAGACGCCCGCCTCGAGGCAGGCCGCCGCGACCGCGGCGGCGCCGTGGCCGTAGCCGTCGGACTTGACGATCGCCATCATCTCCGCCGGCCCGGCGTGCTCGGCCAGGACCCCGAGGTTATGCCGTACCGCGCCCAGATCGACCCGTGCTTCGGCATGGGTGACCAGGCGCGTTGTCGAAACGTTCACTTTCCCAGTCTGGCAGGTCGGCCGGACTGAACGGGACCCATCACAGTGTGCGCAACGCCTCTGGGAGCGCCTGAGCCACGTCGAGAGCGGCGATCGGGGCCTCGCCGCGCCCCATCTGATCGCCATGGACGGCGAGGCGCGCCGCCAGTCCGTGGACGTGCGCGGCGCAGGAGGCGGCGTCATAACAGCCGAGCCCGCCCGCCAGCAACGCCCCGGCGATGCCCGCCAGCACGTCGCCGGTGCCGCCGGTGGCCAGCCACGGCGTGCCCGTTGTGTTGACCCGCACGGGCCGGTCCTCCTCGGCGACCAGCGTGGTCGACCCCTTGAGCAGCACGGTCACGCCCAGCTCGACGGCGGCGCGCCGGACGTGCTCCAGCCGCCGCGCCTCGATCCGCTCCCTCGGCACGCCGAGCAGACGGGACAGCTCGCCGGCATGCGGAGTGATCAGGGTGGGGGCGTCCCGGCGCAGCAGCGTCCGATCGCGGGCGATCAGCGTCAGCCCGTCGGCGTCCACGAGCACCGGGACCCGGGTGGACAGCACGGCACGGGCCACCGCGTGCGCCTCGGGACCGGTCCCCAGGCCCGGGCCGAGCACCCACGCCTGCACCCGCCCGACCGCCTCGATGGGGTCTCCCGCGAGGGGATCGGCGATGACCGTGGTGACCGCCTCCGGCCAGCGGGCCCTGACCTGCCGCACCGGCTCGGCCGCACCCGCGAAGCGGACCAGGCCGGCCCCGGCCCGTACGGCTCCGCCGACCGCGAGCACGGCCGCACCCGTGTACAGATCGCTGCCCGCCGCGATGCCGACGACCCCGCGCCGGTATTTGTCGCTCTCGGCGCCCGGCCGGGGCAGCAGGTCGGCCACGTCCTCGTCGGTCGGCGCTGCGACGTCGGGGTCCGGGAGGTGCGGCCCGAGGCCGATGTCCACGAACTCCACGGCTCCGGCGAACCCCGCCCCCGGGTCGACGAGCAGGCCGTTCTTGTAGGCGCCGAAGGTCACGGTCACGTGGGCCCGCACCGCCGCGCCGTCCACCCGCCCGGTGCTCGCGTCGACCCCGCTCGGCACGTCCACCGCGACGACCAGGCCGGGGGCCTGCGCGGTCATCTCGGCCAGCGTGGCGTACGGCTCGCGCAGCGCTCCGCCGCCCCCGATGCCGACGAGGCCGTCCACGACGAGATCGGCGACCCGGATCGATCTGCGAACCCGGATCGATCCGAGGATCTCCTCCTCGCCGCTCAGACCGCGCAGGTCGATCACCCGGCCGCCGACCGCCAGCAGCGCGGCCAGGCCGCTCTCGTGCGCGCGCGACCCGGCGAGCACAGCCGTCACCCGGGCCCCACGACGGGCCAGCCGGGCTCCGGCGTACAACGCGTCACCGCCGTTGTCCCCGCTGCCGACGAGGAGGACGACGTGGGAGCCGTACACCCGGCCGCTGACCCCGGTGAGCAGCCCGGCGCAGACGACGGCGAGACCGGCGGCGGCACGCCCCATCAGCGTGCCCTCGGGCAGCTTCGCCATCAGCGCCTGCTCGGCCGTACGGATCTGATCTGAGGTGTAGGCGGTCCGCATGATCCGACGGTAGCCGCCCGCATGCGAGATCGCGATCACCCTGTGGACGACCGTCACATGGACTCGGCGATCACGTATGCGATGGCCACCCCGCCGTCGTGGGACAGGGACACGTGCCATCGGGTGACGCCGAGGCCGTCGGCCACCTCGGCCGCCCGGCCGGTGATCCGCAGCGCCGGCCTGCCGTACTCGCCTGTGACGATCTCGGCGTCGAGGTGGCTCAACCCGGGCGGTGCGCCGAGCGCCTTGGCGACCGCCTCCTTGGCGGCGAACCGCGCGGCCAGGGACGGCACCGCGAGCTCGCGCTCCGCCTCGGTGAACAGGCGGCCGCGCAGAGCGGGCGTGCGCTCCAGCGCGGCGGCGAAGCGGGCCACGTCCACCACGTCCACCCCGATGCCCACGATCACGCGGCCAGCGTACGCCGGGAAGACCGGGAAACGGCGGCATGGGAGACCGACGCGGAGAGCCCGGCCAGGAGGAGGATCATTCCCCTTCCCGCGCCGAAGTAATCCATCGATTTTCGTCCACAGGCTGTGCATACGGCACGCGCGCACCCTCCGGCGGCGGACCGGGAGGCCGTGGGTACGCTTGGCCGACGTGGCAGATGGGGACGCATACGTCGAACTCAGCCGAGAGCAGTGGCGTGACCGCCGGAAGAACACGCCGCTCACGCTGACCGAGGTGGAGCTGGCCGAGTTGCGCGGCGTCGACGATCCGATCGACCTCGCCGAGGTGACCGACATCTATCTGCCGCTCACCCGGCTGCTCAACCTGCACTTCACCGGCTCCCGGCAGCGCAGTGCGGCCGTCGGGGCGTTCCTGGGCGAGTCCGCCTCGCCGCTGCCGTACGTGCTGGGCATCGCGGGGAGCGTCGCGGTCGGCAAGTCGACCACGGCCCGTCTCCTGCACACGCTGCTGGCCCGCTGGCCCGAGCATCCGCGGGTCGACCTGATCACCACCGACAGCTTCCTCTACCCGAACAAGGTGCTGGAGGAGCGCGGGATCATGCACCGCAAAGGCTTCCCCGAGAGCTACGACAGGCGCGCGCTGGTGCGCTTCGTCGCCGCCGTCAAGGCGGGTAACCCGGCGGTCGACGCACCGGTCTACAGCCACCTGGAGTACGACATCGTGCCCGGCGCGGTGCAGACGGTGCGCCGTCCCGACATCCTCATCGTGGAGGGCCTCAACGTCCTGCAGCCGGCGCCGCCTGCCTCGCTCGCCGTGTGCGACTACTTCGACTTCTCCATCTACGTGGACGCCCGGGTCGAGGACATCAGGAACTGGTACGTCGACCGCTTCCACAAGCTGCGCCGTACGGCCTTCGCCGACCCCAAGTCGTACTTCAACCACATCGCGGCGCTCTCCCACGAGGAGGCGACCTCGTTCGCCGAGAACGTGTGGCGCGACATCAACGAGCGCAACCTGATCGAGAACATCGCGCCCACCCGCGGCCGGGCCGGCCTGATCCTCAGGAAGGGGCCCGACCACTCCGTCCGTCACGTACGGCTCCGCCGTACATAAACGCGCCCCGCGGAGGCCGCGCGCCGGGTCCGCCCGCTGGGTAGGGTGCGGATCATGACAGCGAGCACATGCTTCGCGACCGAGGGCCTGACCAAACGATTCCCCCGGGTCACGGCGCTCGATGAGCTGACGGTGTCGGCGGGGACGGGGGTGACCGGCCTGGTCGGCGCCAACGGCGCGGGCAAATCGACGCTGATCAAGATCCTGCTCGGCCTCGCCGCCCCGACGTCGGGACGGGCCTCCGTCCTCGGCATGGACACGCTCACCCAGGGCCCCCGGATCCGGCGGGCGGTGGGCTACATGCCCGAGCACGACTGCCTGCCGCCCGACATATCGGCCACGGAGTTCGTGGTCCACATGGCCAGGATGTCCGGCCTGCCGCGTACGGCGGCCCGCGAACGCGCGGCGGACACGCTGCGCCACGTGGGGCTCCAGGAGGAGCGCTACCGGCCCATCGGCGGCTACTCCACGGGCATGCGCCAGCGGGTCAAACTCGCCCAGGCGCTCGTCCACGACCCTCAGCTGATCTTCCTCGACGAGCCGACCAACGGCCTCGACCCGCAGGGCCGCGACGACATGCTCGCGCTGATCCGGCGCATCGGCACCGAGTTCGGCATCAGCGTGCTGGTCACCTCGCACCTGCTGGGCGAGCTGGAGCGGGTCTGCGACCACGTCATCGTGATCGACGGCGGGCGGCTGCTGCGTTCGTCGGCCATCCGGGAGTTCACCCAGACCACCCACGCGGTGGCCATCGAGGTGGAGGACGGGCTGGAGCCCCTGGCCGAGCGCCTCGGCCGGATGGGCGAGGCGGTGACCGTACAGGGCAGGCTGCTGACCGTGCAGGTGCCGGCGGACGCTGATCCGGCCCGTACGTTCGACGCGGTGCGCGACGCCGTCTGCGATCTCGACCTCCATCTCGTCCGGCTGGAGCAGCGCCGCGGCCGCATCGAGGATGTGTTCAGGGAACCCGTGCCGAAGGAGCCGGTGACGTCATGAGCTCCGAGCCGACCGCGGTCATCCACGACATCGGATACCGCCGCTATGAGGGCCCGAGACAGGGGCGCGCCGGCGCCGTGTACGCCCTGGCCGTACACAGTCTCCGCGGCGCGTTCGGCCTCGGCCGCCCGGCCCGCGCCAAGATCATCCCGTTCCTGCTGATGGTCATCATGCTGCTGCCGGCCGCGGTGACGATCGCCGTCATGGCCTACCTGAAGGAGCCGGGGGTGGGCATGCGGTATCCGACCTACGCGGTCGTCATGCAGGCCGTCGTCGCGATCTTCATGGCCGCGCAGTCGCCGTACCTGGTCGCACCCGACCTGCGGTTCCGTGTGCTGCCGCTGTACCTGTCCCGCCCGCTCGGCGTCGCCGACTACATCATCGCCAAGGTGGCCGCGCTGACGGTGGCGATCTTCCTGCTGATGGCCGTACCGCTCACGCTCCTGTTCGTCGGCGAGCTGCTCGTCGACATGCCCGGGCCGCCGCTCACCGGGGAGTACGCCGCCGCGATGGGCGGTGCGGTCATCCTGGCCCTGCTGCTCGCGCTGATCGGCATCGCGCTGGCGTCCGTCACGCCGCGCCGTGGGCTGGGCGTGGCGTCCGTGATCGCGTTCTATCTGTTCACCTCGGCCGTCTCGGGGGTGTTCTACCTCGTCCTGTCGGCGACCGGACGGGACGCCACCGCCGCCTGGGCATTGCTGATCAACCCGTTCTTCCTGGTCGAAGCCGTACAGTCCGCGTTGTTCGGCGTCGACGCCTCGAACGTCTACCCGCACGGACCCTGGGCGTCCCTGATCCTGGTGGCCGTGGGTGCCCTCGCGGCGGCCGGTATCCTCCTGCGCTACCGGAAGGCCGCCAACGCATGACCACGACGATCTCCCCCACGACCACCCGGCAGGGCGTCATCGAGCTCGGCCAGGTGTCCCGCTGGTACGGCAACGTCGTCGCGGTCAACGACGTCACGATGACGATCGGGCCCGGCGTCACCGGCCTGCTCGGCCCCAACGGCGCGGGCAAGTCCACGCTGCTGCACATGATGGCGGGCTTCCTCGCCCCCTCGACCGGTACGGCCACGCTGAACGGGCGGCCGATCTGGCGCAACCACGAGATCTACCGGCTGATCGGCCTGGTCCCCGAGAAGGAGGCGGTCTACGGCTTCCTGACCGGCTGGCAGTTCGTGCTCTCGGCCGCCCGGCTGCACCGGCTGCCGTCTCCGGCGGACGCCGCCCTGCGCGCGCTCGACCTGGTGGAGATGACCGCCGCCAAGGACCGCAGGATCGAGACCTACTCCAAGGGCATGCGGCAGCGGGTCAAGGTGGCCGCCGCCCTGGTGCACGACCCGATGGTGCTGCTCCTCGACGAGCCGTTCAACGGCATGGACCCCCGGCAGCGGATGCACCTCATGGACCTGGTCCGGGACATGGGCCGGGCGGGCCGTACGATCCTGTTCAGCTCGCACATCCTGGAAGAGGTCGAGCGGGTCGCCGAGCAGATCGAGGTGCTGGTGGCCGGACGGCACGCGGCGTCGGGCGACTACCGCGAGATCCGGCGCCGGATGACCGACCGGCCGCACCTGTTCCGCGTCAGGTCCAGCGACGATCGCCTCCTGGCCGCCGCGCTGATCTCGGACTCCTCCTCCAGCGCGGTCGCCCTGACGGGACAGGGCATCGAGATCCAGACGGTGGACTTCCACCGTTTCACCGGGCTGCTGCCCAAGGTCGCCCGCGACATCGGCGTCCACCTCTGGCAGGTCTCCCCCACGGACGAGGACCTGGAGAGCGTCTTCTCGTACCTGATCTCCGGCCCGACCTCTGGAGGATCCCGATGAACCCCGTGGTCGCGGGCATCACCTACCGCGCGATGCTCGGGCGCAAGCGGATCTGGCTGCTGGTGCTGCTGCCACTGGCGCTGATCGCCATGGCCGCGCTGCTCAGGGCGATCGACGGGCCCGATGAGCACACCGCCGTGATCCTGATGAAGACCTTCGCCGTCGGCACGATGCTGCCGCTGCTCGGGCTGATCGCGGGAACCGGTGTGATCGCGCCGGAGATCGAGGACGGCACGATCATCCACCTGCTGGCCAAGCCGATCTCCCGGCCGGTGATCGCGGTGACGAAGTTCGCCGTCGCCGCTTCGCTCCTCATCGTGTTCGCCGCGGTGCCGACGTTCGTCGCCGCCTACCTGCTCACCGGTCAGGAGTCGGGGGTCGCGTACGGTTTCACCCTCGGAGCGGTCTTCGGGGGCGTGGCCTACGCCGCGGTGTTCCTGCTGCTGGGGGTGGTGACCCGGCACGCCGTGACGGTGGGAGTGATCTACGCCCTGGTCTGGGAGGGCGTCGTCGGGGGCTACGTCCCGGGGGCGCGCAAGCTCTCCATCCAGCAGTGGGCCCAGTCGGTCGCCGACCACTTCTCGACATCGCCCTTCTTCTTCACCGACGTCACGCTCGGCTTCGCCATACCGGCGATGGTCGTCGTAACGGTCGGTGCGCTGCTGTGGGCCGGCCACCGCCTGCGCG
The DNA here is from genome assembly GCF_001417795.1 of Sphaerimonospora mesophila. NCBI lineage: Bacteria > Bacillati > Actinomycetota > Actinomycetes > Streptosporangiales > Streptosporangiaceae > Sphaerimonospora > Sphaerimonospora mesophila. Next base: position 40,600 of record NZ_BCBX01000048.1, on the reverse strand, counting down.
GCCTGTCCCTGACCGGCGACGACTGACCCCCCTCCCCCCGACACCCTCACACCGTGATCTCGCGATTTCGCGCAGAGTGGCCCACCCACCTGCGCGATCACTCTCCATGATCTTGCAGAAACTCGCACACATGGCCATTGACCAGGACGGACACCATTCGTGATCTTGCAGTGCAAGATCACGAATGGTGAAACGCCTGACAGTCGCGGTCACAAGCGAGTTTCTTCAAGATCACGACAGGTGCTATCGCAGGTCGGGGGCCATCCCTGCGAGTTTTCGCAAGATCAAGCGCAGAGGGTGGGGGTCAGAGATCGGCACACTGGCCGGTCTTCGGACCGAGCACCGTGTTGGGCCTTCCGTCGTTGTCCGGTGCCGGGGAGTTGCCGCTGCACGACAGCGGACCGCCGACACGGTTGCCGGCGACGATCGGCGCCGTCGGCCCCGTGTTGTCCTTCAGCCGGACCGGGCCGTGCAGGGTCGCGCCGTCGATCGTCGTCCGGCCCGTCGTGCCGGTGACCGTCACCGAGCCGTGGACCGTCACCGGGCCGCAGTCGCCGTTCCGGTTGCCCACCCAGACCCGCGATCCGCCGGTCAGGGAGAGCGGGCCGGACACGGTGGTGTCGCACAGCAGCACATCGACGGCCCCGGACGCCGTCATCGGGCCGGTCAGCCGGGAACGGGACGCGTACAGTCCGGCGCCGGCCCGCACCACGACGGGACCGGAGATCGTCGCGCCGTCCAGGCACGTCACCCCCGAGGAGACGGTCAACGGGCCGCTCCGGCTCCCGGCGACCGTCAGCGTGCACGAGGGCGCACCGGTCGCCGTGACGTCGAAGCTCGCGGCGACCGAGTCGCCGCCGTCCGCCGACACCGTCACCTTCGCCGGGTAGCGGCCGCTGCCGCGGTAGGTGTGGTCGCCGCTGATCGTGTAAAGACCGTTGGCGGTCTGGCCGGTGGCCTCGGTGCCGGTCACCGTGCCCTTCGAGGCGGTGCCGTCGCCCCAGTCGATCACGGCCGACAGCTCGTCGAGCGCCCGGCCGGGAGCGGCGAGGGTGGCCAGCGCGCCGGAGATCTCGTTCCGGTCGTCGAGCGCCCTGTCTCCGGCGAGGAGGTCGAGGCGCCACGGCACCTGGGTGGAGGGGTAGAAGTTCTGGCCCTTCACCTGCCAGCGTCCGCCCTGGGCCGCTTCGCGTACCTTGAACGAGTCCAGGGTGCGATCGGGGTGATCGGGGCCGGGCTTCGGTGACCAACCGATCTCCGCTACGGCGGTGAGGCGGGGGAAGGCCATGAACTCGATCTGGGCGAGATTCTTGATCGTCTCCGTCCACAGCGGCGCCTCGACGCCGACGATGTCGGCATCGGTGACGGCCGGCAGCGTGGCGCCGCCGACCGTGCGCTCCGGGACCAGCGTGCTCGGCTCCCAGTCGTAGAAGACGTCGTTGTCGCAGACACAGGCCCAGGTGGTGCCGAGCGGCGTGTCGCGGTTGTACTTCATGTCCAGATAGGTCTTGTTGGCCGGGGACATGACGATCTTCATGCCCTTCTGGACCGCCGTGCGCGCCGAGTCGCCACCCGCGCCGGCCGGGGCGACCCCCCAGTACTGCACGACGCCCTCCGGCAGCTCCGGGTCCGACCCGAACGGCGCCACGCCGATCTCGTTCCAGCCCATCGCGGTCTTCCCCTGGACCTTGACGATCTTCGAGGCGCGGGTGACGAAGTCCCGATACTGGTCGTGGGACAGCAGCGCGGTGGAGACCTCGTCACCGCCGATGTGGAAGTACGGCCCCGGCGTCAGCGCGGACAACTGCTCGATCACGTCCGTGACGATCTGCCAGGTGAGCGGGCTCTCCGGACACAGCGCGCTGTAGTTGACCTGGTTGCTGAGGTTCCAGACCGGCGGTTTCCTGTTGCTGCAGTTGACGCTCGGGTCGTAGATCACGCCCCCCTTGTACGCCTGCGCCTCCGCTGAGGCGTACGACATGATGATCGCGTTGGTGTGCCCAGGCAGGTCGATCTCCGGCACGATCGTGACGAAGCGCGAAGCCGCGTACTCCACGAGATCGACGTAGTCGTCCCTGGTCCAGTAGCCGCCCGGGTCGGCGTTCTCGGCGCCGTCGCCCGGCCTGCTCGTGCCTCCCGAGTACTGTCCGCCGATGTCGGTGAGTTCGGGGCGGCCCTCGATCGCGATGCGGAAGCCCTGGTCATCGCTGAGATGCAGGTGAAGCGTGTTCACCTTGTACGCCGCGATCTCGTCGATATACGCCTTGACCACGGAAACCGGCTCGTAATGCCGGCCGATGTCGAGCATCGCGCCCCGGTAGGCGTAGCGCGGATGGTCGGAGATCCGCACCCCGGGGACGCGCCAGACGGCCGGCTGTGGCGTCCTGCTCTCGATCCAGACCGGGAACAGCTGCCGCAGCGACTGCACACCGTTGAACAGGCCGTGCCCGTTGGCCGCGACGATCTCGACTCCGCGGCGGGTGACCTCCAGCCGGTAGCCCTCGGCCTCCGGAACGCCGGGATCACCCACGACCAGGGAGATGTCGCCGATCGCGGCGGCGTCGCGCGAAACCGGCAGGGCGTAGCCCGTCGAGGGGCGCAGAATCTCCGCCAGCCGGTCGGCGACGGCGACGGCCGCTTCGTCGTTCACCACGATGCGGGCGTCCTCGCCGAGGGTGAAGTCATCCCCGGCCGATTCCGTCAGCGAAACCGGGAGCGGGACGAGCCGGGGTGCGGCGGGCCCCTCGGAAACGCCGACGGACACGCCGGTCGGGACGCCGCTCGGGGCGCTGCCGTCCACCGTGGCGCCGGTCAACGACGCGGTGAGCAGCACGCCGGCCGTCACCGCTGAGATCGTACGGGCCCGGGACCATCTCCTCGGGTCGCGGCTCCTCCACCGCTCCCACCTGGCGGCCGAGGCGGATAAGAACGAAATGCTCAAGTCAACTCCTTGACTCGCATACCTCGTGCTGTGATCCGGCCGCCTCGGGCGATGTCCGCCCGTCCCAGAAACAGACCTGCTACCAGTACTCCTCGACGCCCTCCCGCTCGGTCGGCTCTGACGGGCCGGTCCGGCCCGCGTACGGACACCGATCGCGGACGCGGCGGTGGAACGCGCGCGTCATCTGATCATCGCTGCGCAGCATCACCTAGATGGCGGGACAAATCAACGAATCGGGGATCTGACCCGGGACTCGTTACGAGAGCGTGACCCTGTCGGCCGCCATCCGGTCAAGTGGCCTGCAAACCCCCGGAGACCGGCGCCCCGGCCGCACTGGAAAGTCGCGGCGCGAAAGACGACTACGCTATGGGATTGATTCCGGGGCGTCACAGCGGATACGCCTGGTTGTCGAGGAAGGACACGCCGACAGTGGCTCGTAGCATCGAGGCCGACTGGGTCTCTCGTTTCGCGGATGAGGTCATCGCCGAAGCGGAGCGGCGTGCACCGGGCAAAACGATCGTCTGTGCGTCCGGGCTGAGCCCGTCCGGGCCGATCCACCTGGGCAACCTCCGTGAGGTCATGACCCCGCACCTGGTCGCCGACGAGATCCGGCGCCGGGGCCACGACTGCGAGCACATCATCTCCTGGGATGACTTCGACCGGTTCCGCAAGGTCCCCGCGGGCATCGACGAGGCCTGGAACGAGCACATCGGCAAGCCGCTGACCTCGGTGCCGGCTCCTCCCGGAAGCATCTATCCGAACTGGGCGGAACACTTCAAGGCGGCCATGGCCGCCGCGCTGGCCGAGCTGGGCGTCGAATACCGGGGCATCAGCCAGACCCAGATGTACACCTCCGGCGCCTATCGGGAGCAGATCCTCCTCGCGATGCGCGAGCGTGCCAGGATCGACGCGATCCTCGCCCAATATCGGACCAAGCCCAAGGCGACCAAGGTGATCACGGACGCCGACGAGGCCGCCGCGATGGAAGGGTCGGGCGCGGCCGGGGAGGACGACGGCTCGGCGGCGACCGGCTACTTCCCCTACAAGCCGTACTGCTCGGTCTGCGACCGCGACCTGACCACGGTCACGTCCTACGACGACGACACCACCGCGCTGTCCTACACCTGCGTCTGCGGGCACGCCGAGACCGTGCTGCTGTCCGAGCACGACCGCGGCAAGCTGGTGTGGAAGGTCGACTGGCCGATGCGCTGGGCCTACGAGGGCGTCGTGTTCGAGCCCTCCGGGGTCGACCACAGCTCCCCCGGGTCGTCGTTCGTCGTCGGCGGTCAGATCATCCGGGACGTCTTCAAGGCCGACCAGCCCATCGGGCCGATGTACGCCTTCGTCGGCATCTCCGGCATGGCCAAGATGAGCAGCTCGAGGGGCGGCGTGCCGACCCCGGGAGACGCGCTGCAGATCATGGAGCCGCCGCTGCTCCGCTGGATGTACGCCCGCCGCCGGCCGAACCAGTCCTTCAAGATCGCTTTCGATCAGGAGGTCCAGCGGATGTACGACGAGTGGGACTCACTCGTCAGGAAGGTCACGGAAGGTACGGCACAGCCGGCCGACATCGCGGCCTACCAGCGCTCGATCGGCACCGCCGCCGGCCCGCTCCCGACCACGCCGCGGCCGCTGCCGTACCGGACCCTGGCCTCGATCGTGGACATCACCACCGGCGACGAAGAGCAGACCCTGCGCATTCTGCGCGACCTGGACCCGGACAACCCGGTGACCTCCCTGGACGAGGTCCGGCCCCGGCTCGACCGCGCCGAACGGTGGATCACCACGCAGGTCCCGGCCGAGCAGCGCACCCAGGTCCGGGAGAACCCCGATGTCGATCTGCTGAACTCGCTGAGCGAGACCGAGCGCGAGTCGCTGCGCATCCTGCTGGGCGGCCTCGCCGAGCACTGGTCGCTCGACGGCCTGACCACGCTCGTGTACGGCGTGCCGAAGATCCAGGCGGGCCTCACCCCCGACGCCAAGCCCACCCCCGAGCTGAAGACCGCGCAGCGCGAGTTCTTCGCCCTGCTCTACAGGCTGCTCGTGGGCCGCGACACCGGGCCCCGGCTGCCGACCCTGCTGCTCGCCGTCGGCGCCGACCGCGTACGCAAGCTGCTCACCATCTGACGACCCAGACGCTTCGGAAGAGCGGGAACCACAGTGAAGCTGATCCACTCGGGCAAGGTCCGGGACGTTTACGAGGACCGCGGGGACGTCATCCTCGTCGCGTCGGACCGGGTGTCCGTCTATGACGTGATCCTGCCCACGCCCATCCCGGACAAGGGCAAGGTGCTCACGCGGCTCTCACTGTGGTGGTTCGAGCAGCTCGCGGACATCGTGCCGAACCACGTCATCTCCGCCACGGACGTGCCGGAGGAGTTCGCCGGCCGGGCCGTACGGTGCCGCAGGCTGGACATGATCCCGGTCGAGTGCATCGCCCGCGGCTACCTCGCCGGCATGGGACTGAAGGAGTACGAACGCGACGGCTCGGTGTCGGGCGTGCCGCTGCCGGCGGGGCTCCTGGAGGGGTCGCGGCTCCCCGAGCCGATCTTCACTCCCACCACCAAGGCCCAGCTCGGAGCGCACGACGAGTTCATCACGTTCGACGACGTGATGACCCAGGAAGGCTCGGACGTCGCCGCGGAGCTGCGCCGGATCACGCTGGAGATCTACCGGCGTGGCGCGGAGATCGCCCGCGAACGCGGGGTCATCATCGCGGACACCAAGCTGGAGTTCGGCCGGGACGCCGACGGCAGGCTCGTGCTCGGAGACGAGGTCCTCACCCCCGACTCCTCGCGGTTCTGGCCGCTGGACGACTGGAAGCCGGGCGGCTCGCAGTTCGCGTTCGACAAGCAGTACGTCCGCGACTGGGCGACCGGCACCGGCTGGGACAAGACCTCACCGGCCCCGGAGGTCCCGCAGGAGGTCGTCGACGTGACCCGAGCCCGCTACATCGAGGCGTACGAACGCATCACCGGACAATCCTGGTAAGAACACTGAGGGCCGTCCGGATCACCGGACGGCCCTCGATGGGTCTGTGATCACCGCACTAAGGAGTGTTGAAAAAGTGCTGCCCGTCGCGAGCGCGGGCCCAGATGGATGCATCGCAAGGCGGAGGAGGAGCCCGTAGCGGAGCTACGGGCGACGACGACAACGCAGCGAGGCGCCATCTGGACCGTGCGTAGCAGGGCATGACTTTTGAAACACGACCTAGCCGCAGACCGTACGGACGACCTCGGCGAGGTGGTTCGCGACGGAGGCGGCCCGCTCGTGCGACTCGGCCTCGACCATGACCCGGATGATCGGCTCGGTCCCGCTCGGCCGGAGCAGCACCCGGCCGGCGTCGCCCAGCGCCGCCTCGGCCTTCTCCACGGCGATGCGCAGCTCGGGCGCCGCCGCCTTCGACTTCGTCACGTCGCGGACGTTGATCAGCACCTGCGGCAGCTTGGTCATCACCGTGGCCAGCTCGGCCAGGGAACGCCCCGACCTCGCCACCTCGGCGATCAGATGGAGCGAGGTCAGCAGGCCGTCACCGGTGGTGGCGTGATCAAGCATGATCACGTGGCCCGACTGTTCCCCGCCCAGGTTGTAGCCGCCCTTCTGCATGGCCTCCAGGACGTACCGGTCGCCCACCGCGGTCTCCACCGTCGCCAGACCGGCGTTCCGCAGCGCGATCTTGAAACCGAGATTGGACATCACGGTGGCGACGACGGTGTCACCGGCCAGGCGGCCGTCGGCATGCATGGCCAGGGCCAGGATCGCCATGATCTGGTCGCCGTCGATCTCCTCACCCGCACCGGTCACCGCAAGGCACCGGTCCGCGTCTCCGTCGTAGGCGACCCCCAGATCGGCGCCGCGCTCGACGACGACCTCCTTCAGGGCGTCCAGGTGGGTGGAGCCCGCCCCGTCGTTGATGTTCAGGCCGTCCGGGGCGGCCCCGATGGTCTCGACCTCGGCGCCCGCGCGCAGCAGCGCCTCGGGAGCGACCATGTGGGCGGCGCCGTGTGCGCAGTCGACGACGACGCGCAACCCGTCGAGGCGGTGCGGCAGGGTGGTCAGCAGGTGCGAGACGTATCGATCCGCCTCGCCGTACGCGTCCCGGACCCGGCCGACGGACGAACCGATCGGGCGGTCCCACTTCTCCCCGAGCCGCCGTTCGATCTCGTTCTCGACCGCGTCGGGCAGCTTGTAGCCACCCCGGGTGAAGAACTTGATCCCGTTGTCGGGCGCGGGGTTGTGCGAGGCGGAGAGCATGACGCCGAGGTCGGCTCCCAGCGCTGAGGTGAGATACGCGACCGCCGGGGTGGGCAGCACGCCCAGCCGGAGCACGTCCACGCCGGACGACGCGAGGCCGGCGACCACGGCGGCCTCGAGGAATTCCCCCGAGGCTCGCGGGTCCCGGCCTACGACGGCGATCGGGCGGCCGCGCCGCCCGACGCTGGCGTGGAACGCACCGGCATCACCGAGGACGTGCGCCGCTGCCACGGACAGATCCATGGTCAGCTCGGCCGTGAGGTCGCGACCCGCGACCCCACGTACCCCGTCGGTGCCGAAGAGGCGACCCCTGTAGGAGTCGCTCTCGGACTCCGAAGAACTTCCGCAGGAGTCGCCTGCTGGCTCCTGAGACACCACTACTAGCGCTTGCTGTACTGCGGAGCCTTACGGGCCTTCTTGAGACCGTACTTCTTCCGCTCCGTGGCGCGGGCGTCACGGGTGAGGAAGCCGGCCTTCTTCAGCGGCGGGCGGTTGACCTCGACGTCCAGCAGGGCGAGCGCGCGGGACAGCCCCATGCGCAGCGCGCCGGCCTGGCCGGTCACGCCGCCGCCGTCGATGCGGGCGATGACGTCGAAGGCACCCTCGGCGCCGAGCACGACGAACGGCTCGTTGACGATCTGCTGGTGGACCTTGTTCGGGAAGTAGGCGTCGAGAGAACGCCCGTTGATCGTCCACTTTCCGGTGCCCGGCACGATCCGGACCCGGGCGATGGCCTGCTTGCGGCGGCCGGTGCCGTACGAGTTGCCGGTGGTGATGGGCTGGCGGACGGCGGCGTCGCCGGCGGGAGCGGACTCAGTGGTGTACTCGGAGGGGTACTCCTCCGTGGAAAGGTCTTCCTGCTCGCCCTCGACGAGCGTCTCGATACCGGTGGGCTCGGCCACGGTTCTCCTCTAACTTTCCTGGCTCGGCGATTACTGGGCGATCTGGGTGATCTGGTACGGCACCGGCTGCTGGGCCTGGTGCGGGTGCTCGGGGCCGGCGTAGACCTTGAGCTTCTTCGCCATCTTCCGGCCGAGCGAGTTCTTGGGCAGCATGCCGCGGACGGCCTTCTCGACGGCCCGGTCCGGACGCTTCTCCATGAGCTCGCCGTAGGTGACGGAGCGGAGACCGCCGGGGTAGCCCGAGTGGCGGTAGGCCTTCTTCTGCTGGAGCTTGTTGCCGGACAGGGCGATCTTGTCGGCGTTGACGACGATGACGAAGTCACCGGTGTCGACATGCGGAGCGAAGATCGGCTTGTGCTTGCCACGGAGCAGGGTCGCTACCTGACTGGCCAGCCGGCCGAGCACGACGTCGGTGGCGTCGATGACGTACCACTGACGCTCGACGTCGTTGGGCTTCGGTGAGAACGTGCGCACGGCAGTGCTGCCTTCTGTCGGGATGTGAACACTCGGTAGGTTGCGCAGGCACGGCACAGCACAACCTCCGTCTCCACATGTACGGGAGAAGACGCCGGACGCGCCGTGCACCGGTCCGCGCGGGCAGACCGATCCACACACAACGAACTAGCAGATTACCGATCCCGCGGCCCCCGGTCAAAACAGGCCGCCGCCCGTCTCCCGGGCGCGAAGACTACTCCGCAGATACGGCCTGCCGCACGGCCACCTGCCGAACGTTCTCAAATCCATATCTCACGCCACTACCTCCCCATCCGCCAGATCCCTATATTTGACTGCGGTATGTGGCAGACCCCTCACAACCGGCATACCCAACGGATGCCCCCGCGCGGCACTCTTTTGGGTCTGCTCGCATGCTCGACGGCGATCCTGCTGATCGGCGTCGTCATCGGCCGGGCCACCTCACCTGGTGAAGACATCGACGACGTCTACCTGCGCAACCAGGCCCCCTCCCCCACTCCGGCGAAGAGCGCGCAGGACTCCTCCCCCCGCAGAGACCGTCCGCCGCTGGACCACGTGCTGCGCACCGACACCCCCAAACCCGCCAAGACCTCATCGCCTCCCCGTCCGCGCCCGCGCCGGCCCTCCAACATGATCGACGGATCGAACGGCGACAGCCCGCAGTGGAGCACGTTCGGGCCCGGGAGCACCGGCGAGACGATCGACGGCCGCATCAGGCCGGACGCCTTCCCCTCACTGGAACGGGAGGTCGTGCGGCTGGTCAACGCCGAACGCGCCAGGCGTGGCTGTGCAGCGCTGCGGATGGACCGCCGCCTGGTCAGGTCGGCCCGCGCCCACTCCGCCGAGATGGCGGCGGCCAACCATTTCGCCCACTCCTCCCCGGACGGCTCCACGCCCTGGGACCGCATGGCCGCCGCCGGATACACCAACAGCGGCGCGGAGATCATCGCTCGCGGCTACCAGACCGCACAGGAGGTCGTACGCGGCTGGATGGCCGACCGCCGGGACCGTGCGACCCTACTCAACTGCCGTCTGGTGGCAACCGGCGTCGGCGTGAACATGGGACCCGGCGGCCCCTGGTGGACCGAGGACTTCGGTTATTCCTGACCGTTCCTCTCGTATCCGGATGGCCGACTAATCTCGGGGCATGGGTTACCCCGGCGACCAGCAACCGCCCCGCCAGCCGCCTCCATCGCCTTTCACGCCCCCACCCGGAAGGCGAGGCTCATCCCCCTACGGCAACGCCTCCCCCTACGGCGACACCGCCCAACGGCCGTACGGCGACAGGCCGTACGACCCCGTCGAATCGCCGCATGCCGCGCCGTCTTATGAGAACCCCTACGGGAATCCGTATGGGAATCCCCTCGATCAGCCGGAGAATCCGGGCGGGGAACCCTCGCGAGCACGGCGTGAGGAGATCGCGGAGGGCTCGCCGTACGCCGGCCTGCGTCGGGACCGGACCGGCCAGACCGGGGAGACGGCCGCCGTGCCACCGGCAGCGGAGCCCCCGCGCCCGGAGACCGCATGGGATCCGTACGCGCCGGCTCCCCTGTGGCGCCGGCCCATCGTGCTGGGCGGCGCCCTGCTCGCCATGATCGGCGCGCTCTTCCTCGGTCTGTGGGTCGCCGCGCGCAGCGAGAAGCCGCCGCCGCCACGTGTCCACCCGACGCCGACCACCGTCGTGCCCGAGACGCCCAAGGGCAAGTACGGCTATGCCGGCTCGCGCACCACGGACAAGATGCCGCTGACGATCAAGGAGATCTTCGGCGCGAAGAAGTTCGCCAAGAGCGGCCGCTCCTACGTCATGACCGTGCGGCGCAAGGAGAAGAGCTGCGACGACGGGGTCACCGGCGAGAGCATCAAGAAGGCCCTGAAGGCGGGCAGATGCACCCAGCTCATCCGGGCGAGCTTCGCCGGCGCCAAGGGCACGATCATCGGAACGGTCGGCGTGGCCAACCTCAGGACCTCGGCCCATGCCAAGAAGGTCACCTCGGCGGGAGGCGGGGGCGAGCGCAAGGACTACCTCAAACCGCTGCCGGGCACCGACGACGCCACCAAGCAACTGGGCGGCGCCGGAGAGGCCTACGCGGGCGGCTGGGCGTACGGACACTACGCCGTGCTGCTGTGGTTCCAGTTCAAGGACGGCCACAAGCCCACCAAGGCCGAGTTGAAACGGCTGTACCAGGCGGCTTCCGACATCACCGACAAGACAGTCTTCCCGGCCCTTGAGCACCGCTCGCTGACGGGACGCCGGGACTGAAAGCACCCGGTCAGGGCATCGTCGACCGCGTCGGCGCCGCGAGGCGTGCCGCCATCCGTGCCGACGCGGAAACGCCCATAGCGGCACGTCGATCTCGTCTGCGCCGATACGCTTCCGCGTATGCGTGGCCAGGATTCCGGTTCCGAGCACGAAAACGATCCGGCGTGGACTCGCCGAGAGTCGGACGCCGACGGCTCGGCGGCACCCCCCATGCCACCGCCGAGCTTCGGCCAGGCGCCGGCGGGCGAACCCGGCGTCCCGAACGAGTACGGCCCGGCCGAGCACTCCACGGCCGAGTACACCACGGCCGAGTACGGCCCGGCCGAGCACACCACGGCCGAGTACGGCCCGGCCGATGCCGCCTGGACCTACGGGCATGCCCCCGCGCCGGGATATCAGCAGGCGCACTGGCACCAGGAAGCCTGGCATCACGAACCACAGCACCACGAGATTCAGCACCACGAGATTCAGCACCACGAAGCCCGGCGCTCAGAAGTCCGGCACCCCGAGATTCAGCGGCAGAACCTCCCCGCTCTTCCGGACGGCGGGCCGCAGCCGGGCGACCCCGCGGGCCCCGGCGACACGGCGCCGGCGGACGACACGGCACGCTTCCGGGTGCCGAGCCCCGCCGACTTCCCCCAGTGGCCGCCACGCCTGCCCGGCGAGCCCGACCGGTCGTCGGCCGCCGCCCGTCCGTTCGGCGCCCCGTGGCCGCCGCCGGTCCCCCAGGAGAACGGTCAGAGCGTCAGGAGACCCGGGGAGGCGGCGCCCGCCGGGCCTCGGCACGCCCAGCTCCCGCCACCGGACGGACCGCCGCCCGGCCCGCCGGCCGATGGGGCCCAGGCGACGCCTCCCACCGCCGCGGCCGGCTCCCCGACGGCTCCCCCGCTCGGCGCCGGGCCGGGCGGCCCGGCCGACGGCGCTGACGGCGTTGCGAACGGCGTACCCGCTCCACTGGAGACGCCGGAGGAGCGGTCACCCGCGCCGCCGGACCCATCGCACGAGGCGCCGCACGAGGCGACAGATCAGAGATCCCCCCAGACACCCCCAGGACCGATGCCCGCTACCTCACCCCCCGCCGGACCCATGGCGCCCCAGCAGGGAACGCCGCCCGGCACGCCGCCACCAGGCCTTCCAACATTGGGCCCTCCCACACCAGGCCCTCCGACACCGGGCCCTCCGATACCGGGCTCCCCGGCAGCGGGCTCGACGCCGCTGGCCTTCACACCGGTGACGCCGGCCAGGGCCGGAAAGCCGTCCCCGCCGCCGGGGTTCGGACCGGCGTCCGCACCACCGTCGCAGGCGCCGTACGGCATGCCGGGCGGGCCGGGGGACGGGCGCCCGGGAGCGCCCAAGACGGGCGGCGGGGCCGGCCCCCTGCGGAAGGCGCTGCTGACCGTTGGCTCCGTGGCCGCGGTGGCCGCCATCGGCACGGCGGCCTATTTCGCCTACGCCGACCAGCCGGGCGGCTCCGCGAGCGGCGGGAGGGCCGGGGCGAGCGGCGCACCCGCCACGAACGCCGCCACCCCGGGCCCCGAGGCGACCGCCTTCCCCCAGCAGACCAACGCCGCCTCGGCGATCCTGGACTCGGAGACGACCGATCCGCGTACGCTGACCCTCTCCGAGACGTTCCCGACGCAGAAGGTCACGCTGGCCGGCCGGACCTATCGGCGGGTGAAGGTCGACATCACCGAGAAGTGCGAGCAGGCCGCCGCCGGGGCCTTCGCCAAGGCACTCGGCCAGCACCAGTGCCGGCGGGTGCTGCGCGCCACCTATGTGGACGGGAAACGGGCGTACGCCATCACGACGGGCATCGCCGTGCTCCCGTCGAAGGAGGCCGCACTCGCCGTCGACCAGGTCAAGGACCTCGACGGCAACGTCTGGTTCCGTGGCCTCGACGGCAGCGCGGCCAGCAGGGCCGACCGGGTCTCGATCTCCGGCGGCTACGCGGCGGGCATGGTGTGGGGGCGCTACATAGTGTTCAGCTACGCCACCTACGCCGACGGCCACACCCCGGACGCCAAGGACACGGTCCTCGGGCCGATCAGCGGGGCCTTCCGCGATCACACCGCCAAGGTGATCGAAAAGCGCGTCACGGGCTGAGCGGGCGTCGGCATGTCATGAGAGTGTGCGCACCCGGCGCGTCTCGATGGCGCGCCGGGCCAGCTCGTCAGCGGCCGGATAGCGCACCTCCTCCAACGTCAGGCCGTGCGCGGGCGCGACGTGCACCCCCGGATCCCGTACGGCCCGGCCCAGCACCTCTCCCGGCCACTCGACCGGCCGCCTGCCCTCTCCCACCGCCAGCAGCGACCCCACCAGGGCCCGGACCATCGAGTGGCAGAACGCGTCGGCCACGACGGTGACGAGGACGGTCCCGTCGGCTTCCCGCACCAGGTCGAGCCGCCGCAGCTCACGGATGGTGGTGGCGCCCTCGCGTCGCTTGCAGAAGGCGGCGAAGTCGTGCTCGCCCAGCAGCCGGGTGGCCGCCGCGTTCATCAGGCCGACGTCCAGCGGACGGGGGTGGCGCAGCACCTCGCGGCGGCGCAGCGGATCGACGCCCCCGGGCGCGTCGCACACGCGGTAGCCGTACCGGCGGGAAAGCGCGGAGAACCGGGCGTCGAAGCCCTCAGGAGCGGCGGAGACGGCGCGAACCCGGATATCGGGCGGCAGAACACCGGCCAGGCGCCTGATCAAGCCGGCGGTCACTTCAGCGGTCGGCGCGACGGTGTCCCCGGCCACCGTGCCCTCGGCCATGGCGCCGGAGGCGGCGGACGAGCGCGTGCCGACCGCCGCCAGCGCGGAGACGGGGACGTCCACGTGCGCCACCTGACCCCGGGCATGCACGCCGGCGTCGGTGCGTCCGGCCACGGTCAGAGAGGGCGGGTCGGCCAGCCGCAGGATCCGGCCGAGCGCGGCCTCCAGCTCGCCCTGGACGGTGCGCAGACCGGGCTGCCTGGCCCATCCGGAGAACTCGGTCCCGTCATAGCCCAGGTCCAGCCTCAGCCGCACGTCTCGATCCACGAAAGCCCTCCGCACGCGACCAGCCGTACATGAAAAAGCGGACCCGGGATCCCCCTGAGGGGAAGCCGGGTCCGCTCACCACACCTGAAATCAGGCCTTGGTCTCCCCGCTGCCCTCGGCGGGCGCGGTCTCCTCGGCGGACTCCGCCGCGGCGGCCTGCGGAGCCTCCTGAGCGGCGGCCTCCCCGGCGGGAGCCTCCTGAGCCGGGGCCTGTGCCTGCTCGGCCGGCTCGGCCACCGTCTCGGCGGGAGCCGTACGAGTGACGCTGACCGCGTTCAGCGGCTCGCTCACGAGCTCGATGACGGCCATCGGCGCGTTGTCGCCCCGACGCGGGCCGATCTTGGTGATCCGGGTGTAGCCACCGGGACGCTCGGCGAACGTCGGCGCGATCTCGGTGAAGAGGTGGTGGACGACGCTCTTGTCCCGGACGACGGTCAGCACCTGGCGCCGGTTGTGGATGTCGCCCTTCTTCGCCTTGGTGATCAGCTTCTCGGCGAGCGGGCGGAGGCGCTTGGCCTTGGCCTCGGTGGTGCGGATCCGGCCATGCTGGAACAGCTGGGTGGCGAGGTTCGCCAGGATCAGCCGCTCGTGCGCGGGGCTGCCGCCGAAACGGGTGCCCTTGGTGGGCTTGGGCATCTCATGCTCCTCATGAACAACCCGCCCCGGCCGTACGAGGTACCGGGGTCGGGCCGACCGGCGGACCGGTCGTGACTTATCATGACCGTCTCATCGGCTGAGACGGACAGTCGTGATCAGCGGATCGGCGGCCTGCGCCGATCAGTACTGCTCGGTCTCGATGAAGCCGCCGTCCTCATCGTCGAATCCGCCGCCGGCGACCGCTGTGGGGTCGAATCCGGGCGGGGAGTCTTTGAGGGCGAGGCCCATCTCGTGCAGCTTCTGCTTGACTTCCTCTATCGACTTGGCACCGAAGTTCCGGATGTCGAGGAGGTCCTGCTCGCTGCGGGCGACGAGCTCACCCACAGTGTGGATGCCCTCGCGCTTGAGGCAGTTGTAGGAGCGGACCGTGAGGTTGAGCTCCTCGATCGGCAGCGCCAGATCGGCGGCCAGGGCCGCGTCGGTCGGCGACGGGCCGATGTCGATGCCCTCGGCCTCGACGTTGAGCTCGCGGGCCAGGCCGAACAGCTCGACCAGGGTCTTGCCGGCCGAGGCCACCGCGTCGCGGGGCTTCATGGACGGCTTGGTCTCGACGTCGAGGATCAGGCGGTCGAAGTCCGTGCGCTGCTCGACACGGGTGGCCTCGACCTTGTAGGTGACCTTGAGAACCGGGGAGTAGATCGAGTCGATCGGAATCCGGCCGATCTCCTGGCCCGGCTGCTTGTTCTGCGCGGCGGAGACATAGCCGCGACCGCGCTCGACGGTCAGCTCCATCTCCAGCTTCGCCTTGCCGTTCAGCGTGGCGATGTGCAGGTCGGGGTTGTGCACCTCGACACCGGCCGGCGGCGCGATGTCGGCTGCGGTGACCTCACCGGGGCCCTGCTTGCGGAGATACATCACCACGGGCTCGTCGTGCTCCGACGAGACGACCAGCGACTTGAGGTTCAGGATGATGTCGGTGACGTCTTCCTTGACCCCCGGCACGGTCGAGAACTCGTGCAGCACGCCCTCGATGCGGATGCTGGTGACGGCCGCCCCCGGGATGGAGGACAGCAGCGTGCGCCGCAGCGAGTTGCCGATGGTGTAACCGAAGCCCGGCTCGAGCGGCTCGATGACGAACCTGGACCGGTGCTCCTCGAGCGACTCCTCCTGGAGGCTCGGGCGCTGTGCGATCAGCATGTGGGAACTCCCTGTCCCGATTACGGTGACGCCCGCTATTTGACGTCACTCGCCTACAACCATGATGCCGTACGGCTCGCCCGGAGCGGGCCGTACGGCGCCATGCGATCCCTAAACTGCGATCCCTACTTACTTCGAGTAGAGCTCGACGATCAGCTGCTCCTGGACCAGCGTGTCGATCTGCTGGCGGACCGGGAGCTGGTGCACGAGGACGCGCATCTGCTCGGCCGAGACGCCCAGCCACGCCGGGATCGTCTTGTCCCCGGCGACCGCGCGGGCCACCTCGTACGGCATCAGGTTGCGAGCCTTCTCGCGGACCTCGATGATGTCGTGCTCGCGCACCCGGTACGACGGGATGTCGACCTTCTTGCCGTTCACCAGGAAGTGACCGTGGCGCACCTGCTGGCGGGCGGCGTCGCGCGACTCGGCGAAACCGGCGCGGTAGACCACGTTGTCGAGACGGCTCTCCAGGATCTGGAGAAGGTTCTCACCGGTCTTGCCGGCCTTGCGGTTGGCTTCCTCGTAGTAGTTGTGGAACTGCTTCTCGAGGACGCCGTAGATGCGGCGGGTCTTCTGCTTCTCCCGAAGCTGGAGCTGGTACTCAGACTCCTTCGGACGGCCGCGGCCGTGCTCACCCGGCGGGTAAGGACGGATCTCGATGGGGCACTTGGCGGACTCGCACTTCTTGCCCTTGAGGAAGAGCTTGGTCTTCTCGCGGCGGCAGAGCTTGCAGTCCGGACCCGTGTAACGAGCCATTTCTTTCTATTCTCCTGAGCTCAGACGCGACGGCGCTTGGGCGGGCGGCAGCCGTTGTGCGGAACGGGGGTGACGTCCTGGATGGACCCGACCTCCAGGCCGGTGGCCTGAAGCGAACGGATCGCGGTCTCCCGGCCGGAGCCGGGACCCTTGACGAACACGTCGACCTTGCGCATGCCGTGCTCCATGGCCCGGCGAGCGGCGTTCTCGGCAGCCATCTGCGCGGCGAACGGGGTGGACTTGCGAGAGCCCTTGAACCCGACGTGACCGGCGCTGGCCCAGGAGATCACGTTCCCGTTGGGGTCGGTGATCGAAACGATGGTGTTGTTGAACGTGCTCTTGATGTGGGCGTGCCCGTGAGCGACGTTCTTCTTCTCCTTGCGGCGCACCTTCTTCGGTGCGCCCTGGCGGCTCTTCGGCGGCATTTAAGCGCTATCTCCTGGAATGGTGGCTGCTAGGACTACTTCTTGCCCGGCTTCTTCTTGCCGGCCACGGTCTTCTTCTTGCCCTTGCGGGTGCGGGCGTTCGTCTGCGTCCGCTGGCCGTGGACGGGCAGCCCCTTGCGGTGCCGGATGCCCTGGTAACAGCCGATTTCGATCTTGCGACGGATGTCGGCCTGAACCTCGCGACGGAGGTCACCCTCGATCTTGTAGTTCGCCTCGATGTAGTCACGCATCGGCACCAGCTCCGCATCGGTGAGCTGGTGAACGCGCATGTCGGGGCTGATCCCCGTCGCCTCCAGGATCTCCTGGGCACGGGTGCGGCCGATTCCGTAAATGTAGGTGAGAGCGATCTCCAGCCGCTTGTCGCGGGGGAGGTCGACGCCAACCAGGCGGGCCATGGTCGGGCATTCTCCTTCGGTGTGGCGGAGGTCCTGCGCCTCGCCTCCCCTCCCCATGCCCGGGGCGAGGGCCCCGGCCTCCGACCGGGGGTCTCCCGCGTGGTACGGCCTCCGCTACGGGAGACCGCCTGCGCGGGTGTGAGACGCGATTTCTGTTGTCCGGCCCCGGATTCCTCGGTCCGCTACGCGAGCGGACTCGGCGGGGCCGCCGCGACTAGCCCTGGCGCTGCTTGTGGCGCAGGTTGTCGCAGATCACCATGACGCGACCGTGCCGGCGGATCACCTTGCACTTGTCGCAGATCTTCTTGACGCTCGGCTTGACCTTCATAGTCCTAATTCGTTCCGCGTGGGCCCGCCCGCAGGGGACCTACTTGTACCGGTAGACGATCCGCCCACGACTCAGGTCGTAGGGACTCAGTTCGACCACAACTCGGTCGTCGGGGAGGATCCGGATGTAGTGCATCCGCATCCGTCCGCTGATGTGGGCAAGGACCTTGTGGCCATTGTCGAGCTGCACCCGGAACATCGCGTTCGGGAGCGACTCGATCACAGTGCCCTCAATCTCGATGGCGCCGTCTTTCTTGGCCATGGCCCTCGCGTTTCACTGATTGGTCGTCTGAGGCTTCGGAACACTAAGCAGCCGCGACCTTTCGGGCGCTTCCAGAGAGCAGCGGCCTGCCGGGCCGCCTTGGCGCAAAAGGTCATAGTGAACCGACAAAGGAGTGTACGACAACCCGGCGCAGAATGCGAAACGAACACACGATGTCAGGCCGAACGGGCCTCACGGGGAGGAGCCAGGCTATCGGCGACGACCCTGGTCGCCCCCGCCGAAAATCGTGCTCATGAGCAGCACGGCGCCCCACGGGCCCATCACCCACAGGGGCCACGGGTAGATCATGTCGCTGGAGCCGATGGACACGATCAGCCAGATCACCCAGTTGATGGCGCTGGCCGTCGCCCACGCGCCCCAGGCGGCCTTCAGGGCGGTCCGGCCGCGAGGGCTCGGCGGCCTCCCCGCGGTCCTGTCCAAGGCGGCAGGAAGGGTGTGCAGGTCGATCTCGGGCAGGTCTGACGTCAGCCTGGCGAGCTCGCCGTACGTCCGGCTCCCGTAGACCTGCTCCAGCCTCTCGTTGAACTCGTCGACGGTGAGCCTGCCCTCGGCCATGTGCTCACGCAGCGCGGCGGCGACCCGGTCCCGGTCGCCGTCGGAGGCCCGCATCTCCGGCGTCGCCGCCATCCCCAACTCCCGTTGATCGAGCGATAAAACCATTATCCCGCCATCCCGCGCGGACGCCCCCACCGTTCGCCGGAACGGCCGTACGGTCAGAGGCCGTCCGCGCCCGAGCCGAACCGGGAGGCGCCTCCGTCGAGAGCGGTCAGCACCAGCGGACCGTCCTCGGTCACCGCGACGCTGTGCTCGAAATGCGCCGAGGCCCTGCCGTCGAGTGTGACCACCGTCCAGTCGTCGCCGAGGACCTTCGTCCGCTCGGTCCCGAGGTTGACCATGGGCTCGACGGCGAAGCACATGCCCACCTCGAAGCGCGGCCCCCGGCCGGGCTTGCCGTGGTTGGCCACCCACGGGTCCATGTGCATCTCGGTGCCGATGCCGTGCCCGCCGTACTCGGGCGGGATCCCGTACCGACCCTGGGAGCGAACGTACTTCTCGACCCGGAAACCGATGTCCGACAGATGACCGCCCACCCGCAGGGCCGAGATGCCCCGCCACATGGCCTCCTCGGTCACTCGCATCAGCTCGGTCAGCTTCGGGTCGACCTCGCCGACCGGGACCGTGATGGCCGAGTCGCCGTGCCAGCCGTCGAGGATCGCGCCGCAGTCGATGGAGATGATGTCGCCCTCGCGCAGCTTGCGGCGATCGGTCGGGATGCCGTGGACGACCTCATCGTTCACCGAGGCGCAGATGGTCGCGGGAAAGCCCTGGTAGCCCTTGAACGACGGGATGGCGCCCTCGTCCCGGATGGCCTTCTCCGCGATGGCATCGAGATCGAGGGGGGTGAGTCCCGGTTCCACGGACGACCGGAGCAGTTCCAGCGTCCTGGCCACCACCAGGCCCGCGGCACGCATCTTGTCCAGCTGCTCCGCGGTCTTGATCTGGATTCCGTGCCGGCTCTTCTTGAACAATTCGCACCCCCTTTCATGAATTGTCCCATACAAGCTGAACGCCACTCCATGGTTCGGAGTGGCGTTCGAGCCTTTGGTAAGCAATCAGTCGGCGAACCGCCGTAGGACGGCCATGGCCCGCTGGGTTACCTCCTCGACCGGACCCGTCGCGTCCACTCCCACGAGGATGCCCTCGTCGGCGTAGAAGGCGACCAGCGGAGCCGTCTGCTCCTGATAGACCTCCAGGCGGTGCCTGATGGTCTCCTCCCGATCGTCGTCGCGCTGGAACAGCTCGCCGCCGCAGGCGTCGCAGACACCCGGCTGCGTGGGGGGATCGAACAGCTCGTGCCATACCTTGCCGCACGAGCGGCAGGTGCGCCGGCCCGCCAGCCGTCTGACGACCTCGTCGTCGTCGACGACCAGCTCCAGCACCAGGTCGAGTGCCGTGCCGAACTCGGCCAACATCTTCTTGAGCACTTCCGCCTGGGGCACGTTGCGCGGGAAGCCGTCGAGCAGGAAGCCCTCCTGCGCGTCGTCCTCTGACAGGCGGTCGCGGACCATGGCGACCGTGACCTCGTCGGGGACCAGGTCGCCGCGGTCCATGTACTCCTTGGCAAGCTTGCCGAGGGGCGTGCCCCCCGACACGTTGGCGCGGAAAATGTCACCGGTCGATATCTTCGGGATCGACAGGTGCGATGCGATGAACTGGGCCTGCGTCCCCTTGCCCGCTCCGGGGGGCCCGACCAAAACGAGGCGCACTATCTCAGGAAGCCCTCGTAGTTACGCTGCTGAAGCTGACTTTCGATCTGCTTGACCGTGTCCAGGCCCACACCAACCATGATCAGAATACTGGTCCCTCCGAACGGGAAGTTCGCGCTCGCGCCGACCGAGCCGAGCGCCACGATCGGGATCAGCGAGATGAAGCCCAGATACGGAGCGCCGGTGGCCGTGAGCCTGTTGAGCACAAAGCCCAGGTACTCGGCGGTCGGCCGACCCGGACGGATGCCCGGGATGAACCCACCGTACTTCTTCATGTTGTCCGCGACTTCAGTGGGGTTGAAGGTGATGGACACGTAGAAGTAGGTGAAGAAGATGATCAGCAGGAAGTAGGCGGCCGAGTAGACGGGGTCGTCCCCCTGGATCATGTTCTGTGCCAGCCACTCGATGACCACGTTGGGCTTCTCGGTGTTGCCCCACAGGGTGACCGCCAGCTGCGGCAGGTACAGCAGCGAGGACGCGAAGATGACCGGGATGATGCCGGCCTGGTTCACCTTCAGCGGGATGTAGGTGGAGGTCCCGCCGTACATCCGGCGGCCCACCATGCGCTTGGCGTACTGCACCGGGACGCGGCGCTGGGCCTGCTCGATGAAGACCACGAAAGCGATCATGGCGATACCGGTGATCATCACCACGGCGAACTTGAACGCGCTGACCCGGTAGATGTTGATCAGCTCGGCCGGGAAGACCGCGATGACCTGCGTGAAGATCAGGACCGACATGCCGTTGCCGACGCCGCGGTCGGTGATCAGCTCACCGAGCCACATGATCACGGCGGTGCCGGCGGTCATCACGACCACCATGGTCACGAGCGGGAAGATGTCATTGCTCAGCAGGACCGGCAGGTTGCTGTTCGGGAAGAGTTGCCCCGAGCGCGCCAGAGCGACGAAAGCAGTCGACTGGAGCACGGCGAGCCCGATGGTCAGATATCGCGTGTACTGTGTGATCTTCGCCTGGCCCGCCTGACCCTCCTTCTTGAGGGCCTCGAGACGGGGGATCACGACCACGAGCAACTGCAGGATGATGCTTGCGGTGATGTACGGCATGATGCCCAGGGCGAAGACTGAAAGTCTCAGCAGAGCGCCGCCGCTGAAGAGCTGCACCATCCCGTAGATGTTGCTTGACTCTCCGGCCTGCGCCTGCTCTAGCGCCTTGGCGACATTCTCAGAGTTGACGCCGGGCGTGGGAAGCACCGAGCCCAGCCGGAACAGCACGATGATGCCCAAGGTGAAGAGCAGCTTCTTGCGCAGGTCCGGCGTCCGGAATGCCCGGGTAATCGCGGTTAGCACGGTCCCTCCTGCGCGCCAGTGACGCGGTAATGGTCGGCGATGGGCTGGGGGGCGACCATCGACATTTCTACTTGCCAACAAGCTGGGTCGAACGGTGAGTCAACTGACTGCCCTGCGAACTCTAACGCACTACGGGCGCGGAGGCTCATAACGAACCTCCGCGCCTCGTGCACATCCTGACCAGACCTCGGTTCTAGAGCTCAGAAGTCGAACCACCGGCAGCGGTGATCTTCTCCTTGGCCGTGGCCGAGAATGCGTGCGCCTGCACGTTCAACGCCACGGAGATCTCACCGGTTCCCAGCACCTTGACGGGCTGGTTCTTGCGCACCGCACCCTTGGCGACCAGGTCGTCCAGGGTCACGGTCCCGCCTGCCGGGAACAGCTCACCGAGTCTGTCCAGGTTGACGACCTGATAGGTCGTCTTGAACAGGGCGTTGGAGAAGCCCTTCAGCTTCGGCAGCCGCCGCTGGAGGGGAATCTGGCCACCCTCGAAGCCGAGGGCGACGTTCTTACGGGCCTTGGTGCCCTTGGTGCCGCGACCGGCCGTCTTGCCCTTGGAAGCCTCGCCACGGCCCTTGCGGACCTTGGCCTTGTTGGCCCCGGGGGCGGGACGGAGGTCATGAATCTTAAGCGGAGTGTTTTCAGTCATGGCTAATCGACCTCTTCGACGTGGACGAGGTGCGCCACCGTGGCGACCATGCCCCGGATCTCCGGGCGGTCCTCCTTGACGACGACGTCGCCGATCCGCTTCAGGCCCAGCGAGCGCAGCGAGTCACGCTGGTTCTGCTTGCCACCGATCTTCGACCGGAGCTGGGTGATCTTCAGTCGGGCCATCGTCAGCTCACCGCCTTCGCCGCGGCGGCGGCCTCGGCGAGACCCTCCGCACGCGCCCTGAGCATCGCCTTGGGGGCGACGTCCTCGATCGGCAGCCCACGACGGGCGGCGATCTCCTCGGGCCTGCTGAGGTCCTTCAGAGCCCGCACGGTGGCGTGGACGATGTTGATCGGGTTCTGGGAGCCGAGCGACTTCGACAGCACGTCGTGGATCCCGGCGGCCTCCAGGACCGCGCGCACCGGACCACCCGCGATGACACCGGTACCGGGAGAGGCCGGACGCAGCAGGACGACGCCGGCGGCCTCCTCGCCCTGCACGGTGTGCGGGATCGTGCCCTGGATGCGGGGCACCTTGAAGAAGTGCTTCTTGGCCTCCTCGACGCCCTTGGCGATCGCCGCGGGCACCTCCTTGGCCTTGCCGTACCCGACCCCGACCATGCCGTTGCCGTCACCGACGACGACCAGCGCGGTGAAGCTGAAGCGCCGACCGCCCTTGACGACCTTGGCCACTCGGTTGATCTTTACGACGCGCTCGATGTACGAGACGCCCTTGTCGGCGGCGCCGCCGCGGCGATCGTCACGACGGTCCCGCCGCTCGCCACCGCCGCCTGCGCCGCGACGCGGAGCTGCAGCCATCAGTGGTTCCTCTTCTCGTTGCTCATGTCACGGGCCGGGATCATCAGAACTCCAGCCCGCCTTCACGGGCGCTGTCCGCGAGGGCGGCGATGCGCCCCGCGTAGCGGTTGCCACCACGATCGAAAACGACGGCGGTGATCCCGGCGGTCTTGGCCCGCTGAGCGAGAAGCTCGCCGACCTTCTTCGCCTTGTCGGTCTTGTCGCCCTCAGCGCCACGCAGCGAGGCGTCCATGGTGGACGCGCTCACCAGCGTGTGGCCCTTGGTGTCGTCGACGATCTGCACGAACAGGTGCCGCGACGACCGGTTGACGACGAGGCGCGGGCGCTGCTCTGTGCCGACGACCTTCTTGCGGACGCGGCGGTGGCGGCGGGCCCGCGAGACGACGCGGGCGGCCGTGTGCTTGCCGAACGCAGTCTTCCCAGCCATGCCTACTTACCAGCCTTTCCGACCTTGCGGCGGATAACTTCGCCCTGGTAGCGCACGCCCTTGCCCTTGTACGGGTCGGGCTTGCGCAGCTTCCTGATGTTCGCGGCGACCTCGCCGACCTTCTGCTTGTCGATGCCGTCCACGTGGAACAGCGTCGGCTTCTCGACGCGGAAGGTGACGCCCTCGGGGGCGTTCACGACCACCGGGTGGCTGAAGCCCAGCGCGAACTCGAGCTGGGTCGGGCCCTTGGCCTGGACGCGGTAACCCACGCCGACGATCTCCAGCGTTTTCGTGTATCCCTGCGTCACGCCCGTGACCATGTTGGCGATGAGCGTCCGGGACAGCCCGTGAAGCGCCCGCACCTTGTTCTCGTCGTTCGGGCGCGTGACGGCGATGGTGCCGTCCTCCGCCCTGGCGACCTCGATCGGCTCGACGACGGTGTGAGCGAGCGTGCCCTTGGGCCCCTTGACCTGGACATCCCGGCCGTTGATCGTGACCTCGACACCCGACGGTACGGGGATGGGCAGCCGTCCGATTCTCGACATGCTGTGGTTCCTCCCCTCGTTACCAGACGTAGGCGAGGACTTCCCCGCCCACTCCACGCTTGCCGGCCTGCTTGTCGGTCATCAGGCCGCTGGACGTCGAAATGATCGCAACGCCCAGCCCGCCCAGAACCCGGGGCAGGTTGTCCTTCCTTGCATAGACCCGCAGACCGGGCTTCGACACCCGGCGCAGGCCCGCGATCGCGCGCTCGCGGCTGGGCCCGAACTTGAGCTCAACCACGAGGTTCTTGCCGACTTTGGCGTCCTCCACGTTCCAGGCCTGGATGTAGCCCTCCTGCTGCAGGATCTCGGCGATGTGCGCCTTGATCTTGGAGTAGGGCATGCTCACGGTGTCGTGATAGGCCGAGTTCGCGTTACGCAGACGCGTCAGCATGTCTGCGATCGGGTCGGTCATCGTCATGGCCGGTGGCCCTCCTCACCGCGGTTTCCGCCCTGGTCCTCCCGCCTCGGCGGGCCCTGACACGCGCGGACCTTCGGTGTGGTCGTGGGCGCTGATGACAGCGCCCGGTTGGTTATGACTTCCCGCGGGGGGCTGGCCCCCCGCCTCCTCCCGCAAGCCCCTCAGGGCCCTCGGGAGGACAACTGACATCCGGCGGAGCGACCCCCGCCTCCCTCCGAAAGCCCCTCACGGTTCCTTCAGAAGGACCGCTGACATCCCTGGCGGGATGTCAGCGAGATGTCACCAGCTCGCCTTGGTGATGCCGGGCAGCTCACCGCGGTGCGCCATCTCACGGAAGCACACGCGGCACAGCCCGAACTTACGGTAGACAGCGCGCGGCCGGCCACAGCGGGAGCAACGAGTGTACGCCCGGACCTGGAACTTCTGCTTGCGCGCTGCCTTGACCTTCAGCGACGTCTTCGCCATGATCAGGTCTCCCTTACGCTTCCTTGAACGGGAAGCCGAGGTGCCTCAGCAGCGCCCGGCCCTGCTCGTCGTTCTTCGCGGTGGTCACGACCGTGATGTCCATGCCCCGCTGCCGGTCGACCTTGTCCTGGTCGACCTCGTGGAACATGACCTGCTCGGTGAGCCCGAAGGTGTAGTTGCCGTTGCCGTCGAACTGCTTCGGCGACAGGCCGCGGAAGTCCCGGATGCGGGGCAGCGCGAGCGAGAGCAGCCGGTCGAGGAACTCCCACATGCGGTCGCCGCGCAGCGTCACGTGCGCGCCGATCGGCATGCCCTCGCGCAGCTTGAACTGGGCGATGGACTTGCGGGCGCGGGCCACGGCGGGCTTCTGGCCGGTGATCGCGGTGAGGTCGCGTACGGCGCCCTCGATCAGCTTCGAGTCGCGAGCGGCCTCGCCGACGCCCATGTTCACCTTGATCTTGGTGATCGTGGGCACCTGCATGATGTTCTCGATGCCGAACTCCTCACGCAGCTTCGCGATGATCTCCTCGCGGTAGCGCTGCTTGAGGCGCGGAACGACGCGTTCTTCAGTCGTGGCGGTCATCAGTTGTCCTCACCCGTCTCGTCGGCGGCGTCGCTCTTCGCGGCGGCCTTCTTCTCGGGCTTGTCGGCCTTGTCCTCGTCCTTGAGCTTCTTCACGTTGCTCACGTGGATGGGGGCCTCCATGGTCCGCACGCCGCCCTCCTGAGCGCCGCGCGGGCCCTGGTGGGTCACCTTGGAGTGCTTCTTGATCATGTTGACGCCCTCGACCACCACACGCTCCTCGCGCGGGTAGGCGGCGATCACACGACCCTTGGCGCCCTTGTCCTTGCCGGCGATGACCTGGACGAGGTCACCCTTCTTCACATGCAGCTTCGGCATCACAGCACCTCCGGGGCGAGCGAGATGATGCGCATGAACTTCTTGTCACGCAGCTCCCGGCCCACGGGGCCGAAGATGCGGGTGCCCCTCGGGTCGCCGCTGTCCTTGATGATGACCGCCGCGTTCTCGTCGAAGCGGATGTAGGAGCCGTCGGGGCGGCGGCGCTCCTTGACGGTGCGCACCACGACAGCCTTGACAACGTCGCCCTTCTTCACGCCTCCGCCGGGAATGGCGTCTTTCACCGTGGCGACGATGATGTCGCCGATTCCCGCGTAGCGCCGACCGGAGCCGCCGAGAACACGGATGCAGAGGATCTCCTTCGCACCCGTGTTGTCGGCGACCTTGAGCCGCGACTCCTGCTGGATCACGTCAACTCCTGTTTGTCTCGCCGGTTCTCACCCTCGCGGGTGAGCCTGGCGGAACCGATGTGGTCTTGTTCCTCCGGCGACAGCCGTACGACCGCCGCCGCAGGCGGGCCGGGCGGGTGATCCGTCCGACCCCTTGGACACCGTCATGGGGGGTGGTCCGCCCACCCCCCACGAGGCGCGTTCGTGTTACTTGGCCTTCTCGAGGATCTCGACGATCCGCCAGCGCTTGGTGGCGGACATCGGCCGGGTCTCCATCAGGAGGACACGGTCGCCGACACCGCACGCGTTCTGCTCGTCGTGGGCCTTGTACTTGGTCGTCCGGCGGATGACCTTGCCGTACAGCGGGTGCTTGACGCGGTCCTCGACGGCGACGACGACGGTCTTGTCCATCTTGTCGCTCACCACGAGACCCTCACGGGTCTTGCGGTAGTTCCGCACGCTCTTGCGGCCGGTCTCGGTCGCCTCGGTTGCCTCAGTTGTCTCAGCCATCGCTCGACTCCTTCTCGACCGTGACGATGCCGAGCTCCCGCTCGCGCATCACGGTGTAGATACGGGCGATCTCGCGGCGGACGGCACGGAGCCGCCCGTGGCTCTCCAACTGGCCGGTCGCCGCCTGGAAGCGGAGGTTGAACAGCTCCTCCTTGGCTTCCTTCAGCTTCTGGACCAGGACGTCCTGATCCTCCACCCGCAGCTCAGCGGCGGTCAGACCCTTAGCCATCACGCCTCACCCACTTCACGCTTGACGAACCGGCACTTCATCGGGAGCTTGTGCATCGCGCGCCGCAGGGCCTCGCGGGCCACGGGCTCGGCGACACCGGACAGCTCGAACATGACGCGACCGGGCTTGACATTGGCGACCCACCACTCCGGCGAACCCTTACCGGAACCCATTCGGGTCTCGGCCGGCTTCTTCGTGAGCGGACGGTCCGGGAAGATGTTGATCCAGACCTTTCCACCACGGCGGATGTGCCGGGTCATGGCGATACGGGCAGCCTCGATCTGACGGTTCGTCACGTAGGCGTGCTCAAGCGCCTGAATGCCGAACTCGCCGAACGCGACCCTGGTGCCGCCCTTGGCGGCGCCGCTACGGTCGGGCCGGTGCTGCTTGCGGTGCTTGACCCTGCGCGGGATCAGCATGGTCAGCTCCCTTCAGCACCCGGCTGCTCCGCCGGGCCGGTCTCGGGGGCGGCCTGCACGGCCGCCTCACTCCTGGTTGCCTCGGTCCTGGCGCGGTCCCCACGGCCCGCACCGCCGCGGCGCGGACGGTCGCCACCGCGACGCGGGCGCTCGCCGCGCCGGTCCTCGCGGCGCTGACCCGCCCGGGCGCCGGCGGCAGCGGCGGCAGCCGCCTCACGCTCGGCGCGGCTGGTCGGGGCCTCGCCCTTGTAGATCCACACCTTCACGCCGATCCGGCCGAAGGTGGTGCGGGCCTCGAAGAAGCCGTAGTCGATGTCGGCGCGCAGCGTGTGCAGCGGCACCCGACCCTCACGGTAGAACTCCGAGCGCGACATCTCGGCGCCGCCCAGACGACCCGAGCACTGGACCCGGATGCCCTTGGCCCCGCTCTTCATCGCGGACTGCATCGCCTTGCGCATGGCCCGGCGGAACGACACACGGCTGGAGAGCTGCTCGGCCACGCCCTGCGCGACGAGCTGCGCGTCGATCTCGGGGTTCTTCACCTCGAGGATGTTGAGCTGGACCTGCTTCTTGGTCAGCTTCTCCAGGCTGCCCCGGATGCGGTCGGCCTCCGCGCCGCGGCGGCCGATGACGATGCCCGGCCGGGCGGTGTGGATGTCGACCTGGACCCGGTCGGTGGTGCGCTCGATCTCGATCTTCGAGACGCCGGCCCGCTCCAAGCCCTTCTCCCGGTCCGTGCCCTTCTGCAGCGTGCCCTTCAGCAGCAGGCGGCGGATCGCCACGTCCTCGGCGACGTACGACTTGTAGAGCTTGTCGGCGTACCACCGGCTCTTGAAGTCGGTCGTGATACCTAGGCGGAACCCGTGCGGGTTGACTTTCTGGCCCACTAGCGGGTCCTCCCCTTCGGCTCGCGGGACTCCACGATCACCGTGATGTGGCTCGTCCTCTTGTTGATCCGATAGGCGCGACCCTGGGCACGCGGGCGGAACCGCTTCAGCGTCGGCCCCTCGTCGACCCACGCGCGGCTCACGACCAGCGTGTCCCGGTCGAGCTTGAAATTGTGCTCGGCGTTCGCGATCGCGCTCGAGAGCACCTTGTAAACCGTCTCACTCGCCGACTGGGGAGCGAACTTCAGCACGGCCTGCGCCTCCGAAGCGGGCAGCCCGCGAATGAGGTCCACCACGCGGCGGGCCTTCCGGGGCGTGTGGCGCGCGTACCGCGCCTGTGCCCTGGCTTCCATCGCTGTCTCCTCTGATGCTTGCTTTGAAGGCGCTTACCGCCGGCTGCGGCGGTCTTCCTTGACGTGGCTGCGGAACGTCCGCGTCGGGGCGAACTCTCCGAGCTTGTGGCCGATCATCGACTCGGTGATGAAGACCGGAACGTGCTTGCGGCCGTCGTGCACGGCGATCGTGTGACCGATCATGTCCGGCACGATCATGGAACGCCGCGACCACGTCTTGATGACGTTCTTGGTGCCCTTCTCGTTCTGGGCGTCCACCTTCTTGATCAGGTGGCCGTCCACGAAGGGGCCCTTCTTGAGGCTACGTGGCATGTCGGCTGCTCCTACCGCTTCTTCCTCTTGCTCCGACGACGGATGATCAGCCGGTCGCTCGCCTTGTTCGACTGACGGGTGCGGCCCTCGGGCTTGCCCTTCGGGTTCACCGGGTGGCGACCGCCGGAGGTCTTGCCCTCACCACCACCGTGCGGGTGGTCGACCGGGTTCATGGCGACACCGCGGACCGAGGGGCGCTTGCCCTTCCACCGGTTGCGGCCCGCCTTGCCGATGCTGATGTTGGCCTGCTCGGTGTTGCCGACCTGGCCCACCGAGGCCCGGCACCGCACGTCGACCTGGCGCATCTCGCCGGACGGCATGCGCAGCGTGGCGTAGTTGCCCTCCTTGGCGAGGAGCTGGATCTGCGCGCCGGCGCTGCGGCCCAGCTTGGCGCCACCGCCCGGACGGAGCTCCACCGCGTGGATGAAAGTACCGGTGGGGATGTTGCGCAGCGGCAGGCAGTTGCCCGGCTTGATGTCGGCGCCGGGACCGTTCTCGACACGATCCCCCTGCTTGAGACCGACCGGCGCGATGATGTACCGCTTCTCGCCGTCGGCGTAGTGGAGCAGCGCGATGCGGGACGTCCGGTTCGGGTCGTACTCGATGTGTGCGACCTTGGCCGGGATCCCGTCCTTGTCGTGGCGGCGGAAGTCGATGATCCGGTAGGCGCGCTTGTGCCCGCCTCCCTGGTGCCGGGCCGTCACCCGGCCATGCACGTTACGGCCGCCCTTGTTGTGCAGGGGGGCAAGCAGCGACTTCTCCGGGGTGCTGCGCGTGAGCTCGGAGAAGTCCGAGACGCTCGCGCCGCGACGACCCGGGGTCGTCGGCTTGTACTTACGGATGCCCATCTCTTTCGTTCATCCTTTGTCGGTTCGTACCGGTCGGGGTCCGCCTCACGGCGGTCCCCCCGGCGCTGACATAAGTGGCGATCCCGCCGCGTTAGCCGATCTGACCGAAGATGTCGATCCGCTCACCCTCGGCCAGGCTCACGATCGCGCGCTTGGTGTTGGGACGCTGCCCATAGCCGTGCCGGGTCCGCTTGCGCTTACCCTGCCGGTTGATCGTGTTCACGCCGGTCACCTTGACCCCGAAGATCTGCTCAACGGCGATCTTCACCTGGGTCTTGTTCGCGTCCTTGCGCACCAGGAACGTGTACTGGTTGTGCTCGTCGATCAGACCGTAGCTCTTCTCGGAGACGATCGGCTTGACGATGATGTCGCGCGGGTCGGTGATCTTCTCCATCAGGCCTCTTCCTTCCCGCTGTTCGCCAGCCGGGCCACGACCTGGTCGTACGCCTCGCGGGTGAAGACCACGTCGTCGCTGCAGAGCACGTCGTAGGTGTTGAGCTGGCCCGCCTCCAGGAGGTGGACCTCGGGCACGTTGCGCAGGCTCAGCCAGGTGACCTCGTCCTGCGCGTCGAGGACGACCAGCACCCGGCGGGCCTGGGTCACCTTGCGCAGCGCCTCCATGGCCACCTTGGTCTTGGGCGTCTCACCGGTGATCAGGTTGGTCACCACGTGGACACGACCGCCGCCCGCCCGGTCGGACAGGGCGCCGCGCAGCGCGGCCGCCTTCATCTTCTTGGGCGTCCGCTGGTCGTACGAGCGCGGCTTCGGGCCGTGCACGATGCCGCCGCCGGTGAACTGCGGCGCACGGGTCGAGCCCTGGCGGGCGCGGCCGGTGCCCTTCTGGCGGTACGGCTTCTTGCCACCGCCGCGGACCTCGCCGCGGGTCTTGGTGGAGTGGGTCCCCTGCCGGGCCGCGGCGAGCTGCGCGACCACGACCTGGTGGATCAGCGGCACGTTGACCTTGGCGCCGAAGATCTCCGCGGGCAGGTCCACGGAGTCCGTCTTGGCACCGGTCGCGTCGAGGACGTCAATGCTGGTCATTTGGCAGCAACCCCCTTCTTGGCGGCGGTGCGGATGAGGACGAGGCTGCCGTTGGGGCCGGGGATAGCACCCTTGATCAGGATGATGTTCTTCTCGGCGTCCACGGCGTGGACCTTGAGGCTCTGGATGGTCGTGCGGGCGTTGCCCATCCGGCCGGCCATGCGCAGGCCCTTGAAGACGCGGCCCGGGGTGGCGCAGCCGCCGATGGAGCCCGGCGAACGGTGCTTGCGCTGGGTACCGTGCGAAGCGGCCAGACCACGGAAGTTGTGGCGCTTCATGACACCCGCGTAGCCCTTGCCCTTGCTCTTGCCGGTGACGTCCACGTACTGCCCGGCCTCGAAGGTGTCGGCGAGGATCTCCTGACCGAGCGTGTACTCGGAGGCGTCGTCCGTCCGGACCTCGACGAAGTAGCGCCGGGGCGTGATGTCGTGCTTGCGCAGGTAGTCACCGAGCGGCTTGTTCACCTTGCGCGGGTCGATCTGCCCGTAACCGAGCTGAATCGCGGAGTAGCCGTCCTTCTCAGGAGTGCGAACCCGGGTCACCACGCACGGACCGGCCTCGACGACGGTCACCGGGACCACCCGGTTCGCCTCGTCGAAGACCTGGGTCATGCCGAGCTTCTTGCCCAGGACGCCCTTGATCTGCTTAGCCATGTCAGTGCGTTCCTTAGAGCTTGATCGAGATGTCGACGCCGGCAGGCAGGTCGAGGCGCATGAGCGAGTCGACCGTCTTCGGCGTGGGGTCGATGATGTCAATCAGCCGCTTGTGGGTGCGCATCTCAAAGTGCTCACGGCTGTCCTTGTACTTGTGCGGCGACCGGATGACGCAGTACACGTTCTTCTCGGTCGGCAGCGGCACCGGGCCAGCGACCTTGGCGCCGGTCCGCGTCACCGTCTCGACGATCTTCTTGGCCGAGCTGTCGATGACCTCGTGGTCATACGCCTTGAGCCGGATGCGGATCTTCTGTCCCGCCATGATGGCCTCGGTGTCCTTCGCTGTCGTCGTATAAAGCTTCACGCGGCCGATAGGTCACAGTGCCTACGCCGCAGGTCTTCCCACCCAGCCGAACCGTGATCTGGCAGCGGACTCGGCCGGTGGCCGAGACGACTGCGAGATCACGGTGTCGCCGCCCGTGGGCGGGGCCGGCTGGCGGCCCCTCCGCGGTGCGGCGGTCAGGCCCGGGTCGTGTCCTCGGACACTCCTCCGGCGGTCCCGACCGCCGCCCAGCGATGGTACTACTTGATGATCTTCGTCACGCGACCGGCGCCGACGGTGCGGCCACCCTCGCGGATCGCGAACTTCAGACCCTCTTCCATGGCGATCGGCTGGATGAGCTCGACGCGCATCTCCGTGTTGTCGCCCGGCATGACCATCTCGGTGCCCTCGGGGAGGTTCACCACGCCGGTCACGTCGGTCGTACGGAAGTAGAACTGAGGACGGTAGTTGTTGAAGAACGGCGTGTGGCGGCCGCCCTCGTCCTTGTTCAGGATGTAGACCTGCGCCTCGAACTCGGTGTGCGGGGTGGTCGTGCCCGGCTTGATGACACACTGACCGCGCTCGACGTCCTCACGCTTGATGCCACGCAGGAGCAGACCGACGTTGTCACCGGCCTGGCCCTCGTCGAGGAGCTTGCGGAACATCTCGACGCCGGTGACGGTCGTCGAGGTGCCCTTCTCCTTGATGCCGATGATGTCGACGACCTCGTTGACCTTGACGATGCCGCGCTCGATACGGCCGGTGACGACGGTGCCGCGACCGGTGATCGAGAAGACGTCCTCGATCGGCATCAGGAACGGCTTGTCGGTGTCACGGACCGGCTCGGGAACGTTGTCGTCGACCGCGGTCATGAGCTCGACGATGGCGTCGCCCCACTTCTCGTCGCCCTCGAGCGCCTTCAGCGCCGAGACGCGGATGACCGGCACGTCGTCGCCCGGGAACTCCTGGGCGGACAGCAGCTCGCGGACCTCGAGCTCGACGAGCTCCAGGATCTCCTCGTCGTCGACCATGTCCGACTTGTTGAGCGCCACGACGATGTAGGGAACGCCGACCTGGCGGGCCAGGAGGACGTGCTCCTTCGTCTGCGGCATCGGGCCGTCGGTCGCCGCGACCACCAGGATCGCACCGTCCATCTGGGCGGCACCGGTGATCATGTTCTTCACGTAGTCGGCGTGACCGGGGCAGTCCACGTGGGCGTAGTGGCGCTTCTCGGTCTGGTACTCCACGTGCGAAATGGAGATGGTGATACCGCGAGCCTTCTCCTCGGGCGCCTTGTCGATCTTGTCGAACGGGGTCGCCTCGTTGAGGTGCGGGAAACGGTCGTGAAGCACCTTGGTGATCGCCGCGGTCAGAGTGGTCTTGCCGTGGTCGATGTGCCCAATGGTGCCGATGTTCACGTGCGGCTTGTTCCGCTCGAACTTGGCCTTGGCCACTGGTCTGTCTCCTTAGAGATTCTGACTTGACTTGCGTCTTCTAACTCAGGCTCCGTATGGCGGGGCACCGGCGAAGGTGCTCCGCCATACGTGGCGGACTCGCGTCCCGAGCGAAACTTATTCGCCCCGAGCCTTCGCGACGATCTCCTTGGCGATGCCCGGAGGCACCTCCGCGTAGGAGTCGAACTGCATGCTGTAGACGGCCCGGCCCTGGGTCCTGCTGCGCAGGTCGCCCACGTAACCGAACATCTCTGACAGCGGGACGAGGGCCTGGATGACCTTGGCCCCGGTCCGGTCTTCCATTGCCTGGATCTGTCCGCGGCGTCCGTTGAGGTCACCGATGACGTCACCCATGTAATCCTCGGGCGTGATGACCTCAACGGCCATCATCGGCTCGAGGAGAACGGCGTCCGCCTTCCGAGCGGCCTCCTTGAAGGCCATCGAACCAGCGATCTTGAAAGCCATTTCGGACGAGTCGACCTCGTGGTACGCACCGTCCAGGAGGGTGACCTTGACCCCCACCATCGGGTAGCCGGCGAGCACACCGAACTCGGCGGCCTCCTGGCAGCCCGCGTCCACCGACGGGATGTACTCCCGCGGGATGCGGCCACCGGTGACCTTGTTCTCGAACTCGTACCCGTCGTTGCCCTCGCCCAGCGGCTCGAGCGCGATGATCACACGACCGAACTGACCGGAACCACCGGTCTGCTTCTTGTGCGTGTACTCGACCTTCTCCACCTTCCGGCGGATGGTCTCGCGGTAGGCGACCTGCGGGCGGCCGACGTTGGCCTCGACCTTGAACTCGCGGCGCATCCGGTCGACGAAGACCTCCAGGTGGAGCTCGCCCATTCCCCAGATGACCGTCTGCCCGGTCTCCTCGTCGCGGCGAACCTGGAAGGACGGGTCCTCCTCGGTCAGGCGCTGGATCGCGGTGCCCAACTTCTCCTGGTCGCCCTTGGTCTTGGGCTCGATGGCCACGTTGATGACCGGGGCGGGGAAGTTCATCGACTCGAGGATCACCTGGTTCGCCGGGTCGCTGAGCGTGTCACCGGTGGTGGTGTCCTTCAGGCCCATGACGGCGACGATCTGACCGGCGGACGCGGACGAGCGCTCCTCGCGCTTGTTCGCGTGCATCTGGTAGATCTTGCCGATCCGCTCCTTCTTACCCTTGGTCGAGTTGACGACCCCGGTGCCGGCGTCGATCTTGCCCGAGTAGACGCGGATGTAGGTGAGCTTGCCCAGGTGCGGGTCGCTCATGATCTTGAAGGCGAGCGCGGAGAACGGCTCGGCCGGGTCGGCGTGCCGCTCGACGACCTTCTCCTCGTTGCCGGGGGCGTGCCCGTCTATGGCGGGAATGTCGATCGGCGCCGGCAGGTAGGCCACGATCGCGTCGAGCAGGGGCTGCACGCCCTTGTTCTTGAACGCGGTGCCGCACAGGACCGGGTTGACCGCACCCTTGATGGTGGCGCGGCGGATGGCCGCGACCAGCTGCTCCTCGCTGGGCTCGATGCCCTCGAGGAACAGCTCCATCAGCTCGTCGTCGTTCTCGGCGACGGTCTCGACCAGCTTGTCGCGCCACTCACGGGCCGCGTCGGCGTGGTCGGCCGGGACGTCGACGGTGTCGTACATCTCGCCCTTGGCCGCCTCGGCGCTCCAGATCAGGCCCTTCATCCTCACCAGGTCGATGACGCCCTTGAACTCGGCCTCGACACCCCAGGGGAGCTGAACGACCAGCGGCGTCGCGCCCAGCCGGGACACGATCATGTCGACACAGCGGTGGAACTCCGCGCCGACCCGGTCCATCTTGTTCACGAAGCAGATGCGGGGCACGCCGTACCGGTCGGCCTGCCGCCAGACCGTCTCCGACTGCGGCTCCACGCCGGCGACCGCGTCGAACACCGCGACGGCGCCGTCGAGGACGCGGAGCGAGCGCTCCACCTCGATGGTGAAGTCCACGTGACCGGGAGTGTCGATGATGTTGATCGTGTGATCAAGCCAGCTACAGGTGGTCGCGGCAGACGTGATCGTGATGCCGCGCTCCTGCTCCTGTTCCATCCAGTCCATGGTGGCGGCGCCCTCATGGGTTTCACCGAGCTTGTAGTTGATGCCGGTGTAGAACAGGATGCGCTCAGTCGTCGTGGTCTTGCCCGCGTCGATGTGGGCCATGATCCCGATGTTGCGGACCTTGGCCAGGTCAAGAGCGGTCGTGGTGGCCACTTCTCTCGCGTCCTAACTCGTCGTAGTTGCCTACTACCAGCGGTAGTGGGCGAAAGCCTTGTTGGACTCGGCCATCTTGTGCGTGTCCTCGCGCCGCTTCACGCTGGCGCCGAGGCCGTTGCTCGCGTCGAGCAGCTCGTTCATGAGGCGCTCGGTCATGGTCTTCTCGCGGCGCGCCCGCGCGTACTGGACGATCCACCGCAGGGCCAGGGTGGTGCTGCGCGACGCGCGCACCTCGACCGGCACCTGGTAGGTCGCGCCACCGACACGACGGCTGCGGACCTCGAGGGTGGGCTTGACGTTGTCCAGAGCCCGCTTGAGCGTGACGACCGGGTCGTTGCCCGTCTTCTCCCGGCAGCCGTCGAGGGCGCCGTAGACGATCGACTGGGCGATGGAGCGCTTGCCGTCCAGGAGAACCTTGTTGATCAGCGCGGTGACCAGCGGTGAGTTGTGCACCGGGTCGGCGATCAACTGGCGGCGGCCAGGGGAACCCTTGCGCGGCATGTCAGCTCTTCTCCTTCTTCGCGCCGTAACGGCTGCGGGCCTGCTTGCGGTTGCGGACACCCTGAGCGTCGAGCGCCCCACGGACGATCTTGTAACGAACGCCCGGCAAGTCCTTCACACGACCGCCACGCACGAGCACGATGGAGTGCTCCTGAAGGTTGTGCCCAACGCCCGGGATATATGCGGTGACCTCGATGCCGCTGGTGAGGCGGACACGCGCCACCTTGCGCAGGGCGGAGTTGGGCTTCTTGGGAGTCGTAGTGTAGACGCGCACGCAGTGGCCCCGGAGCTGCGGACTTCCCTTCAGCGCCGGTGTCTTCGTCTTCGTTACCTTGTCCTGTCGGCCCTTACGGACCAACTGCTGGATAGTAGGCACTACGTCTCCATTTCGCGCCTTGGCCGGTGCTACGTCGTTGTCGGTTCGAGGTCTCTCGGCCACGCTCGGCCCAGTTTCTTCGCCCGACTGTGCTTTTTCGCAGGTACTGCCGGTGTCATGACCTGCTGGTCTTCCTCGCCCTCCGACCCACGCGCTCGGGCGTGTCGCGGACTGGCCGTATCACACCCGGGCGGACCCGGTCGATCTGGAGGAATCACGCGGCGCCTACACCCGTCTCCCGCGTGGGGAGAAGGCTCTCGAGCACACGCATGCGAGCCCACGAACCATGGGCACGAAGGACAACACTACCCAGGCAGACGCGAGTCGTCAAAACGAACGCGCCTGGGCCGACATTGTCCGTACCCCGGCTCCGACGGCCCGCTTCCACGCGGGCCGCACATAAGACTCTCGCCGATTCTACCGGTACGGACCCGGTTCCGATGCCAGGAATGCGGAAACGCCCGGAGTGGCGGACCACTCCGGGCGTTTCCCATCGACCTAAGTCGTGTTCAAAAGCATGTCCCGCCGTGCGCGGCCCGGCTGGGCCCCGCGACGGACACCGCTTTTCTCGACACTCCCTAACGGCCGTACTGGCCGAAGTCGTACTCCTCCAGCGGGACGGCCTCGCCGCTGCCGGCGCCGAACGTGTAGTCCGCCGCCGAGCCGTCGTAACCGCCCACGGTGTACATCGCGGCCTTCGCCTCCTCGGTCGGCTCCACCCGGATGTTGCGGTACTGCGGCATGCCCGTACCGGCCGGGATGAGCTTTCCGATGATGACGTTCTCCTTGAGGCCGAGCAGCGAGTCCGACTTGGCGTGGATCGCCGCGTCGGTGAGCACCCGCGTCGTCTCCTGGAAGGACGCCGCCGACAGCCACGACTCGGTGGCCAGCGACGCCTTCGTGATGCCCATCAGCACCGGACGGCCGGCGGCGGGCTGGCCGCCCTCCGCCACGGTCTGGCGGTTCATGGCCTCGAAGCGCGGCCGCTCGACGAGCTCACCGGGCAGCAGCTCGGTGTCACCCGACTCGAGCACGTTCACCCGCTTGAGCATCTGCCGGACGATGACCTCGATGTGCTTGTCGTGGATCGACACACCCTGCGAGCGGTAGACCTGCTGCACCTCGTCGACCAGGTGGAGCTGGACGGCACGCGGGCCGAGGATGCGCAGAACCTCGTTCGGGTTGCGGGCACCCGCGACGAGCAGCTGGCCGACCTCGACGTGCTGCCCCTCCGAGACGAGCAGCCGAGCCCGCATCGAGACCGGGTAGGCCACCTCGTCGGAGCCGTCGTCCGGCGTGATGACGACCTTGCGCGTCTTGTCGGTCTCGTCGATCCGCACCCGACCGGCGACCTCGCTGATCGGGGCCACACCCTTGGGGATGCGGGCCTCGAAGAGCTCGGTGACTCGCGGCAGACCGTGGGTGATGTCCGCACCCGCCACACCACCGGTGTGGAAGGTACGCATGGTCAGCTGCGTGCCCGGCTCACCGATCGACTGGGCGGCGATGATGCCGACGGCCTCGCCGACGTCGACGAGCTTGCCGGTGGCCAGCGAACGGCCGTAGCACATCGCGCAGACACCGATCTTGGCCTCGCACACGAGTGTGCTGCGGGTCCTGACCGTCTCGACGCCGGCCGCGACGAGCGCGGTGACCACGGCGTCGTTGATGTCGGTGCCCCTCGATGCGACCAGCTTGCCGTCCGCCTCGACGTCCTCGGCCAGGATCCGGCCGTGCACGTTGCTCTCGGCGTTCTCCGCCTTGACCAGGTTGCCCTGGAAGTCGCGCTCGCCCACCCGCAGCGGGACGGCCCTGTCGGTGCCGCAGTCGATCTCCCGGACGATGACGTCCTGGGCCACGTCGACCAGACGACGGGTCAGGTAACCGGAGTCGGCGGTCCGCAGCGCGGTGTCCGCCAGACCCTTCCGCTGACCGTGGGTGGAGATGAAGTACTCCAGCACCGACAGGCCCTCGCGGAAGGAGGACTTGATCGGCCGCGGGATCGTCTCACCCTTGGTGTTGGACACCAGGCCGCGGATGCCGGCGATCTGCCGGACCTGCATCTTGTTACCGCGGGCGCCGGAGTTGACCATCATCCACACCGGGTTGGTGGCCGGGAAGGCGTTGACCATGTCGGTCTCGACGTCCGCCGTGGCGTGCGTCCAGATCTCGATGAGCTCCTGACGGCGCTCCTCGTCGGTGATCAGACCGCGGTCGTACTCGCGCTGGACCTTGTCGGCCCGCCGCTCGTACGAATCCATGATCTCCGCCTTGTTGGGCGGCGCCACGACGTCCTCGATGGAGATGGTGACACCGGCGCGGGTGGCCCAGTAGAACCCGGTGTCCTTGAGCGCGTCGAGCGCGTTGGCGACCTCCACCTTCCGGTACCGCTCGGCCAGCTCGTTCACGATTCCGGAGAGCTGCTTCTTGCCGACCTGGTAGTCCACGAAGGGGTAGTTGTCGGGCAGCGTCTGGTTGAACAGGCACCGGCCCAGCGTGGTCTCCAGCCGGAACGGCTGTCCGGCCTCCCAGCCCTCGGGCGCCTCCCAGCCGCGCGGCGGCGGGAAGTCCTTCATCCTGATCTGGACCCTGGCCTGTACGTCCAACTCGCGACGGTCGAACGCCATGAGCGCCTCGGCCACGGACGAGAACACCCGGCCGGCACCCAGCGCGTCCTCCTTCTCCGTGGTCAGCCAGTACAGCCCGATGACCATGTCCTGGGTGGGCATCGTCACCGGCTTGCCGTCCGCCGGCTTGAGGATGTTGTTGGTGGACAGCATCAGGATGCGCGCCTCGGCCTGGGCCTCGGCGGACAGCGGCAGGTGCACGGCCATCTGGTCGCCGTCGAAGTCCGCGTTGAAAGCGGTGCAGACCAGCGGGTGGATCTGGATGGCCTTGCCCTCGACGAGCTGCGGCTCGAACGCCTGGATGCCCAGGCGGTGCAGCGTGGGCGCGCGGTTGAGCAGCACCGGGTGCTCGGTGATGACCTCTTCCAGCACGTCCCACACGACCGGGCGGGCCCGCTCGACCATGCGCTTGGCCGACTTGATGTTCTGCGCGTGGTTCAGGTCCACCAGGCGCTTCATCACGAACGGCTTGAACAGCTCCAGCGCCATCTGCTTGGGCAGGCCGCACTGGTGCAGCTTGAGCTGCGGGCCGACGACGATGACGGAACGGCCGGAGTAGTCGACTCGCTTGCCCAGCAGGTTCTGCCGGAAGCGGCCCTGCTTACCCTTCAGCATGTCGCTGAGGGACTTCAGCGGGCGGTTGCCCGGGCCCGTGACCGGACGTCCGCGGCGGCCGTTGTCGAACAGCGCGTCGACGGCCTCCTGCAGCATCCGCTTCTCGTTGTTCACGATGATCTCGGGCGCGCCGAGGTCGAGCAGCCGCTTGAGGCGGTTGTTCCGGTTGATGACGCGGCGGTAGAGGTCGTTCAGGTCGGAGGTCGCGAACCGGCCACCGTCGAGCTGCACCATCGGGCGCAGGTCCGGCGGGATGACCGGAATGCAGTCCAGCACCATGCCGCTGGGCGAGTTCCGCGTGTTGAGGAACGCCGCCACGACCTTGAGCCGCTTGAGCGCACGGGCCTTCTTCTGGCCCTTGCCGCTGCGGATGGTCTCGCGCAGGTTCTCCGCCTCGGCCTCCAGGTCGAAGCTGCTCAGCCGCTCCTGGATCGCCTGGGCGCCCATGCCCCCGCGGAAGTAGCGGCCGAAGCGGTCGCGCATCTCCCGGTAGAGCAGCTCGTCGCCCTCGAGGTCCTGAACCTTGAGGTTCTTGAACCGGCTCCAGACCTCCTCCAGCCGGTCCAGCTCGCGCTGGGCCCGGTCGCGGAGCTGACGCATCTCGCGGTCGGCGCCCTCGCGCACCTTGCGGCGGGCGTCGCCCTTGGCACCGGCCGCCTCCAGCTCGGCCAGGTCGGCCTCGAGCTTCTTCTGGCGGGCCTCGATGTCGGCGTCGCGGCGCTGCTCGATGTGCTGCCGCTCGACGGAGATCTTGGCCTCCAGCGACGGCAGGTCACGCTCACGCATCTCGGTGTCGACATGCGTGATCATGTAGGCCGCGAAGTAGATGACCTTCTCCAGGTCCTTCGGGGCCAGGTCGAGCAGGTAACCCAGGCGCGAAGGAACGCCCTTGAAGTACCAGATGTGGGTGACGGGAGCGGCCAGCTCGATGTGGCCCATCCGCTCGCGGCGCACCTTGGCACGGGTGACCTCGACGCCGCAGCGCTCACAGATGATGCCCTTGAAGCGGACCCGCTTGTACTTACCGCAGTAGCACTCCCAGTCCCGGGTCGGGCCGAAGATCTTCTCGCAGAAGAGCCCGTCCTTTTCCGGCTTGAGAGTCCGGTAGTTGATGGTCTCCGGCTTCTTCACTTCGCCGTGCGACCACTGGCGGATGTCGTCGGCGGTCGCCAGACCGATGCGCAGCTCGTCGAAGAAGTTGACGTCCAGCACTTTTTGTCCCCTCAGCTTTTAGA
>NZ_BCBX01000047.1:0-157009 GCF_001417795.1 Sphaerimonospora mesophila | reverse complement strand
TTGTTGGTGT
Source organism: Sphaerimonospora mesophila (assembly GCF_001417795.1). Taxonomy (NCBI): domain Bacteria; kingdom Bacillati; phylum Actinomycetota; class Actinomycetes; order Streptosporangiales; family Streptosporangiaceae; genus Sphaerimonospora; species Sphaerimonospora mesophila. Next base: position 156,999 of record NZ_BCBX01000047.1, on the reverse strand, counting down.
GGGCCGCCCCTGGTTGGGGTGGCCCACACGCATTTCCGGGCTATGTTTTGTGGGCTGCCCCCTTTTTTTGGGGGTGGCGTGTTTGTGTTTGTGGGCTTGGACGCGTTTCCGGGCTGTGTGGTGTTGGGGGGTGTGGTCGCGCCTCCCTTTTTTTGTTTGTGCCCGGGGGATCCCGGGGTGGGGAGGCTGTGGGGCCTCCCCTTTTTTTGTTGTGGGGGGTTGTGGCGGGTCGTGGGGTGTTGGCTGGGGGTGGCTGTGCTGTGGGCGCGTCCGTGTGGGTGGGGGCGGGTGGGTGCTCCGGCCGGCTTGAGACCGTGCCCGAGACCACCGCGCCCGGGGAGGCCGGAGGCCTCTGTCGCCAGAGCGCGACTGTCACGGCCGGCCGGAGCAGCTGCCCGTCCCTGCCCGCACTGTTGTGGCACCAGACCCCGGCCACCCCACCACAAAACCCGCCAACCCGGCACCCCACCACATCAGTCCAACCCCAGCCGCCCCAGACACCCCACCCACCCAGCCCATTTGACGGCCGCTGGGCTGGCACAATGCCCGTCGGCTAGCGACTGATGGCGCATCAGCTGACGGTGCCGACGGGCAGAAGCTGAGGCCAGTGAGGCCAGCGAGAGTGAGGCCGGCGAGACCGCGGCGGCTCAGCGCACTCCCGCACAACCTCGCTCAGGACTTCGTTCAGGGCAGTGGTGGACGGTGGGTCGACGGCGCGTTCTGATCGTTCCGGGATTCTCGGGCGCCGATATCTGTTTGCACGGACCTGCTCAGGGCAGCGAGCATGGAGTTAGAGTGGAACGGTACGAGGATCGACCAACGGAAGATGAAGTTACTGGACCTCCACATTATCGAACCAAAAACAATTAAATGCTCGGGCGTGTCGGTAGGGCATCGCTGAGGTGTCGATTACGGTCCCTTGTATCGGGACGAACCCGGAAGAGGACAAGTCGGAAAAGGACGAGCCGATGGGGGCAGTGCGCAAGGTGGCAAGCTACCTTGGCCTGGGTGCAGCGGATCAGTACGACGAGGCTTACGGCGACGAGGACTACGCGGATGACTGGATGCCGGCCGCAGAGCGGGCGGCCAAGCGGTGGCAGCCTGCCACGGAGGCCGCGAAGATCGTGATGGTCCGTCCGCGGAAGTACGACGACGCGCTGACCCTTGGTCGGCATTTCCGGGAGGGTCATGCTGTCGTGATGGACGTGGCGGGAATGTCCACGGCGGAGGCTACCCGGATGGTGGATTTCGCGGCTGGACTCGCTTATGGGTGTGAGGGTCGCATCGAGCGAATCGCGGACAAGGTTTTCCTGATCACGCCGGCGAATGTAGAGGTTTCCACTGCTTGATCAAATGAATTCCGCAATCGATTCACCGGCCGCTGATCCGAGAATATAGGGTTTATGTCCCGAACGGTCTCGGCCGGGAGTCGCGGAGTTCTGACGAGTATGGCGTGTTCTGATCCTTTTCAACGTGTTTCCACGTCTTTCCGGCGTACTGCCGTGCCTCTGGGTCGTCCCCGTATCGCCTCTGCAGGGTGTCCGCATCGTCGCCGGCAGAGCAGCGTGATTACGCACCGGTTCCCGGTCTGCCCGGTCTGCCTGCTCTGCCTGGTCTTCAGGTCTTATCGGGCCACCGATCGATGGTCGGCTACGCGGCGCGGGGGCCGCGGCGGAGCAGTCGTGTCAGTTCGGCCAGGTCCTCGGTGGCGGCCTCGGCCCGTGCCTCTGCCTCTCTGGCGTACTCGTGCAGTGCCCACACGGCCTTTTCGGCGAGTTCGGACAGTTCCCGCGCCCGTGCTTGGACGTTCTGGAGTTCGGCCTGTTCTCGCCGGCGATCGCGCCAGACCAGATATCCCCCGTAGGCGCCCGAGGCCAGGCCCAGGCCTGCGAGGGTCCAGCCCGATGTGGCCCAGTCCCAGGGGGCTCGACCCAGGAGAGAGCCGTCTCCCAGGGTCTGGAGCAGTGCGAGGGCGGATCCGGTCACGAACGCCATGACCGCCAGGCTCAGCAGGAGGTATCCGGGCCAGGGGTGAGAGCGCCGGGGAACGGATTCGGTCACGATGCGATGTTCGGCGGTGGCCAGGGATTCCTGGTCGGGCCCTTCTGGGCGGAGTTTCACCTCGTATCCGAGGATCGGCACGGTCATGGTGTCCGGAGGGGGCTTGCGTACCACTTCGATGAGGGTTTCGGCCGCGGCCTTCACTGCGGGTGCCGCCAGATAGATCGCGAGCGCAGCCATGTGCGGGTCGCCGCCTGGCCGTACGTCATGGAGCAGGTGACCGGTGAGTGAACTCATCGGGCCTTGGGGTTCGCCCTGGCCGATCAGCGAGCGGAGCACGGCGAGGGGTTCGTCTTCGGCCCAGATCATGCCGCTGACGACCTTGGTCACCTCGACCGCGCCTCCGCTCTCGCTTCGTCGCGGAGCGGAGGTGATCTCCGCGCACCGTTCCCGCAGCCGTCGCAGCCGGGTCGCCGCGTTGATCGCCGTCGCGATCTCCGGTACGTTCGCCAGCTCGGGGAAGTCCCGGAGCGACGGCGGCACCGTCACCGGTCCGTCCTGGCCTTCCTCACCAGCCGATGCACTCGCCTGCCGGGAATCCGAAGCACCGGTTCCACTCGTCTGCCCGGCATCTGAAGCACCGGTTCCACTCGTCTGCGGGGAATCCGAAGCGCCGGTTTCCCCGGCGGCCGGGCCGCCGTCGGGCGCCGTCGTACTTTCCGGGCCGTCCGATGTCGTACCCAGGGCCGCGAGCCATCGCTCGTCCTCGGCCGGTACGGCCACCGCATCGAGCTTGCGCAGCACGAATATCTTGCCCACCGGACCGTAGGCGCCGCGCGCCGCGGCGAGCCACAGGGCTCGCTGGCCGTGGGTCACCGGGCGCTCGGCGGACAGTTCGCCGAAGGCGGTGCCGAGCCAGGAAGCGTGGATCCGGTCGCCCTGGCCGCATACGGCGAGGGCGAGACACAGGAAGAGCGTCGTGCGCCGAGCGTCGAGCCGGGTGGCGAGGGCCAGGGGCTCCAGGGCGTCCTTCCCGGACATGAGGAGCACGAGGGCCTCGATGGCGGGTGCCAGCCAGTAGTCGGGGACATCGGTGACGCCGGGTGGGAGGGCGGGGGCGTTGCCGTCGGCCGCCAGGTGGACGAGGAGGGCCTGGGCGTAGCGGTGGAGTTCCGCCGTGCCGGCCGGGTTCGTGCGGCTGCCTGGTTCTCCCGGGTTCCCGTCGTCCTCGTGGCTTCCGAAATCACTTCCGAAATCACTTCCGGGGTCCTCGGGGCTCCCGAGGCCCGCGGGTGTCCCGAGGCTCTCCGGGTTCCCGGTCTCGAGGTTGGTCAGGTCCATGCTCACGCGAAACGCTCCCCGAGGGATTGGCAGGCACTCCCTTGACCGCGCCAGATTAGACTCCTGACGCGGTAAGGGCGGACAAGACGCGCCGATCGGCGCTTCACATGCGCTCGGGAACCTCGATGCCGAGCAGATGGAGCCCCTGCAGCAGGACGCGGAGCGTCAGCGCGGACAGCGCGAGCCGCGACTGCCGCATCTCCTCGTCCTCGGCCTTGAGCACCGGGCATCCCTCATAGAACGTGGTGAACGCCTGAGCGAGGTCGAACAGGTAGTTGCACAGACGGTGCGGCTCCGACAGCTCGGCCACCGATTCCACGATGGACCCGAAACCGAGGAGCTGCAGGGCGAGCGCACGCTCGGCCGGATGGCCCAGCGTGATCGGTCCGGTCGCCTCCGCCGGGTCGTAGGAACCGGTGCGGAAGATGGAGCGGATGCGGGCGGTGGCGTACTGCAGGTACGGCCCGGTGTTGCCGGTCAGCGCGAGCATCCGGTCGAAGTCGAAGACGTACTCGCTGTCGTGGCTGACCGACAGGTCGGCGTACTTCACCGCGCCCATGCCGACCTGGCGGGCGATCTGCCGGCGCACCGCCGGGTCGTACGCCCGTTCGGCGATGACGGCCTCGGCCCGGACGACGGCCTCCTCCAGCAACTCGGTCAGCTTGATCGACTTTCCGCTGCGTGTCTTGAACATCTTGCCGTCGCTGCCGAGCACGCTGCCGATCTGGATGTGCTCGGCGCTGACGTCGTCGTGCAGCCAGCCGGCCATGCGGGCGGCCGCGAAGACCATCTGGAAATGCAGCGACTGGGTGGCGCCGACCACATAGAGGATGCGGTCGGCCTTGAGGTCCCGGATCCGGTAGCGGATCGCGGCGAGGTCCGTCGTGGCGTAGCCGTACCCGCCGTCGCTCTTGCGCACGATGAGCGGCAGCGGCGTGTCGTCGCGTCCGGTGAAGCCGGGCGGGAACACGCAGAGCGCACCCTCGCTGATCTCCGCGACTCCCCCGTGGAGGAGCTCCTCGCAGACGTCGGCGAGCATCGGGTTGTACATGCTCTCGCCGGCGATGTCGTCGTCGGTGAGGGTGACGCCGAGCATCGCGTACACGTGGTTGAAGTACTGCTTGGTGTACTCGATGAACTCGTGCCAGAGCCGCAGGGTCTCCGGATCGCCGCCCTGGAGCAGCGGCACCCGGCGCCGGGAACGTTCCTGGAACTCGGGGTCGCTGTCGAACTTGAGCCGCGCCTCCTGGTAGTAGGCGTTGCCGTCGCCCGCGGCCAGCCGCCGCAGCGACTCCTCCTCGCCGATGTCGAGCAGGTGCTCGATGAGCATGCCGAACTGCGTGCCCCAGTCGCCGAGGTGGTTCTGCCGGATCACCCGGTTGCCGATGTGTTCGTGCGTACGGGCGAGCGTGTCGCCGACGATGGTCGTGCGCAGGTGCCCGACGTGCATCTCCTTGGCGGCGTTCGGCGCCGAGTAGTCGATCACGACGGTCTTGGGCGGCGCGGCCTGAGCCACGCCCAGCCGCTCGTCGCGCAACCGCCGTACGGCCTGCTCGGCGATCCAGCCGTCGCCGAGGGTGAGGTTGAGGAACCCCGGACCGCTGATCTCGGCGGTGATGTCGGTCGTGTCGAGGGCGTCGAGCAGTGCCTGGGCGACCTCCCGCGGGGTACGTCGGAGCCGCTTGGCCAGGCTGAGCGCTACGTTCGCCTGGTAGTCGGCGAACTGAGAGGGCCTGATCAGCGGATCTTCGGTGGCGTACTCCGTCCCGAAGGCGGTGCCCAGCGCCTGCTGGACCCGCTCGGCGAGCACGAACTGCGGGTCGGTCATGCACAAAGCTTATCGGCGCGCAAGGTCCGCCCTCACCGCTTGACAGTCCGCCTACCAGCGCCGACCATCCGGGGGCGGCTGTCAGAGGGGGCCGCCCGTGACCTCTACCAGAGGCGATGCGGTTTCGGCGCGGACGCGATGCGCTCGCCGATCCGCGACACGATGCCCTGGGTCGCCAGCCTGGCGGCGAGTTCGCAGGCGGCCGCGATGCCCCTGGCCCTGGACGAGCCGTGCGCGATCACCACGGTCCCGTTCAGGCCGAGGAGTACGGCGCCGCCCTGCGACTCGGGGTCGAGCCTGCTGCTGAGTTCGCGCAGGCGCGACCGTTGCAGCAGCCCCCCGATGCGGGCCAGGCGGCTCTCCTCGATGGTCTCCCTGAGCTGGCCGAAGGCGTAGCGGACGCTGCCCTCCATGGTCTTCAGCGCGACGTTGCCGGTGAAGCCGTCGGTGACGATGACGTCGACCTTCCCGGTCAGCAGGTCGTGGCCTTCGATGTTGCCGGTGAAGTCGATGCCGGGTGCGGCCGTGAGCAGCTCGTGGGCGCGTCGGGCGAGTTTGTTGCCCTTCTCCGACTCCTCGCCGATGGTGAGCAGGCCGACGCGGGGGTCTTTCAGGCCGAGCCCGGCCTCGCCGTACGCCACGCCGAGGTGGGCGAACTGCACCAGCATCTCCGGTTTGGCGTCGGCGGTGGCGCCGGCGTCGAGCAGTACGGTCGGTCCGGGCCGGGTCGGCAGGACCACGGCGATCGCGGGCCGTACGACTCCGGGCTGGCCACGCAGGCGCAGCCGTCCGGTGGCGACCACTCCGGCGGTCGACCCGGCGGACACGACGGCGGCGGCGTCACCGCGCCGGACGAGATGACAGGCGACGGCGATGCTGGAGCGGGGACGGCGCAGGGTGGCGAGGGCGCCCTCGTCCATCGTTAGCGCCTCCTCCGCCCGGACGATGGGGATGTCGGCGATCGCGTCGTGCTCGGCCAGGGCTCGGTGAAGCTCATGCGGCCGGCCCACGAGCACGACCTGGACGCCGCGTTCCCGCACGGCCTGTACGGCTCCCGCCACGATCTCGCCGGGCGCGTGGTCGCCTCCCATCGCGTCGAGGGCGATGAGCGGTCCGCGGCCTCCAGCCTGCATGGCCGCATCTTAGGCGCTGCTCGGCGGGGTCGCGCCTGTCGCAAGCGGCGGCCACGGCACAAGGCGCGGATCAGAGCGTTAGAGGTGCTGCCCGCGATAGACCACGATCTTGCCGAAGCGCGCCTGCCCGGTGACGCGGATGAGCGGGCCGTCTCCCTGCCCTCCACCGGTCACCGACCGCTTGGAGAACAGCGCACTGCCCTCGTCGACGACGCGGGCGCCCGGCGGGACCGCCACGATGACCTTGCCGCAGAACGAGTTGAGCTCCAGCGTGACCTCGCGGCCGGGTAGGACGGCGTCGCTCAGGTCCACGATCAGCGCGCCGAAGACGGAGCGGAGCTCGGTGTGGCGCCCGGCCACCCAGCGTCCTCTTCGGATCACCTTGCTGAAGACCGCGGCGACCCGGTGGGTCTCCGTGCCAGGGGAGGGGGAGGCCGGTGTGCGTGCCGCCTCGGGAAGGTCCTTGACCAGGGGCAGGAGATCGCCGAGGGTGACGGCGGAGTAGGTGGCGTCGAGCCGGTCCGCGTGCTCGGCGCTGGTCAGGCGACCGGTGGCGAGCGCCTCGCCGAGAACGGCCGCGATCCGGTCGCGGTCCGCGTCGGAGGCGCGGTGCTCGGGGTCGTCACCGAAGAACGGGGTGAGGGTGGTCACGGCTTCAAGCCTAGCGACAAACGCGATATGTCGCGATATCTGAGAGGTGTGATCCTGCGGCAGCGGTCCGTACGGAACCCTCCTTCGGCGCGGCCCATATCAGGGCGATCGCCCCCTCGCCGCGCGCGTTGCCAAAGCCACCGGAAAGAATGGTTGCCCGGCACCGTGCACGCTTTTACCGTGCCTTTTTCACGGCTCGGAACGGGCCTGACCCCGGGATGGTCGATGGTCCTCTCATGTCCGGACTTGACCATCGGTCAGCTGGCCTGATGCCCGGCATGACCCGGCCCTGCGCCATGCCGAGAGGTGATAGAAATGCCGTCGTCTTTGTCGGCGCGTTCGCCGACCACGGGGGTTCTTGGGTTCGTCATTCCCACTCTCGTGAAACGGAATATGAACCGGGGGCAAGTTAATGAAACGAGTGGTTAGAACAGCCGTCGTCGCCGTAGCGATCGGTCTCGCCGGCGTGTTCGCGGCGCCCGCTCAGGCGGCGACGCCCGCCCACACGGCGGCGCCTGCCCAGGGCAACGCCGACGCCCGGCTCGCAGCCGTCTCCAAGCTGCTGTCCGACCTGGACTGCGACGACCCGGCCGCCGTCGCGGGCGCCACGGCCCGTACGGCCGATGCCGCCGCCCCGATCGCCGTGGACGCGGGGGCCGCCGTGACCGCCGCGGTGGACCTGACCGCCACCGTGCGGGCCGACCTCATCGCCGTGGTGGACCTCGCCGCCACCACCACCGACGAGCTTCCCGCAGCAGCGAACGCCCGTCTCGCCGAGGCGGCCGCCCTGGCGGCCGATGTCGTGGCCGACGCCAGGGCCAGGATCAGCGCCGAAGTCGTCGCCGCGCTCCGGGCTCGCCTCGTCGCGGTCCTCGACGCGGCGGTCGCCGTGGGTGCCGACGTCGGCGCCGACGCGGCCGCGGTCGTCGCGGCCAAGGCGGACACCGCGAACGCCGCCGTCAGCGGGGCCGACGAGCAGGCCGGCGCCGTCGCGGGCGCCACGGCGCGTAAGGCGGACGCCGCCGTCGCGGGTGCCACGGCCCGTACGGCCGATGTCGCCGCTCCGGTCGTCGCGAACGTGGGGGCCGCCGTGACCGCCGCGCTCGACCTCGATGTGGCGGCCGACCTGGCCGCTGCCGTCGACCTGAGGGGTGTGGTCGCGGCGACGGGGAACAGCGCGGGCGGCCTGCTCGCCGGGGTTCCGGCCACGACCACGGCGGCCGCCTCCGCTGTGGGGTCGACGGCCGCGCGTACGGCCGAAACGGCCAACGCGAACGTGACCGGCGCGGCCCGCACGGTGAACACGACCGCCGCCGCGGCCGACGCCGCCCCCGGCGCGCTGACCGCCGCGGTCGGCCTGACGGCCACGGCCGCCGCCGTCGTGAACACCCAGCCCTACTCCGCCGCGTCGACCGCTCCCTCGGTCGTCACCAACGCCGTGGCGCGACAGGCGGACGAGCCCTGCGAGTAGAGCCGACCTTTCGAACATGAAGGCCGGCGCCCCTGGTGGGACGCCGGCCTTTCGCCGCGGATGGTGAGACTAGTTGCTGGAGTAGCGGACGTGGGTGCGTCGAGCGATCTGCGCCTGTAGTCGGGCCATCTGCCAGTGCAGCTCGATGAGCTGCTCGGTGAGCGCCGCCAACGGAAGCTCCGCGGGATCTTCGTCGGCCAGGTTGTCGATCGCCGTCGCCAGCTCGCTCATCCCACCCCTCCCCTACATCGAATCTCCGTTCGAATGATAGTCGAACGAGGGGTTCGGCGGTATCAAGTCGCGTAGACCGGTGCGAGATATCCGCGGGCGAGGGTGTTCGCCGTGATGTTGAAACCGACGACGGCGGGCGAGGCGTCCTCGCCCACGCCCAGCTTGTCCACGCCGAGGGCGTGTACGGCGAACAGGTAGCGGTGCGGGAAACCGGGAGGCGGGGCGGCCCCGCCGTACGCCTTCAGGCCGTAGTCGTTACGGGCGTGCACGGCGCCCCCGGGCAGGCCCTTGAAGTCGGGGGCGCTGCCCGCTCCGGCCGGCAGTTCGGTCACCTCGGCCGGAATGTCGAACAGCACCCAGTGCCAGAACCCGCTTCCCGTCGGCGCGTCCGGGTCGAAGCAGGTCACCGCGTAGCTTCGCGTACCCTCCGGAGCGCCCGACCAGCGCAGGTGCGGGGAGATGTTCTGCCCCGACATGCCCCAATCGTTGAAGACGTGGGCGTCGCTCAGGCGCTCGCCGTCGCGGACGTCGTCGCTCTCGACGGTCAGCTCGGCCACCTCGGGGAGGTGCTCATAAGGAATCGGTGGCGGCGTCGGCACGGTTCACCCTCTCCAATCAGGCCTTGTTATAGGCGTCCAGAACCTCCTGCGGATCGCCCTGCATCTTGATCTTCCCCTTGTGGAGCCAGATCACCCGGTTGCAGGTCTCCTCGATCACGTCAAGATTGTGGGCCACCAGGAAGACGGTCCCGGCGGACTCGCGCATCTGCTTGATGCGCTGCTGGCTCTTCCGCTTGAACTCGCGGTCTCCGGTCGCCAGTGCCTCGTCGATGAGGAGCACGTCGTGCGTCTTCGCCGAGGAGATGGCGAAGCGCAGCCGGGCGCCCATTCCGGAGGAGTAGGTCGACATGGGGAACTGAACGAACTCCCCGATGCCGGAGAAGTCCACGATCTCGTCGTACTTCGCGCGCACCTCGCTGGGCGTCATGCCCATGGCGTAGCAGCCGAGCACGATGTTGCGCTCGCCGGTGAGCTCCTTCATGAGCGCGGCGTTGACGCCCAGCAGGGACGGCTGGCCGTTGGTGTAGACGGCGCCCTTGTGCGGTGGGAGGAGCCCCGCGATCGCCCGCAGCAGCGTCGACTTGCCCGAGCCGTTGCGGCCGATGATGCCGATCGCGTCGCCGTGGTGTGCGACGAAGGTCACACCTTTGACGGCGTGGACCTCCTTCATCTGCGGGCGCCCCTGCCGGCGTAGGACGCGCAGCAGCGCGTTCGCCGCGTTCCCCTTCTCGGCGTCGCTGGCCGCGCCGTAGACCTTGTAGACGATGTGCAGGTCGTCGACGATGACGGTCGGCGTCCCACCCTCGGTCAGTTCGTCCTTGGTCGGCTCAGCCACGCCCGTACCTCTCCTCGGCGCGCCAGAAGTACCAGAAACCGGCGATCAGTGCGAAGACCGCCCAGAACAGGCAGGTGACCCAGGCCCAGCGCTCCGGGAACCTCTCGTAGATCAACAGGTCGCGCATGAACTCGATGTAGGCCGCAGCGGGGTTGAACTCCAGCACCCAGCGGAGGATCTCCGGCTGGTCGGCGGTCCGCTCGGTGATGCTGTAGAAGACACCGGAGGCGTAGAGCCAGGCACGCAGGATGAACGGCAGCAGCTGGTTCATGTCGCGGACGAACGCGCCGATCCTCGCCAGGAACAGGCTCATGCCGACGTTGAAGACCAGCTGCATGAGCAGCGAGACCGGGATCAGTAGCCACAACCAGGTGATCTTCTGGACCGTGGCGAGCACGAACACGACGAGCACGCCCATCGACCAGGCGAGCTGCTGCAGTTCCTGGATCGTGTAGGCCAGGGGCAGCGAGGCCCGGGGGAAGTGGAGCGCGCGGATGAGCGACAGGTTGGAGGAGATGGACTTGGCGCCGCCGGTCACCGTGCGCTGGGTGAACGTGAAGACCATGACCCCGGTGATGAGGAACGCGGGGTAGTACTCGATGTTCTTGCGCTGGTCGAGGATGATGCCGAACATCAGGAAGTAGACGGCGGCGTTGAGCAGCGGGGTGAGAACCTGCCAGAGCTGGCCGAGTGCCGAGTCGGAGTATTTCGAGACACTCCGCGACGTGGCGTACGTGAGGATGAAGTGCCGCCGGTCCCACAGTTGTCGCAGGTAGGCGGGCATGCTGGGGCGCGCTATGGCCCGTCGCAGTCCGTAACGCTCGGCGAGAGCGGCCAGCGTCTCCGGGGCTCGGCCGCCCGCCTGGGCGTCCGCGAGGGCGGATTCCGGCTGGCTCATGGCATGGACTCTATTGGATGGTGGTCGGTGAGGTGGCCGCGACGTGCAGTACCGCAGCTTGGTCAAAGGTAGCCCAGGACATCGTGATATGGGAGCAACGGCACGGCTGGTTCGGCATCTGATGGACCATGTAGGACCTGCAGGGTGATATATGTACCTTACTGAGGGCTTTACGGCGGTGCGGGGCATTTGCGGTCGGCACGTTGAAATGCGTGTGACGCCCGAGTGGCACACGTGTGACCGAACTGCAATGAGTCAGAGACTCCTATGGTGTGTCCGATAAGGGATGCTCCGGACGACTGGCAGGGGTGTCAGCTGGTGTGACCGTGCCCGGAAAACCGAGCCTCATCAGCGGGGCGCCCATCCTAGAGGGAGGACCAAGATCCATATGCGCGTGACCAAGGGCGCGAAGATTGCCGCCGGCACCGCGCTGCTTGCGCTCGGCGTCGCCGCGTGCGGCGGTGGAGGCAGCGAAGGTAGCGGGGGGTCGGGCGACGAGAACCCCCGGGCGGCGACCGGTGCCGTGTTCATCCGGGGTTGTGAGCCCCAGACCGGCCTCGTCCCCGGGAACATCAACGAGACCTGCGGCGGCACCGTCGTCGACTTCATGTACAGCAAGCTGATCAAGTACAACTCGGACACCGCGGCGGCCGAGCTGGACCAGGCGGAGTCGATCGACACCTCCGACAACAAGGTCTGGACGATCAAGCTCAAGCCCGGGCTGAAGTGGACCGACGGCACCCCCGTCACCGCCAAGAACTACGTCGACGCCTGGAACTACACGGCCTACTCGCCGAACGGCCAGCTCGGTGCCTCCTGGTTCGCCGACATCGAGGGCTTCGACAAGGTCAACACCGCCGACCCCGACGGCCCCGAAGGGCCGAAGGAGGCCCCCAAGCCCGAGTCCGAGACGCTGAGCGGCCTCGAGGTCATCGACGACCAGACCTTCAAGGTCACGCTGAGCTCGCCCCAGGCGGTGTTCCGCACCAAGCTCGGCTACTCGACGTTCTCCGCGCTGCCCGACGCGTTCTTCAAGGACCCGAAGGCGTTCTCGTCCAACCCCGTGACGAACGGCCCCTTCAAGTTCGCCAAGTGGGACCACAACTCCCAGCTGGTCATGGACGCCAACCCCGACTACCCGGGTGCGGAGAAGCCGAAGGTCAAGCAGATCGTCTACAAGATGTACCAGGACGACAACGCGGCCTACGCGGACCTGGTCTCCAACAACCTCGACTTCACCGAGCTGATCCCGCCGTCCGCGCTCGCCGGGGACAAGTGGAAGAGCGACCTCGGTGACCGCGCGATCGAGGGCCAGCAGGGCGTCATCCAGACCCTCACCTTCCCGGTCTTCGACAAGGAGTTCGGCGGCAACGCCGACTTCCGCAAGGCCGTCTCGCTGGCGATCGACCGGAAGACCATCACCGAGAAGATCTTCAACAAGGGTCGCACCCCGCTCGACAGCTGGGTCTCCCCGATCGTCGAGGGCTACAAGGCCGGCGCCTGCGGCGACCTGTGCACCTTCGATCCGGCCAGGGCCAAGGAGTACCTCGCCAAGGCCAAGGCCGCGGGCTACACCCCGCCGAAGGAGTTCCCGATCTGGTCGAACGCCGACGGCACCCACAAGGAGTGGATCGAGGCCACGGTCAACAGCATCAACCAGGCCTTCGGCGCCGACGCCGGCTTCCAGTTCGTGCACCGGGACATGCCGACCTTCGCCGAGCTCCGCGACGTGGTCACCCAGCGCAAGCTGAAGGGCGCGCACCGCACCGGCTGGCAGATGGACTACCCGCACATCGAGAACTTCCTGAACCCGCTGTACAAGACCAACGCGTCCTCCAACGACGGTCTCTACAGCAGCAAGGAGCTCGACGCGAAGCTGCACGAGGCTGACACCGCCGCCGACCCGGCCGAGTCCTTGCGGCTTTACCAGGAGGCCGAGGCTATGCTGACGCAGGACATGCCTGTCATCCCGCTGTGGTCGTACGGTCTGCAGGCCGGCACCTCCAAGTGGGTCACGGGTGTGAAGGTGACGCCGTTCGGCGTGCTCGACCCCCTGTCCATCGCGATCAAGAGCTAGTCTCCCCGGTCCGCGACGTCGAGGCCGGTTCCGGACCGGGGCCGGCCTCGGCGGCTGTCCACCCACGCCTGCCCTGCATCGACCTGTTGGGAAGGCTCGTAGACCTTAGGCGTCAGACGGGAGGTGCGCATGGGCCGTTACACCATCCGGCGCCTGCTGCAACTCATACCCGTGCTTCTCGGCACGACATTTCTGATCAACTTCATGGTCTGGCAGCTCCCGGGCGACCCGTTCGCCGGACGCTGCGGCCAGCGGCCCTGCCCCGAAAGCTACATCACGATGATGCGGGAGCAGTTCGGCCTCGACCAGCCGATGCTGGTGCAGTACTGGAACTTCCTGAAGAACATGCTCACGGGCGACCTGGGCGTCGACTTCAAGCAGGTTTCCGTCGCGAGCCAGCTCGCCGACGCCTGGCCGATCACGATCAGGCTCGCCATCCTCGCGGTCACGATCGAGGCGTGCATCGGCATCACCGCCGGCGTGCTGTCCGGGCTCAAGCGCGGCGGCTTCCTCGACAACTCGGTGACGATCTCCACGCTGTTCCTGCTCTCGCTCCCCACCTTCGTCACCGGCTACCTGCTGCAGTGGCTGCTCGGCATGCGGTTCGGCGTGATCAAGCCCACGGTCTCCGATGGAGCGCCGATGGCGGAGCTGATCGTGCCGGCCATCGTGCTGGCCAGTCTCAACATGGCGTTCACGGCCAGGCTGACCCGGACCAGCATCGTGGAGAACCGTCGTGCCGACTATGTCCGTACGGCCATCGCCAAGGGCCTGACGAACCGGCGGGTGGTCTCGGTGCACCTCCTGCGCAACTCGCTGATCCCCGCGATCACGTTCATCGGCACCGAGGTCGGCTCGATGATGTCGGGCGCCATCATCACCGAGGGCATCTTCAACATCCACGGCGTCGGCGGTCTGCTCTGGCGGGCGATCCTGGGTCAGGACTACACGATCGTGGTGCCGATCGCCTCACTGCTGGTGCTCGTCTACCTGCTCACCAACCTGATCGTCGACCTCCTCTATGGCGTGCTCGACCCGAGGATCCGCTATGAGTGAACCGATCGTGACGCAAGACCTGGTGCAGAGCGCGGACGAACACGCGGGCTCGGCCCACCCCACCGCGGCGGACAAGCCCCGCGGCCTCTGGGGGGACACCTGGGACATCCTCAAGCGACGCAAGATCTTCTGGATCTCCCTGGTGATGCTGGTCCTGTTCCTGCTGATGACGGCGTTCCCGACGCTGTTCACCGACAAGGACCCGAACTACGCCGACCTGGCCAGGAGCATGGAGGGGCCGAGCGAAGGAGCCCTGTTCGGCATCGACCTGCAGGGGCGCGACGTCTTCGCCCGGACCATCTACGGCGCCCGCACCTCGATCATCGTGGGCACGATGGCCACGCTCGCGACCGTGGTGCTCGGCGGGATCACCGGTGTGCTGGCCGCCTACTACGCGCGGTGGACGGACATCCTCATCTCCCGGGTGGGCGAGATGTTCCTCGGCCTGCCGTACGTGCTGGGCGCGATCATCATCCTCGGCACCATCGCCCCGGCTCAGTCGAACCCGAGCGAATTCATGATCATGACTGTCGTGATCATCGTGCTCGCCGTGCTCGGCTGGCCGATCCTGATGCGCATCGCCCGCTCGGCGGTCATCCAGGCCAAGCACCAGGATTACGTGCAGGCCGCCCGCGCGCTGGGGGCGGGACCGCTGCGGATCATCTTCAAGCACCTCCTGCCGAACTCGCTGGCTCCGATCCTCGTCTACGCGACGATCACCATCGGCAGCTTCATCGGCGCGGAGGCCACGCTGTCGCTGCTCGGCATCGGCCTGCGGCCGCCGGTCATCTCCTGGGGCATCGCGATCGCCGACCACGCCCAGTACATCCGGACCGGCGCGCACGCGCTGTTCTTCCCCGCGGCGTTCCTGTCCGCGTGCGTGCTGACCTTCGTCATGCTCGGCGAGGCGGTACGCGACGCACTCGACCCCAAGCTTCGCTGAGGAGGCACGGCAAGTGACCGAAGTGCTTTCCGCACCCTCGGGCGGCGGCACCCACGGCGGTGCGCTCCTCGAGGTCGAGGATCTCCACGTGGAATTCCGCACCCGGGCCGGGGTGGCCAAGGCGGTCAACGGCGTCACCTATCGCGTGGACGCCGGAGAGACGCTGGCCGTGCTGGGCGAGTCCGGCTCCGGCAAAAGCGTCACCGCGCAGACGATCATGGGCATTCTCGACATGCCGCCGGGGAAGGTGACCGGCGGACAGATCCGCTTCCGCGGCGTCGACCTGCTCAAGATGCCCGACGACCAGCGCAGGAAGATCCGCGGCGAGGGCATCTCCATGGTCTTCCAGGACGCGCTGTCGGCGCTGAACCCGGTCTTCCCGGTCGGCTGGCAGATCGCCGAGATGTTCCGCATGCACCGCGGCACGTCGCGGTCGGAGGCGAAGAAGAAGGCCGTCGAGCTGATGGATCGGGTCCGGATCCCGGCCGCCAGGGACCGGGCGAACGACTACCCGCACCAGTTCTCCGGCGGTATGCGGCAGCGCATCATGATCGCCATGGCGATCGCGCTGGACCCCGAGATCCTGATCGCCGACGAGCCCACCACGGCGCTCGACGTGACCGTGCAGGCGCAGATCATGGGCCTGCTCGCCGAGCTCCAGCGCGACAGCAACATGGGCCTGATCCTGATCACCCACGACCTCGGCGTCGTGGCCGACGTCGCCGACAAGATCGCCGTGATGTACGGCGGGCGCATCGTCGAGGAGGCCCCGGTGCACGATCTGTACCGGCGGCCGGCCCATCCCTACTCCAAGGGGCTGCTGGAGTCGATCCCACGGGTGGACCTCAAGGGCCATGAACTGTACGCCATCAAGGGCATGCCGCCGAACCTGCTGGACATGCCGTCCGGCTGTGCGTTCCACCCGCGCTGCCCGTACCGGCGGGACAACTGCGTGACCGACGTACCCGCCCTTTATCCGATCGACGGCGCCCGCGGCAGCGCCTGCCACTACTGGAGGGAGGTCCTCGATGGCGACTCCCGCTGAACCCATCCTGGAAGTCCGCGACCTGGTCAAGCACTTCCCGCTGACCCAGGGCATCCTCTTCAAGCGGCAGATCGGCGCGATCAAGGCCGTCGACGGCGTCTCCTTCGACCTGCATCGCGGCGAGACGCTGGGCGTGGTGGGCGAGTCGGGCTGCGGCAAGTCCACCCTCGCCAAGCTGCTGATGGCGCTGGAGCGGCCGACGTCGGGCTCGGTGCGGATCAACGGCAGGGACATCACCACGGCCAGGGGCGGCGACCTCAAGCGCATGCGGCGCAACATCCAGATGGTGATGCAGGACCCCTACACCTCGCTGAACCCGCGTATGACGGTCGGCGACATCGTGGGGGAGCCGTTCGAGATCCACTCCGAGGTGGCCCCGAAGGGCGACCGCCGCAGGAGGGTGCAGGAACTGCTCGAGGTGGTCGGCCTCAACCCCGACCACATCAACCGCTACCCGCACCAGTTCTCCGGCGGTCAGCGCCAGCGCATCGGCATCGCCCGGGGGCTGGCGCTGCGCCCCGAGATCATCATCTGCGACGAGCCGGTCTCCGCGCTCGACGTGTCGATCCAGGCCCAGGTCATGAACCTGCTGGAGAGCCTGCAGAAGGAATTCGAGCTGGCCTACATCTTCATCGCCCACGACCTGTCGGTGGTGCGGCACATCTCCCACCGGGTGGCGGTGATGTACCTGGGGAAGATCGTCGAGATCGGCCGGGACGCCGAGATCTACGACGGCCCGACCCACCCCTACACGCAGGCGCTGCTGTCGGCGGTGCCCGTGCCCGACCCGGAGGGGCGCGAGCAGCGACAGCGGATCATCCTGCAGGGCGACCCGCCCTCCCCGGCGAACCCGCCGTCCGGCTGCCGGTTCCGCACCCGCTGCTGGAAGGCACAGGAGATCTGCGCAGAGCAGGAGCCCGCGCTGGAGATCCGCCCGGGGAGCCCGCACTCGAGTGCCTGCCACTTCGCCGAGGTGCGGGACGTGGTCGGCAGCGGCTGACACCGGAGGCTTGGCCGCGGTCCCTCCACCCACGAAAATTCCTCGCAGGCTCGGAGTTTCCGCGGGGCTCGAGGATGTGCCGGGAGGAGGCTCAGGTCCGCTGCGAAGCCCGCTTCTGCGGGCATTCGCCTGCGGTCCTCGGCTCCCTCCCGCTCCGCTCCCTCGATCCCGGTGAACGTTCGTGGACGAGGATCGGGAGGTTCGTCCGATCCTTCCGACACCCTTTACCATGAGGAGGGCCGGCGTCCGGCGGAGGAGGAGCGGATGGACATCGAACCGATCGATGACGACGATCTCGCCTTATCCGACCGCGATCGCCGGATCCTCGCCTTCGAACGGCGGTGGTGGCGTCAGGCCGGCGCGAAGGAGCAGGCGATCCGGGAGACGTTCGGCATTTCCGCCACCCGCTACTACCAGTTACTCAGCCAGCTCATCGACCGGCCGCAGGCCTTGGAGCACGATCCCATGCTGGTGCAGCGCCTGCGGAGGATGCGGGCCGGTCGCCGGCGCGAACGCGCCACCCGTCGATTCGGGGCGGCGCCGTGAAGCTCCCCGCCCACGACGGCCTCACCGCGATCCTCGCCGATCCCGCCGGAGCGGTGATCGGGCTCGACTTCGACGGCACCCTTTCCCCGATCGTGGCCGACCCCGCGGCCGCCGCCGTACATCCGGACGCCCCTGCCGTGCTCGCCGATCTGGCCGCGCTGGTCGGCGCCGTGGTGATCGTCACCGGCCGGCCGCCTGGTACGGCTCTCGCTCTCGGCGCCACCCCCGCCGGGCCGTCCCTCGCCGACGTGCCCGGTCTCGTCATCCTCGGTCACTACGGCATGGAGCGGTGGGAGGCCGGTGAGATCAGCGCCCCGCCCCCGCCGCCGGGGCTGGACCTGGTGCGGGCCGAGCTGTCCACCATCACCGCCGGGATGGACGGTGTCCTGATCGAGGACAAGGATCGGGCGGTGGCCGTGCACACCCGCAGGTGCCCCGACCCCGAGGCGGCGCTGGTGTCACTCGCCGAGCCGGTCGCACGGCTGGCCGAGCAGGCCGGTCTGGTGGTCGAGCCGGGACGTTTCGTGCTGGAGCTGCGGTCGCCCGGCATGGACAAGGGCCGCGCGCTGTCGGCGTTCCTCGCCGAGCGGAAGGCCAGGTCCGTCATGTTCGCCGGTGACGACCTCGGCGATCTCGCGGCGTTCGAGGCCGTCGAACGGGCGGGCATTCCCGGCCTGCGGGTGTGCAGCGGGTCGGCCGAGGTCGTCGAGCTGGCGGCGCACACCGACATCGTGGTGGACGGCCCCGCCGGCGTCGTGGCCTTCCTCGGCGCCGTCGTCGAGGCCCTCAGGGGCGGCGGGTGATCGCGCACCTGCCCGGCGTGAAGATCCGGTGAACACCCCGGGCCTCGGCCGCATGCTCGAACACGCCGCCTGGGGCTGAGCCGGCGCGCCCGTCCCGTCATTCCAGGGCGGCGAGCTGGTCGTCGAACCAGCGCCTCGGGGGGAGCGCGGTGGCGGCCTCCCGCAGCCTGGCGCAGCGCCCGGCCCGATCCTCCTCCGGCAGCAGCAGGGCCTGATGCAGGGCGGCGGCCGTGCCGGAGACGTCATAGGGGTTGACCAGCAGCGAGTCGGCGCCGAGCTCCGCGGCCGCGCCCGCCTCGCGGGAGAGCACGAGCGCGCACCGCCGGGAGAGGATCGGCCCCTCCTTGGCGACCAGGTTCATGCCGTCCCTGATCGGATTGACCAGCAGGACGTCGGCCAGCCGGTAGGCGGCCAGCGATCTCGGATAGTCGTCGTGCACGTTGAGGATCAGCGGGTCCCAGTCCTCGGTGGCGAACTCGTCCTCGATCTCCTTGGCGCACCGCTGCACGGCCGCCGTGTACTCGCGGTATTCGGGCAGGTCATGGCGGGACGGGTAGGCGAAGGCCAGGTGCACCACCTTGCCGTGCCACTCCGGATGCCCGGCCAGGAACTCCCGGTAGGCGCCCAGGCCGCGCACGATGTTCTTGGACAGCTCGGTCCGGTCGATCCGTACGATCAGCTTGCGGTCGCCGACCATGTGCCTGATCGCGGCCATGTTCGACTCGACGTCCGGCTCGGCCGCACGTGCCAGCAGCGCCTCGCCGTTCACACCGAGCGGATGTACGCCGACGCGGACGGTCCGGCCGTCATGGATGATCGTACGGCTCTCGCGATCGACGCGGGCGCCGAGGAAGGCGGCGCAGCAGTCCATGAACGCCTCGGCCCACCGGGCGGTGAGGAAGCCCGCGTGGTCGGCGCCGAGGATCCCCGACAGCACCTCCACGGCGACGTCGTCGGGAAGCAGCGAGAAGTATTCCGGCGGCGCCCACGGCGTGTGCGAGAAGTGGGCGATCCGCAGGTCGGGCCGCTCGACGCGGAGCATCGCCGGGGTCAGCGTCAGATGGTAGTCCTGGATCATCACCCGGGCTCCCGGGCCGGCCTCTTCCGCGAGCGCGAGCGCGAACGCGCCGTTGTAGTCCCGGTAGGACTCCCACTCACGCCGGAAGCGCATGCCGAACTGTGGCGTGACCGGCGTGTTGTAGAGCAGGTGGTGGACGAACCAGAGGGTCGAGTTGGCCACCGCGTTGTAGGCGCGATGGAAGACCGTCGGCGGGATGTCGAGCATCCGCACCGGTCCGGCGTCGAACGCCCGGTCGAGCCGGCCGCCCGGCGCGAGCCGTACGGCACCGCGATCGCCGTGGGAAAGGGCGGCGCAGACCCAGAGCAGGTCGGTGTCCCTGGCCACCTCGGACAGTCCGGAGACCAGGCCGCCCCCGCCTCTGCGCATGGTGAGCGCGCCGTCGTCCGCCATGGTGAAGGACACCGGCCCCCGGTTGGAAGCGATCAGAACCTGGCTGCTCATGACTCAATAGGATGTCAAAAGGAGGGTTGAAGACGGCAATGGCAATGGACGAGACAACTGAGGACCTGGCCAGGTCGGCCGCCGGGGGCGACCATCGGGCGCTCGGCGAGCTGCTCCGCCGGATCGAGCCCGACGTGTTGCGGCACTGCGAGCGACTTCTACCCTATCGCCAGGACGCCGAGGAGGCGGCTCAGGACACGCTGCTCGCCGTGGCGCGCAACATCGGCAGGTTCGAGGGCCGGGCCAAGTTCAGCACCTGGCTGCACATCGTGACCGTCAACTGCACGCGGACCACCTACCGTTCCCTGAAGCGGCGGGCGGCCGAGGAGGCGGAGGAACTGCCCGAGCAGCGCCCCGATCCCCGGCGCGTCAGCGTGATCGCGGGATCACGGCTCGATCTGCTCGACGCCATGGAGTCGCTGGAGGCGGACAAGCCCGATCTCGCCCAGGCGCTGGTGCTGCGCGACATCTGCCAGCTCGACTACGCGGAGGTCGCCGAGCAGCTCGGCATTCCGCTCGGCACCGTCAAGTCGCGGATCCACCAGGCCCGCAGATACGTGCAGTCGGCGCTCGGTGACGCGTACGCGTGACCGGGACCGGCGGACATCTAGTGGGATGATCTGTCTCGTCAGGTGAGACGCGGGATTGGATGGAGGTGCTGCCGGGGTAAAGTGCTAGCGGACGTAACCCGGATGGATCCGGACGTCCCACAACTGAACATGCTCATCCAGAGGGGTGGAGGGACCGGCCCTGCGAAGCCCCGGCAACCCTCCCGCGACCGAACTCGTGCCCACGAGGCCCGGCCGGGACAGGTGCCAATTCCGGGCTCGTGGCCAGGGTGGTCGCGAGCGAAGATGAGGGAAAGGCCTCGCTTCATGGCGCACACTGATGTCCCCCGGCCAGGTTCTCTGTCCAGCGCCGAGTTCGGCCCCGCCACCGGGCTGTCCTGTCGCGAATGCGGCGCCGTCTACGATCTGGGCCCGATCTTCGCCTGTGCCGAGTGTTTCGGCCCGCTCGAGGTGACGTACGACTTCGGCGATGTCCGCCGCGCGGACATCGAGTCGGGGCCGACCGACATCTGGCGTTACCGGGCGCTCCTTCCGGTCCCCCCGGATGTGACCGCCAAGCCGAACATCCGGCCCGGGTGGACCAGGCTGGTCAAGGCGGACCGGCTCGCGGCCGAGCTGGGATTCCGCTCGCTGTACGTCAAGGACGACTCGGGTAACCCGACCCACTCCTTCAAGGACCGGGTCGTGGCGATCGCCCTGGAGGCCGCCAGGACCTTCGGCTTCCACACGCTCTCCTGCTCCTCCACCGGAAACCTCGCCGGCGCCGTGGGCGCCGCCGCCGCACGCGCCGGGCTCGACTCGTGCGTGTTCATCCCCGCCGACCTGGAGGCGGCCAAGGTCACGATGGCCGCGGCCTACGGCGGCCGCCTCGTCGGCATCGACGGCACCTACGACGAGGTCAACCGCTTCTGCTCTGAGCTGATCGGCGACGAGCTCGGCGAGAAGTGGGGCTTCGTCAACGTCAACCTCCGGCCCTACTACGCGGAGGGGTCGAAGACACTGGCGTACGAGATCGCCGAGCAGCTCGGCTGGCGGCTGCCCGAGCAGATCGTCATCCCGGTGGCCTCCGGATCGCAGCTCACCAAGGTGGACAAGGGATTCCGCGAGCTGATCAAGCTCGGCCTGGTGGAGGACCGTCCGTACCGGATCTTCGGTGCGCAGGCGGAGGGCTGCTCGCCGGTCTCGCGGGCGTTCAAGGCCGGGCACGATGTGGTGCAGCCGGTCAAGCCGGACACGATCGCCAAGTCGCTGGCGATCGGCAACCCGGCGGACGGGCCGTACGTGCTGGACATCGCCCGGCGTACGGGCGGCGCGGTGGAGGACGTCGACGACCGCGAGGTGGTCGAGGCCATCCGCCTGCTGGCGCGGACCGAGGGTGTCTTCGCCGAGACGGCGGGCGGTGTGACCGTCGGCGTGCTGCGAAAGCTGGCGCGGGAGGGCCGGCTCGACCCGGGGGCCGAGACCGTCGTGCTGAACACCGGCGACGGGCTGAAGACGCTCGACGCGATCGCCGAGCACGCCCGTCCGGCCGCGGTCATCCGGCCGTCGCTCGAGGCATTCCGTACGGCTTTTGCCAACTGAACGCGTTTCCGCCCACGCAACGAAAGAGAGTGAAAGATGAGCGTTTCTGTGCGGATTCCGACGATTCTGCGCACGTATACGAATGGAGTCGCGGAGGTGTCCGGAGAAGGCGCGACGCTCCGCGACGTCCTGCAGAAGCTGGATGCGGACTATCCGGGCATCGGCGGCCGAATCCTGGACGAAACGGGCAAAATACGGCGTTTTGTCAACGTCTATGTCGGAGAAGAGGATGTCCGATTCGCCCAGGGTCTGGACACCCCCACGCCGGATGGCGTGCAGATCTCGGTGATCCCGGCCGTCGCCGGCGGCTGAGTCTGCTCACACTGAAAAGCCGCTGACCTGGGGGTTTGTCATGGTCCAGGTCGTGCCATGTCCATCAAATAGTGCAATTATCAACTATCGACGACTAAAGTGAATATTCGCTGATCCTGCTTTGAGCGAACGCCTAGTAGTAGTTTGCGCATTGACTCTGTTGTCCGATGCCTTGACGCAGGTATGGTCGAGGACGATCGACAAAACCGGGGGCTTCTTGGGTGTGGTCCCCAGCCCAGCAAGAGGAGTCGGAAAGTGGCGCAGGGCACCGTCAAATGGTTTAACGCGGACAAGGGCTACGGCTTCATCGCGGTAGACGGTGGCAAGGACGTGTTCGTTCATTACTCGGCGATCCTGATGGACGGCTACAAGTCGCTTGAGCAGGGGCAGCGGGTGGAGTTCGACATCACGCAGGGCCAGAAGGGCCCGCAGGCGGAAGCCGTCCGGGCCGTCTGATCTCGGGGGTGTCCGGCGGAGCACGGACGGCGCCTGCCGGACACGCCCTTGTCGCTCGACCATCGCAAGGCCCGGTTCGCCATCGGCGAGGCCGGGCCTTCGTCATTCCATCGTGGCCCTGACAGGGGTGTGTCAACGGAATCTTCGCTGGTCAGAGGGCTTGATATGCCCCGAGATGCAACTTGGCTTGCGCTTGCACTCACAAGGGTAGAGTGCTAAACACATGGTTGGCACTCTCAGGTCGAGAGTGACAACAACCAGGATCGAGGCGATGGGGTCCCCGAAGGGAGAGCGGGCCCATGCCGTCGCGGGCGTCGGCTCGGTCCAGTGAAGCCACCCTGCTACTGGGAGGTCTAGCCTTATGGCAGCCAAGATGATCGCGTTTGACGAGGACGCCCGGCGCGGTCTCGAGCGCGGTATGAACCAGCTCGCCGACGCCGTCAAGGTGACCCTCGGCCCCCGTGGCCGCAATGTCGTGCTGGAGAAGAAGTGGGGCGCCCCCACGATCACCAACGACGGTGTCTCGATCGCCAAGGAGATCGAGCTCGAGGACCCGTGGGAGAAGATCGGCGCCGAGCTGGTCAAGGAAGTCGCCAAGAAGACCGACGACGTCGCCGGTGACGGCACGACCACCGCCACCGTGCTCGCCCAGGCGCTGGTACGTGAGGGTCTGCGCAACGTGGCGGCGGGCGCCAACCCGATGGGCCTGAAGAAGGGCATCGAGGCCGCCGTCGAGCGCGTCAGCGAGGAGCTCTCCAAGCTGGCCAAGGACGTGGAGACCAAGGAGCAGATCGCCTCCACCGCCTCCATCTCCGCCGCCGACCCCGAGATCGGCTCGCTCATCGCCGAGGCGATGGACAAGGTCGGCAAGGAAGGCGTCATCACCGTCGAGGAGAGCAACACCTTCGGCCTGGAGCTGGAGCTCACCGAGGGCATGCGCTTCGACAAGGGTTACGTCTCCGGCTACTTCGTGACCGACCCCGAGCGCATGGAGGCGGTCTTCGAGGACCCCTACATCCTCATCGTCAACTCGAAGGTCTCCGCCAACAAGGACCTGCTCCCGCTGCTGGACAAGGTCGTCCAGTCGGGCAAGCCGCTGGTCATCATCGCCGAGGACGTCGAGGGCGAGGCCCTGGCGACCCTGGTCGTCAACAAGATCCGCGGTCTGTTCAAGTCCGTTGCCGTCAAGGCCCCCGGCTTCGGTGACCGTCGCAAGGCCATGCTGGGCGACATCGCCATCCTCACCGGTGGCCAGGTCATCTCCGAGGAGGTCGGCCTCAAGCTCGAGAACGCGACCCTCGACCTGCTCGGCCGCGCCCGCAAGGTCGTCATCACCAAGGACGAGACCACCATCGTCGACGGTGCCGGCGACCCCGAGCAGATCTCCGGCCGGGTGAACGAGATCCGCGCCGAGATCGAGCGGACCGACTCCGACTACGACCGCGAGAAGCTCCAGGAGCGCCTCGCCAAGCTGGCCGGCGGCGTCGCCGTCATCAAGGCCGGCGCGGCCACCGAGGTCGAGCTGAAGGAGCGCAAGCACCGCATCGAGGACGCCGTCCGCAACGCGAAGGCCGCCGTCGAGGAGGGCATCGTCCCCGGTGGTGGCGTGGCGCTGCTGCAGGCGGGCGCCAAGGCCTTCGACAAGCTGGAGCTGGGTGGCGACGAGGCGACCGGTGCCGCGATCGTCCGCAAGGCGCTGGAGGAGCCGCTGAAGCAGATCGCCGTCAACGCCGGCCTCGAGGGCGGCGTCGTGGTGGAGAAGGTCCGCAACCTTCCCGCGGGCGAGGGCCTCAACGCGGCCACCGGCGAGTACGTGAACATGTTCGAGTCGGGCATCATCGACCCGGCCAAGGTGACGCGTTCCGCACTGCAGAACGCGGCGTCCATCGCGGCGCTGTTCCTCACCACCGAGGCCGTCATCGCCGAGAAGCCCGAGAAGGAGAAGGCCCCGGCCATGCCCGGTGGCGGCGGCGACATGGACTTCTAGTCCTCCCGCTCTCCTTGCCAGAGCCACGAGAAGGGGCGGATTCCCGGTCACCCGGGAGCCGCCCCTTCCGTTTCCCGGTCACCCGGAAGCCGCCCCTTCCGTTTCCGCCGGGTCAGCTTGTGAGCTGGGCGGGGAGGGGTTCGGCGTGGAGGACCGTCAGTGAGGTGACGGCACGGGTGAGCACCACGTAGAGGCGGGCCAGACCGCGGTCTTCCGCCGCCACGATGTCGGCGGGCTCCACCAGGACGACGTGGTCGTACTCGAGACCCTTGGCGAGCGTGGCGGGGACGATGAGCACCCGGTCCTCGGCCGCCGAGTCGCCCGCCGGAGCCTCGCCGCCGACGAGTTCGGCGGCGCCGTCGAGGGCAGCCGAGACGGCGGGCACTGCGGAGTCGGGCACGATGACGCCGATGGAGCCCTCCCGGCCGAGGGCCTCTCGTACGACCTCGGGCACGGCGGCGACGGCGTCGGGCACGTGCCGTACGGTCAGGGAGCCCGCGCCGGGGCGCAGCGACCGCGGGGCGGCCAGGTCCGGCGCGACCGAGGGGAGCAGCCTGGCGGCGAAGTCGAGGACCTCGCGTGGCACGCGGAAACCGACGGTGAGCTCGGTGACCTCCCCGTCGGGCTGGCCGAGATGGTCGAGCACGGTCTTCCATGACGTCGCCGACCAGGGCGTGGTGCCCTGCGCGAGGTCACCCAGGATCGTCGCCGAGCCCGTACGGCACCGCCGCCCGAGCGCGCGCAACTGCATGGCGGACAGGTCCTGGGCCTCGTCGATGACCAGGTGGCCGTGCGAGGGCGTCCGCTCGATGAGGTCGTTCAGCTCGTCCAGCAGGGCGGCGTCGGCCGCCGACCATTTGGCCGAGCGATGCGTCCGGTACGGCTTGCGCCACGAGATCAGCTCCCGCTCCTCCGCCGACAGATCGGTCTTGGCCGCCCTGGCCAGGAACTCGGCGTCCGACAGCAGCCGGAAGAGCACCTGCTCGGCGGTGAGCTTCGGCCACACCTGGTCGAGGATGGCCTTCACCGGCTTCGACCGCGCCACCGCGTCCTGCACCCGGTCGTCCGGCGACTCGCCGCGGCGTTCCATCTGCACGAGCACGGAGTGGGCGAGCCGCTGGGCGAGGATCGTGCGGCCGGGGCCGTACCTGGTCGTGCCGCGTAGCGCGGCGACCATCTCGCGCACCTCGTGCTCGGGCACCCGGTAGCGGTTGGCGCCCTTGGTGACCAGCAGCCCCTCCTCGGGCTTGCCGACGTGGAGCCACAGCGCCCGTTCCAGGACGGCGGCCATCCGTCCGTCGCCCTTGACCGCTGACACGGCGGGGTCCTCCGGATGGGCGTGGCCGCCGAGCATGCCGGTCACGGTCGTCTGGTCGACCCGCACCTCGCCGAGCGCGGGCAGCACGGAGGAGATGTAGGAGAGGAAGGCCCGGTTGGGGCCCACGACCATCACACCGGATCGGGTGAGCCGCTCCCGGTGGGTGAACAGGAGGTAGGCGGCCCGGTGCAGCCCCACGGCGGTCTTCCCGGTGCCGGGGGCGCCCTGGACGCAGACCGTGACGCCGAGGTCGGCGCGGACGATCTCGTCCTGGTCGGGCTGGATGGTCGCGACGATGTCGCGCATCGGCCCGCTGCGCGGCCGCTCGATCTCCCGTAGCAGCAGTGAGCTCTGCTCGGGCGGCGGACCCGCGGGTAGGCGCCCGGGCCGTCCGTCGCCGAGCGGCTCGTCCTCGTACGCCGTGAGCTCGCCGCCCTGGTAGCCGAACCGGCGGCGGAGCGCGACGCCCATCGGGTCGGCGGGGCCGGCCTGGTAGAACGCGCGGGAGACCGGCGCCCGCCAGTCGATCACGAGGGGGCGGCTGCGGTCGTCGTGCACGTGCCGCCGCCCGACGTAGATCGTGCCGGGCAGGTCGTCGTCGGCGGAGCGGTCCAGGCGGCCGAAGAAGAGCGGGGCGTCCGGTTGATCGGCCAGGGCGGCGACCCGCTGGTCGAGCAGGCCCTGGAGGATCTCCCGGGAGACCCAGTCGCCGGCGGCGTCCGCCGAGAGGGAGCGAGCGTGCTCGCGCATCGCCCGCAATGCGGCGCGCGCGGCCGCGAGATGGGCACGTTCGGCGTCGAGCACGTCTGCGGGCATGTCTACGGGCACGCGAAAGCTCCTCCGGAACGCAGGGAAAGCTACGAGCTTATCGGCTGTGGGCCCGTGATCTGAAATGTTTTTTCCGTGTGTGTCGCCGCTTCCCGGCGTGGGTATCAGACGCGCTGGTGCCTCACCCGACCGGTCGCCCGTCGCCTCGACGGGGCGATATTTGGTGATTTGTCGGGATAGTGGGCGTCTGTGTGAGGAGGTGAGAAGCGTGGCCCGAACCGCTGGGATCTCCTGGACCTAGGGAGTGTCGAAAAGGGCATGACCTGTGAAACACGACCTAGGTCGAGAAGACCCACCGGACAGGTGAGCCGTTCGAGTCTCACTCGGGGGCTTGGATCTTGCCGATGCCGAGTGTGGTGACGGTGGGCAGAAGGCCCGACTCGAACACGGCCCCGAGCAGCGGCCGGTTGAGCTCGGCCAGCTGCTCGGCCCCCGCCTCGCCGAGCGCCCGCCACGGGCCCACCGCCAGCTCGTCGGTCATGCGCTCTACCTGGTCGCGCAGCGCGCGCCCCGTGGGGGTGGCCGTCCCCTCGCCGTCGATCAGGCCGCGTCCGACGAGCCGTTCCCGCGCGGCGGCCCATTCCTCGTCACTCCAGCCGCGGCCGGCGAAGTTCTCGGCAGGGGCCGCCCCGACGGCGGCGAAGGAGACCAGGGCCTCGCAGGCGTCGAGGCCGGCGGCGTGCAGGGCTGTCAGATGCCCGTCGCCGCGGTGTTCGCGCAGCACCGTGTACGCCTGCCACAGCGCGAGGTGCGGTTCCCCCGGCCAGGGGAGATCGAGGTTGGCCGCGGCGAGCGGCCGGTGGGCGACGTCCACGCTCTCCGCCGCCCTGATCGCCAGCTGGGCCGCCTCCTTGATTCCGGCGCCCACCCCGTCGCCGAGGAGTCCGCGCAACGTGCGGTC
This sequence comes from Sphaerimonospora mesophila, assembly GCF_001417795.1. Classification (NCBI taxonomy): domain Bacteria; kingdom Bacillati; phylum Actinomycetota; class Actinomycetes; order Streptosporangiales; family Streptosporangiaceae; genus Sphaerimonospora; species Sphaerimonospora mesophila. Next base: position 129,106 of record NZ_BCBX01000047.1, on the reverse strand, counting down.
CATCGCCCGCAGCCGGGCGTCGAGCACCTGTGCGGGCGTCGCGGTCTTCCAGATGCCCGGCACGTACTCGGCGATCATGCTCGGGCTGAAGCTGTAGTAGGTGGCGCCCGTCAGCGTGGGCCCCGCCGCACCCAGCGGCGCGGTGCGCCAGGCGAAATAGCTCGGCCAGCGCGTCGTGACGTCGTAGCCGAGCGCAGCGGCCTCCTCGAATGCCTCGGGGCTGTAGTAGAGCGCGGCGTGGACCGGCTCGATTTGATGCCACATGGTGCGGGCCAGGCGTGCGTACATCCCTCAAGCCTCACTGTCTAGTTAAGATACGACAGTGACGATAGAACCGTGGCGCATCACTGGTCAACCCGAGATAGACAGTTATGTCGCGAGCAGGGTGGAACTCGCCGTTCTCCTGGTGAACGTCCTGGCCGCCGATTCGGCGCACGGCCGTCCTGTCACACCGCCCCTGACCGGGGGCGAACGGCTGGCCGCGATCCACAGCGGCCTCTCCGCCGCCGGGCGCCCTCCGAGTGGGCTCACGCCGGCCGACGCCGACCGGCTCGCGGAGGTCGCCGCCGAGGTGCGCCTGTTGTACGGCGCGGGGGACTGCCTGCCCGAGGCCGCCGCACGGCTCAACGACCTCCTGAGGCGGCACGGCGCAGTCCCCACCCTGCACGGCGACCCGGGAAAGCCGCTCCGGCTGGCCTTTCACCGGCCGGATGCGACGCTCGTGGACGCCTGGGCCGCCGATATGGGAACCGCGCTGGCCATGGTCATCGGGGTCGGTCAGGGAGCGCGGCTCGGCGTGTGCCAGGCCGCGACGTGCTCCCTGGTCTTCTTCGACACCACGCGCAACGCCTCGCGCCGCTTCTGCGATCTGTCGTGTCAGAACCGGGCCAAGGCCAGCGCCTACCGTGCTCGGCGCCGGACGTGACGAGCGGTCACTTCGCCTGCTTCTCCTCGCCGACGTCGTCCGCGTCGATGATGTGGTACGCGTAGCCCTGCTCGGCGAGGAAGCGCTGCCGGTGGGCGGCGAAGTCCTGATCGACCGTGTCGCGGCTGACGATCGAGTAGAAGCGCGCGCCGCCGCCGTCGGCCTTCGGCCGCAGCACGCGGCCGAGCCGCTGCGCCTCTTCCTGACGTGAGCCGAAGGTGCCGGAGACCTGAATGGCCACGGCCGCCTCCGGCAGGTCGATGGAGAAGTTGGCGACCTTGGACACCACCAGCACCGGGATCTCCTTGTCGCGGAACGCCTGGAACAGCCGCTCCCGCTCCCTGACCCGGGTCTCGCCCTTGATCACCGGCGCGTCGAGGTGCTCGCCCAGCTCGTCGAGCTGGTCGATGTACTGCCCGATGACCAGCACCTGCTCGTCCGCGTGCCGCCGTACCAGCGCCTCGGCCACCCGGAGCTTCGAGGGCGTGGTCGCGCAGAACCGGTAGCGTTCGTCGGCCTCGGTCATCGCGTACGCCAGCCGTTCCTCGTCGCTCAGCGTGACGCGCACCTCGACGCACTCGGCCGGTGCGATCCAGCCCTGGTTCTCCATCTCCTTCCACGGCGCGTCGTACCGCTTGGGGCCGATGAGCGAGAAGACGTCGCCCTCGCGGCCGTCCTCGCGCACCAGGGTGGCGGTCAGGCCGACCCGTCGGCGCGCCTGGAGATCTGCCGTCATGCGGAAGATCGGCGCGGGCAGCAGGTGGACCTCGTCGTAGACGATCAGCCCCCAGTCGCGGGCGTCGAACAGCTCGAGGTGCCGGTACGTGCCCTGCCGCCTGGTCGTCATCACCTGATAGGTGGCGATGGTCACCGGGCGGATCTCCTTCTTCGCCCCGGTGTACTCGCCGATCTCGTCCTCGGTGAGCGAGGTCCGCCTGATCAGCTCCTGCTTCCACTGGTGGGCCGAGACCGTGTTGGTGACCAGGATGAGCGTGGTGGCCCGCGCATGGGCCATCGCCGCCGCCCCCACGATCGTCTTGCCCGCGCCGCAGGGCAGGACGACCACGCCCGAGCCGCCGTTCCAGAACGCGTCGGCCGCCTCCTTCTGGTACGGCCGCAGCGACCAGCCCTCCTCACGGAGCTCGATGGGGTGATGCTCGCCGTCGACGTAGCCGGCCAGGTCCTCGGCCGGCCAGCCGAGCTTGAGCAGCAGCTGCTTGATGTTGCCGCGCTCGGAGGGGTGCACGGCCACCGCGTCGGCGCTGAACCGCTCGCCCAGCAGCGGCCGCACCTTCTTGGACCGCAGCACCTCCTCCAGCACGGCGCGATCGGAGGTGGCGAGGACCAGGCCCCAGGTCGGATGCTTCTCCAGCCGCAGCCTGCCGTACCTCGCCATCGTCTCGGCGACGTCGACCAGCATCGCGTGCGGCACCGGATAGCGGCTGTAGGTGATCAGCGCGTCGACCACCTGCTCGGCGTCGTGCCCGGCGGCCCGGGCGTTCCACAGCGCCAGCGGGGTCACCCGGTAGGTGTGGACATGCTCGGGGGCGCGCTCCAGCTCGGCGAACGGTGCGATCGCCTTGCGGCACTCGTCGGCGAGCTCGTGATCGACCTCGAGCAGCAGTGTCTTGTCCGACTGGACGATCAGCGGCCCGGCCATCCCCGTCATGTCGATCTCCACTCCCCCTCGTACGGCTAACGCCTATCCAACACGTGGCGGGGCCGGATCAGTCCCCGGTCGGTGGAACTCGGCAGGCGGGCGTCAGTCCAGGTAGCCGTTGGCCCCGAGGTAGATGAGCGTGCCGATCCCGATGACGAGCAGCCCGACGTTGATGCCGATCGAGACCCACGTCCATTTCAGCAGACGCCGGGCCGTGTCCGGCTGGGTGTCCACCTTGCTGAGCGCGATCCCGGACAGGATGGCCCCGGCGATGCCGCCGAGGGACACGTAGCAGCTGAAGGCCAGCACGAGGCTGACGACGAGGGCGACGATCGCGTGCGTGCGCGGCCCTTCCTGCCGCGGCGGGTAGCCGCCGGGAGGGTAGTACCCGTACTGGTTCTGGTAGGGGCCCGGCCCGGGCGGCGGGTAGTACCCGTACTGCTGGTTGGGGTCCGGCCCGTGGTTCGGGTCGTACCCGTACTGCTGGTTGGGGTCCGGCCCGTGGTTCGGGTCGTACCCGGGCGGTGGACCGCCGTACTGCTGCCGGCCGTAGGGGTCCTGACCCGGCGGCGGTCCATAGGGGTTGGCCGCGTTCTGCCAATCCTGTGGGTCGTGGCCAGGCTGTGGTGGGGTCGTCACCTTAGATTCCTTTGCTCTATGCGAAGCCCAAGGTTTACCAAGATATGGGAGAGCGGTTATGACCTGATGTCCGTGATGCCGGTGATGCGGCTGAGGGCGAAGCGGTGGATCGTGGCCCGGGTCTCGTCGTAAGCCGTGAGGTAGCCGCCCTCCACCCGAGCGGGTTCGAGTATGCGGCTCGTGGCGTGGCCCTGGGAGTCGAGATAACCGATCCAGACCCGCGATCCCTCTCTGATCGCCTCCCGGAGGGCGTCGATGGTGGTGCTCGACGGTGACCGCGGCACCTCGCCCTCGGGGGCCTGCGCCGGATGCCTGCGCGCCAGGTGCGCCTCGTCGCCGGCGCGTACGGCCCGGACGGCCGCGGCCACCAGGTCGGACTGATCGGCCTCAGGCCCGGCGGCGACCGATGTGAAGGCGGACGGAGGGGTGACCGTCCGCCTGGCGTCGGCCCGCGTCACCAGCACGTCGCCGTCGCTCGACTCGGCCATCGGCGAGTAGCCCATCGCGCGCAGCGAGTCGACCAGCGCGGCCCGGGACGTCTTGGACGCCAGCACGGTCGGGGCGAGCCGTCGTAGTCGCAGCAGTGCGGCCCGCCGGTCGGCCAGCACCTCGTCGAGGACCGCCGGATCGTCGCACCGGACGTAGGCGGAGGCGGTGCCGACCCGGATGCGCCCGTGCCGCCGGGCCACGTCGGTGACCAGGTAGCGCAGCGGCTGGGGGACCGGAGTGGCCGAGTGCCGCTCCAGCGCGGAGATCAGCTCGTCGGCCGACTGTCCCGCGTCGAGCGCCCGCCTGATCGACGCCTCACCGAAGCGGTAGACCGTCGCGCCCCCCTTCGACTCGACGTCGGCCATGAGCGCGATCTGACGCTGGAGGCCGGTGGTCAGCGGTCCCGGCGCCACGGCCGTGAGATCGGCCTGCAGCAGCACGTGGTCGACCGGTTGGGGCAGCAGCGGCGCGAGCAGCTCGGCCGCCGTGCCGCCGCCGTCCCTCCTGTCGCCCTTGTCTCCCCTGTTCCGCTTATCTGCCTTGCCTCGCTCGTCTGCCCTGCCCCGCTCCTTACCGGTGCCTCGGCGCGGTTTCCGTACGGCACCGAGGGCGGCGCCGTGTGCCGACAGCGCGCCCAGCCCGGTCACGCCGAGATGCTCGGCCTCGCGCAGGGTGAACTCGACGATCCGGTCGAGCCGCGCGACTCGCTGGCGTGGCCGTTCCCACGCCAACCGGGCCAGCACGGACTCGACGGTCGGCGCGACGCCGGGGGCCGCCGACGCGAGCACACGCAGCACCTGCGCGCGCACCCGTCCGGTGCCCGCCCGGCGCAGGCCCGGATGCAGGGCGTTGAGCGGCCGGTCGCGCTCGTCGCGCTCACCGATCAGGCCGGGCACGCGGTCCATGCCCATCCAGGCGGCCGCCAGCCCGGCCCACTGATCTTCGACGGACCTGATCCGCCACGGGTCGTAGGCGTCGGTCGGCAGCCACTCCCCGTCCCCGTCCGCGATCAACCCGGCCGCGTGCGCGACCTCGACCACCAGGCCGGCGACCCACTCGGGCACGTCGAGGGTCTGCGTGACGCGCTTCAGGTCCCGTATGGCGAGGCCCCCGGCCCGCAGCACTCCGGGCGGGTCGGCGCTCCACCATTCGCACAGCTCCTCGACCGTGCGGGTGAACGTGAACGCCTGCCCGGCGGCGGTGCGGTCGGCCAGGCCGAGGTCGCGTACGGCTCCGGCAGGCTCGGGCGGGTGGGGGGACAGGTTCCGGTGGAGGCGGCCGTTACGCAGGAACAGGGCGACCTCGCGAGGCAGGGCGACGGTCTCCTCTCCGGTCGCGCCGAGCAGACCGCGGGCGAGGAGCTGATCGATCGGCGTCCGCGCCGTGGCGGCGGTCACCTCGCGCCGGGCGTTGGGCAGCCGCCCGCTCGCCGGGCCCCAGGTGAGGTCGTCGAGTGCGGCGCGGGCCTGGGGCGAGACCTCGGCGACGAGGCGGGCGACCGTCGTGGGGTCGGACAGCCGGGCGGTCAGCCGCTCCACCGGGGCGCTGCCGTTCCGCCGCGGGTTCCCGCCCCTCCGCGTCCCGGACGACATGGCGGCGAGCATCGCCTCTATCTGCTCCGGCGGGTGATGGCGGAACACCTCGGCGGCCGGCGGCCCGAGCCCGGCGGCGGGGTCGAGGGCCTCGGCGACCCCCGGAGCCGGCAGCGGCACGCCGACGACACCGTCGTCCGGGTCGGCGTCGGGGTGCCGGTCGTAGACCAGGGCGTTCTCGCGGAGCCGGTCGAGCGCCGCTTCCAGCGCCGCCTCGAGTGACGTTTCGAGCGCGGCTCCCGATGCGGTTCCCGACGTGGTTTCACGTGCCGTTCCGGTTGCGGTTCCCGATGTGGTTTCACACGCCGGTTCCGATGCCGTTCCCGATGCCGTTCCCGATGCCGGTTCCGACGCGGGGGACGACGCGGGCTCGCCGCTCTCACCGTCCGTGTCGTACGAGGCCCGGGCCAGCAGAGACCTTAGGTCGGCGGGGCCGGGCCGCATCACCACGAGGGTTTCGAGCACGCAGAGGGTGAACCGGTCGAGCCGGTCGAGCGCGCGGCCGAGGGCGGACGGGCTGCTCGCGCGGGCGGCGAGGCCGTCGATGTCGGCGGGAACGGGCGTGATGAGTTCCGGCCGTGCCGTTACGAGCGCCCTGAGCTGCTCGTCAGAGCGGCAGCGCAGCCACTCGGTGAACTCCCTGCCCTTCATCCGTTCCATCGTATGGCCGGTCCTTGAAGCGAGGCTTCTGATTCCCGCCCGGAAGAAGGGTCCACGTGGTCCCTCTGTGGGCATAACCTACATCCATCACCTTCACGACAGTCTGAACGAGGTCAGCTCTGTGCCGAGTGGCAAGGTCAAGTGGTACGACGCCGACAAGGGGTTCGGCTTTCTCACGCGCGACGACGGCGGCGAGGTCTTCGTGCACTCTTCTGCGCTGCCCAAGGGCGTGGAGGCGTTGAAGCCAGGGCAGAAGGTCGAGTTCGGTGTGGCCGAGAGCCGCCGAGGTCAACAGGCGCTGTCCGTCCGGCTGGTCGAGCAGCCGCCCACACTGGCCAGGTCCCCCAGGAGCAAGGCCAAGCGAAAGAAGCCGGACGAGATGGTCGTCATCGTCGAGGATCTGATCAAGTTGCTCGACGACATATCCGACTCCTACCAACGGGGCAAGCATCCGGACGCGGCTCACGCCAAGAAGGTGGCCACCGTACTGCGGGCCGTCGCGGACGATCTGGACGCCTGACTTCCGGCTTCTTGCCGAGGCACGGATAAGTTTGGTCTCAGCGTGGGTGAAAATGGAGTGTGAGTCGAACCCGAATCCGTAGCACTCCAGTCGATGCGGCCTGTGCGGCGGCGGTGGATCTCGCCCGTACGGCCGTCGAAGCGATCGCGCGACCCGGTGAGGTCGGCGAGCATCTGGGCTTCGACAGCGAGGGCGACCGGGTCGTGACCCACTACTTCGAATGCCTGGATCGGGCCTACCTGGGCTGGCGCTGGGCGAGCACCGTGGTCCGCGCCTCCCGTGCCCGCAACGTGACCGTGAGCGAGACCGTGCTGCTGCCCGGGGCCGGCGCGCTGCTGGCGCCGCGCTGGGTGCCGTGGAACGAACGGCTGCGCCCGGGCGACCTCGGCGTGGGCGACCTGCTGCCGGCCGAGGCCGACGACGACCGGCTGGTCCCGGGATACACCGCGACCGATGAGGACACCGACCGCCAGGCGGTCCTCGAGCCGGGCCTCGGCCGCGCCCGCGTGCTGTCGCCGATCGGCCGCGACCTCGCCGCGCGCCGCTGGCGCTCGGGGGAGCCCGGACCGGACGCGCCGATCGCTCATGCGGCGCCCGCGCAGTGCTCCACCTGCGGCTTCTACTGGCCGCTCGCCGGTGCCCTCGGGCGCGCGTTCGGCGTGTGCGCCAACGAGTACGCCCCGGACGACGGCCGCGTGGTCGCGGTCGATCATGGCTGCGGCGCCCATTCCGAGGCGACCACGGTACCCTCGATGATCGCGGAACCTCCGCCCCCGATCCTGGACGACATGGGCTACGACCTGATGGACCAAGCCTGATCATGCATGACCTGGACCTAGGCGCCGCGCGCCTGCGTGAGACGGTTCTCGCGGCGTGGACGGCCTCGCCGGCCCGGTTCCGCGAGGACGCCAACGCCGAGGAGGACTTCGCGCTCGGCGGTTACCGCGATCGCCTGGTGGTGGAGCTGGCCCAGAACGCCGCCGACGCCGCGCTGCGCGCGGGCGTGCCCGGACGCCTGCGGCTGGAGCTGCGCGACGGTGTGCTGCTCGCCGCCAACGTCGGCGCACCGCTCGACGCGACGGGCGTCGAGGGCCTTTGCACGCTGCGCGTCTCCGGCAAGCGGGACGAGACCGGGGCCGCAGGCCGGTTCGGTGTCGGCTTCGCCGCCGTGGTCTCGGTCACCGACGCCCCCGCCATCGCCTCCCGTGAGACGGGAGGGGTGCGCTGGTCCCGGGACGAGACGGCCGCGCTCGTGGCCGGTCGCCCCGAGCTGGCCGCCGAGCTAGCCGACCGCGCGGGGCACGTGCCGCTGCTCCGTCTGCCGTTCCCCGACGACTCGCTCGCCGTTCCCGACGGTTTCGACACGGTCGTACGGCTCCCGCTGCGCGACGAGGCGGCCGAGCGGGCCGTACGGCGCATGCTGGAGGAGGCCGGCCCCGCCCTGCCGCTCGCGATGCCGGCGCTGAAGGTCATCGAGATCGAGGTCGAGGGGCGGAGCCGGGAGATCTCCGCCGAGGGGTGGCACGTGGTCGCCGAGTCGGGCGCCTTCACCCCCGAGCAGGTGGCCGAGCTGTTCGCCGACCGTCCCACCGAGGAGCGGGCCAGACCCTACTGGGAGGTCCGCTGGGCCGTACGGCGGCCCGACGCGGCGGGCGGCGGCGACGTCCCGCGCGTCGTGCACGCGCCCACGCCGAGCGACGAGCCGCTCGACCTGCCCGCGCTGCTCATCGCCACGTTCCCGATGACGACCGACCGGCGGCACGTCGCCCCGGGGCCGCTCGCCGACTTCCTGGTCAAGCGGGCGGCCGAGGCGTACGTCCGGCTGCTGGAGGAGCTGCCGCGCACACCCGAGCTGCTCGATCTCGTGCCCGGGATGATGGGCAAGGGGGCGCTCGACGCGGCGATCCGCCAGGAGATCATCCGGCTGCTGCCGGACACCCCGCTGCTGCCCGCCATCGGCGAGGACGACCCCGTGCCGGGGAGCCAGGCGCGTGCGGTCCTCGGCTCAGCCGAGTTCCTGGAGAAGATCGCCGGCATCGTCCCCGGGCTGCTGCCCGCCGGATGGGCCTCCCGTCACCCGGCGCTGACCACGCTCGGCGTCCGGCGGGTGGAACTCGCCGACGTGGTGGACATGCTGACCGGCGACGCGGTGGAGGACCGCGATCCGGCGTGGTGGCGGTCGCTGTACGAGGTGCTGCCCGCCGACGACCCGGAGGCGATCGCCGCGGTCGCGGTGCCGCTCGCCGACGGCCGCCTGGTGCGGGGACCGCGCGGCACGGTCATGCTGTCGGGCGCGAGCGGCTCCACTGTGTCGGACCCTGCCGCGCTCGCGCCGCTCGGGCTGCGGATCGTGCATCCCGAGGCCGCCCACCCGCTGCTGCTCCGCCTCGGCGCGGCCGAGGCGACGCCGAGGACCGTGCTCGACGACCCGCTCACCCATGCCGCCGTGGCCGAGTCGCTGCACAGCGCCGATCCCGAGCCGGTGGCGCAGGCCGTGCTGGCCCTGGTCGAGGCCGCCGGGCTGACCGCGGGGGAGGCGCCGTGGCTGGCCGATCTGGCGCTGCGCGGCGCGGACGGCGAGCTCTACGCGGCGGGCGACCTGCTGCTGGCCGACGGCTCGCTGGCCGGGCTGATCGATCCCGAGGTGCCGTTCGGCGTGGCGGCGCCGGAGCTGGTGGCGAGGTTCGGGCCGAACGTGCTGACGGCCGCGGGCGTGCTCGACGGGTTCGCGGTCGCCAACGACACCGATGTGCTGCTCGACCCGGCCGACTGCGACCACGATCTCGATCTCGAGGACGAGTGGCTGGAGGCCGTGCTCGACCTCCTGCACGATCGGCTGCCCGACCTCGACGTGCCGCCGGTCGCGCCCGAGTTCAGCGCCGTGCGCGACCTGGAGTACGTCGCCGACTGGCCGGCCGCGCTGGCGTTGCTGTCGAGGCCGCCGCTGCGTGCCGTGCTGCGCCCGCTGCGGGTGATCGCCGCCGGGCAGACCATCGAGGTCCCGTCGTACACCGCGTGGTGGCTGTCACGCCATCCCGTGCTCGACGGCAGGCGCCCCACCTCGCTGCGGCTTCCCTCGGGCGACCCGCTGCTGTTCGGCCTGTACGGCGACGCCCCGGCGGGCATCGACGAGGCCGCGCTCGAGCTGATCGGCGTCAGGTCGTCGCTGGACGCGCTGCTGGCGTCGCACGGCGGCCCGGACGAGCTGCTCGACCTGCTGGCCGACCCGTCGGTGGAGGTCGACCGGGCGCAGTTGCGCGCCCTGTGGATCGCGCTCGCCGCCGTCGACCCCGCCGGGGTCCACCCGCCCGAGGCGGTCAGAGCCGTACAGAAGGGCTCGATCGTGGTGGCGGACGTCGATGACGGGCGTGGTCCCGTCGTCGTGGAGGCGCCCGACCTGCTGCCGCTGGTGGCGGACCGGCCGCTGGTGCTCGCGCCGTTCGATCTGGCGGAGGCGCTGTCGGAGGTGCTCGACCTGCCGCTGGTCGGTGAGATCGTCTCCGGTGCCGTCACCTCGTCGGGCAGCGAGCGTCCGGTCCCCGAGGAGGTGCGCTCACTGCTGCCCTCGGCCCCGCCGACCTACGTCGAGCACGAGAACCTGCTGGTGGACGGCACTCCGGTGCCGTGGCGGTTCTTCGAGGGCAAGGTCCACGCTTCGGGGGTCGAGGGCCTGGCCCGAGGTCTCGCCTGGGCGTCCGGACAGTGGGGCGACCGGCTGGCGGTCGCCGCGCTCCTGCGCGATCCGGGCCGGGTGCCGCTGCTGCTGGCCGAGGCCGATCTCGACCCGGTCGCCTCACTCTGAAACTTACTCTGAGGCTTGATCTGCGGCTTACTCTGCGGCGTCACGCCGCCGTGAGTCACGGCGGCGTACGTAGAGGAGGCCGAACACCCCCAGCCCGATGCCGACGACACAGGTCCAGATCGGGCGGCCGTCGGTCGGCTGGACGACCAGCAGGACCACCAGGAGGGCGGCCGCCCACAGCCCGGTGCCCACGAGGATCGTCGGGGTGTCACGGGTCTGCAGCGGCTGGGGATCAGGCCGACGTGGTTGGGTCACGCGAAGCAGTTTACGCGGAGTCGCCCAGGAGGCACCCTGCTGCGACAAATCGGTCACCTAGCCACTACGCTGCTTCCGGCCCCTTTCGCGGGTGGTATCCGCCCGAAACGCTGCGGCGAGTGAGTGAGACCGTGACCAAACCCCTCAATCCCCTTGATCGCTTCTTCTTCATATCGGCGCGTGGTTCGACGATCGGCCAGGAGGTCCGTGGCGGCTTCGCCACGTTCTTCACGATGGCGTACATCGTCGTGCTCAACCCGATCATCATCGGTACCGTCGCCGACAAGACCGGCCAGTTCCTCGGCGGCGGAGAGGCGCCCAACCTGCCCATGGTGGCGGCGGCCACGGCCTTCGTGGCGGGCATCCTGACGATCGCCATGGGCGTGTTCGGCCGGGTGCCGTTCGCGCTGGCGGCCGGCCTCGGCCTGAACGCGTTCGTGGCGTTCGGCATCGCGAGTCAGATGACCTGGGAAAGCGCGATGGGTCTGGTCGTGCTGGAGGGCATCGTCATCGCGATCCTCGTGGTGACGGGCTTCCGTACGGCCGTCTTCCACGCGATCCCGGCCCAGCTCAAGACCGCGATCAGCGTCGGCATCGGCCTGTTCATCGCGCTGATCGGGTTCGTCGACGCCGGGTTCGTACGGCGCATGCCCGACGCCAGCGACACCACGGTTCCCGTCAAGCTGGGCGTGGCCGGCAACGGGTCGCTGACGGGATGGCCGACCCTCGTCTTCGTGATCGGCCTGCTCATCATGGCGTTCATGGTCGCCCGCAAGGTGAAGGGCGCGATCCTGCTCGGCATCGTCGGCACGACCGTGCTGGCGATCGTCGTGGAGGCCATCGCCAAGCTGGGTCCGCAGGTCGTCGACGGCAAGCCCGCAGACCCCAACGCGTGGTCGCTCATCGTCCCGGCGTGGCCGTCGAAGCTGTTCGAGGTGCCGGATCTGTCGCTGCTCGGCCGGTTCGACCTGTTCGGTGGCTTCGCCCAGATCGGTGGCCTCGCCGCCGTGATGTTCGTCTTCACGCTCATGCTCGCCGACTTCTTCGACACCATGGGCACGATCGTGGGCGTCGGACGCCAGGCCGATCTGGTCGGCCCGGACGGCACCGTCGAGCGCACCCGCGAGATCCTGCTGGTCGACTCGATCGCTGCCGCGGCCGGTGGCGCGGCGAGCGTGTCGTCGAACACGACGTACGTCGAGTCGGCCGCCGGCGTCGGCGAGGGCGCCAGGACCGGACTGGCCAGCGTGGTCACCGGCCTGCTGTTCCTGCTGGCCATGTTCTTCGCGCCGCTGACCGAGATCGTGCCGTTCGAGGCGGCGACCCCGGCGCTCGTGATCGTGGGCTTCCTCATGATGACCCAGATCAAGGAGATCGACTTCAGCGACTTCGAGATCGCGATCCCGGCGTTCCTGACGATCGTGCTGATGCCGTTCACCTACTCGATCACCGCGGGCATCGGCGCCGGCTTCATCAGCTACATCGCGATCAAGGTCTTCCGCGGCAAGATCCGGGAGCTCCACCCCCTGCTGTGGATCGTGGGCGCGCTGTTCGTCGTCTACTTCACGCTGGAGCCGATCAAGGGTCTGCTCGGCATCGCCTGACGTACGGCTCCAATTCACGTCTTGGACGTACGGCCCGGCCGCCATGGTGATCGATCGTCGCCATGGCGGCCGCTTGCGTTTCCCCGCCGGTCAGGGGTCCGGCCTGGGTAGTGTCATAACGTGACTGGCAGGGCACACCGCGCGGTGCCGGTGGAACTGCTTCCCCGGCTCCGGATGGCACGCGACCGGATCGACCGCGACTATCGGAGCGAGCTCGATCTCGACCAGCTCGCCGCCGTCGCCGGCATCTCCAAGTTCTACTTCATCCGCTGCTTCGAGGCGGCGTACGGCGAGACGCCGATCCGATACCTCACCCGCCGCCGTCTTGAGCGGGCCCAGGACCTGCTGCGGTTCGCCAACCTGACCGTCACCGAGGTCTGCATGGCCGTCGGATTCTCCAGTCTGGGCTCGTTCTCGGCCAAGTTCCGCCGACTGGTGGGGGAGAGCCCCAGCGCCTACCGCGAGCGCTGGGCGGCGCGCGGCGGACCGCACGTTCCCGGGTGCTACCTGTTCATGAGCGGGGTGCTCGACCTCGCCGCCACGAGGGCCCCGGATGCGGCGGGAGCGGATTGTGCAATTCTGGAGAAGCCCAGGTCAGAGGGGTCGGGATAGGTTCACACCCATGATTACGAACGTCTCTCTGGTTACCGTCTACTGCCTCGACCAGGACGAGGCGAGGGACTTCTACGTCGATGTCCTCGGCTTCGTCGTGCGTACGGACTTCACGATGGGCGACGGCTATCGCTGGCTCACGGTGAGTCATCCCAATCAACCCGAGCTCCAGATCACGCTCATGAAGCCGGGTCCGCCGCTCGACGCGGAGGCCGCGGACTTCTACCGGCGCCAGCTGGAGAAGGGTCAGATGGGCGGTCTCGGCCTGCGGGTCGACGACTGCCGGAAGACCTACCAGGAGCTGGTCGCCAAGGGCGTCACATTCCTCCAGGAGCCGGCCGAGCGGCCGTACGGCGTCGAGGCCGTCATGCGTGACGTCTCCGGCTACTGGCTCGTGCTCGTCGAGCCGAAAGAGTCCGAGCACGGGGGCATGCCCGGGCCGGCCTGAGCGGCGCGGCGCCCGGAAGAAGGACCGGGAAGGACGCGGAAGGACGCGAGAAGGACCGGGAAGGACGCGGAAGGACGCGAGAAGGACCGGGAAGGACGCGGAAGGACGCGGGAAGGACACGACGGAGGCCGTCACGGTGACTCACACCGTGGCGGCCTCTCGCATGCGGTTCGCGGAATGTCCCGTCGTGGCATATAGTTAGCAAAGGTAATGAGTTATGCTAACGAACCCAGACAAGAACGCGACGAAGAGCGCCGCGAAGAACGCGGTCAAGGACACCGAGAACCTGCGCAGCGATGCCGGGCTCGCCGCGGCACTGCGCGTGTCACTGGCGCGACTGACGCGTCGGCTGCGCAAACAGGCCGCCCATCACTCGCTGACACCCACCCAGTTCGCGACGCTGGCCGCCGTCGGGCGTCACGGCGCCATCACCCCTGGCGAACTCGCCGAGCACGAGAAGGTGCAGCCGCCTTCGATGACTCGCGTGATCGCCAAGCTGGAGGAGCGGGGGCTGTTGGAACGCACGCCTCACCCGACCGACCGGCGGCAGGTGACGGTCAGCCTGACGGATCAGGGAGCGGTGCTGCTCAAGGAGGAGCGCCGGGCCAAGGAGGCGTGGCTGGCGCAGCGGATCAGGGAGCTGACGCCGGAGGAGAGGGCGACACTACGGGCGGCGGCGCCGATCCTGGAGAAGCTCTCCAAGATCTAGCGGGCCGAGAGTCGGACGGCATGTTCCGCTCGCTGCGGAACCACAACTACCGGCTCTTCGCCGCCGGCGGCGTCATCTCCAACACCGGCACCTGGATGCAGCGGACCGCGCAGGACTGGCTCGTCCTCGACCTCACAGGCGGTAGCGGCTCCGCGCTCGGAGTGACGGTCGCGCTGCAGTTCCTCCCCGTGCTGCTCTTCGGGCTGTGGGGCGGCATGCTCGCCGACCGCTATCCCAAGCGCCGGGTGCTCGTCGTGGCCCAGGCGATGCTCGGTCTGCTCGCGTTCACCATGGGCGTCCTCGTCGTGACCGGCACGGTGCAGGTGTGGCACGTCTACGTCATGGCGTTCGTGCTTGGACTGGTCGCCTGTGTCGAGGTGCCGACCCGGCAGTCGTTCGTGGTGGAGATGGTGGGCCGCCGTGACCTGCCGAACGCCATCGCGCTGAACAGCTCGTCGTTCAACCTGGCCAGGATCGTCGGCCCGGCCGTGGCCGGCGTCCTCATGTCCTGGATCGGCACCGGACAGATCTTCCTGCTGAACGCCGCCTCGTTCCTGGCGGTGATCGCCGGACTGCTGCTGATGCGGCCGTCCGAGTTGCGCACCCCGGAGCCCGTCCCGCGGGCGAAGGGCCAGCTCCGGGAGGGTCTGCGGTACGCCGCCGGTCGGCCCGGCCTGCTGCTGCCGCTGCTGATCGTCGGGTTCGCCGCGATATTCACCCAGAGTCTGTCCACCGGCATCGCGCTGATGGCCAGGGAGGTCTTCGGTGCGGGGGCCTCCTCCTTCGGCATCGCGTCCAGCGCGTTCGCCGTGGGGGCGTTCGGCGGTGCGCTGCTCGCGGCCAAGCGGGTCAAGCCCAGCCGGCGGTTCCTGATCGCCGGCGCACTGTGCTTCGGCGTGTTCCAGATCGCCGCGGGGTTCGCCCCCGCCTACTGGGCGTACCTGATGCTGCTTGTCCCCGCGGGGATGGCCGTGATCACGGTGAACACGACCGCCAACACGTTCGTGCAGCTCGGCTCCTCGCCGGAGATGCGCGGCCGGGTCATGGGGATGTACGTGCTGGTCGTCACCGGGGGAGCGCCCATCGGTGCGCCGCTGGTCGGCTGGCTGGCCGAGCTGGTCAACCCCCGGGTGGCCGTCGCGACCGCCGGGGCGCTGACCGTCGCCGGCGTCGGCCTCGCCGTACTGCTCACCCGGGCGATCGCCGCGCGCATCGGCGCACGGGAGGCGGCGGCGCAGGACCAGGACCGTACGCGACAGAACGGCATGTCCTCGAACGGCACGTCGTCGAACGGCACGTCCTCGAACGGCACCTCCTCGAACGGTGCTTTCCGGAACAGCGCCTCTCGGATCGGCGTCTCGCCTAACGGAATGTCACAGGATGGGGTCGCGCAGAACGGAGCCTCGCGGGAGGGGGCATCGCGTGACCGGTCGGGGGGACACTCGCCGAGTGAGCAGATTGTTCGTGGCGCTGCTGCCTCCGCCTGAGGCACTGGCCGAGGTCGCCACGGCCGTGGAGTCCGTCCGGCCCGGCTGGCCCAGGCTGCGCTGGATAGACCCGGCGCTCTGGCACGTGACGCTCGCCTTCCTCGGCGAGGTGCCCGACCGGGTGCTGCCGGAACTGGGCGTACGGCTGGCCCGGGCGGCCGCCCGCCACCGGCCGGTCACGCTGTCGTTCGCCGGCGCGGGGGCCTTCCCGTCGGCGGGGCGTGGCCGCGTGTTCTGGCTCGGCCTCACCGCGGTCCCGCCGCTGCCGCGGCTGGCCGACTCGGTCGCCGCCGGCGCACGCCGCGCCGGGGCGGGGGAGCAGGACCGCAAGCGGTTCCACCCCCATCTCACGCTGGCCCGCTCACGCGACGGTGACGATCTGCGCGATCTCGTCGATGGGCTGAGCTCGTTCAGCGGCCGCGTCTGGCGGGCGGACGCCGTACACCTGGTCCGCAGCCACCTCGGGTCGTCCGTACGCTACGAGCCCCTCGAGGCGTACGCGCTGGGAGGCTGACGGACCCGGGCTGAAAGTAGCCCAAAGTTGGTAAAGTCACCCCATGATCACGCCGGGCGGCCCATCTGCTCTGCCCACCTCCGCCCCGCCCGCCGAGCCCACCGGCCCCCCTCTCGCCGGACCGGCTTCGACGCCGCTTTCCGCCCGGGCCAGGCACGTACGGCTGGTGCTCGCCGGGGTCTGCGTCGCGCTGCTCTGCGTCGGCACCTTCTGGGGGGATGACGACGCCTTCCCCTTCGGGCCGTTCCGGATGTACTCCACCAGCACTCCGCCCAACGGCAACATCCACGTCATGGTGCTGGAGGCCCGGATGCCGGACGGCTCCTGGCGGGAGGTGCCGCTCGACTCGTCCGCCGTGGGGGTGAACCGAGCAGAAGTCGAGGGCCAGATCCCGCGTTTCCAAGCAGCTCCGGCGCTCGTCGGCCGGCTTGTGGAGGCTCACGACCGGCTGCGCCCCGCCGAGCCGCGCTGGACCGGCGCCCGGCTTGTGATGCGCTACCTGAAGCTCCGCGACCGTAGGTTCGTCGGCACCGAGGACAAGGTGGTGGCCCAGTGGCTGCGCTGACCCGCTGGTTCTTCGGGCCGGTTCCCCTGGCCCGGGTGGCGGTCTTCCGGATCGCCGCGTACCTGTTCATCCCGCTCGATCTGCTGGTGCTCCGGCCGCTCGGATCGCATCACGCCTCGGCGACCGAACTGTACAAGCCGCTGATCGTGGCCGAACTGCTGCATCTGCCCCGGCCGACCCCCGCGTTGATCCTCGTGGTCACCTGGACGCTGATCCCGCTGGCCCTGCTCGCCGCGGCCCTCGCGCCGTCCGGACGGTGGCAGCGCGTCCTCGGTACGGCGATCTTCTTGCTCTACTTCGAGCAGCTGATCATCAGCTTCTCGTTCGGGAAGGTCGACCACGACCGTATCGCCTACGTGGTGGCGCTGGCGGTGCTGCCAACGGTGGCGAGGGCGCGGTTGCGGGGCGAAGGCTCGGCCGAGTCGGCTGCGTGGGCGCTGCGCTGCGTGCAGATCGCGGTCGTGGCGACGTACTTCCTCTCGGCGTTCGCCAAGCTCCGCTTCGGCGGCGTGGAGTGGGTCAACAGTGCGACGCTGGTCCGCGCGGTGATGCGCCGGGGCACCGGGGTGGGCCGGTTACTGCTCGACTATCCCTGGGTGCTGCACTGGTCCCAATGGGGGATCATGCTCATGGAGCTGGGCTCGATCGTGGTCCTCTTCCTGAACGGCCGGTGGCGATACGCCGCAGTCGGCGTGCTGACCGCTTTCCACCTGACGGTCTACGCCACGATCTCGATCATGTTCTGGCCGCACGTGCTCTGCCTGCTGCTCGCCTTCCTGCCCACCGAGCGCCTCGTACGGCACGGCCACGCAGGCGGTGTCCCGGCCGTGGGGACGGAGGAAGCGGCGCCTGGCGCAGAGGCGGCTTCAGCCGTTCCTGCGCTGGTCGGCGGGTATGACGCACATCGGGGTGCCGCCGGGGAGCCGATGCCGGTTGTCGGCGATGAGCCGGTACACCCCGTGGGCCAGCCACCGGAAGGGCGGGACGCGCAGGACCAGCCCCAGAGGTGACCAGGGCAGTCCCGCCGCGATAAGGATCTTGGCGACGGCCTGGGCCCCGCCGTACAGGCGGCCCCGCGTGTCCGCCCAGAGCAGCTCGTACTCCGCCCGTTCCCGGGTGGTGCCGAGGGCGGCGAGGTCGGTGAACTGCCAGGGCCGGACGTCGGCGGGGACGTTCATGCGTCGTTCGACGAAGTTCGCCGCGGTGGTACAGAAACCACAGTCCCCGTCATAGACGACCAACGATCTCTCCACGGTTCCCCATCATGCCGTACGCCCCGGGAATGCGTCGGGTCCACCTGGGCCGTACGGTCACCGCCCATCGCGTCGGCGACGACGCCATGCGAACCACGCCGGCATGTCCCGAGCTCAGGTCGAGGCCATCGTAGGGATGTCGACCGGACTACGTGAGGGGTTCGTTCCCGAGCAGTCGCGGACCCCCGCGACCACGACCGACACGACGCTCGGAGCATGGGCTTGGGCCGAGCTCCGCCCTGCCTTCGCCTCACACGTTGCTCTGTGAGAGACCCCAAAGTTGCGGACATTAAGGGCGAACGGCATTTACTTCTCGTATTTACGTTGAATTAATCGGAAGAAGAGGTTGCCATTTGTAAGTGAAGCATGAGATTATACGGACAGGTTTTCGAATCATCGGACCTGTCGGGGAGAGGATTCCGTGGAGCAAGAGGGGTGTGTGGATCTCGTGATGCCGAGACGGCCAAGGCGGATGGCGCTGAGGTTGGCAGAGTTGCGGCCGATCGATCCGACGGAACTGATCATGCTCCTGGAGTTGTCCGGTCCGGTCGCGCTGTCTGCCCGTGATTCTTCTGCCGGTCTCTCCCCTGCTTCATCCCTGCTACACGAGGAGGAATGTGGCCGGATGGGGGAGGACGCACCGACGAAGACGGATGCGGAAGCGCAGCCGGTTAGAGAGGCGCGGCCGGAGGCGCGGGGACAGGTGCAGGATCGTGCGGAGGCCTCCGCGGTCGCCACCGATCCTCTGGCCGCTTATGCCGATGGTTCCTGTTCCTCTGGTTCCCCTTCCTCGTACGGCTCGGCAACGGCGTGCAGACAAAGCGCGGATGTGCACAGTCTGCCCAGCCGTGCGAGTCCGGCGAGCCGAACGAGCCGGGCGAGTCGGACATCGTCGGCGAGCCCGACGGGCCCGTCCAGCCGGGCAGGCCCGCCAAGCTCGTCAATTGGCCTGACCTCCGGGGAGGATCAGGGGCAGCCGGGGCGGCGGGCGATCTCGAACCATACGACGCGACCGGCCGGGCTCCCGTGCGCTCCCCAGCGGGTGGCCAATCGATCGACCAGCCACAGCCCTCGGCCGCGTTCGGTGTCCAGATCTGCAGCCTCAGCGACCATGGGGAAGGCTCCGCTCGACCCGTCGTCGGTTACGTCGACGCGGATGGTCGCACCGGCGTCGACGACCGCCACCGACACCTGGCCGTGCCGGTGAAGTCCTGAGTCCGAGTGCTGGACGGCGTTGGTCACGAGCTCGCTGACCAGCAGCAGTGCATCGTCAACCTGATGGCACTCGGCCACGCGCAGCAGGTCGCGGACGAAGGCGCGGGCGATCCCGACAGATATCGACCGGCCGGGGAGAACGGCGCTGCCCAGGAGGTCAGGTGATGCAGGACAGGCTGTGCCGGGTGCCGCGTCGGAGGTCGCGGCCGTTGCGGTCGCGGTGGTTGTGGTCGCGGCCGTTGTGGTCGCGGCCGTTGTGGTCATCGGGTCACCTCCGTGATCCGTCGTGCCGCCTCGGCGTCGAGCGCCCGTACTCGTCGGCCCGGCCCACGCCCCCAGGTGAAGAACCAGTCGCCGTCGCGGGTCGAGACCCTGACCTTGAGGTGATCGGCGGCATGTGGGAACACCAGGGCCGGCTCCCCGTCGCGGGGGAGCGCGACGGCAGAGCCGTACCCCAGCTCACGGAGGTCCCAGGCGAGCCGCACCAGGTGGATGTACTGCTGATGTAGTCGTCTGCCTGGTCGCATGCTCCTGCCCTTCGGATGCCGCCACATCGATGAACGATTTCTCAGCCGAACGCCATTTGCGGGTGTCCGGTCGGTTGGCGTCCGTTTTCGCGTCGCCGTGGCCGTCGCCATGGCCGTCGCCGTCGCCGGTCCCTGAAGTACGGCTTACGCAAAGACTGCCCGCAGGCTTCGGAATCGTGTGGCCGGATTGGATGCCAGAGCACGCCAGAATATGACCAGTCAGGGTTTGGGGAGGTCTATCGCATGAATGGCGGGTACATTTACCGCGCGGTTTCCGTGGCTTATGGAGGTTGCGATGGAAGGTGTGCTCGAACGCGACGCCGACTCTTCCCGGGCGCGTTTCGGTGCCGAAATGCGCCGTTATCGCGAATCGGCGCAATTGTCACAGAGCGCGGTGGCCGTCCGGCTGGGCTGCACGCAGACCCAGGTGAGCCGTCTGGAGGTCGCCAAGCGGACGCCGTCCAGGTCGGACGCCGAAAAGCTGGATCAGATCTTCGGGCTGACCGACAGACAATACTTTGTCGGCTTATATCGCCGCATCGTGTCCCGTTCCGGCGGCCCCAGCTGGTTCATGGGCTGGATGGACGAGGTCGAACCACGCGCGACCGTCCTCCGCAGCTGGGACCCGCTGCTGATCCCGGGAATGCTGCAGACCGAGGCTTACGCGCGACATCTCCTCGCCAAAGAACCTCGGGTGACTTCCCAGGAGGTGGAGGAGCGAGTCCAGGCCCGCCTACAGCGTCGCAGTGTCCTGGACAGGGCGGACCCGCCGTTGCTCCTGGCCCTTATGGACGAGGGAGTACTGCACCGCCGGATCGGCGAAGCGCAGGTGATGCGAGAGCAGCTTGGTCATCTCATCGAGATTGCCGGGCGCAGCAATGTGACGGTCCAACTTGTCGACCCCGGCTGTGTCTCTGGCCTGATCGGCGCCTTTATGATCGCCGAGCTTCCTGATGGTGAGTCCGATGCGATTCATGCGGATTCGGTAGCTCAAGGGCTAGTCTCCACCGCGCCCGATCTCGTAGCCTCTGTTTGGGTTCGATACGAAGCTATCCGCGCATGGGCCTACCCTCAGCATGTATCACTGAGTATGATCAAGGAAGTGATGGCCAAATGGATCTGAGCGGTGCGCAGTGGCGCAAATCATCCTATTCCGGCTCCAATGGGGGCCAGTGCGTCGAGGTCGCCGAAAACCTCCCGGGGGTGGTCGCGGTGCGCGACAGCAAGGATCCTGACGGCCCCGCGCTGGTCTTCACCCCCGAGGAGTGGCGGGCGTTCATCAGCGGTGTCAAAGCCGGGGATTTCGATCGGTAACGCCGGCCGCTCCGCACGGCTGTGGCGCATGACTCCGCGGAGAGGAACCCCTGGCCAACCCCGGGGAGCCGATGACGGCGACCATTCGATGACGTCCAGCGGCGGAGGCGGCCGATGATACGAAGCGATTACGTCACCGCCCACGTTGTCCGCCCCTTCCGGATCACGACAGGTGGGGCAGCAGCAGGCGGGCCACATCGAAGGCCCGGCTGATCGGGGACCGGTTCGCGCCGGGCGTCCACGCCTCAGCCGTCCATACGTCCGACATGACCGATTTGACGAAACCCCAGGCCACCACGCGGTCGAGCGGCATCGCCAGTTCGTCGGCCAACTGCTCGACCCTGGCCGGGACCAGGGCGGTCAGCGCCTCGTCACGGTCATCCGGATCCGGGTCGTACAGCAGCGTGCCGACGTCATAGCCCGGGTCGCCGACGAGGCCGTGCGGGTCGATCGCGAGCCATGGCTCACGGGTTCCACGCAGAACGTTGTCGTGGTGCAGGTCGCCGTGCAGCACGACGAGTTCATTGGCCGACTCGCACAACTCACGCATCAGCCCGCCCGCGCGCGTGACGAAATCCAGCGGCAGCGGACCGTTGTCGCCATGTGTGGCCGCATATCGGTCGAACGCCTCGACCTGGGACGACGCATCGGAGATCTGGTGGTCGGGTGGTGGCGGCACGTGCAGCCGACGCATGACGGCGGCCAACGCGGACGTCGCCTCGGCGTCGCGGGCCGGGACCAGGTCACGCAGGCGCCGACCGGGGGTGACGCGTTCCAGCAGGAGTGCGCCCCGGCTGTGGTCGACATTCAGCAGCCGAGCCGCCCCCCGGCCGCCGAAGGCGGCGAGAGCGGCGGCCTCAGTCGGTGACGTACCGCCCGGCACGCCCAGCTTGAGCACGGCCGGGGTGCCCTCGGGGCAGACGACCCGGGTGACGTAGTGGTAGGACGGCGCGTACGGTTCCCCCACCGTCAGGTCCCAGTCACGGGCCACGGCGCTCAGGATGGACGGGAGCTCGGCCAGCCATCGGGCGCCGTCGTCGCCCCACACCTCCAGGACGTTCCTGCTCAGCTCCTCGGTGATCACGACGCGACGATATCTTCCCCGATCCTCCCGGATCTTTCCGGCGCGAGATCAGCGGCAGGCCGAGCGGCCGCGGACTTCCGAGACCGGGGTGGGGCCGAGATGCGCCCCGCCCGCCCCGGGGAGGGGATGAATCGCCCCCGGGGCGTACATCACTGACCTATGTACGGGACGGGTGAGACCTTGGTCCCTGGAGTGCGCGGCCCTCACGCGATATGAGGGCCCGGCGGCCCACCCATTAGGGTGGAGACGTGGATCGACCTCGAAACTGGGTGCTGCCCGCTGTGCTGGTGCTGCTCTTGCTCATCGTGGTCGTCGGCGCACTCCTCAACGGTTGATCACCAGGCGTACTCCTCCGGCGCGGTCTTGTAGCCGGGGAAGATCTCTTCGATGCGGGCCAGCGCCTTGTCGTCGAGCTTGACCTCCAGGGCGCGTACCGTGCCGTCGAGCTGGGCGATCGTACGGGGACCGATGATCGGCGCGGTGATGGCCGGCCGGGTCAGCAGCCAGGCCAGCGCCACGTTGGCCGGGTCTTCGCCGATCTCGTCGCAGAACGCCTCGTAACGCTCGATCTTGTCCCGGTGCTTGTCGAGCTCGGCGACCATGTGCTCGGAGGCCGACCGGCCCTTGTCCATCTTCCGCAGGATGCCGCCGAGCAGGCCGCCGGCGAGCGGGCTCCACGGGATCAGCCCGAGCCCGTAGTCCTCGCACGCCGGGATGACCTCCAGCTCGGGGGCGCGTACGAGCAGGTTGTAGTGGGACTGCTCGCTGACCAGCCCGAGGAAGTTGCGGCGGCGGGCGGTCTCCTGCGCCTTGGCGATGTGCCAGCCGGCGAAGTTGGAGGAGCCGACATAGAGGATCTTGCCCTGCTGTCGCAGCACCTCCATGGCCTCCCAGAACTCCTCGAACGGGGTGTTCCGGTCGATGTGATGGGCCTGGTAGAGGTCGATGTAGTCGGTCTGGAGGCGCTTGAGCGAGGCGTCGGCCGCCCGCCTGATGTTGAGCGCCGACAGGCGGCCGTCGTTCGGCCAGTCGCCCATGTCGCCGTAGAGCTTGGTCGCGATGACCGTGCGCTCCCGTCGGCCGCCGCCCTTGGCGAACCAGCGGCCGATGATGTTCTCGGTGATCCCCTCACCCTTCTTCCAGCCGTACACATTGGCCGTGTCGAAGAAGTTGACACCCAGCTCGTGGGCGCGATCCATGATCGCGTGAGAGTCTTCCTCCGTCGTCTGCGGGCCGAAGTTCATCGTGCCCAGGCAGAGCTTGCTGACCTTCAGTCCGGTGCGTCCAAGCTGTCCGTACTCCATGCCGACCACGATAAGAACCTGGAGTGGACTCCAGTCGAGCCGACACGGTGCCGCCCGTCATCTTCAGGTTCTTATTTGACCGATCGTTCTTGATTGATTAGTGTGACGGGCATGGCGAGGAGCAAGGAGTTCGATCCAGATGTCGTGCTGGGGCGTGCTCTGGAGCTGTTCTGGCAGCGTGGTTACGAGGCGACGTCGATGGCCGATCTGGTCGAGCACCTGGGGATCGGCCGGGCGAGCATCTACGCGACGTTCGGGAGCAAGCACGATCTCTACCTGAAGGCGCTGGAGCGCTATGTGCGGACCCGAGACCCCGACCCGGTCGAGTCGCTGTCGCAGCCGGGACCCGCCCTGCCGGCCGTGCGCGCCCTGGTGGAGCTGTACGTCGAGGATTCGATCCACGATCTCAACCGGCGCGGCTGCATGATCGTGAACGCCGCCGCCGAGCTGCTCCCCGAGGACGAGCGGGTCGCCCGCTTCGTCGAGGCCAACTGGACCGGTCTGGAGACCGCGCTCACCTCCGCGCTCATCCGTGCCCGGGCCCAGGGTGAGATCTCCGCGGACGCGGACCCTCGGGCGCTGGCGCGGTTCGTGCTGGTCCTCCTGCAGGGGGTCCGTCTGATGTCGAAGGGGCACGGTGACCCCGGGCGGCTGCGGGACGCCGGCGCCCAGGCGCTGCGCCTCCTCGGCTGACCTGCCGGCCCTCGATCTCCCGGGTCCCCGGGTCCCCTAGTTCCCAGGTCCTCCCGGCCGCCCGGAGTGTCGGGCACGGTCTTCACGGCTCCGCTGAAAGGGCACTCTCATGCCGTTATTTTGGAATGATCGGTCAAGAAAGATGGTGCCCTTCACCCTGCTCGGCTCCGCGCAGGTCACCCTGATCGCGTCGATCACGCTCATCACGGTCCCGCTGCCGGCGATTCAGCACGAGTTCGGCCTCGACCAGGGCGAGCTGGCCCTGCTGAGCTCGGCCTACGGACTGACCTTCGGCGGGCTGCTGCTCCTGGGCGGCAGGCTCGCCGACCGCCTGGGGGCTCGACGGGTGTTCGTCACCGGAATGGCGCTGCTCGCCGCGGCCTCGGCGTTCGGCGCGCTCGCGTCCGGCCCCGCCGTACTGCTCGGGGCGCGGTTCGCACAGGGAGTGGGCGCCGCGCTGGCGGCTCCGGCGGCCGTCGCGCTGGTGACCCGGCTCCATCCGGAGGGCCGGGAACGGGCACGCGCGCTGGCGGTCTGGGGCACGCTGTCGGTGACCGGCGCCGTCGCGGGCAGCCTGCTGTCCGGAGTGGTCGCCGCTGTGCTCTCGTGGCGCTGGTCGTTCCTGATCCCGGCGGTCGTCGCCGCGGTCACCGTCGCCGGTGCGGCCCGCCTGCCGTCCGCGCCGGCGCAGGCGGCGTCCCCGCTCGACTGGCCGGGCGCGCTGCTCGCCACCGTCGGTCTGGTGGTGTTCAGCCACGGCCTGTTGGCCACGCGAGCCGATGTCGTCGTCGCGGGCCTGGCGCTGTCGGCCGGTTTCGTGGCCTGGCAGGCGAGGGCCGCCGCGCCGCTGCTCCCGCTCCGGCTGGTGCGCGATCCCCGGCGCGGGGCGGCCCTGCTGGTCGTGTTCGTGACCGCTGCGGCCAGCGCGACCGGCACGTTCATGCTCAGCCTCTATTTCCAGCAGGTACGCGGCATGACGCCGATCAGTACGAGCCTGGCCTTCCTGCCCTTCCTCCTGGTCGTCGCGATGGGGCCGGTCAGCGTACGGTTCGTGGCGCGGTTCGGGGTGCGCCGGGTCACGGTGGCCGGACTCGCGCTCGCCGCGGTGTCGATGCTCCTGCTCGGCCGGATCGGACCGGACACGCCCTACGCGGGTCAGCTGCTCGCCGGGCTGCTGATCTTCCCGGTCGCATCCGGCCTGGCCTTCTCCGGCGCCACCGTGACCGCCCTCGACGACGTGCCCCCGGTGGACGCCGGGGTCGCGGGCGGGCTGGTCACCACGGCGATGGAGGTCGGCCCGACCGCAGGTCTGGCCGTGCTCGTGGCGCTGGCCGGCGCCCGGGCCGACGCGGTCCGGACGAGCGGGCTGAGCGCGGCGGGGGCGGCCGCCGAAGGGTACGGCTTCGCGCTCGCCGCTCTGGCGCCGGCGTTCCTGCTCGCGGCGGCCCTGGTCGCCGTCGCGTTTCCCAGGTCCGGGCCGCGGCCCGTTCCCGAAGGTCCCATCACAGAAGGGGTAACGAAATGAGATTCACCGACAAGGTCGTGCTGGTGACCGGTGGCGGATCCGGCGTCGGGCGGGCGATCGCCCTCGGTTTCGCCAGGGAGGGCGCCACCGTGGTGGTGGCGGGCCGTGGACGGGAGGCGCTGGAGCAGACCGTCAAGCTCATCGAGGCCGAGGGGGCCGGGGCCGCGGCGCTCCCCGTCGACGTCACGGACTCCGCCGATGTGGCCCGGCTCATCGGCGACATCGTCGGCCGGTACGGCAGGCTGGACGTCGCGGTGAACAACGCGGGGACGTTCGCGGCCGGTACGGTGGCCGAGCTGGCCGAGGAGGACTGGGCGCGGGTCATGGAGGTGAACGCGACCGGCGTCTTCCTCGCCATGAAACACGAGATCGCCGCGATGCGCGCCCAGCATGGCGGGACACAGGGCGGTGGCGTGATCGTCAACATCAGCTCGAACATCGGCGCGCACGTGCGCATACCCGGGGTGGGCGCCTACGCGGCCTCGAAGGCGGCGGTCAGCGCGCTGACCAGGACGGCCGCACTGGAGTGCATCGAGGAGAACATCCGGATCAACGCGGTCAGCCCGGGTGCGCTGGACGCGCCGATGTCCCTGCGGCCGGGGGAGACGCCGGCCGATCGGGCGAACCGGATGCGGGACGAGAACCCGATCGGCCGGGTCGGCACCCTCGACGAGATCACCGGCACCGTGCTCTGGCTCGCGTCCGACGAGGCCGGCTTCGCCGTGGGCCTCGACCTCGTCCTCGACGGCGGCGCCGCCGCCTGAGGGCCTGTGCCTGACCGTACGGCGCCGGTCTCGCGCGGAGACCGGCGCCGATCCGGGGTCAACGTTTGCTGACCAGGCTCATAACCCGCCTGAACGGGGCGTTCCACGCGAGGACGGGCGGCATCGGGGAAGATTGCCGCATGGGGAGCGCATCGGCGGGATCGGTACGGCGGGCTCGCGGGGACGATCGACGGGGCGGCAGGCCGACATCCCGGGGGCGGGTCTCGCGCCCGGTGCGGATCCTGGCGGCGCTCCTCGTGGCATCGCCCGTCGTGGTGGCGCCGACCCTGCCGCTTCCGGCGAACGCTCTCCCGGCGAATACTTTCCCGGCGAACGCGCGTACGGCGCCCGCCCTCGCACAGCGGGCGGCGGACGACGAGGGGCGGTTGCTGTTCAAGTTCCGTGACCCGCGCATCGCCGAGTCGAGCGGGATGGCGATGTCGCCCACGCGCAAGGGCATCCTCTACACCCACAACGACAGCGGCGACGGACCGAGGTTCTTCGCCGTAGGCATGGACGGGCGGACCCGGGCCACGTTCACGATCTCCAATGCCGAGGCACGCGACTGGGAGGCCATGGCGGCCACGGTCGATCCCAAGACCGGCCGGGGTGTGCTGTGGTTCGGCGACACCGGGGACAACAACCGCGTCTGGCCGGACATCTCGGTCTACAAGGTGATGGAGCCCCGGACCATGCGGGACGCGACCGTCCAGGCGACCAGGTACCGCTTCCGGTACGAGGACGGCAAGCATGACGCGGAGGGCCTGATGGTGCACCCCCGCACCGGCCGCCTCTACATCGTGAGCAAGGAGTTCTCCGGATCCGTCTACGCGGCTCCCGCCAAGCTGCGCACCGACCGGGTGAACGTGCTGCGCCGCGTCGGCCCGGCTCCCCTCATGGCCACCGACGCGGCCTACGCCCCCGACGGGTCGAGCTTCGTGATCCGCACATACTTCTCCGCGTCCGTCTACCGGGCGCCCGGCGAACTCCTCGCGCACCTGACGATGCCGCCGCTGGACCAGGCCGAGTCGATCACCTACACACGGGACGGCACCGCGGTGCTCGTCGGCTCGGAGGGCGTCTCCAGCCCGGTCTACCGGGTGCAGCTGCCGCAGCAGGCCCGCCCGCACGCCACGCCGTCCGCCTCATCCGCCGCGCGTACGGCGAAGCCGACGGCCTCCCGCGCGGCCGCGCGGGAGCATCGTCAGCCGGACGACGGCGGCGTGGCCGTGCCGATGGGCCTGTTATGGGTCGCCGTCGCCGTGGGGGCGATCGGCGTCATCGGCGTGATCGCGTACCGGACCGGCCGCTGATCCGCCGCAGCGAGCGATCAGGCCCGGTCAGGCGCGCGCGTACACGCGGTGGACGAACTCGGCCAGCTTGCTGTCCGGCAGTTCCTTGGCCAGATCGGCCTCGCTGATCATGCCGGCGATGCGGCCGTTCTCGATCACGGGCAGCCGCTTGATCTGGTTCTGCTCCATCGTGAGCAGCGCCTCCTCGACGCTGGTCTGGGCGTCCACCCAGACGAGGCCGCCGGCCAGTTCGCCCGCCGTGCACTCCTCGAGGTCCTTGCCCTCGGCGCAGCATTTGATCACGATGTCGCGGTCGGTGATGATCCCCTTGAGGCGGTCGTCCTCCCCGCAGATCGGCAGTGCGCCGACGCCGAGGTCGCGCATCATCTCGGCCGCGTGACGCAGGCTCTCGTGCTCGCCGATGCACTCGGCACCCGGATGCATGACGTCGCGGGCGGTTTTCCCGATACTCTCTGTGGTCATTTGTGACCCCCCGAATAGGAGTTGCGGACTGGTTCGGGGGCCCATACCCGGTTTAGCCGCTTGGATTCCGGCTCGGCGCACCCGCCCTCCCGGCGACCTGGGCATTGCCGTTCAGATAGCTTTAACGGTGCCCTTACCGCATATGCCCTAGAGTGTGCGCGCCATGGTCACTGAATCATCCGAAGCCAGGCTATTGATCGTCGAGGACGAGCCGAACATCCTGGAGTTGCTGTCCGCGAGCCTGCGATACGCGGGATTCGAGGTGCACTCGGCGTCCAACGGAAGTGAGGCGGTCGCGGCGGCCCAGCGTCATCGGCCCGACCTCATCGTGCTCGACGTCATGTTGCCCGACATGGACGGTTTCGACATTGTCCGCCGGATGCGCGGCGGTGGTACGCGGACGCCTGTGGTCTTCCTCACGGCACGGGACGCCACCGAGGACAAGATCCGCGGTCTCACCCTGGGCGGGGACGACTATGTGACCAAGCCGTTCAGCCTGGAAGAGGTCATCGCGAGGATCCGCGCCGTGCTGCGCCGTACGTCGGGTGGCGTCGTGGCCTGCTCGCCGCGGTTGACGTTCGCCGATGTCGAACTGGACGAGGAGTCGCACGAGGTCTGGCGGGCGGGCAGCGCGATCCCGCTGTCGCCGACGGAGTTCAAGCTGCTGCGCTACTTCATGGCCAACGCCGGGAGGGTGCTCTCCAAGGCGCAGATCCTCGATCACGTGTGGGACTACGACTTCCGGGGCGACGCCGGGATCGTCGAGTCGTATGTGTCGGTGCTCCGCCGAAAGCTCGACAACCGCCATCCCCGGCTCATCCACACCCTGCGCGGCGTGGGGTACGTCATGCGCGTTCCGCCCAACGGCGCCTGAGACCCGTCGTGTCCGGACGAACTCCGCTGCGCATCACGCTCAGCGCGGCCATGCTCGCGCTGGTCGCCGTCGCGCTGGCGGTGTTCGGGGTGAGCAGCATGTCCGTGCTTCGCGACTATCTCGTCACCCGGGTGGACGGGCAGTTGCACGGCATCGCCACCGATGCCGCCCTGCGGGTGCAGCGCGGCCCCACCGCGTTCAGCAGGCTGCGGGTGCCCCCCGAGGGCCGGGTGGAGGTCCGCGACCGTGAGGGCAGGACGATCCTGACGCAGGCCGGGATGGCGGTGGAGAACGTGCCGGGCCCGATGGCCGTGACGTCCACGGCCCCACAGACCGTGCGCGCCGTGTCGGGCGATGTACGCTGGCGAGCCAAGATCCTTCCCATTGACGGGGTGGGCACCATGGTCGTCGCCATGGACCTGGCCTCGGTCACCCAGATCACCACCCAGCTCGCCGTCATCGAACTGCTGTGCGGTGCCGTCGTCATGACCGTGCTGGCCGTTGTCGGGGTGGTGGTCGTACGGCGCAGCCTGCGGCCGCTGACGGAGATCGAGGCGACGGCCGCGGCCATCGCCAGGGGACACCTCGGCAGCCGGATCCACGACCGCCACCACCCCCGCACGGAGGTCGGCAGCCTGGCGCGCTCGCTCAACGGCATGCTGGCGCAGATCGAGTCGGCGTTCCAGGCCAGGGCCGCCTCGGAGGCCGCCGCCCGCGAGTCGGAGTCGCGGATGCGGCGGTTCATCGCCGACGCCTCCCACGAGTTGCGCACGCCGCTTACGTCGATCCGGGGATTCGCCGAGTTCTACCGGCAGGTGCCCGGGTCCGACATCACCCGGCTGATGGAGCGGATCGAGAGCGAGGCGTCCCGGATGGGGCTGCTCGTCGAGGACCTGCTGCTGCTCGCCCGGCTGGACCAGCAGCGTCCGCTGCAGCAGCAGCCGGTGGACCTGCTGGCCATCGCGGCCGACGCCGTACACGACGCGCGGACGCTCTGCCCGGATCGCGACGTGTCGCTGGTGATGGAGGGCGAGACGGCGCTGATCGTCTTCGGCGACGAGGTGCGGCTGCGCCAGGTCGTGGGCAACCTCATGAGCAACGCGACCACCCACACCCCCGAGGGGACCGAGATCACGGTGCGCGTGGGCGCCTGCGGAGAACAGGCGTACATCGAGGTGGCCGACGAGGGGCCGGGGCTCACCGCCGAGCAGAAGGCCAGGGTGTTCGAGCGCTTCTACCGCGCGGACCCGTCCCGGAGGCGGCCCGAGGGGGGAAGCGGGCTCGGCCTCGCC
Organism: Sphaerimonospora mesophila; assembly: GCF_001417795.1. Taxonomy (NCBI): domain Bacteria; kingdom Bacillati; phylum Actinomycetota; class Actinomycetes; order Streptosporangiales; family Streptosporangiaceae; genus Sphaerimonospora; species Sphaerimonospora mesophila. The sequence goes on along the minus strand of NZ_BCBX01000047.1, from coordinate 99,005 downwards.
ATCGTCGACTCACTCGTACGCGCCCACGGCGGAAGCGTGAGCGTACGGTCGGAGCCGGGAGCCGGGGCCGCCTTCCGTGCCGTCCTCCCCCTGGCCCCCGAAGCCCAGACCTAAGCCGTCCGAGATGCCCCCTCCCCGGCCTTCCCCACCCATGCCCGTGATCTTGCGAATTCTCGCGCGTGGGGGTCATGAGCAGGCACTTTGGGTTCCGTGATCTTGCAGTATCTCGCAGGCCTGGCCGTTGAGCAGCGAAAACGGCATCTGTGATCTTGTAGCTGACGGCCAACTGCAAGATCGGCGAACGTATAAGTGCAGGTCAGGGGGCTTGTCTGCAAGAATCTGCAAGATCACGAAGTGAATCCGCCCAGGTGCGGAGGGTGGTTTGCAAGTATTCGCAAGATCACGGGGGTGGGGGTGTGGGGGTGGGGGTGGCGCCGGCTTCTGAGCTTGGCAGGAAACTCTCAGGATCGGCCAAGGTAGCCCGAAGCGGGGTTTGCCATGGTCTTAAGACTATGCAGTCAGTGACGAAGCGCACAGTGGTGTCCGCCGACGGCGCGGGAGGTTCGGTCCACGGGGAGGGAGCGGCATGAGGGCGAACGCTCGCACGAACACCGGAGGCGCCTTCAAGACGGCGGCGCGAGCCGAGAAGTCGGCGGGCCGCCTGCTCGTCGTCGACGACGAGCCGAACATCCTGGAGCTTCTCTCGGCCAGCCTGCGGTTCGCCGGTTTCGACGTGGTGACCGCCTCGAACGGCGCCGACGCCATGCTGGCCGCCGAGCGGGAGCGGCCCGACCTGATCGTGCTCGACATCATGCTGCCGGACATGGACGGCCTGGCCGTCGCCGACCGGCTGCGCGGGGCCGGACCGCGGATCCCGGTGGTCTTTCTCACCGCCAGGGACGCGACCGAGGACAAGATCGCTGGGTTGCACAAGGCCGACGACTACGTGACGAAGCCGTTCAGTCTGGAGGAGGTCATCGCGCGGATCCAGGCCGTGCTGCGCCGTACCCGTGGCGAGGAGGGCCCGTCACGGCTCGAGGTCGCGGACCTGGAGATGAACGAGGACACCCGGCAGGTGTGGCGGGCGGGCCGGCCCGTACGGCTGTCGCCGACCGAGTTCAAGCTGCTGCACTACTTCATGGTCAACCAGGGCAGGGTGCTCTCGAAGGCGCAGATCCTCGACCACGTGTGGCACTACGACTTCGGCGGGGACGCCAACGTCGTCGAGTCGTACGTCTCCTACCTGCGGCGGAAGATCGACAGGATCGAGCCGAAGCTCATCCACACGATCCGCGGGGTGGGCTACGTGCTGCGCGCTCCGCGCCACTGAGCGAGGCTGCTCTCCACGGCGCGTCGGGCCTCAGGGCTGGGCCGGGAGGCGGCGGCGGCATCGCGCTGCCTCGGCGATCGTCAACATCACCATGTGATTTGACCCGTTTCGTACGGGAAAGCCGTCTTTATGGCGGGCGACGACGGGCTGGTCGGGACGCAGCGGCTGCTCGGGGCGCTTCGGGAGCTGCGACGCCACCTCGACCAGGACCTGTTCCCGCTGGCCATCGGTGACGTAGCGGCCGACCGGCGCATGCTCAAGGAGCTGAGCGGGCAGCTCGACGACTATCTGCTGCCCAGGCTGACCGCCATCGACGCGCCACTGCTGGCCGTCGTCGGCGGCTCCACCGGTGCGGGCAAGTCCACGCTGGTCAACTCGCTGGTCGGCGCCGACGTCACCGAGCCCGGCGTGCTGCGGCCCACCACGCTCGCCCCGACCCTGGTCGCCAATCCCGCCGACGTCGCCTGGTTCACCGCCGCGCACGTCCTCCCCGGCATGCCCCGGATGACCGGGGGAGGGGCGACGGGCGGCGGTCGCGGCGAGCCGGGGACGCTCAGGATCGCCACGTCGGGCGAGCTGCCCGCCGGCCTCGCGCTGCTGGACGCCCCCGACGTCGACTCGGTCGTCAGCGCCAACCGCGAGCTGGCGGCGCAGCTCCTCGCCGCCGCCGACCTCTGGCTGTTCGTCACCACGGCGGCCCGCTATGCGGACGAGGTCCCGTGGAGCTTCCTGCGCCGCGCCCGCGAGCGCAGCACCGCCCTCGCCGTCATCCTGCAGCGGGTGCCCCCGGAGGCGAGCGAGCCCGTGACCGCTGACCTGGCCCGCCTGCTCAGGGAGAACGGCCTGGCCGGCGCGCCGCTGTTCTCGGTGCCCGAGCTGGCGCTCACGTCGGAACGCGCCAGGCTGCCCGCTTCAGCCGTACGGCCGATCTCCGACTGGCTGGCCGGGCTCGCGGCCGACGCACGCTCACGAGCCGCGGTCGTACGGCAGACCCTCACCGGGGCGCTGGACAGCGTCGCGGCCAGGGTGCCGGAACTGGCCGACCGGGTCGAGCGGCAGCAGGCCGGCATCGCCGAGCTGCGCGCCGTGGTGGAGGAGGCGTACGCCTCGGCCCTGCTCGGGTTCGACGAGGGCATGCGGGACGGCGTGCTGCTGCGCGGCGAGGTGCTGGCCCGCTGGCAGGACTTCGTCGGCACCGGCGACCTCATGCGGTCGCTGCAGTCGCGGGTCGCGCGGCTGCGTGACCGGGTCACCGCGGTCGTCACCGGCCGTCCGACTCCCGATCGGGAGCTGAGCGTGGCGCTGGAGAGCGGCGTCGCGGCGTTGATCCGCGCGATGGCCGACGGCGCGGCCGAGCGATCGGTCGAGTCGTGGCTGGCCCGGCCCGCCGGTCGGGACCTGCTGGAGAGGTCCGGTGTGGCGGTCACCGGCCGGCTCGGCCGCGCGGGCGCCGAGCTGTCCGGCCGGGCCGAGACGGCCGTACGCGCCTGGCAGAGTTACGTGCTCGACCTGGTCAGGTCGGAGGGGGCGGATCGGCGGACCCTGGCCAGGGCCGCTTCGTTCGGCGTCAACAGTCTGGGCGTGCTGCTCATGTTGGCGGTGTTCTCCGCGACCGGAGGGATCACCGGCATCGAGGTCGGCATCGCCGGCGGCACCGGCGTGCTGAGCCAGAAGCTGCTCGAGGCGGTCTTCGGCGACCAGGCCGTGCGTGAGCTGACCCGCTGCGCCCGTGAGGACCTCCGCCGCCGGGTCGGCCTCCTCCTCGACGAGGAACGCGCGCGGTTCACCTCCCTGCTGACGGGGCTCGGGGGCGCTGCGGACACCGCGGCGCAGCTCAGGGAGGCGGCGCGGGCCGTACGGGAGAGACGGGAAAGGCAGCCCCTTTGAAACTTCTCGGCAGGAAAGCGGGGCCTCCGCTCGACGACCGGCTCGCGGCGCTCGCCGAGGCGGCCGACCTGGCGGAGGGACGGCTCGGCGCGGCCGCGATCGACCGGGCGCGCGACGTGGTCGACCGGGCCGGGGTGCGGCGCAGCCTGTCGGTGGAGCACACGGCAGTCGCGCTCGCCGGAGCCACCGGCAGCGGGAAGTCGTCGCTGTTCAACGCGTTGACCGGCACCGATCTCGCCGAGGTGGGGGTGACCCGGCCGACGACCGCCCACGCCCAGGCGGCGCTGTGGCACCCGGCCGGAGCCGGCCCGCTGCTCGACTGGCTCGGCGTGCCGCTGCGGCACACGGTCGCCGACCGGGCGGCCTCCGGCCTGATCCTGCTCGACCTGCCCGATCACGACTCGATCGAGCTCTCGCACCGGCTGGAGGTGGACCGGCTGGTCGGCGTCGTCGACCTGCTGGTGTGGGTGCTGGACCCGCAGAAGTACGCCGACGCGGCCGTGCACGAGCGCTACCTGCGCCCGCTCGCCCGCCACCGGGACGTCACGGTCGTCGTGCTGAACCAGATCGACCGGCTGCCCAGGCGATCGGTCTCCCGCTGCCTCGACGATCTGCGCCGGCTGCTCGCCGCCGACGGGCTGTGGGACGTGCCGGTGCTGGGGGTGTCGGCACGGACCGGTGAAGGCGTCGCCGAGCTGCGCGCGGTGCTCGACAAGCGGGTGTCCCGCCGCCGGGCCTGGGCGTCGCGACTGGCCGCCGACGCCGCCACGGCCGCCGCCATGCTGCAGGACTCGGCGGCCGACGGCGCCGGCTCGGGCGACCACGTCAGGCAGGATGGCGTCTTCGCCGATCGGACGCGGACTCGGGAGCTCGCCCGGGCGCTGGAACAGGCGGCCGCCGTGCCGGTGGTCGTCCGGGCGGTCGCCAAGGCCCACCGGCATCGGGCGGTCGCCGCGACCGGGTGGCCGGTGACGCGGTGGATGCGCCGGCTGCGCCCGGATCCGCTGCGGCGGCTGCGGCTGTCGGGCGGCGGCGACGCCCGCACCTCGCTACCGGCGGCGACATCCGTGCAGGTCGCCGCGGTGGAGCTGGCCGTACGGGACATGGGCGCAGCGGCCGCCGCCGGCGTGCCCGAGCCGTGGGCGACGTCCGTACGGCACGCGGCGCGGTCGCGGACGCCGGAGCTGGCCGACGCCCTCGACCGGGCGGTGGCCACCACCTCGCTCGGCGTGTCGCGGACACCCCGGTGGTGGCGGGCGGCGGGAGCACTGCAGTGGCTGCTGACCGCCGCGATGGCGGCCGGAGCCGTGTGGCTGGCCGTGCTCTTCGTGCTCGACTATCTCCTGCTGCCCCGGCCGCCCACGCCCACCCTCGACCGGGTGCCGTGGCCGACCGTGCTGCTGGCGGGCGGGGCGGTGGCGGGGGTGCTCGTCGCATTGCTCTGCCGGGTGGTCGCCTGGCTGGGCGGCCGCCGCAGGGCGCGGAGGGCCGCCAGGGCACTGCGGGCGGCCGTAGAACAGGTCGGAAACGAACTGGTCATCGCGCCCACCACGGCGGAGCTGGCGCGTTACGGACGATTCGTGGAGCGGGTCGCCGTGGCCGGGTCCTGATCCGCACCGGATGCCTGCGCCGCGCCGGGCAGGCCGGCCAGATCGGCGGCCTGCTTGCGTGCCTCGATCTGGCGTGGTCCCAGCTCGCTGTCCTCAGCCGCCGCCTTGGCCTCGGCCGCCGCCTGCTCCGCTGCGGCCACGGCCGCGCTGCCCGCCTCGCTCCGCTCACGCTCCCGCGTGGCCGGGGACGGCGGCAGCGATTCGGTGAACGCCTTGGACACACCCTGAAGCGCCGAGGTCACCTCGCTCGGGATCACCCAGAACGTGTTGCCCTCGCCCTGCGCGAGCTGGGGGAGGACCTGCAGGTACTGGTAGGCGAGCAGCTTGGGGTCGGGGTCGTTGCGGTGGACGGCCTGGAAGACCTCGTCGATCGCCTGCGACTGGCCCTCCGCCTTGAGGATCTGCGCGGTGCGCTCACCCTCGGCGCGCAGGATCGCGCTCTGCTTCTCACCCTCGGCGGTGAGGATCTGCGACTGCCGCTGCCCCTCGGCGGTCAGGATGGCGGCGCGCTTGTCCCGCTCGGCGCGCATCTGCTTCTCCATGGCCTCCTTGATGGTCTTCGGCGGGTCGATCGCCTTGATCTCGACCCGGTTGACCCGGATGCCCCATTTGCCGGTGGCCTCGTCCAGCACGCCCCGGAGCTGGCTGTTGATCGTGTCGCGCGAGGTGAGCGTCTTCTCCAGGTCCATGCCGCCGACGACGTTGCGCAGCGTCGTCACCGTGAGCTGCTCGACGCCCTGGATGAAGTTCGCGATCTCGTACTCCGCCGCCCTCGGGTCGGTGACCTGGAAGTAGAGCACGGTGTCGATGTCGACGACGAGGTTGTCCTCGGTGATGACCGGCTGAGGTTTGAACGAGACCACCTGCTCACGCAGGTCGATCAGGGGCCGGACCCGGTCGATGAACGGGATCACGAAGTTCAGGCCGGGGCCCAGCGTACGGTAGTACCGTCCCAGGCGTTCCACGTTGCCCGCTCGGGCCTGTGGGACGATGCGGACCGCGCGCAACACCGTGAACACCACGACCAGCGCCACGATGATGCCGCCGATCAGGGCAGGGTCCTCCATGCTCACTCCCTGGGGTAGACGAGGGCGGTGGCGCCCTCGATCTCGATCACGTCCACGGTCGCGCCGGCGGGGATGACGAGGCTGTCGTCGTAGGCCCGGGCGGACCACTCCTCACCGCCGATGCGCACCCTGCCGCCGTGCGCGGTGACCTGACTGGTCACGTAGGCCGGCTTGCCGATGAGGGCGGACACGCCGAAGCGCCGGAGCGGAGGCTGCCTGATGAGCCGCTGTGCGAGCGGCCGCGCGACGACGAGCCCGGCGGTCGAGGCGGCGGCGAACAGCGCGAGCTGGAGGCCGACCGGGAGTCCGACGAGGGCGGCTCCCGCCGTCAGCAGCGCGGCGGCGGACAGCAGCCCGAGAGCGGCGGTCAGCGTGAAGATCTCCGCGACTCCGAGCACCGCCGCCAGGATGAGCCAGACGATCCAGGACTCCATTTGCCCGCCTCCATAAGCAATAACGAAGTCCGTTGGGTCAGGGTTCCCCTAAGTTATCCCTGTCCAGTTCTGTCCGGGGTAATCGTTCGGAAGTGGTGCGCGAACCGAGATGTGACACCCTGGGCACCGGCCGCCACGGCGCTCACCGCGTACTCCGTTGCGGGACGCAGCGGACGGGCGGAGCGCCAGACGGTGTGGGAGGGGTCGAAGCCCCCGGGCACCAGGTCCCGTCCGGCGAACGCCACGACGCTCGACAGCCGGCCGCCCTCGGCCCGCACCACGATGCGCTCGCCGGGCGGCCGGGTGGTGACGGTGCCCGACGAGGGCGTCATCGTGATGCGGGGTGCGGGCGGGACGCGTACGGCACAGCCCCCGATGGCCGCTACGAGGAGAAGGGCCGGGAGAGCCCAGGCGGCGATCCGGCGCATATGTTCCTGCCTCCGCTACTCGGGACACCCCAGGGTAGCGGAAGGTGACGACACGAACACGTCCGGTCGCGATCCGCGATCGGACCGCCCACCTGGTGGCCGTACTCAGGTCCGGGCGTTCCACGTCCAGGCGTAGGCCGGATCCTCGCAGGCCAGGGCCGCCGGGCCGAGGTCGAGCGGCCGGAACGTGTCGAGCATGACCGCGAGCTCCGTGGTCGTCGTCATGCCCTGCCGTACGGCCTCGACGGCCGCCTCCACCGCGCCCGGCTGCGGACCGTGTGTGAAGCCCGCCGGGTGCAGCGAGATCGAGCCGACGTCGATGCCCGACCCCTTCCGCGCCGTGTAGTCGCCGCCCACGTAGAACATCAACTCGTCGGAGTCCACGTTGTGGTGGTTGTACGGGATCGGCACGGCCTCGGGATGGAAGTCCAGCGGCCGGGGGCAGAACGAGCAGATGACGAAGTTCGGCCCCTCGAACGTCTGGTGGACCGGCGGCGGCGCGTGCGTGCGCTTCACGATCGGTTCGAAGTCGTGAATGTTGAAGGCGTACGGGTACAGGCAGCCGTCCCAGCCGACCACGTCGAACGGGTGCTGCGCGTAGGTGAGCCGGGTCAGCCCGCCCCTCGTGCGGACCAGGACCGGGACCTCCTCGCCGTCCACCAGCAGCGGCTCGGCCGGTCCGCGCAGGTCACGCTCGCAGTAGGGGGCGTGCTCCAGGAACTGTCCGTACTGCGACAGGTAGCGCCTGGGCGGCCTGATGTGCCCGGCCGCCTCGATGACCAGCGCGGTCACCGGACCCTGCGGCACCCAGCGGTGGATCGTCCCGGTCGGGACCACGACGTAGTCGCCCTCGCCCACGTCCATCGCGCCGTACGTCGACTCGAAGCGCGCCCGCCCGCTCGCGATGTACACGCACTCGTCGCCCATCGAGTCGCGGTAGAGCTCGCTCGGCGCGTCCGTGGCGGCGTACGAGATGCGGACGTCGGCGTTGCCGGCCAGCAGCAGGCGCCCGGAGACCAGATCGCCGGTCGGCGACAGATCGCGGGTGCGGAAGTGACGCGGCGAGAGCGGGAGATTGGCGGTGAGCCCGGAGCCGCCCCCGTCGACGGCCTCGGCCTTCACGATCGCCGTCGGCGCGTGGCGGTGATAGAGGAGCGAGGAGTCGGAGGAGAAGCCCTCCTCGCCCATCAGCTCCTCCTGGTAGAGCCCGCCGTCGGGTTTGCGGAACTGCACGTGGCGTTTGCGCGGCACCTCGCCGACGCTGCGATAGTACGGCATGGCTATCCTCCATGGCCGAAAATGTCCGCTTATCGGACACTGATGTCCTCTATACGTACGACGATCCGTCAATGTGCCATGAATGTCAAACACATCGGGGCGAGCGCGACGGCTACAAGGGCACCGCAAGGCCCCTGAAAGGGCCTCCGTTTATCACTTGGGGGACATCGACCCGAGGAGCCCCCCTATGAACAGCCTCTTGCCGCTCTCCCGCAGGCAGCGGAGCGTGTCCGACCACCCCGGGTCACGGCGCCACCGGCGGGCCGCCCGCGCCGTGACCTGTGCTCTCCTGCTCAGCCTGGCCACCGCGGTTTCATCGACACAGCCGGCGGCCGCCGCCCCGGGCAGCGCGGATCCGGCCGCCGGATCCGTCACCCCGGCCGTGACCTACGTGCAGATGTTCGGGCGCTGCGGCTGACGGCGTGAGCCGGTCTGTGAGCCGGTCGCCCGCCGGTTCATGAGGACGAGGGCTAGGTCATGAGGACGAGGGCTCGGTCATGAGGACGAGGGCTTCGGTTGCGCGAGGGCCGCGGCGAGATTCCCGGCGGCGGTGAGCACGAGCGGGCCCACCGTCGCCACGTCGAGGTCGGCGAAGCTGACCACGCCGACCGACGCCTCCAGCCACGAGAGCCCCGTGATCGGCGCGGCGATGCCCGTGGCGCCCTCCTGAAGCTGACCGTGGCTCGTGCGGAGCGGTGGATCGCCGCCCTCGCTCATGCCGTCGTTCGCGCTGTCTTCGCCGGAGCCGCCGGAGCCGCCGGAGCCGCTGGAGCCGCCGGAGCCGCTGGAGCCGCCGGACCGCAGCGCGAGCAGCGCCAGCCCCGCCGCGCCGCGGGTGAGCGGGTGCCGCGATCCCTCTCGGTAGGCGACGTGCATGTCGGTCCACGACGGCTCGACCACGGCCACGGCCAGCCCCTCGTCGCCTTCGGCGATCGTCAGATGCGCCGTCGCCCCGGCCCGCTCGGCGAGCGTGCGCAGCACCGGGAGCGCCGTCGCGCGCAGCAGGGGCTGTACGGCCTGGGCCAGCCCGAGGACGCCGAAACCGAGGTGGACCCGCCCGTCGGCGTCCCTTCTGGCGAAGCCCTCGGCCTGCAGGGTGGTGAGCAGCCGGTAGACGACCGGACGGCTGAGGCCGAGCTCACCGGCCAGCTCGGTGGGCGTACGCCCGCGGTGGCCCTCCGCGAGCAGCCGCAACAGCCGTAATCCCCGTTCCAGCGTCTGCGCCGACTCGGCCGCCATCATGCTGTCGATTATCGCGCCCCGCCCGGAAACCACGAACCGCATCACGCGTAGCCCACGTTCGACGTAGGCAGCATGGCATGTAGGTCCCTCTCGCCACGGAGTTGGGCGGCGGACATCAGCCGGGGGCCGTCCTGGACGCGATCGCGGTCGGCCGGACTCGGTTCCACGAGATCGGGGACGCGGTCGGCACTGACCCCACGCGGACCCTCGATCGGCTTATCGAGCTTCGGCTGGTAGAACGCCTGATCCCGGTGACCGAGGACGAGCGGAGGCCGAGACGGAAGATCTACCGCATCGCGGACAACTTTCTCGCGTTCTATCTCGGCCCGCTGATGCGTAATCGGTCGAAGATCGAGATCGGCCTCGGTGAAACCATCCTGCCGGTGATCGTCCTGCGGTACGCGATCTGTGGGCGAACCGAGGTGAGGGAGGCCGATCCCGGGGTCCTCACGGTCACCGCCGCCGACATCTTCAGCCCGGACTGACGGTCCGGGCATCCGATGTCAGCGGCCGCGCAGCCAGGTGCCGAACTCGTCGAGGTCGATCAGCCCGTCGCCGTCGGAGTCGACCTTGGCGATCGCCCCATGCGCCCCACTGATCGTGAGGGGATCACCGAGCACCGCCATGAGGCGGACCAACTCGTCGGCGGAGATCCGCCCGTCCTTGTCGGTGTCGATGAGTTCGAAAGTGGCGGCGTACTCGCTCATGCCGTCCTCCACGGGATCGATCGGCGAACCTGGCCGGTCAATCATGCCGTAATCCTCGGTCGTTCAGCCTCTCGTGCATGTGGGCGCGGGCGTGGAGTTCGTGCCGTTCCAGGAGCCGAGGAAGCCGAAGGTGGCCTCGGCGCCGGGAGCGAGGCCGCCGTTCCAGCCGACGTTCTTCACGGTCACGTCCGCGCCGCTCTGGCTGAGCGTGCCGTTCCACAGCTGCGTCACCTGCTGGCCGTCGGCGTACGCCCAGGAGACGGTCCACCCGTTGATCGAGGCGGCGCCCGTGTTCTTCACCGTGACCTCGCCCTGGAAACCGCCCGACCACTGGTTGGTGATCTCGTAGGTGGCCGTACAGCCACCGGGGCCGGTCGGCGTCGGAGTGGGCGTCGGCGTCGGGGTCGGTGTGGGAGTGGGGGTCGGTGTCGGGGTGGGGGTCGGACTGGGGGTGGTGCCGGAGAGCAGTGCGGCCAGCGCCGGATACCACCTGTCCGCCATCTTCTGGTCGCCGCTCGCGTTCGGGTGCACGCCGTCGTAGGTGTCGGTGCTCGTGCTGAAGCCGGTCCACTGGTCGACCACCACGATCGGCGAAGCGGCGGTGGTCTTCGACGCCGCCCAGCCGGGGATCGCGTCGTTCAGTGCCACGGCCCGGGTGCCGCACTCCGAGCAGGTGCTCGGGTTCATCGGGATGATCTTGGCTACGAGGATCTTCATGTTCGGGTTGCTCGCCCGCATCTGGTCCACGAGCTTGCCGTACGCGGTGAGGATGGTCGCGGTGGGCCGGTTGCTCCACACGTCGTTGGTGCCGAAGTGCATCAGCACGATGTCCGGGTGGGTCGCCGAGAGCCAGCCGGGGAGCTGGTTCTGGTCGGCGACGTTCGTGACGAGCGCCCCGCCGTGGCCCTCGTTGTCTCCGTCGTACGGCACCGAGCAGCCCTGTGGGGGCAGCGTGCCCACCATGTCGATCGACGTGTAGCCGTTGTTCTGCAACTTGTTCCACAGCAGGGCCCGCCAGCAGCCGGGCGATCCGGTGATCGAGTCGCCCAGTGGCATGATCCGCACGGTGGCGGCCGCTCTGGCCGGGCCGGCGACCAGCATGCCGAGCAGCACCGTCAGGGCTGCCAGCACGGCTTTCGTCTTGGACATCGCGCTCCCCTCCTAGGACGGGCGCGATGCTAGATCCGTACGGCCCTGCTGCCCAGAAACGATCGCGGATGCGCCGTTTGACGTGCGAAAACATATGTACGTTTCATCCGCGGCCGACCTGTTGCTGTGGGGGGCCGGAGACCGATTCGGGCACCGCTGTTCCACCAGGTCGCGCGACCGAATATGCTCGGGTGCACTTATGCACGTCTACTGGAGGATGCGGTCGCCATGTACAAGGAGTTCCTCGGCGAGGTCGTGGTGTGGCTGATCCCCGTCGTCGTCCTTGTCGCCTTGGCGCTGATGATCACCAGCCACCCCGCGTAGGCCAGACGTCGGACAAGGGCCGGGCCAGCGAGGTTCGGCCCTCTTTTGCGTGCCCGGACCCGTTCCCGGCCATGTCGCGGGGCGGGTGATACAAGCCCGGAAAAGGGATGATGTCCAGGGGTGATTCCATCGGAGATAGTTAGACTCCGTACTATCAACCATGGAACTAGTGAGAGGACTCTCCCATGCGCACCATCATCCGGAACGTCCGCGTCTTCGACGGCGAGCGCATCCTGCCCCCGGCCGATGTGCTGATCGTCGAAGATCGGATCGCCGAGAACGACGGCCGTCGCGCCGACGTCGAGATCGAGGGAACGGGCAGGACCCTGCTGCCGGGGCTGATCGACGCCCACACGCACGTCTCCGACGGCATGCTCGCCCAGGCCCTGACCTTCGGGGTGACCACGGAACTGGACATGTTCTGCCTGCCGTCCAACCTGGCCCGTCAGCGCCGGCTGGCCGCCGAGCGCGACGACGTGGCCGACCTGCGCAGCGCGGGCGTCCTCGCCACCGCGCCGGGCGGGCACCCGAGCCAGATCATGGCGGCCGAGTCCGACGCGCTGGCGCACATGGGCGACGCGGTGGGGCCCTTCGACACCATCGCCGACGCCGCTGAGGCCGGGGCGTTCGTGGCCGCGCGACTGGCCGAAGGCGCCGAGTACCTGAAGATCGTTATCGACGACGGTTGTACGGCCGGGCTGGATCTGCCGGTCATGGGCCCGGACGTGGTCGCCGCCCTGGTCGAGGCCGGGCACGCGGCGGGACTGAAGGCCATCGCGCACGTGGCCACGGCACGCGACGCCGTCATCGCGCTGGAGTCGGGCATCGACGGGCTCGCACACGTTTTCCATCACGCCGAGCCCGGCGACCCGGCCGTCGAGGACCTGGCCTCCCGGATCGCCGATCAGGGGGTCTTCGTGATCACCACGCTCGCCTACGTCGAGGCGATCACCCAGGATCCGGCGGGGGCCGAGCTGGTGCGGGACGAGCGGATCGCCTCTCGCCTGCCGCGGCAGGCCTTGGCCATGGTCGATCGGGACTACTCGGCCGTGCCCGTCCGCCCGGACGGCGTCGCCTACGCCCTGCGCGCCACGGGGGCGCTGCACCGGGCCGGAGTGCCGCTGCTGGCCGGCACCGACGCGAACTTCTTCGCCCCTCTGCACGGCGCGAGCATGCATCGTGAGCTGCTCATGCTCACCCAGGCGGGGCTGAGCCCCGAGGCGGCGCTGGCCGCCGCCACCGGCCTTCCCGCCCGGCACTTCGGACTGAACGATCGCGGGCGGGTCGCCCCGGGGCTGCGCGCCGACCTGGTGCTCGTGGACGGCGACCCGCTGCGTGACATCACGATCTCCCGCGCGATCGTCGATGTCTGGCGACGCGGGGTCCGCCAGAGCCGTTAGGGAGCATCCGGCCGATCCTCGCCGATCCTCGCCGATCCACGGGCCGTCCCCGACCCCCTGCTCATCCCTTGGCCTGATCCCGCTCAGCTCAGGGCGCCGAGGAGGCCGCGCACGATCCGGTTCAGCGTGGCGGCGTCCTCGGGCGTCAACCCTTCGGCGAGCCCGGCCAGGTTGGCCGCGTGGTCGGTGAGCGTCGCGTCGATCACCTCGCGGCCCTTGTCCGTGAGGACGATCTGAAAACTCCGCCGGTCGGCGGGATCCAGGTTCCGCTCGACCAGTCCGGCAGCCTCCAGGCGGTCCAGCCGGCTGGTCATTCCGGCCCGCGACGTCATCAGCACGGCCGACAACTCCGAGGGGATCATGGTGTACGGAGCGCCGGATCGGCGTAGCGCCGCCAGCACGTCGAACTCCCCCTGGCGCAGGCCGTGCAGCCGGAAGACCTCCTCGACCGCGTCCTCGACCATCCGGGTCAGCCGGGCCAGCCGCGCGAACACCCCCATCGGGGAAAGATCCAGGTCAGGTCGTTCGCGTCGCCACTGGTCGAGCATGACGTCGACGAAGTCCGCCGCTTCCTCGCTCACCCGGTCATCGTAACCGCGCCATCTCCCCACCCCCATGCCCGTGATCTTGTGAGTGCTCGCAGCCGGGGCAGGGCACTCACAAGATCACGGGCATGGGGAGTGAACTGGTGCAAAGGTCGCAGCTTCCCCACATGTCGCCCTGATCGCGACAAAAGTGTCACTCCACTGGAATATTGATCAATCGGGGCGGATCGTGTGATACTCCCCAACGGTGTGATCAACGAGTGGGGAGCGAGTCTGGATGTCGACTGATGCGGTCGTGCAGACAGCGAGAGACTGTAAGACTTTTCCCCTGACCCGGGTCCTTCCATCGCTACTACGAGACCCGGTCGGCGCGTTGCTGCAGATGGGGCGGCGTGCGGACGGCGAGATCGTCCAGATCAACCTGGGCCCCTTCCGGCCCTATCTGGTGACCCATCCCGATCATCTACAGCACATCCTGCGGGGCAACGCGGCGAACTACACCCGGGAGGGCGTCTTCTGGCGGCCGCTGCACCGTCTGTTCGGTCACAGCATCATGTCCGACGGCCCGCCGTGGGAGCGGAGCCGTAAGGTCCTGCAGCCGGTGTTCACCGCCAAGCACATCGAGTCGCTCGCGCAGCGTATGGCGGACGCGATCGCCGACGGCATCGACGGGCTGGCCGAGCCGGTCGCGAGTGGCCGGCCGATCGACGTTCCCGCCGAGATGGCCCGGATCGTGAACACGGCCGTCGTCAAGATCTTCTTCGGCGACAAGATCTCCATGGCGGACACCGAACGGCTGGCCCCGGCCTTCAACGCGGTCGGGACGTCCGTCGTCTTCCGCTACCTGCTGCCCTTCCTGCCGGGATCGGTGCCGGTTCCCGGGGACAGGGCGTTCCACGGCGCTCTGCGGACGATCGACGACATCGTGGGCCCGCTCGTGGAGAGGTATCGAGACCGGCCCGGCGACGGCGACGACATCGTCTCCGTCCTGTGCCGGGCGGGCGGCCACGACGACCCGGTGTGGGTGCGGGACAACCTCGTCGCCATGCTCGCCACCGCCACGGAGACCACGGCGGGCGCCCTCACGTGGCTCTGGCCCCTTCTCCACTCCCACCCGGACGTGGCCGTGCGACTGCAGGAGGAGATCGACCGCGTCGTGGGGGGCGAGCGCGTCCGGCCCGAGCATCTGGCGAGCCTGCCGTACACGAAACAGGTCGTCCAGGAGGTGTTGCGCCTGTTCCCGGTGGGCTGGCTCTTCCCCCGGATGGTGGTGGCGGAGGAGAACGTCGGCGGAGTGCGGCTCAGGCAGGGCAGGACGGTCCTCATCAGCCCGTACGTCACCCACCGGCTCGCGACGCTCTGGGATCGGCCGGACGAGTTCGACCCCGATCGTTTCTCGCGGCGCCGCTCGGAGGGCCGGCACCGGTACGCGTACTTCCCGTTCGGCGGGGGACCGCACCAGTGCATCGGCATGTACGTCTTCACGATGGAGGCCCACCTCATCATCGCGGGGATTCTCAGCCGTTATCGGCAGGTGGCGTGCAGCCCCGAGGTCGCCACGCCGCGGATGGGCGCCTCGCTGAGACCCCGTCAGCATGTCGAGATCGTCCTACGCCCGGCCCGGGACGTCGGGCAGGAGGACGCGGCGTGACACTCCCTGTGTCAACCTCAGGCAGCAATCCGCTCGGATGTTTGCTCGGTCAGGCTGGCTGCGGCCCCGTGCTGTTGGGGGTCGTACGGCGTGCCGTCCAGCCAGCACCGGTAGATGACGCGGATCCAGGCGCGGGCCAGGATACGGACCGCGTGCGGGTGGTCCTTGCCTGCTGCCCGGGCATCGCGGTAAATCTTCTGCGCCCAGGGGCTGGCGTGCCGGCTGTTGTCGGCGAAGGTGGTCATGGCCTTGCGGAAGCGTTTGTTGCAGGCCCAGCGGAAGTGGACGGCGCGGTGCTTGCCCGACTGCTTGGTGACGGGCGTGCACCCGGCCAGGGCGGCGACGGAGTCGGCGCTTGCGTAGGCTGGACGGCAGTCGCCCCACTCGGCGAGCATCTGGGCGGCGTTGATCTGACCCGACCTTGGCAGCGACGTGAAGATCTCACCGTCCGGATGCTCGCCGAGGTGGGCGGCGCTCGACCGGTCCAGGTCCTTGATCGCCGCGTTCAGCGCCTTCAGCGTGGCCACCAGCGCCAGCACAGCATCACGAAGCCCTTCGGACAGGGCGTCGGCGACGGTTCCGGCCGGGGCCGAGCGCAGCCGCTCCAGCAGCTCAGCGGGACTGCGACGGCCGGAGTAGCCGTGCTTGACCAGGAACGCCGCCATGCGCTTCACCCCGAGGCGGGCAGCGGTGGCCGGGGTGGGGTAGCGGGTCAAGAACTCCAGGCTGATCGGCGACTCCACATCAGCGAAGAGGGCTTCGGCCCCCGGCCAGAAGGCATCCAGCAGCGCCGACAGCTGGTTGGTGGCGGCCACCCGCATGTCCACCAGATCATCACGGGTGCGCACCACCGTGCGCAGCGCCTTGGTCTCATCGGAGTACGGCGTGGCCACACGCAGCCGGTGCCGGCGAAGCCGCAGATACTCTGCGATCACCGCCGCGTCGCCCGCGTCGTTCTTGGCTCCGGACAGTACCTCGCTCTCCCGCCAGGCCTTGATCGCATTCGGCTTGACCGGAACCACCGGGTGCCCGGCCTCCAGCAGCAGGTCGACCAGCCGCCCGTTCGGCCGCTCGATCGCGATCGGAACCTGCCCTGCGGGCCCGTACTTGCCCAGCCGGCGCACCAGGCGAGCGATCCCGTCGGTCGAGTGCTCGATCACGAACTCGGAAATGATCTTCCCGGTCTGGTCTTGGACGCACACCGCGTGCTCGGCGGCGGCCCAGTCGATCCCAACGAAGAACAGCGCTTCGGGCAGCGCAAGCGACACGACAACTCCTTACGGCGGCAGCGACGACTCGGCGGAGAGGCTGACTTCCGGGTGGTCACTAACCGGCGCTCTGCGGCGCGTCTCCCTGTTGCCAGTCCGCAGCCTCGGGGAGGCCGGGGGCGGTGGTGTCACGCTGGCCGTTCACCGGCGACCACAACGGACCGTCACCCCGGCCTCCGCCGAGTCCCTACATCGAGACCCTATGCGGACCTCACAATGAGGAGTGTGGCCTAGTGACCACGGCGGCCGAGAGGACGGACGAAATCGACGCGGCCCGGCTGTGCGGTACGGCCGCGGCGGTGGCCGCGCAGTCGCAGCGAGATCTGCGCGAGTGCGCCGCGGCCTACCCCGAACTGTTCCCCGACAGCCCGTTCGACGCCGCGTTGTTCAACGCCGTCGCGCTCGCGAACGCGTTCGGTGCTCCGTGGGCGACGGCCGATCGGCTGCGGATCGCCAACCGCACGGCACTGTGGATCTTCGCGGTCGACTGGCTGCTGGACTATGTCGCGACATCCCGTCAGGAGGTGGAGTCCGTCGTAGACCGCTGCTTGCGGGTGGCGGTGGACGGCCGGCGTGAGCCCGACTTTCCGCTGGGGTGCTTCCTCGCCGACATCCGGGGCGAGTTGGCCGCCGCGCCGGCGTTCGCGGAAAGGGGCGAGGTCTGGGCGGCCGAGTTGGAGCTGATGCTGGCGGCCATGCTCCGGGAATGGGACTGGAAGACGGCGGCCAAGGACGGATCGCCTCTACCGACATTGACCGAATATCTGAACAATGCGGACAATTTCGGCTCTTCTCTCGTCAACGTCTCCTACTGGATCATCGGCGG
Organism: Sphaerimonospora mesophila; assembly: GCF_001417795.1. NCBI lineage: Bacteria > Bacillati > Actinomycetota > Actinomycetes > Streptosporangiales > Streptosporangiaceae > Sphaerimonospora > Sphaerimonospora mesophila. The sequence goes on along the minus strand of NZ_BCBX01000047.1, from coordinate 81,859 downwards.
CGATCGGGCGGCCCTGGATCGGCTGGACGTGCTCAGGCGCGCGAGCGACGAGGTCCAGCGGGTGCTGCGTCTCCTGAACGATCTGGCGACGTACGAGCGCGACGTCACCTGGGGAGACCTCAACGCGCAGATGCTGGGCGCCGGCCGAGCCGAGATCATCGGGCGGATCGGCGACCTGGTCGACGGCTGCCGCGGACTTCTGGAGCCGCTGCGGGACGAGTGTCCTCTCGAAGTGGCGTATCTGGAGCGACAGATCGGCTACAGCATGGGTTTCTACGGCATCACTGACTATTGGGGCAAGCTGTGAACAGTGGCGGCGTGATCTCAAGTGCGGCCGTCGATGTGACCGCCGGCGCTGACGAGTTGATGCGGGACCTGATGGCCCGGCCCTGGGGGCAGGTCTCGCCCTCCGTTTACGAGACCGGCCGACTCGTGTCCCTCGCCCCCTGGCTGGTCGGTCATGAGGCCCGGGTGGCGTACCTGCTCGCGACGCAGCGGCCGGACGGGTCGTGGGGAGCGCCGGACGGTTACGCGCTGGTGCCGACGGTCAGCGCCACGGAGGCGATCCTGTCGGCCGGCGCCCGCGGCGGCAACGGCGCCGACCCCGCGACCCTGCGAAACTCGGCGCTCCGCGGTGTGCGCGCGCTGTCAGGTCTGCTCGCCGAGACGGCGGCTCGCCTGCCCGACATGCCCGCCATCGAGCTGATCGTTCCGGACCTCGTCGTCCGCATCAACGCGCATCTGGCGGCCATGCCGGGCTCGGACGTCGAACCCCTCCGGCTGCCCACGGGAATGAGCGAAACCCCGATCACGCTGATCAGGCGGCGGGTGGAGTCCGGCTCGGCGCTGCCGGAGAAGCTCCTGCACGCCTTCGAGATCGCGGGCGACTCGGCCGCGGGGGCCCGCATGGCGAACCCGACGCCCATCGGCACGGTCGGCGCCTCGCCGGCCGCGACGGCGGCCTGGCTCGGTGACGGCGCGACCGCCGACGCGGGCGCCGGCCCCGCCGCCCGCCGTTATCTCGAGGCGGTGGCGCTGCGTCACGGCGGTCCTGTCCCGGTCGGCCTGCCGATCACCGTGTTCGAGCGCGGCTGGGTGCTGAGCTGGCTGGCCCGCGCCCGGATCCCCTTCGACGTGCCGCCGGAGATGCTGGCCGACCTCCGGGCCGCGATCGGTCCGACGGGCACGCCCGCCGGGTCGGGGCTGCCGGCGGACGCCGACACCACCTCCGTCGCCCTGTACGCGTTGGCCCTGCACGGCATGCCGTACGAGCCGGAGAGCCTGTGGGCCTTCGAGACGCCGACGCACTTTTGCACCTGGCAGGGTGAGGACGGGTCCTCGGTCAGCGTGAACGCCCACGTGCTGGACGCCTTCGGGCAGTATGTGGCGGTCCGGCCCGACGCGGCGGCACGCTACGCCCCCGTCATCGGCAGGCTGTCGGCCTGGCTGGCCGAGCGGCAGCGGGCCGACGGGAGCTGGGACGACCGCTGGCACGCCTCGCCGTACTATGCGACCGTCTCCTGCGCGCTCGCGCTCGCCGAATTCGGCGGGGCCGCCGCGGAACCCGCGGTGCGCAGGGCGGTGCGCTGGGTGCTCGAGACCCAGCGTGACGACGGGTCGTGGGGACGGTGGGCGGGGACGGCGGAGGAGACCGCGTACGCGATGCAGGTTCTCCTGCTGGCCGGGCAAGGGGAGCGGGTCGAGGAGGCCGCCGCCCGGGGGTACGGATATCTCCTCCGTGCCTCGGCGGACATCGTCGACGGCCCGCCGCTCTGGCACGACAAGGACCTCTACCTTCCGCTGGCCGTCGTCAGGGCGGCGGTGCTCGCCGCACTGCATCTTGCGCAGTCGGATCCACTTGTTGTGAGGCGCCTAGTCAAGTAAGATCGCCCGGGTCAGTAATTACCATTGATTCGGACATTTCCCCCTTTGTCTGATTGGGTTGAGCGCTTTTGGGGCCCTTGCTAGGGTGTTCCAGATGTGGCGTGTTTTCAGCAGTGGACGGAACATTCAGGGCTGACCTGGATGAGGGTTGGCCCAGGTGAACGCGCTGTTTTGAACTTCTCAACCTTCCGCTGAATGGAACTGTCTATGCGCTTCCGGAATTCGCGCGTACGGACGAAAGTCACCGCGATGCTCGTGTCGCTCGCGGCCCTCTGGGCCTTCGCGGCGTGGGTCACTCTGCGGGACGGCCTGAACCTGGCGTGGGTTTCGGTATACAACACGAACGTCGCCCAGCCGAGCGAGTCGCTGCTGCTGCAACTCCAGCAGGAACGCCGGCTCACGATGATCCATCTGGCGGACCCCGGAGCGGTCGGAAAGAGCCAGATCGCCGCCCAGCGGACCCGCACCGACGAAGCGGCCGCGAAGTTCCGCGAGCTCGCGAGCACCGACAGGGTCGAGTTCGCCGCGGATGACGTGCTGAAGGAGCGGATCGGCGAGACGTTCCGCCGGCTGGACGAGTTCGGCACCGGCCGGAAGGAGATCGACGCCGGGCGCCGGGACCGGGTCACGGCCGTCGCCGCCTTCAACAATCTGATCGACTCGCTGTATCGGACGTACGAGTCGCTCGCCACCCTGGACGACGACGCGATCGCGCGGGACACCCGGACCCTGATCTCGCTGAACTGGACCCGGGAGCTCATCTCGCGCGAGGACGCGTTGCTGGCGGGCGTCGTCGCGGCCCGGCGGTTCAGCGGAACCGAGTCCGTGCGGTTCACCCAGATCGTGGGCGCGCACCGCTACAACATGGACCGCGTGCTGACGGATCTGGAGAACGAGGATCCGACGGCCTACCAGCAACTCCGCAAGAGCCAGGCACTGGAGCGACTGCACAGCCTGGAAGACCTGGTCTCCCAGCAGGGCAGGCCCGGCGTGATCCCGCCCGTCACCTCCGAGCATTGGCAGAACACGACCGCGCGCGCCCTCACCGAACTGCACAACGTGGTGCGCGAGGCCGGTGAGCGGCTGGTCGACCGCTCGACACCGGTCGCCGTCGGCGTCATCGCCCGGCTGGTGCTCGCGGGCCTTCTCGGCCTGGTCGCGGTCATCGCGTCCATCATCCTGTCCATCACCACGGCCCGGGCCCTGGTCCGGCAGCTCGAGAAGCTGCGCACCGCCGCCATGGAGCTCGCCAACGAGCGGCTGCCCAGCGTGGTCGCCCGGCTCGCCCAGGGCGAGAAGGTCGACGTCGCCGCGGAGGCGCCGCCCCTGAAGTTCGGCGACGACGTGATCGGCCAGGTGGGCACGGCGTTCAACGCGGTCCAGGAGACCGCGATCAGGACCGCGGTCGAGGAGGCCCAGCTCCGGCAGAGCATCCGCGACATTCTGCTCAGCCTCGCCCGGCGTACGCAGTCGCTGGTCCACCGCCAGCTCACCCTGCTCGACGTGATGGAGCGGCGCGAGTCCGAGCCGTCCGAGCTGAAGGACCTGTTCCGGATCGACCACCTCGCCACGCGAATGCGCCGCAACGCCGAGAACCTCATCGTCTTGGCCGGCGCGTCGCCCGCGCGGGCCTGGCGCCGGTCGGTGCCGATGGTCGACGTCGTACGCGGCGCCCTCGCCGAGGTCGAGGACTACACGCGAGTCACCGTGCTCCCGATGGGGGAGACCGCGCTGTCCGGCCGGGCCGTCGGCGACGTGATCCACCTGCTCGCCGAGCTGATCGAGAACGCGGTGTCGTTCTCCCCGCCGTACACCACCGTGCAGATCGGCGGCCAGGCCGTGGCCAGTGGTTACGCGATCGAGATCGAGGACCGCGGCCTGGGGATGAGCGCCGAAGACCTGGCGGCGGCGAACGAGCGGATCGCCAACCCGCCGGAGTTTAACCTGTCGAGCACCGCGAGGCTCGGCCTCTACGTGGTGAGCAGGCTGGCCGAACGGCACGGCATCCGGGTCGCGCTCAAGGCATCGCCGTACGGCGGCACCACGGCGGTCGTGCTGCTGCCGCACGACCTGGTGACAGAGGGCGGGGAGGTCCTGTCCGACGGAGCGACGGATCACGGGCGCAGGTCCCTCCAGCCGGGGGGCGCCCGTGAGACGGCACTCGTCGGCGCGCCCGAGGTGTTCGCAGCACCAGTTCAGGAGGTGGTTTCCGTACCGACGAGCGTCCCAGAACCACCGCGGACCGAACCGCAGCCGAGTGAGCCGGTCGGTACCGAAGTGCCGAGGCCCGCGTCTCCGGCCTCGTTCACCCCCTCCGGCCTGCCGTTCCGGGTACCGCAGGCCAGCCTGGCGCCGGAACTGGCCGCCGGGCCGCAGTCGGTGCTCGACGGCGAGGATGATGAAGATCGTTCGCCGGAGGACATCAGAAAGATCATGGGCTCGTTCCAGTCGGGCACCAGGAAGGGCAGATCCGAGGCGGCGAAGCTGCTGGATGAAGGGCATGAAGGGAAGGACGACCAGTGACGCAGAAGACGGGCGCGTCCGCCGATTTGGCGTGGTTGCTCGATGATCTGGTCGATCGGGTCCGGGAGGCCGAGCACGGCATCGTCCTGTCCAGGGACGGTCTGCTGCTGGCCGCCTCGCGCGGCCTGCGCCTCGAGGACGCCGAGCATCTGTCCGCCGTGGCCTCCGGGCTGCAGAGCCTGGCGCGGGGGGTCGGCGAGCGGTTCAACGGCGGCACGGTCAGGCAGACCATCGTCGAGATGAAATCGGCCTACCTGCTCGTGACCGTGGCCGGTCAGGGCGCCTGCCTCGCCGTGCTGTGCAGCGGCGACGCGGACGTCGGCCTGGTGGCCTATGAGATGGCCATGCTCGTCGCCCGGGTGGGGCAGTACCTCACCTCACCGGCCAGAACGGTGACGAGAGAGGGGCACGGATGAGCGGACACGAGTGGGGCCCGGACGGTTGGAGTCCGGACGACGACCGGCTTCTCGACGCTCCCACCATCCGGCCGTACGTCATCGCACGCGGCCGGACGGAGGCGCAGGACCGATTCGATCTGATCTCGCTCGCCGTGACGATCAAACCCACGACCGGGCGCGAGGTCGGCCTCGATCCCGAACACCAGACGATCGTACGGCTGTGCCGCAGGCCGTTGTCGGTAGCGGAGATCGCGGCGCACATGGACCTGCCGGCCGGGATTGTCCGAGTCCTCCTCGGTGACCTGTTCGACCGGGGGTTCGTCGCCGTGCAGCAACCGCAGCCGGAGATGGACGTGCTGGACGAGAGAATGTACAAGGCGGTGCTCGATGGCCTTCGGGCGCTCTGACCAGCCCAAGATGCCCAAGGCGATCAAACTGCTGATCGCCGGCGGTTTCGGAGTGGGCAAGACCACGATGGTGGGCGCGGTCTCCGAGATCCGGCCCCTGCGGACGGAGGAGACCCTCACCGACCGCAGCGTGGGCATCGACGACCTGTCCGGTGTGGAGACCAAGGCGACCACCACCGTGGCGATGGACTTCGGCCGGATCAGCATCGGCGACGAGTTCATGCTGTATCTTTTCGGCACCCCCGGCCAGGAGCGGTTCTGGTTCGTGTGGGACGAGCTGGCCCGCGGGGCGCTCGGGGCGGTGGTGCTGGCGGACACGCGGCGCCTGGCGGACTGCTTCCCGTCCGTGGACTACTTCGAGCGGCGCGGCACCCCCTTCATCGTCGCGGTCAACTGTTTCGAGGGCGCCCCGGTGTTCGAGCTCGCCGAGGTGAAGCTGGCGCTCAACCTGGGTGAGGACATTCCGGTCCTGCTGTGCGACGCGCGCAAGCGCGAGTCGGGCAAGGAGGTCCTGATCACCCTGGTCAAGCACGCGTACGGCAAACGCCCCATGGCCACCGTGAAGTGATCGCCTGGCAGAGCTGAGATCAACCGCCCGAGTGGCGGACAAAGCAGACGAGCCCATGCCATCCTCGTGATGGTATGGGCTCTTTGTGTTATGTGTCCCCTTCGTCGACCGGTTCCGTAGACCTTCTGAAGCGAGACGAGTAACAGCTGCACAACAGCCGTTGATCTGGCGGTGCACCCACTGTAACGTCTGCCACATCGCAGAAACTATCGGACATGAGCCGAAAGTTTCGGAAATCCAGGAGGGAACCACCGTGAAGTTGAGTCGACGAGGCGCGGCGCTGTTCGCGGCGTCAGCGTTAATCTTGGGGGGCTGCGGCAGTACGGGGGACGACGCCGGCGACAGTAAGAGCGAAGCCGGCGGCCAGGTGACCGTCGAGTTCTGGAACATCTGGACCAACGAGCCGCTGAAGTCGTACGGCGCTCAGGCCATCAAGGATTTCGAGGCCAAGCACCCGAATATCAAGATCAAGAACGTCGCGATCGAGAACGACGCGTTCAAGCCCAAGTTGACCACGACCACCCAGTCGGGCAAGGCTCCGGACGTCTTCCAGAGCTGGGGCGGCGGCGTCCTCAAGCAGCAGGCCGATGCCGGGCTGGTGAAGGATCTCACCGCGGACACGGCCTCCTGGATCGGGCAGTTCACCCCCGCCGCGCTCGCGGCGTACCAGATCGACGGCAAGACCTACGCCATCCCGCACGACATCGGGATGGTCGGCTTCTGGTACAACAAGGCGCTGTTCAAGCAGGCCGGCATCGCCGGGCCGCCGCAGACCTGGTCGGAGTTCATCGACGACGTCAAGAAGCTGAAGGCGGCGGGCATCACCCCGATCTCCCTGGCGGGTAAGGCCAAGTGGCCGGGCCACTACTACTGGGCCTACCTCGCCATGCGGATCGGCGGCCTGGACGCGCTCAAGCAGGCCGGCGTCGACAACAACTTCACCGGGCCCGACTTCATCGCCGCCGGTCAGAAGGTGAAGGAGCTGGCCGACCTCGACCCGTTCCAGAAGGGCTTCCTCGGCGCGGCGTACGACACCCCCGACGGCCAGGCGGCGACCATGGGCAACGGGAAGGCCGCCATGGAGCTGATGGGCCAGTGGGCGCCGTCCGTTCAGTCGTCGGCGGGCAAGGGCATCGGCGAGGACCTCGGGTTCTTCCCCTTCCCGACCGTTGAAGGCGGCAAGGGTGCGATCACCGAGGCCTTCGGCGGTGGCGGCGGCTTCGCCGTCGGCGCGGACGCGCCAGCCGAGGCGGTCGAGTTCCTCAAGTTCCTGACCGACAGCGTCGAACACCGCAAGGCGGTCGCGTCGGGTGGCGTCCTTCCGGTGCTGAAGGGCGAGGAGGACGAGGTCAAGGACCCGAACCTGTCCGTGGTCGCCAAGAACCTCGCGACGGCCACCGGGTTCCAGCTCTACCTCGACCAGGCGTATCCCCCGGCCGTGGGTCAGCAGGTCAACGACAGCGTGGCCGAGCTGATCGCCGGGACGAAGACGCCGGAAGAGGTGGCTCAGGCCATCACGGAGACGGCGAAGTCGGAGTAGCTGCCGCGTGAAGATGACAAGACCCCGGGGCCGGCAACGGCTCCGGGGGTTTACCACGATTGTCCTGTTCCTACTCCCCGCCCTGGTGCTGTTCGGCCTGCTGGTGCTGGCGCCGATCCTGGTCGCCATGTACACCAGCCTGTTCAAGTGGAACGGCCTGGGCGGCCCGCCGACCGAGTTCATCGGGCTCGACAACTTCACCAAGGCGTTCTCCGACGAGGTGTTCATCGGCGACCTGTGGCACGGCCTCGTCATCATCGGCCTGTCGCTGCTGGTCCAATTGCCGATGGCACTGGGCATCGCGCTGCTGCTCAACCAGCGGATGCCCGGGCGGGCCGTCTACCGGCTGGTGTTCTTCGCACCGTACATCGTGTCGGAGGCGATCACGGCCGTGCTGTTCGGCCTGATCATGCAGCCCGGTGACGACGGCCTGGCCAACCAGCTCCTGGGATTCTTCGGCATCCCCGGTGTGGAATGGTTCGCCGACCAGAAGATCGTGCTGATCTCGCTGTTCCTGGTGATGACGTGGAAGTACTTCGGCTTCCATATGATCATCTACATCGCGGGACGGCAGGGCATTCCACGGGAGCTGACCGAGGCCGCCCAGATCGACGGCGCGACCTCCTGGGAGGTGTTCCGCCATGTCACGTTGCCGCTGCTCGGGCCGACGATCCGCATCAGCGTGTTCCTGTCCGTCATCGGCGCGATCCAGCTCTTCGACCTGGTGTGGATCCTCACCGAGGGTGGGCCGGTCCACTCCTCCGAGACCATGGCCGTCACGATGTTCCAGTTCGGCTTCAAGCGGTTCCAGGTCGGCTACGCCAGCGCGATCAGTGTGATCATGTTCCTGATCAGCCTCGTCTTCGCGCTCTTCTACCAGAGATACGTCATGCGCCGCGACCTCGAAGGAGCGACCACAGTGCTGCGAGACCAGCGATGAGCGACCACAGGCGTACCACTGTCACGTCGGTGAACCGCGGCCCGATGCGCAGTGCCCTCCTGCAGGTGCTCGTGCTGTTGCTCGCCGCGCTCATCATCATCCCGCTGGTGTACGGAGTGCTCGGCGGATTCAAGAGCACCGACCAGCTCTCCAGCAACGCCTTCGGTCTGCCCGACCCCTGGGTGCCGGAGAACTACACGGACGTCCTCGGGTCGGCCGAGTTCTGGACACAGCTCTGGAACAGTACGTTCATCGCGCTGGTGACGACGATCATCGTGGTCCTCTTCTCCGCGATGGCGTCCTTCGTGTTCGCCCGGTTCGCCTTCCGCGGCCGGGAGGCGATGTTCACCCTGTTCGTCACCGGGCTGATGTTCCCGTTCGCGGTGGCGATCCTGCCGCTGTTCGTCCTGCTGCGCATCTTCGGGCTGCTGGACAACCCGCTCGGCGTGATCCTGCCCCAGGCGGCGTTCCAGCTGCCGATGACGATCATCATCCTCCGCGGTTTCTTCCGGGCCATCCCGGGTGAGATCGAGGAGGCCGCGACCCTCGACGGGTGCAGCGCGTTCGGCTTCTTCTGGCGGATCCTGCTGCCGATGGCCAGGCCGGCGCTGGCCACGGTCTCCGTGCTGACCGTCGTCTTCAGCTGGAACAACTTCATGCTGCCACTGGTCGTGTTCAACGATCCCGGCTGGTTCACGATCCCGCTGGGCGTCCAGCAGTTCAGTGGTCAGTACGCCTCCGACTACGCGCGTGTGCTCGCCTACGTCACGCTGGCGATGGTGCCGGCGTTCGCCTTCTACGCCGTGGCGGAGCGCCAGCTCGTCGGCGGGCTCACCGCCGGTGCCATGAAGGGCTGAAGCTGCGCTCCGTGCTGTATGGGAGGATTGTCCCATCAGCGCGGGGGGTGGCGATGACGGCTGCGACCATCCGCGTCGCAGAGGACGCGGACATGCCGCGCGTACGCGGCGACGTTGGAGCGTATTTCGAGCTCCTGAGCAAATGGCCCGAAACGCCGGATTTCTTGGACGCGGAACGGGCGTACGGCACGCTGCTCGTGGGCGAGGCCGGTGGCCGGATCGCGGGGTTCGGCGGGACACTGCGCCGAGGTTCGCTGACGCACCTCGGCGACCTGTTCGTGCTTCCCGATCACCAGTCGTCGGGCGTCGGCCGGATGATCCTCGCCCGGCTGCTGCCCCGGGACGCCCCCCAGATCACCTTCGCCGCCGCCAACGCGAGCGCGCTCGCGCTGTACATACGGCACGGCATGCGGCCGCGCTGTCCGTTGCTCTACCTCGAGGGCCCGTTCGAGGGCGGGCCGCCCGCGGCAGCGGAGGTCGGCCCGCAGGAGGCGGCGGTCATGGACGCCGTGATCTCCGGTGGAGACCGTACGGACTGTCTCACCTGGTACGCCGGGCTGCCGGGGGCCGGGGTACGCCGCAGCGACGGGGGATACGCGTTCACCAGGATGGTCGGCGACACACTGGTGATCGGACCGGCGGGGGGCGAGACGCCGCAGGACAGCGTGGAAGTGATCTTGCAGACGATAGCCGCGCATCCCGGTGCGAAGCTGATCCAGGTGGCGGTGCCCGGTGTGCATCCGCTCCTGCCCATGCTGCTCGACGCCGGCTGGCGGATCACGGCCATGGACACCGTGATGACCAGCGAGGAGGGGCTCGTCCGGCTGGACCGATACCTCCCGCACCCCGATCTCGGTTAGCGCGTGTCGGGCACTGGCGACCTGGCAGAGGAAACCCCGCCCCCCGGCCGCTGGGATGGCCGGGGGGCGGGGCGGGGGTTGGTTCTCCAGGATGGTCTGTCAGGCGACCCTGCGCAGGTAGTGGGTGAAGGCCCAGCCCGATCTGCCGTTCGCCGCCTTCACCGCGGTCCAGCCGCGCGTGCTGTCGCAGGCGCCGAGGAAGCGCCCGTCGGACACCCGCAGCCGACCGATCCGCCGGTGGTGCAGGCCCGGGCCCTTGCGTACGTTGAGGAAGCTTGACTTGCGCACATGCCTGAGCCGGTAGGCGCAGGAGAGCTCGGGCAGGTTGCTCGGGGCGTCCGCGGCGGCGGGCAGCCTGCGCACGTAGTGGGTGTGCACCCAGCCGCGCTCGCCGTTACCGGACTCGACCTCCACCCAGTGGCCGGACGGTGAGCAGGCACCGGCGAAGCGGCCGTCGGCGACGGTGAGCCTGCCCACGGGTCGATACTTCAGGCCGGGGCCCTTGCGTACGTTGAGGAAGCTCGACTTTCGCACGTTCCGGACCTTGTAGGTGCAGGAGAGCGCCGACGGCTGCGCCTGCACAAGAATCCCGGACGATTTCGCGGTCTCGGGATCGGGGTGGACGATGTCGGCCTGGGCGGGCGACCCCGCGATCACGAGCCATCCCGCCGCGGCGCAGGCCGTGAACGCGGGGATGATCCGCTTGGCGATCCTCACGATGTCTCCTTCGGTTCGCATCGCTCTCGCCGGGGAGGGGCCGGTCTGTGAGTTTCACCGAAGGTTGTTGACCGATTACCCGGAGTTTACACCCGCCTCATGCGTCTCTCCTTTTCTTTTACCTTCGCGGGTGGTCCCGCCGGAACCGATCAAGGTCCCTCCGCCCGGGTCGATCCGGGGCATGCGGGGGATGACGGCAGGTTCGTGCGTGGGACACCTACGGGACGAGGGATCGGCGATGCCTCCAGGCGAGTTCGAGGACGGCCGCGCCGGCCGCCTGCATCGGCTCGCGGTGGACGTACCGGCTCACCGAGTCGTGGTCGAAGGGGATGCCCGTCGCGCCGACGACGCGTCCCTCCTCGTTGGCCGCGGCGACGTCGCCGAAGACCGTGTCGAAGGTTTCGGCCTCTATCACGGTCACGGCGAGGATGTCGGTCGCGAAGGTGAGGGGATCCACGCCGATCCCGAGCACCAGTGACCGTAGCCTGCCGCTCTCCCGGGCGTACGTCAGCTCTCGATAGAGGGGCCAGGTCTCGTAGTCGAACGCGTCGCCGTACGTCTCGGACCGCCCGAGGAACTCCTCGGCGTACTCGCGGACCACGCACTTCCACAGGTCGAGGTCGGCCGTCTCGGCGTGGGGCGTCTCCTCGGCGGGTTGGAACACTCCCACCGGCACGACCTGATAGAGCCCGCCGCCGTGCGCGACCCGTGCGGGGTCACGCCAGTGGAGCACGAACGTCATCGCGCCGGTGCGGCCGTCGCGGCGCAATGTGAGCATGGAGATCGCCGGTAGCGCGGGCCGGGACCGCAGGTCGGTCGGGTCTTCGATGAGCCGGCGGAACGGCAGTCCCGTCGCTCGGCGGAGCCCGGACCCGCCGAGCGGCCCGGACCCGCCGGGGTGCCGGGACGTTCCGCCGTGCTGTGCGGCCGCGAACTCGTGGGCGACGGTCTCGCCGACGTCGACCCCGTCGAAGTAGTGGCCGCGAGTGAAGCCCAGCTCCGGCCAGGCGACGTCCAGCAGGCGGTAGCACGTACGGTTCTCGAACAGCTTTGGCCTGTCGAGGGCCGCCATCGCCTGCGCGTACGTGGGGATGCCCGGCGGGAGCACGGCGCGGGCCGCCGCTTCGCGGCCGGTCACCATCGGAGCGGGCGGGTGGTCGACCCATCGCAGGGTGATCCCGTGGAGATCCACGGGGTGGGGCGGCGTCCACGCCTCTCTGGTGAGCAGGTGCGTCGATCCGACCCTGGGCAGGTCCGGATAAAGCCGATCGGCCGCTTTCGCGAGTCGATGGCGGTGCTCGTTGAGATAACGGCGCACCTCACGCCACGTCGGGTGAGATCCGTACGGCTGCGCGCTCGCGCTCATCGACGCCCCGAAGCAGGAGGGAGGACTTCCACCCGGCACCCTACGACCCCGGAGAGAACCCCGGCACGGCTCGCGTTTCACCGCAGGGCGGCGGTGGCCCTCGCTGGGCGTAGCGCCAGGGGCAGCAGGCCGCCGAGGAGGAGCAGCGAGCTGATCGGCAGGAGGTCCAGGGAGGCCGCGGGGAGCACCACGGCCGCCAGGACGAGCAGCGCGGCCCACACCTTGAGCACGCCCTTCGCGGCAAGCACTGCGGCCAGCGCGAACAGGCCGATGTAGAACAGCATCGGCCCGACCTGGTAGACGACCAGCGGCACCCCGGGCACCGAGGACACCTTGTCGGACAGCACCCGCATCGCCTCGTGGTCGGCGGCCATGAACCCCACCACGATGTCGATGGCGAACTGCGCGATGGCGGCCACGGCCCCGGCCGTTCCGACCACGGCGGCGATGGTGGCGGCGGCGGTACGGCCCGCCAGCCGGCGCATCTCCCACATGACCGGCACGAACAGCACCAGCGCGGCAAGGAAGGCCAGGTGCCCGCCGGTCCAGGCCAGGCCCGGTCCCCGGCTGCCGTCGAACCCGTCGACGATTCTGATCAGCGCGTAGGCGAGTGAGAGTGCGGGAGCCGCCACGAAGGCATGACGTATGTTCACGAGCGCTCCTTGTGTTGGGGGATGCGCCCATCCTGATCTTGCCGGTGGCGGCCGGGCATCGGGTCACGCCCCCAGACGACCCTGAGACGACCCCGAACCGCACCGGGGAGCGGGCCCGAACCCACGTAAGGGTCCGGCCGCTCCGGTAAGTGGGATCAGCCGCTGTGGGCGCCGTGGAAGGGGGTCGTGACGCCCTCGTAGGCCAGGTGCAGCATCATGCCCATGTCGGCGTGGCTGAGGTTGTGGCAGTGGTTCATCCACAGACCGGGGTTGGCCGCGCGGAAGGCGACCTCCCACACCTCGCCCGGCCGTACGTCGAACGTGTCGAGCCAGAGCGGGGTCCCGGTCGGGGCGCGTCCGTCGCGGGAGAGCACCAGCACGCGATGGCCGTGGAGATGCCACGGGTGGGTCTCGAGACCGCGGTTGACCACGGTCAGCTTGATCAGGTCGCCGTCCGCGACGAGCTGGGTGGGGATGTCCGGGAACGCGTGCCCGTTGACGGTGTGCGCGTACATCGGCCGTCCCCCGGCCAGTGAGACGCCCCGGTCGAGCACGAGGGTGAACCGCCGATCGAACGGACCGGCCGCCGTGAACGCCGTCGGGGCGGGTGTGCCGTACCCGAGGAGATCGAGCTCGGGCCAGCCGGACGTGTCCTCCCCGTCGCCCGCGGCCCCGTCGACCGGCGTGAGCCGTACGCCGACCACGCGGTCGTCGGCCCGCAGCACCACCGCTCCCGTCGCCGGCATGGTGAACGCGAGGTCGTAGCGGCCGCCGGCCGGCAGCCGCAGCCCCACCCGGGCCAGCTCACCGGGTTCGTGCAGGTCGTCGCCGTCGACGGCGACGAGCCGGTACGGCACCCCGGAGAGCGTGAACCGGTGCGGGGTGTTGTCGGTGTTGATGAGGCGGAGCCGTACGGACGTCCCCGGTGACGCCTGCCGGACGATGGGCCGATCCTGGTCGCCGAACACCACGGTGCCCGTGAACGTGTGCACCGGGAGCGCGAGGTCCACGTCCTCGGGGGCGGCGGCCGATCTCGGGGCGACCACCAGCGTGCCGTAGAGGCCCTTGCGCACGCCCTCGTCGGAGACCTCGTGCGTGTGATACCAGTACGTGCCCGCCTGGTCGGCACGGAAGCGGTAGGTGAACTCCTGACCGGGCATGACAGCGTCCTGGGTCAGGCCGGGCACGCCGTCCTCGCCGGCGGGCACGTCGTATCCGTGCCAGTGCAGCGTCACGCCGTACGAGACGTCCGCGTTGCGCAGCCGTACCTCGATGAGATCGCCCTGGGCGGCCGTGATCGCGGGGCCGGGCACCTGGCCGTCGAACGTCCATGCCTCGACGCGCTTGCCCGAGGCCAGCGTGATGGTGGCGGTGCGGGCGGTCAGCTCGAACCGCCGGATCGCGCCCCCGGGCGCCGGCGTGTCCGGACCGCGGAACCCGTCGACGGGACGTCCCTGCCCGGTGTCGTGCCCGACGCCGTGCCCGGTGTCCTGCGCTGTGCGGTGCTGCGCCATGAGCGCGGTCGACCCGGCGGGAGCGGCATCGCCGGTCGTCGTCGTCTCGGTGGGCGGCACGACCGCCAGGCCCACGCCGACGAGGGCGGTCGCCGTGACCGCTGCCACGGCCACACGCAGGCCGGGCACCGGCGCCGCGGCGATCACCCGCCAGGTCACGAGCACGGCGAACGCGACGACCGCGGTGATGACGAGACCGGTGCTCCAGGTGGCCGGGTAGCCGAGCAGCAGGGCGTGAACGGGCCCGGCGACGGCCGCGTACCCCGCGGCCAGCAGGGGGACGACGACGACCGGCGCGGCCGTGGGGGCGGTGGCACGCGTGCGAACGGCGGCGACGAGCCGGGGACCGGCCAGCGCGGTGGCGGCGACGGACGTGATCAGCAGCAGCGGCAGCGCGAGCGTGACCTTCTCCTGGACGAACCACCATCCCGCGCCGGCGAGCGCCACCACGGACCATATCCGCGTCAGGGACGCCAGCACCGCGGCGACGAACAGGGCGGCCGCCGCCCTCGGACGCCGGGCGGCGGCCGTCGCTCCGGCGCCCAGCCACGCCGCGGCGGCCGCGACCGAGGCGAGCAGGTCGAGCACCATGAGCCGATCGGCGGTCATGACGCCCGCACCGCGGGGCCGCCGGCGGGCGACACGGGCGCGGCGGGAGCGTCGGCCATCCGGAGCCGAGCCTGCCGGAACACCGCCCCGCAGACCCCCATGATCGCCATCCCGTTGATCGCGTGCAGGCCGAACACGGCGAGCGAGACCGGGGTGGCGTTGCCGGTGGCGTCGCCCAGCGCCTTGCCGGTGACGACGATCAACGCCTGCACGAGGATCAGGCCCAGCGGCAGGATGGCGAGCCCGATCTGGCGTCCCGGCGCCCGCGCCACCGCCGCGACGATGGTGGTCAGCAGTGAGAGCAACGGCATGATCATCATGCCGTTCATGGAGTGCAGAGTGTACGACTGGTCGTCCTGGGGTCTGTCGAAGGCGCCGACGGCCGCGAAGTACATCTGCACCACGGCGGCGGCGAGCAGCAACCCGGCGAGAACGGTGTGGACTTTGCGCATGGCGCGACCCCCTCGGGGCGGAACGGAAGGACGATCGCGATCGTGTCCCATTCCGCCCCACCGGGTCGTCCGCCGCCGGGAGACTTTCCGGCTACCACCCGGGGAGTACGGCCACGGCGTGGTCGTCCGCCGGGCGTACCGCTGCCCGTCCTTCCGGCGATCTACCCGATGGCCGAGGAGGCTCATCCGAGCAGGTCGGCCGCCTGCTCGGCGACCTCGTCGACGGAGACCCCGGCCACCCAGGAGACGTCGTGGGGGCAGCGCGCCGCGGTCAGGTCGACCCCGCTCGCGCCGCAGACCGGGCAGGCGACGGTCCAGGAGACCAGGGGCCGGTGGCGGGTGCGCGTCAGCGGTCCGGCGTTGATGAGGTTGCCGCACCAGTAGATCCCGACGGTGGGGGTGCCGACGGCGGCGGCCAGGTGCCGGGGACCGGTGTCGTTGGAGATCACCAGCGCGCAGCGCTCGTACAACGCGGCCAGCCCGCCGATGCTCAGCAGGTCGACGGCCGGTACGGACGGAGTCCGCATCGCGGCCGCGACCTCCTCGACCACGTCACGCTCCTTGCCGGTGCCCGTGACGACGACCGGACGGCCGAGCCGGTCGGCGACGGCGGCGAAGCGTTCGGCCGGCCACCTGCGCCGCGGGTCGCTCGCGCCGGGATGCAGCGCCACCAGGCGGGGCGGTGGCTCGCCCAGCTCGCGAGCGACCTCGGCCCGGTCGGCGTCGGTCACGGCGAGGCGGGGCTCGAGGACGTCCATCGCCCCACCGGACGGTCTCCCCCCGACCAGGGCGGCGACCTCCAGATAGCGCAGCACCTCGTGCTGGTAGTACACGTACGGCACCCAGCGGTCGAGGCGTTCGGCATCGGGGGAGCAGAGCCCGGCGGTCACCCGCGCACCCAGCCGCCGCACGAACGGGTTGGAGTTGCGCCCGCCGCCGTGGATCTGCACCGCTAGGTCGAACCGGTGGCCGCGCAACTCGTCGAAGAGGCCCTCGGGAGCCAGGTGGCCGGCCGCCGCCTCGGACACGCCGGAGATCGGTGGCAGCGCGATCACGTCGTCCACCGGGCCCGGGCGGCCGGTGAGGAGGTCGGCGTGCCATGACCTGGCGAGCAGGGTGATCCGCGCATCCGGATAGGCCCCGCGCAGGGAGTCGAGCGCGGGCAGCGCCAGCAGCAGGTCGCCGAGCGCGTTGGCGCGCAGCACGGCGATGCGCCGGACCCCGTCGATCGGCGCGCCCATGTCGCTCATGTCGTCTCGAAGACGTGGTCGTAGCACTCGGCGCGGCGGTCGGTGACCGTGGTGGGCAGCTCGAGATGGTAGGCGCGGCTGGGCAGCAGCCCGGCTCCGCCGTACCGCTCCATGACCCGCAGCTGCGCGACGACGTCCTCACCCGCGTGGCGGGGCGGCACGCCGCGCCAGAAGTCGAAGCCCCCGCACTCCACCAGCCGGGCGTGGTCGTAGAGCACGCATCCGCCGATCCAGGCCACCTTGTACGGCTGCCACCCGACGTCACCCGCCCCGGCCTTCTCGGCCCCGGCCTTCTGTGCCCCGGTCTTCAGGGCCCCGGTCTTCTGAGCGAGATGCAGGGGGTTGGCGGCGTTGTGCAGGGTGTGCCGCCGCCACGCCGGGCTCTCGCGCCGCACCCGCTCGGGCCGTACCTCGCCGTTCCATGGTTCGTACGGCGTCAGCTCATCGGGGCGTACGTCGTCCCGGTACGACAGGCCGTGCAGGGCGTAGCCAACGAAGCCGCAGCGCAGCCGCTCCATCGCGGCCAGCAACACCTCCACGGCCTGCGGCTCCAGCCACACGTCGTCGTCCAGATAGAGCACCAGCCGCCGCTCGGCCCGGCCCAGCAGGAACGCCCGCTGTTCCGCCATCCCCCGGGGCGGGACGTGGCGGTGAAGCTCGACCGGCCGCTCCCGGTGGGAGAGGATCCGGATCGCCGCCGCCACCAGAGGGTCGTCGCCCACCGGGGTCTCCGACTGGTCGGAGATCACCACGCGGAACCCGGTGGCCGTCTGGGCGGCCAGGCCGGAGAGCGTGACCGAGAGCGCGCCGGGGCGGTCTCGGGTGGGCACCAGCACGTCCAGGTCTGACGGGGCGAACATGCGCGCCAGATACCCGTGAGGTCACCGGGCAAACGACCACCGCGACCCCACGGCGTGGCCGGAGTGTCCGGCCGTGATCACCGAGCGGCCCGGCCTACGACGGCCTTGCGAGCCGCTTGGACCGGTCGGGCCGAGCGGCTCGACAGGCGAACGAGCCCCGATCTCTCGGGGCTCGCTCTTCTCGGAACTCGTTCAGACCGGCTGGGTCGGCCCTATCGGGTGAGCCCGTGGCCGTGACCGTCGGCGGTGGAGGCGGACGTGACGACGGCGGACGCCGTACGGGCGGTGGGCTGTGAGCCCTCGCCGGGCAGCTTGCCCGCGTACGCGAACGTCACGGCGGCGGTGGCGATGGCGCCCAGGTTCAGTGCCAGCGCCTTGTCGCTGATGTTGGCGAGGGTGTCGCAGGCCTGGTGGTAACAGGGGTCGTAGGCCTGACCGGCGGTGCCGCCGAACATCTGCTGCTCCTCGGCGGTCTTGATGCCCTCGGCGCCGGTGAACAGGCCACCGGACGGAATGCCCGCCTCGATGAAGGGCCCGTAGTCGGACCGGCCGTCGAAGTCGGTGCCGACGTACTTCTGACGCAGAGTCTTGAAGTACTTCTCGAAGACCTTCTCGATCTCGTCGGATCCGGCCGGACCGGCGGGTGCGCCCACGGCGTCCGAGTCGTCACCGTCGTAGATCTTCAGCGCGTAGTTCGGCGAGCCGATCATGTCGAAGTTGAGGTACAGCTTGGTGTTGGCGAGCTCCTGCGCCGGCAGGTTCGCGACGTAGTGCTCGGCGCCGAGCAGGCCCAGCTCCTCTGCGCTCCAGAAGGAGAAGCGCAGCTTGTTCTTCGTGGGGACCTTGCCGAGTGCCTTCGCGACCTCGAGAATCGCGGCGCTGCCGGAGCCGTTGTCGTTGATGCCCGGCCCGGCGAGCACGCTGTCGAGGTGGGCGCCGAGGTGGACGACCCTCTTCGCGTTCCCCCACTTGGAGTCCGCGATGACGTTGTGCGTGGTCCGTATCTCGCTGATGGTGTCCGCCTTGAGCCGGACGACGGTCCCGGCGGCCGCGAGCTCCTGACCGGTGGCGAAGCTCGCGCCCACCACGGGGATCTTGACCGTCGGCTCGCCCAGGGTGCCGTTGAGCGTCTCGGCCCGGCCCTCCTGGCCCTCGTTGAAGATGATGGCCCCGGCCGCACCCGCGGCCTGCGCGTTCTCCGCCTTCTCCTGGAAGGAGCAGGTGCCGCGCTGGAGCAGGGCGATGTTGCCGGGTGTGAAGCCGGCGAAGTCGGCGGCTTCACAGCCGGAGGTGGAGGAGTTCGGCTCGCCCGGCGGCAGGGCGAGGTCGATGTTCTGTACGGGAGCCGTCACGTCGCCGGCCCCGGAGTAGGTCATGGTGGCGAAGTCACCGACGGAGCTGCCGTCGGGGGGAGTGGGCGCGTAGGTCTTGGGGGTGGGGGCGGTGCGCTGCAGCACACCGGTGGAGTTCTCCGAGAAGAAGGGGAACTGGAATGCCTGGAGTGTCACCGTGTAGCCGGCCTTCTTCAGCACGCCCGCCACGTAGTCACGGGACGCGTCGTAGCCGGAGGTCCCGGCGGCCCGGTTGCCGCCGTTGGCGTCGGCGATCTGCTGGAACTTCCGCAGGTGCTGCTTCACGCCCGATGCGACGACCGACTGGATCACTCGCCCGGGATCGGGGTCCGCGCTCGCAGGTGTCGCCAGCGCGAGAGGGAGCACGAGGGCGACGGCCGCGGTAGCGGCGCCGACCCCCTTGCCGAGGGTGAAGGGCATTGGGCTCTCCTTCGGGTCCAATGTCTGGAAAGTCCCCCGTGGTGGTACTGATCGGGAAACCTAGCTGCTGTCAAGCCATCCGTGAAGGGCTGTCAGCATCCCTCGTCCCAGTCGTTATGGAGATCGGCCGGGGACGCTCGTCCGCTTGAGGGAAGCTTGTATAGTTTTGCACTCTATGTCGGTTTTTGCGGCTGACTCTCAGCTGCTTTCCAGGAAGCATCGGTAACTTGGGTGGGCATGGCATGGCACCGCAAGGTCAATAATGCGCTGGTCAGATACACGGGAATCCAGGTCAAACGAGTAGGGAAAGTGGGGTCGGCGTCCCCGGCGGCGGTCTCTCCCGCCGTACCGGGAAAAGCCCAGGTCCAGAACCCGCCCGACGAGGTGGTCGTACGGCCGCCGGCCGACCCGCGAAACGACCGGCTGCTGGACTCACCGATCTTCATCATCTCTCCCGTGCGGTCGGGGTCGACCCTGCTGCGCTCGATTCTGAACGCTCACTCACAACTTCATGCCCCGCATGAGTTGCACGTGCGCCGGCTGAGCGTGGGGTTCGGCACCCCACTGGCGGAGCGGGCGATGGCGGCGCTCGGCCACAACCAGGCCGATCTCGAGCACCTGCTGTGGGATCGGGTGCTGCACCGCGAGCTCACCCGCAGCGGCAAGCGCTTCATCGTGGACAAGACGCCCGCCAACGCCTTCGCCTACCAGCGCATCGCCACCTGCTGGCCGGACGCGAGGTACATCTTCCTGCTGCGCCATCCCGCCTCCATCGCCGCCTCCTGGCACGAGGCGAGCCCGGAGAAGCGGACCTACGACGAGGCGGTGGCCGACGCCCTGCGGTACATGAAGGCGGTGCAGCGGGCGAGGAAGGCGCTGACCGGCCACACCGTGCGCTACGAGGACCTGACCGAGGATCCCGAGCGGGAGACCCGGGCCATCTGCGAGTTCCTCGGCATCCCCTGGGAGCCGGGGATGCTGGAGTACGGCGAGCAGGCGGTGCTGCAGAAGGGACTCGGCGACTGGAAGGACAAGATCCGCAGCGGCAGCGTGCAGCCCGGCCGCTCGCTGCCGGACCCTGACTCGGTCCCCGAGGCGCTGAAGTCCATCTGCCGCAGCTGGGACTACCTGTCGAAGTCGGAGAGGCAGATATGAGCATCCGTTACCTGCTTCTGCACGCCTACGGTATGGGCGGCACGATCCGGACCGTGATCAACCAGGCGAACGCGATGGCCGAGTTCGGCCACGAGGTCGAGATCGTGAGCGTCGTACGGCGCCGCGACGAACCGCAGTTCCACATCGAGCCGAGCGTCAAGCTCACCGCGCTGGTCGACCAGCGGGACGGCGTGCGGTCCGACTCCCTCGGACGTCGCGTCTGGCGGCGGGTGCGCGGCAAGATCGTGCCCCAGGGGGAGTTCGCCGCGGGATACTTCACAGAACGGGTGGAGAAGGCCGTCATCGACTATGTCTCGTCACTGGACGGCGGCATCCTGGTCACCACCAGGCCGGCGCTGAACCTCATCGCGGCCCGCTGCGCCCCCGAATCGGTCGTGCGCGTGGCCCAGGAGCACATGAACCTCGCCGCCTATCCGGAGACGGTCCGTCAGGAGATCGCCCGGTACTACGGCAAGTTCGACGCCATAGCCGTACTGACCGCGACGAACCAGCGGGAATATCAACGCCTGCTGCCGGACACGAAGATCGTGCGTATCCCCAACGCGGTCGACGTGGTGGACGGCGAGCCCACGCGCCAGGAGAACCCGGTCGTGATCGCCGCCGGCCGTCTCGTCCCGCAGAAGGGGTTCGACCTGCTCATCCAGGCGTTCGCCCAGGTGGTCGGGCGGCACCCGGAGTGGCGGCTGCGCATCTTCGGCAGCGGCCCGAGACGGGACCGGCTGCGCGGGCTCATCGACGAGTACGGCCTGAGCAAGCACGTCTCGCTCCGTGGCCGTACGAACCGGCTGCACGAGGAACTGGCCGAGGCGTCGATCTACGCGCTCAGCTCGCGCTTCGAGGGCCTGCCCATGGTGATGATCGAGGCGATGACCCATGCGCTGCCGATCGCCGCCTTCGACTGCCCGACCGGGCCCGGCGACGTGCTGACCCACGAGGTCGACGGGCTCGTCGTTCCGCCCAAGGACGTCGACGCGCTCGCGGCCGCCCTCGACCGGCTTATGTCCGACCGGGACCTGCGGGTACGGCTGGGCACGGCGGCGGCGATCACCGCCAGGGGGTACGGCCGCGGCGCGGTCATGCCGCTCTGGGAGAACCTCTTCACCGAGCTGTCGGCGACCAAAACCCCCACCACCACCCCCGTGATCTTGCAAAAGCTCGCAGAGAAGGCCCGTGGCCTGCCCAGACTCCCCTCGTGATCTTGCAGAAACTCGCACAAGGGTCGGCCTGCCTGCGGTTTTACCATCCGTGATCTTGCAGTCGAAAGTGCAAGATCACGGATGATGTTCTCCCTGTTCGATGGGGATGCGTGCGAGTTTCTGCAAGATCACGGAAGGTGAATGTGCCGGTGGGAAGCCTTTCTGTCGGCAACTGCAAGATCACGCGGGTGGGGTGTGTGGGATCAGGTGACGGGCAGGGCGGTGGCCAGCAGGATGATGCCGACGGAGCCGACGAGCGAGGCGATGGCCATGGTGCGCGCGAACACGGCCATCCCCCGCCCGTTGGCCCAGCCGTGCAGCGTGGCCGCGACCATGACGAGGACGAAGAGCAGCAGCTTGGCCGCGAGCGTCCGGCCATAGCCGGGATAGGTGAGCGACTCCCAGGTGACGCCCTTGTGCACGGCCATGGCGATCCCGCTGGAGATCTGCACGGGCAGGAAGAACGCCCCCGTGAACATGCCGAAGCGGCGGCCGACCTCGCGGAGCACCCGGCCACGCTGGTCCGTCTCCAGCAGTCGCCGGGCCAGCGGGAGGACGACGAGCGAGACGGTGAGCTGCCCGCCGACCCACAGCGCCGCCGTGGTGACATGCAGGAAACGGATAACGGACCACCAGGTCAACGGGTCACCTCGAAGATGCCGTGCGCACCGGCCTCGCCGTGGCGCATGTCATGGTCGACGAAAGGATAGTGACCGGGCTCGGGGAAGACGGTCTCCACGAAACCGCCCTGGGCCGCGGCCAGATCGAGCACCTGGGAGCCGCCGTCGTCACCGGGACGGAGCAGATAGGCGCCCTCCTTGTAGACGGTGTCGAACTGCGCCCCCACGATGTGGAAGGCCGTGCCCGAGGACGGACCGGCGGCGACCACCCACACCCGGACCCGCTCGCCCGGGCGGGCGGTCAGCGGAGCGTGATCATAACCGGCGGCCGTGCCGTTGAACATCCAGGCGTCCGGCCGGCCGTCGTGCATCTTGCGGACCTGTCCGGTGCTGCCCGGCTCCCCGAGGTACAGCTCGCCCTGCACGAGCACGTACTCCCGATCGACCTTGGCCAGGCCCGGCGGATCGATGATGACCGCGCCGTACATGCCGTTGGCGATGTGCTGGAGCATCGGCATGGTCGAGCAGTGATAGAGCCACGCTCCGGCGCGCTCGGCCCGGAACCGGTAGGTGAGGCGCTCGCCGGGCTGGATGGTCCGCATCGGCACGTCGGGCGCGAGTGACCCGGCGTGGAAGTCGATGCCGTGTCCCATCGTGTCGTCGTTGATCAGCGTGATCGTGAACACGTCGCCGACCTTGCCCCGCAGCACGGGCCCCGGGACCGTGCCGCCGAAGGTCCACATCCGCTGCCGCACCCCGGGCGCGACCTCGATCTCCTTCTGGACCGCGCGGATCTCGACCTTGTGCTCGGTGGCGCCGGGCGCCGGGCGCAGGGTCGCGTCGTACGGACGCCATCCCGGGCTCATCGAAGCGGCCAGGTTGAGCGGGCCGCTCGCGGCGTGATCCATGTGATCCATCGGCGCGGATCCGGGCTCCTCGCCGGACCCGGTCCCGCCCTCGGATCCGGCGACGGCGCCGGCGACCTCGATGCGCATGGTCATGCCGGCCGCGCGGTGGCCCGGGACCGTGCACCAGCCGTCGATCGGGCCGGTGAGCGGGGGCACTTCGAGCGTCGCGGTCTGCCCGGGGCCGAGCATCGGGGTCTGCTGGCCGGTGGCGAGCCGCAGGTCGTGCTGCTGGGCGTCCCGGTTGGTCACCCGCAGCACGAGCCGGGTGCCCGGAGACGCCTTGATCGTCGCCGGGCTGATGCGCATGCCGACCAGGGTGACCTCCACCGTCTGTACGCCCGTGCCGACCTGGGTGGTGACCCCGGCGCCGCCCTGCGTCGTGACCCCCGGCCCGCCGCTGAGCGCGACGGCGACGGCCACCGCGGTGGCCAGCGCGCCGACCACCACGCCCCCAATGGACGGCGAGACGCGCGGGCCGCGCGCCCGGAACACGGTGACGGCGGCGAGCAGGACGAAGGCCCCCAGCGCGGCCAGCACGAGCGCCCACGCGACCTGCGACACCCGGGCGGGCACGGGCAGCACGACCAGCGGCACCGCGATGTTCACCATGATCAGCCGGATGATCCAGCCTCGTTCCAGCAGCGCGGCGTTCCGCTTGAGCGCGGCCGGTCCGCCGCCGAGCACCACGGGCAGGAGGAAGGTCAGCGCGCCGAGGAGGGTCTGCCCGACGAAGCCCACCAGGATGAACGGCACCAGCGGTTCGAGGTCGTCCGCCACCTGGTCGGCGGCGCGGGTGGCCACCACGGACAGATCGGTGAGCACGGCCACGATGAACCACACCGTGCCGGCGGCGAGCATCCACGCGGCCGGCGTGTGCGGCCGCCGGCGCCGTGCCGTACGGAGGAACGGCACGAGCGCGAGCGCGGCCGCCGCGGCGTACAGCAGCAGTCCGGCCACCGCCACCCAGCGGGCTCCGGCCAGGAATCCGCCCACCGTCACAGCGAGGCCGGGCGCGGCCAGGCGTAGCGAGCGGCGGGCGATCATGTCGCTCCCGTCCGCGACCTGGGTGCGCAGCACCGTGGGCCAGAAGGTGAACAGCGTGCCCAGCACGGCCAGGCCGACCCAGCCGAGCAGGTTGATGTGGATGTGCGCGGCCTCCAGTCGCGTGGTGCCGATGCCCGGCGGCCATCCGGCGAGCATCAGCCCGCCCAGTGTCCCCCCGGCGACGAGCGCGACTCCCGCGCAGATGTACCAGGCGACCACGTGTGCGAACCGACCGCCGAGTGCCCGCCTCGTCCACGCGGCGAGGATCCCCACGTGCCAGCCGACCACGCCGACCACGATCACCGCCCCGGCGACGCCCAGGTGGACGGGGCCGTAGGAACCGCCGTAGAGCACCGAAAGCACGCCGGTGTTCAGGGCGGCGAGCCGGACCGGGCGCACCCAGGGCGCCGGCTCGCTGTGGCGCAGCAGCGCGATCGCGAAGTGCTCGGTCCAGGTCACGATGGCGTTGGTCACCGCGCCGAGCAGGAACACGTGAATCGCCAGCCACTCGGGAGCCGGCAACCGGACGTGCGTGAGCGCGGCGACACCCGCCAGCGCGAGCCAGGCCAGCACGACCGCGTTGGCCAGCGCATGCCAGGACGCGCGCGAACGGCGCTGCGTAGGTGGCGTCGGCCGGGGGCCCGGGGCTCCGATGCGCACATCGACCGATGTCATGTCGACTCCATCTTCCGAGAGCGAGACGGGCGGGCGGCCGCACCCGTCTGACGAGAGCGAACGGCGTAGCGGGTGAGCACGGCGGCGCCGGCGAACGCCAGCAGCGACACCTCGCCCAGCACCCCGCCGATCGTGCGGGCGACCGGCACCCCGCCGAGGTCGCCGGTGATCCGCACCAGCAGGGCGGCGTGCAGCAGCGCGAGCGGGCCGTACAGCATCGGGTGGTACGGCAGCCGCACGCGTAGTACGGCGGGGAGGATGACCGGCGCGTGGCCGAACACCATGGACATGACGAACCCGAGGAACACCGCGTGCAGCGAGGCGTCGTAGATGCCGCCGGTCTCCGGCCGTCCGAAGGTCACCCACAGCGCGCCGGCCAGGATCAGCCAGGCGTAACCCGCGAGCAGGCAGACGGCGGCGAAGCGCGGCAGGCCGGTCGATCGCACGGTCTTGCGTGCGATGTCATGGACGATCAGCAGTCCCGACAGCGAGACCATGCCCAGACCGGCCACCCGCCATCCGACCGCCGGCCAGGGCATCGAGACGATCACACCCGCGGCGAGCACGCCCATGGCGGCGAGGATGCCGTCGCTCGCCCGGCGGCCTTTCGCCTGGCCGGGCAGGAAGCCCACGTGGGCCAGCTCGAGCCGTTCTCCCGCGATCGTGAGCACGAGGAACGCCATCAGCCAGGGCACCAGGTCGGCGACCGGGAGCCCACGCAGCCACAGCAGGCCGCCGAGGTACCAGGCGATCGCGCCGGACATCTGGACGACGACCTCGCGGCCGGGCCGGCGGGCGAGCAGCACGAGATAGACGGCGAGGAACCAGCCGGCCGCCGCGGTGAGCAGCACCTGCCCGGGCCGCGCGAACCCCGCGGCGCCGGCGAGCGCGCCGACGGCGGCCAGGGCGGGCGCGGCGTAGCCCCACGGGCGGCCCAGGGCGACCGCGCGCTCGAGTGAGATGAGCGTGCCCAGGAAACCGAGCGCCATCAGCGGGCCGTGCTGGGGGGCCAGGGCCGTGTTCGGCACGGGCACACCGGTGCCGAGCAGGCTCAGCCCGCCCCAGAGACCGGCGACGACGGACAGCATGGCGCCCGCCAGCAGCGGGAGCCGCCTGACCGCTGCTCCGGCGCGTGGCGGGGCTCCGACGTTCATGATCCGGGACCTCCGACGCCGTCGCACGAGCACGCGGTCCCCCCGCAGCCGTGAGGCCGGTCGTGGTCGTGCCGGTCGTGGTCGTGCCGGTCGTGCTCGTGATGGTCGTGCAGCGTGGCGACGCACAGGTCGGGCCGTACGAACGGGTGCAGGTGAACGGCGTCGGGCGGGGCGCCCATCTCGGCGAGCGCCCCCTGCATGAGGCCGAGGTGCACGCCGCAGACGACCTCGGGGTCGGCCTGGGCGAGCTCGTGGAACGGGCAGCGATGCAGCTCGATGCGGGAGCCGTCGCCGATCGGCAGCGGCTCGAAACCGGCCTCGTCGAGCAGGGCCACGATCTCGGCGGTCGTCGCCGCGAGGGCGGTCTCCATCGGCGAATGATCATCCGCGTGCGGCCGGTCGTCCGCCGCCTCGCCCGTCGCCGTTTCAGCCGGGGACACTCGCTGCGCGGTCCGGTTCTCGGTACGTCTCCCGACGCGCTCGCCGTACGCGCGACCTGCGGCGATCGCGGCCGCCCCCCGGTCGCCGTCCAGTCCGCCCAGGTAGGCGAGCAGCACCTCGGCGAGCAGCCGATAGTTGCGCCGTTCGTCCCCGCCGCGTTCCGCCGTCGCCGAGTAGAGCAGCCGGGGGCGGCCCGGCCGTTCTCGGTCTTCCCGTCCCTCTGTCACGTAGCCGTGCTCGACCAGGAGCGCGAGGTGGCCGCGCACGGTGTTGGGATGCAGACCGACCTCGGCGGCGATCTCGGGAATGGCCATCGGCCGGCCGGCCCGTCGCAGGGTCTCCAGGACGGCCACGCGGCTCACGTCCGCCAGCACCCGGTGGGCGCGCGGGTCGATGTCCCGGCCGCGGCCGCCGGTCGAGCGCCGAGCCGCCGCACCCTGCGTCGCCTGGCCCTGCGTCCCGCTCTGAGTCGTCCCGCTCTGAGTCGTCCGGCTCCGTGTCTTCCCGCTCTGTGCCGGCTGGCTTTGAGTGACCCGTCGAGTTTCCACGGTATGTAGTATAAATACAGCCGAGACCGTGAAAACGCCTTCCGGCCGTCGGCCCGGAGGGAGAAGACGCTGCCGGCCCCCGGGCAGGCACGAGGTGAGGAGCCGTAGATGACCGTTACCGGCGAGAAGGACCAGCAAGCGACGGTGCAGGCGATCCGTGACCATCACCGGAAGCTCGGCCGGACGATGGAGGATCACGCGCTCACCATCGGGCGCGCGGTCGACCAGCTCTCCTCCCCGTCCGCCAGGCAGGCGACGATGGTCGCCTTCTGCCGGGAAGAGGTGCTTCCCCACGCGATCGCCGAGGAGCAGACGCTGTACGCCACGGGCGCGAAGCTGGCCGAGGCCGCGCTGCTGGTGCGCGCCATGACGGGCGAGCACACCGAGCTGCGCGACCTGGTGGACGCGCTGGAGCAGGCCCGCACCCCCGGTGAGCTCGCCGGTTCCGCCGCCGCGCTGAACGCGATGTTCCAGTCGCACCTGGTGAAGGAGAACGACGTCCTGCTCCCGGCGCTCGTCGACGCCGGCGTCGACCTCGGCGCGCTGCTGGGCGGTATGCACGAGATCCTCGGTGAGTCCGGCCACGCACACGGGACGGACCACGGGACGGACCACGGGGCGGACCACGGAGCGGAAGAGGCGCAGGGGCACGGCGGATGCTCGTGCTCGTGCGGCGGCGGTCACGACGAAGCCGCGGCCGCCGACACGAGTGCGGAGGTCGTGGACGGCGAGCTGGACGTACGGCGCCTGGCGCACGGGCGGCGGCACGAGGAGATCTTCGCGACCTTCCGCGCTCTCCGGCCGAAGGAGGCGTTCGTGCTGGTCAACGACCATGACCCGAAGCCGCTCTACTACCAGTTCGCCGCTCAGCACCCGGGCGAGTTCGACTGGGGCTACGTCGAGTCCGGCCCCGAGGTGTGGCGGGTGCGGATCGGGCGGCTCTGATCGTTCTGGTCGCGCCGATCGTGCTGATCGGAGGCACGCCCGTGGCCCGGTCCGCGGGCGCTCCGCTCTCCTCATAGGGGACAGCGTCTCGGGGATGCCCGGGTCGGCGGCAGGGACCAAGGTCCCGCTTCACCGGATCCGATGACCCGCGCTCCGCGCTCCGCGCTCCGCGTTCCGGGCCTTCCGGCAACGTCTCCGGGCCTCCGTCAGCGCCGGATCACCTTGAACGACTCCGGACCTCTCGGTGACGTCTACGGGTTTTTGAAACGCCGACGCCGGCGCTGGGAGGCCCCGTTGGGGGAAGCTCTCCCGTGCGCCGGCGTCGACGGACCGTCACTCCTGATCGGGAAGCGTGATCAGGGGAGGGTCGCGAGGTGGGGCTTGACGGTCTTGGAGAAGTTCCAGTTGTGGGTGGCGTCCCAGTTGATCGACCAGGTCATCGCGCCCCTGATCTCCGGGTAGGCCCGCGGCGGCACGAACGTGCCGCAGTTGGTCCTGGTGGCCAGACAGGTGAGGGCCTGGTTGACCAGGGACGGCGAGACGACGCCGCCGCCCGCGGCGCCCGCCCCGGCCGGCAGGCCGAGCGCGACCTGGTCGGGCCGCAGGCCGTTCTCCAGTTGGATGCAGGCGAGCGCGGTCATGAAGTTGACCGTCCCCTGCGAGTACGCCTGCGCCTGGTCGCAGCCGAGCATCGAGCCGGAGTTGTAGTACTGGGTGTGGACGACGGTGAGGATGTCCTTGATGTTCAGCGCGAGCTGGAAGTAGGCCATCCCGGTCGACTGCATGTCGATGGTCTGCGGCGCCATCGTGATGATCAGGTCGCTGCCGGCCTTCGCCCGCAGCGAGCGGAGCGCCTGGCCCATGTAGGTGGCGTTGAGCCCGTTCTCCAGGTCGATGTCCACACCGTCGAAGCCGTAGCTCTGCATGAGGCCGTAGACGGAGTCGGCGAACTTGGTCGCGGCGGCCGCACTGCCCACCTGGATCCGGCCCTTCTCCCCGCCGACCGAGATAATGACCTTCTTGCCGCGCGCCTGCAGGGCCTTCACATCGGCCTTGAACTCCGCGTCGGTGTAGCCGCCGAGCCCGGCCGACAGGTCGGCGCCAACGCTGAAGCTCACCTCACCGGGTGTCGAGGTGGCCTCGCCGAAGGCCACGGCGATCAGGTCGTACTCGTTCGGCACGGCCGACAGCTTCAGCAGCTTGGCCGCCTGGTTGTCGAAGTTGTGCCAGTAGCCGGTGAGGAAGTGCTTGGGCAGCGGACCGGTCGAGCAGCCGGTGGTGGTGACGCTCACGGGGGCACTCGCCGGGCCCTCGCCGACCGAGTTGTACGCGGCGACCGTGTACGAGTAGCTCGTGCAGGCGGTCAGACCGCTGATCGCCTGGGAGGTCCCGGTGGTCGTGGCGACGACCGTACCGCCGCTGCGGATGCGGTAACCGGTGACGGTGCCGGTCGCCGCGGGCCAGGTCAGGGTCAGGCCGGTATCGGTGACCGAACCCGCGGCGACCGTTCCCACCTTGCCGGGCACGCCGTTGGAGCACCCGGTGGTGGAGCCGGAGATCGGGTCACTCGCCGGGCCCTCGCCCGCCGAGTTGTACGCCTTGATCGTGTAGGTGTGCGAGGAGCAGGCGGCCAGGCCGGAGATGGTCGCGCTGGTCCCGGTCACCGAGGCGCGCTGCGTAGTGCCCTCGTAGACGCGGTAGCCGGTCACCGTGCCGGAGGCGGTGCCCCAGGACAGGGAGATCGAGGTGTCGGTGGTCGCGCCGATGCTCGGGGCACCGGGCTTGCCGGGAGGTTGGACCTCCGGGCCGCCGGCGCACGGCCCGCCGTTCACCGTGCAGTTGGTGATGCCGGGGAAGTTTCCGGGGTTGCCGTTGAAGCCGAAGCTCTGGCTCGCGCCGGGGGCCAGTGCCCCGGCCCAGCTCGGCGGGGTGAAGGTGTAGTGCTGGCCGCTGCGGGTCATGGTCGCGTCCCACGCGGAGGGAATGGAGAACCCGGCGGGCAGGTCGAACTGCACGTTCCAGTTCACCGGCGACGAGGTGCCGTTGGTGACGGTGACGCTGCCGCCGAATCCGGAGCCCCAGTCCTGGGTCTTGGTGAAGGTGGCGGTGACCGACCCCGCCGCATGGGCGGGGACCGCCATGAACGGCAGGATCAGGGCCGCCAGCGCGGCCAGGCCGCCCAGGGTGGCGCGTAATTTCATGTTCACCTCAGGGGTCGAGATGGTCGGGGGGAGCCGTACGGCTCGCGCCTCACGAGGCGACGGGCACGAGCCGTACGGGGGGAGAGTCATCCCGGCTCTATTAAGAAAGTTTCCTGATAGTTGTCGCGATCGTATCCCCGGGGCGGCCGCCCTTCAAGGCCCAAAATGCGGCTATGGCTGGAAGAACACCAGCGCGTCCGGCTTGCGGGTCAGATCCGGCACCTCGGCGTCGTGCGCCGCGTAGCCGACGGGGAACAGGATGTACGGCCGCTCGTTGGCGGGCCGCCCGCAGATCTCGCTGAGGAACGCCATGGGGTTGGGGGTGTGGGTGAGCGTCGACAGACCCATCGCGTGCAGCGCGGCGATGAAGAAACCGCAGGCGATGCCGACGCTCTCGTTGACGTAGTAGTGCTTGACCCGACCGCCGTCCGGCCGCGTGCCGTACTTCTCCGCGAAGCAGACCACCAGCCACGGCGCCACCTCCAGATAGTCCTTGTCGGAGGTGGTCTCCAGCGGGGCCAGCGCCGCACGCCATTCGGGGGGCAGCCGTCCACCCTCGTAGTTCTGCCGCTCCTCGACCTCGGCGGCCTCCCTGATCCGCTTCTTGGTCGCGGCGTCGCCGATCAGCACGAACTTCCATGGCTGCTGGTGCGCGCCCGACGGAGCGGTGTTGGCCGCCCGCACCGCGAGTTCCAGGCACTCGCGCGGCACGGGTTCTTCGCTGAAGAAGCGCACGCTCCTGCGCCGGTCCAGGTGCTCGTAGAATGCCCGGCCTCGGGCGATCATGTCCTGCTCCGCGTATCGCTCCGGGCGATAGGGGACGAACGGGTGGGAATGCTCCCGGGCCATCTGCCACCTCCGTGACTGCCCATATATGCAGGCGTAGTGTGATTCGCGATGGCAGGCCGGGCAACGGTTCGGTGTGATCGCTGCCAGATTGGCAGTCTCCGGTCGAGTTCGCGCCGCGGAGGTGGGCAGATTGGCAAGAACGGGGCTCGACGCGCTCGACGTACGGATCCTCCGGTTGCTCCGGGAGCGTCCCAGGACGGGCCTGCTGGAGATCTCCCGCTTACTGGGGGTCGCCAGAGGTACGGTCCAGGCCCGCCTCGACCGGATGATCGCCGACGGCGTCGTCGCCGACTTCGGGCCGAACCTGTCCCCTCGCGCCCTGGGCTACCCGGTGCAGGCGTTCACGACGCTGGAGGTCGAGCAGGCCTCCCGCGCCGACATCTCCGCCGCGCTGGCCGCGATCCCCGAGGTGCTCGAGGCGCACATCGTCACCGGTCCCGGCGACGTGTGGTGCCGGATCGCCGGCCGGGACAACGAGCACATCCAGTCCGTCATCGACCGCACCCTGACCATTCCCGGCGTACGGCGCAGCAGTACGGTCATCGCCCTGTCCGTCGTCGTCCCCCACCGCGTCCAGCCCCTCGCCGAACACGCCGAACACGCCGAACTCGGAGAACGCTAGCGAGGGCGCTCGGCGAGGGATTTGATGCCTTGCAGTGTGTTCTCCATGCCCGCGCGCAGGTCGGCGAGCCGCCACCGGATGATGGCCTCCTCCTGGTCCGGGTTTCCGGCTATCGCCAGGGTGAGCCCGGAAGGCGCCGGACCGATCCGCGTGCCGTGGACCAGGCGCGTGCCACCGGCCGCGGGTTCGAGGACGAATCGCCAGGTGGCCACGGGGGTTCGCGGGTCGGGCGCTGCCGCACCGAACCGGCCATCGGGGTCGACCACGGCCCAGGCGAACACACGCGGCGCGTCCAGCTCGACCACGTACGACATGGTCCGCCACTCGCCCAGCATGTCATTGCGGTTGTGCCCCTCGAAGCGGGCGTTCACCTCCGGATGGTCGACGCCGTCCAGCCATCGCACGCGTCGTAGCTCGGGGCTGAACCGGGCGGGCAGTTCGATGTCCGTCACCAACTCCCACACCCGCGCCGGGTCGGCCTCGATGTGCGTCTCGCACTCCACGCTCGGGCCATCCGTATGACGCACTACCCCATCTCCCCTCAGCCTGACCGATTCGGGCCACCTCCTGAAAATACGCAGCCGGGTCTTCCCCGCGTCGGGCGGGGCGTGCGGTCGTGGATCAGCGTCCCGCGTCGAAGGGTGCGGGCATGCGGCCCTCGGTGAGCAGTGTCGTTATGGAACGGCGCAGGGATTCGGCGTCGTTCAGGTGGGGGAACGGCTCGTCCACGGGTGGGTCCACGCCCAGGAAGGCGCACAGCGGCCCCCATCCCTGACGGACGTCGAACACGAGGAGACGCTCCGGCGGCAGGCTCTTCCTGACGGTGGCGATGTGCCGGTGATAGGCGGCGATGGCCTGGCGCTCGTCCGGCGCACCCTCACCGAAGTGCCACTCCACCCCGAAAACGGACTGGCCGATCTTGTGCAGCAGTGGGCGCATCCGCTCCATGGCGGCGAGGACCCGGTGCGAGGCGTCGTGCGCGTGCTCCTGGAAGGTCCGACCGGGTCCGTTCGCCATCAGTGCGTGGAAGCTCGCGTACCAGCCGGCCGGATCGCGAACGGTGAGAACGACCTTCGCCTCGGGATAGGTCTCCGCGAGCTCCCGCCAGAAATAGCTGGCCGGCCAGTCCACGCATGATTGGTAGCCCTCGAACGTCCGCTCCCAGTCCATCGGGGAGCCAGAGCCGGCGGGCAGCCAGTGCTCGGCGTACTCGGGGTGTGCCATGACCTCGAACATGTGGTAGCAGGGGCCGAAGCCCAGTCGCTCCAGGGCGGCCTTCGTCGAGGTCGTTCCGGTGCGCGGGAGCCCCGCGCCGATGACCTTTATCATCTTCAGCCACTTTCCGTCGCGGCAGTCGGCCGACCACCTTCATGTCGGTCGACCGTTGTGCCTGCCTGTTCCCGGCGGGCTGTAGCACTAATTGCCGCATTTTCGGAGAAAATGGCCAAGGCTTCGTGAATTCTCCGCGTGATCGAAGAAGAAGATCAGCGCGGGGCGGGCGCGCCGGCGGCCTGTCGGCGGGGACGCGCGAATCTCCGACCTACGCCACGCAGAACTCGTTGCCCTCCGGGTCCCGCATGATCCACCAGTGCCCGGCCGCCCCCTTGTTCACCTCGCCCACGCGGGTCGCGCCCAGGTCTTCCAGCCGGGTCACCAGCTTGTCGAGGCCACCGGGCTCGCCGTGGACGTCGATGTGCAGGCGATTCTTGCCGGACTTTCCCTCGGGCACATCCTGGAAGAGCAGCCGCCGCCCGTGGCCGACGCCGCTGACCTCGTCGTACGGATCCTCCGGATGCCGGATCGCGGCGTAGCCGCGGAAGATCTTGCGGCCGCGGTGATCGATGATCGCCTCTTCGTCGATGTGACCGGCGGCCAGCAGCCGCTCGATGAGCGCGCTCGGATCTTCCACCTCGTAGTCCAACGCCGCGGCCCAGAAGTCCGCGAGGGCGCACGCGTTCGCGCTGTCGATGACGAGTTTCCAACCCAGTGTCATGTAACCAGTTTTAGTGGTTACACGAGGCAGACGGCAGCCGAAGGGCCGATGTCGTGCTCCCGCACCGGCGGGTGACCGTTACCCGACCGATGTTCTACGACTCGGGGGACGTCGTGGGGGAGAGGTGGGCGATGCACAGGCCGGGCTCGACGAACGGGTCGAGGCGTTCGGCCTCCACCGGCGCGCCCAGCTCGGCCAGCAGACCCTGTATGAGCCCGAGATGGATCGAGCACACCACCTCTTGATGCTCCTCGGCGGTCTCCCGGAACGGGCAGTGGTGCAGCAGCACCTTCCGACCGTCGTCAGTGGACTCAGGGGCGAAGCCGATGTCGTCGAGCATGCGCACCAGTTGCCGGGTGGCGCTGTCGGCGTCGAGCCGCCGGAACGGCGGCGGCCGGTCCGCGAGGTAGCGGCCCCAGGCACGTCCGGCACGCAGGGCGGCCTGGGCGGGCTGGGGCGTCTCCGCCGCCAGTGAACCGGCGAGGATCTCGGCGAGCAGCCGGTAGCTGCGCCTCCCGGTGTGGGCGCTGCCGGGACGGGCGGTGTACAGGATGCGCGGACGGCCCGGTTGCTCGCGGTCTTCGACGTTCCGTTCGGCGAGGCCCCCCTCGACCAGGGCGTCCAGGTGGAAGCGGGCCGTGTTGGCATGGAGGCGCACGCGCTTGGCGACCTCGCCGGCGGACAGCGGCCTGGCGGCCTCCTGTAGCGCGGCGAGCACGTGGGAGCGGCTCTCATTCAGCGCCGGCACCCCTCCGGGGTCGGGGCGAGTCACCTTGCGAGCGTCCATCCGGCCATTTTACACAAGTTATTGGTGGAAACCAGATGATCGCGAACGCCGTTTCGGAGCGAAGATCTGCGCGCTGACTGATCGTTGAGTTTACATGATTACTACTGTAAAAATGTCAACGACAGGACAGAAGTGACCGGTGCCGACCGCCTTCTCGACGTCCGGCACCACGCGGGCGTGGGCGTCGTCCGGTTCGTTCGGGAAACGGCACATGGAGGCAGGAATGGCGATAGCGGAGCGTACGGCAGAGACCACCTGGGAGGGCTCGCTGGCCCGTGGTCGCGGGAAGGTGGACGGAGCGAGCGGGGCCATCGAGCTGCCCGTGACGTGGGCGTCCCGTACGGAGAGTCCGGACGGGCTGACGAGCCCGGAGGAGTTGGCCGCCTCGGCGCACTCCTCCTGCTTCGCCATGGCGCTCGCACTCAAGCTGGGCGAGCAGAAGGCGGTGCCCGAGCGGCTCACCGTGGCCGCCACCGTGACCCTCGACGAGGTGGACGGCGTGCCCACCATCGTGTCCTCGGCACTCAAGGTGCGCGGGCGGGTGCCGGACCTCGACGCCGACGGCTTCAGCAAGGCGGTGGACGAGGCGGCGGGGCTGTGCCCGGTGTCCCGGCTGTTCGCCGGAGCGAAGATCACTGTCGAGGCGGAGCTCGAATCGGAATGATCTGCCCCTGGTCGTCGTGATCAGGGCCGAGAGGCCGGCGAGCATCGGTCACGCCATCCGTGACCGATGCTCGCCGGCCTCTTCACTCCGCGCGGGAGCCCGCCTCAGCCGGCGGCGCCGCTCGCGTTCGCGGTGCGGCCGATCCGCACCCGCCAGGTCTCGGGCCCCTGCTCGAGGTAGTCCCAGCTGAACTGCCCGGTGTGCTCCGCGGCGAACTGGTAGTAGAGCGGCTTGGGGTCGTGGTCGTTGACGAGCACGAAGCCCTCTCCCGCGCCCAGTGCGGTGTAGGTCTCGAAGATGAGCTCGTGGCGGCGGGCGGGGGCCTCGCTGCGCACGTCGAGTTCGCGGTCCTCGGTTGCCATGGTGGTCGGTCTCCTCTGGATGGTCGATCAGGTCGTCGTCCGGCCGCTTTACGCCTCGTCCCGGCCTGAACGTCGATATTAACCAATCAGGTTTGTTTATACGAGCACGCTAGTGCAAAATAGCATGCGGGACAACGACCCGACCGAGGAGGCCTGCCGTGACATACGTGATCGGCGAACCGTGCATCGACGTGATGGATCGCGCCTGTGTCGAGGAGTGCCCCGTCGACTGCATCTACGAGGGGGAGCGCTCCCTGTACATCCATCCGGAGGAGTGCGTCGACTGCGGGGCGTGCGAGCCGGTGTGCCCGGTGGAGGCCATCTACTACGAGGACGACCTGCCCACGGCCTATCAGCCGTACGCGCAGGATAACGCGCGGTTCTTCACCGAAACGCTGCCCGGCCGCGACGCGCCGCTGGGCTCGCCCGGCGGTGCGACCAAGCTCGGCGCGGTCGGCGTTGACACCGCGCTGGTCGCCTCCCACCCCAAGCCGGAGGAGTGAGCCGTTCGGCGGAGCCCATGCCGTACCAGCGTGTCGGCGTGGGGCGACCGGCGATCATGCCCTCAGGCCGAAGGGCGGCATGATCGCCGGACTCGTGCGGATCACGGACACCGCGGAGTGGCACGCGGCCCTGGCGGAGGAGCGCGGCGTCGGCGCGACCGTAAAAGGGTTGTCTCCGCAGGCATGATGGCATCATGGGCAAAACCTATGAGCGGATAGCCGGTCGGCTGCGTGACTTCATCGAGGCGCAACCGATCTTCTTCACGGCGACCGCCCCCCTCGCGGACACCGGCAGGGTCAATCTGTCGCCCAAGGGTCTCGTTGGATGCCTCGCGGTCATCGACGACCTCACGGTGGCCTATCTCGACTTCGCCGGCAGCAACGCCGAGACCATCGCCCATCTCCGCGAGAACGGCCGGATCACGCTCATGTGGTGCGCCTTCGAGGGGCCGCCGAACATCGTGCGCGTTCATGGGCGGGGCGAACCGGTCTTCCGAGACGACCCTCGATGGGCGGAGTTGCTGGCTCACTTCCCCGACATCGACTCCAGCCTGCACGGCCTGCGGGCGATCATCGTCGTACATGCCGAGCTCATCCGCGACACGTGCGGCTATGCGGTTCCTTTCATGACGTACGACGGGGACCGGGATCTGCACGGCAAGCGCTTCGCGCGTGAGGACGACGAGTCGTTGAGCGCGTACTTCGAGAAGAAGGAGCACGTCGCGACCAGCCTCGACGGACTGCCCGGCCTTCCCTTGCCGTTGCCCCCGACGTCGAGGGCGCCGAAGGCAGGTCGATGACCGGCTTCTGTCGGCGGACACGAGTAGGATGCCACGGTCCAAGCAGGCGATGATCTACCTGGAAAGGGCTGCACGTGGCGCAGAAGGTGATACTGGTCGACGATCTCGACCTCTCTGAGGGCGATGATGTGGCGAGGCGGGAGTTCCCGCTGCTGAACCGGACCTTCGCCATCGACCTGTCCGACGCCAACCATCAGCGGCTGAACGAGGCTCTCGCGTTCCTCGACCGGATTTTGGAGAACTCCCGCGAGGTGAGGCAGGCCTCGCGGTCGAAGAAGGCCGCCGACACCTCCCCCCGTTTGCGCGGCTACACGCTCACCGATGTCCGCGAGTGGGCCCGTGAACAGGAGGTGGAGGTCCCGGCTCGGGGGAAGGTGCCCGACGAGGTCATCGAGCGGTTCATCGCGGCCCACCCCGACGCGGCAGCCGATGATCCCCAGCCGGAGGCGGAGCCCGCAGCGGACGACGCAGCGGGCGCCTGAAGCCCGGGCGGCTCGCCGAGATGACATAGGTCCGAAACGCACCTTCGCGGAGCACCGTCGAGGCCCACCGCGAGGAAGGTCCGTGCCGCACGGACATCATCAGAGGCTCGTGTCATGGGCCGGTCCTTCCGGGCCGCCGTTCAGACGTCGGGGCTCGCGGCATCAGCGGTGGCAGAGGCGAAGCCGTGGACGACCACAGAATGTCGGTCGGGTGCGCAATGATCGGCCAGCGTAGATCAAGTGCGTCGTCTCAAGGAGTGCCATGACCACCGCAGGATGGTCCGGCGTCGGCTGGCAGGACTGGTCCGATCTGAAGTTGATCCGCTCCCGGCTCGACGCGGGAGCGGATCCCAACTCGGGCGTCTTCTATCCCGGTCCGCCGCTGCATTCGGCGGCCGAGTACGGCTCACCCGCCGTGATCAGGGAACTCGTCGGCCGAGTCGACGACGTCGACGCGGAATATCAGGGCCGCACCGCTCTGTGGGCGGCCGTCTTCGCCAACCGCCCCGACAACGCCAGGGCCCTGGTCGCGGCGGGAGCGCGGCCGTGGCGGCAGATGATGGCCGGGTGGTCGCCCGGGCGGCTCAGCCTGGCGACTCCCACCCCCGACCTGTTCGACGTCCCTGATGGCGAGAGCGGTCTGTCCGCCGCCGAGGCCGCTGCCGTGGCGGAGGCCAGGCGTCTGATCGCGGCACTGGGCGATTTCGACTATGACGGACTGGGGTTGGCCTGTGTGGCCGGCATCGGCTCCGAGGAGGCGATTCATCGGCTCGAAGCCGTTCCGGTGGCTGACGAGGAACTCGAAGAGATGATGGAAGACGTCTTCGAGAATTTCGACGAGGCACTGGCCGTCGTCGGGGTCACGGACGTGTCCGGCGGATGCGTCGTCACCCAGCCCTGGGGCTACACCCCGTCCACTCCCGGCGTCACGAAGATCCTGTCGCGGGGCACCGTCTGCTATGGGCTGTACGCCAATCCCAAGAGCGGCAACCAGGGGAGCGTGACCCGCGACGGCGTCAACGAGGCATGGGACACCCACCCCGGCGGCGGCGACCCGTCTTCCGACGATCCGGCCGAAGAGATCCTCGCCACCTACCTCTACCAGGGGAAGGCGATCGCCTACTGCTGCGCGGGCGCGGGGCTGCGGCTGACCGACGATGGGGCGATCACGGATGCCGACACCTGGGTGAGGCTCCCCGATCGGGACTACTGGAGCTGATCGGACGGCGCGGACAGTGCCCGTCGGGGAGATCCGCCGCGCCGTCCCAGGTCAGGTGTCACAAGTCAGGTGTCACGCGTCAGGCGAGGGTGACGGTGACGGGCAGCTCCTTGATGCCGTTGACGAAGTTGGAGCGGACCCGCCGCACGTCTCCGGCGAGCCTGATGTCGGCCAAGCGCGGCAGCAGCTCCTCGAACATGATGCGGATCTCCAGCCGGGCCAGCGCGTTGCCGAGGCAGAAGTGCGGGCTGCCCTTGCCGAAGGTGATGTGGTCGTTGTTCTTGCGGGTGACGTCGAACGTGTAGGGGTCGGGGATGGCCCGCTCGTCCCGGTTGCCCGAGGCGAACCACATCACGACCTTGTCCCCTTCCGAGATCCGCTGTCCGTGGATCTCCACGTCGCGGGTCGCCGTACGGCGGAAGTGGTAGACGGGGGAGGCCCAGCGCAGGAACTCCTCCACCGCACCCGCTATGAGTGCGGGCTCGTCGCGCAGCTTCGCCAGCTGCTCGGGATGGTCGATGAGCGCGCGCATGCTGTGGGTGATCGCGTGCCGGGTGGTCTCGTTGCCGGCGACCACGAGAAGCAGGAAGTAGTTGTCGAAGTCGCGGTCGCTCAGCGGCACGCCGTCAGCGGGGGTCTGGTTGACGAGCCGGCTCACCAGGTCGGTGCCGTCGCCGCCGCGACGCCGACGGGCGAGCTCCCGGCCGTACTCGAAGACCTCCAGCGAGGCGGGGCTGCGGAAGGGCAGGTCGCGATATCTCTCGCTCTCCTCGCTGTGCAGCAGCACGTCGGCGTAGTCGGGGTCGGTGTTGCCGATGATCCGGTTGCCCCAGTCGATCAGCTGCTGGGTGTCGTCGGCGGGGACGTCGAGCATCCGGGCCAGCACGTTGATCGGGAAGTCGGCCGAGACCTCCTTCACGAAGTCGAACGTGCCCTTGGCCAGCGCGGCGTCCAGCGTACGCGCGGTCAGCCCGCGCAGGAACACCTCATAACCGGCGACGGCCCTGGGAGTGAAGTCCCGCTGCAGGAGGCGGCGCAGCGAGGTGTGCCGGGGCCCGTCGGTCTCCAGGAGAGAGCGCCGGATCTCGGCCTGCCGGTCGTCCACCTCCTCCAGGTTCACGAACTTCGTCGAGGTGAAGGTCGCGACGTCGCGGTCGGCCCTGACGATGTCGGCGTGCCGGGTGAGCGACCAGAAGCCGCTGCCGTGCTCGCCCTCGTCCTGCCAGTGGACCGGCGCCTCGTCCCGCAGCACGTCGAACATACGCCAGGGGGTCTCGCCGTCGAGGAAGTTGTTGAGATCGGCCAGGTCGACGTCTTCCGGGCGCATCCGTACTCCTTTGAACAATCAGAGGTGGTAGGCGTACTCGCGGAACTCCCAGTCGGTGACGAACTGCGAGAACCGCTCGACCTCGTTGCGCTTGTAGGCGAGGTAGGCCGTGGTGAACTCCTTGCCGAGCACCTCGCCGAGCGCGTCATCGGCGGCGAGCGCGTCGAGCGCCTCGGGCAGTGAGGAGGGCAGCATCGGCGACCTGCCGGTGTCGTAGCCGTAACCTTCGAGCGGGGGCGGCGGCTCGACGCGGTCGCGGATGCCGAGATAGGCCGCCGCGAGCAGGCCCGCTATGCCGATGTAGGGGTTGGCCGAGGCGTCGCCGAGCCGTACCTCGAACCGGCTGGCCGCGCCGCGCTCCGGCGGCACGCGGATCATGGCGCTGCGGTTGTCCAGCCCCCAGTCGATCAGCCAGGGGGCCAGGGTGTCCGGGCCGAACCGTTTGTAGGAGTTGATGGTCGGGTTGAGCAGGGCCGCCAGCGCGGGTGCGTGCGCGAGGACACCGCCGATCGCGTACCCGGCCGTCCGGGACAGTCCGTACGGCCCGGCGGGGTCGGCGAAGACGTTGCGGCCGTCGGCGTCGACGCAGGACAGGTGGGCG
The DNA here is from genome assembly GCF_001417795.1 of Sphaerimonospora mesophila. Classification (NCBI taxonomy): domain Bacteria; kingdom Bacillati; phylum Actinomycetota; class Actinomycetes; order Streptosporangiales; family Streptosporangiaceae; genus Sphaerimonospora; species Sphaerimonospora mesophila. Next base: position 41,572 of record NZ_BCBX01000047.1, on the reverse strand, counting down.
TGGAAGCCCGACCCGCCCTCGTCGTTGAACGGCTTGGCCATGAACGTGGCCAGCAGCCCGTCCCGCCGGGCCAGCTCCTTGATCGCCGACTTGAAGCGGAACGCGCGGTCGGCCGCGTCGACCGCCTCGCCGTGGTGCAGGTTGATCTCGAACTGACCGCCGGAGAACTCGTGGTTGCCCATCGTCACGCCGAGGTTCACCGGGCGCAGCGCACGCAGCGTGCGCAGGATGTGCGAGCCCCGGTCGCCCTTGGTGCCCGCCACGTACACATTGCCGGGGGCGTCGTCGTAGCGCCGCCAGCCGCCCGTGCCGTCGGGTTCCAGCAGGAAATACTCCAACTCTGGGCCGATCACCCCGGTCAGGCCCAGCTCGGCCAGGCGTGCCGCGGTGGCCCTGACCACCTCGCGCGGCGCCTCTGGGAAGGGTGCGCCCTCGACCGGATCCACCGCGTCGCCGAGGCAGGCGGCCACGCCCGGCTCCCACGGCAGCGGGACGAGGGTGGACAGGTCGGGGCGGATCGTGATGTCGGGCAGGCCCTGGTCGAGCCCGCCGGGCACCGGCACCACGTCGGCCTGGGGCGAGGTGTAGTAGACGGCCCGGCAGAACGCGACGCCGTGCTCCATGACGTCGGGGAGCCGCTCGACCAGGACGTCCTTGCCGCGTTCTGTCCCGATGAGGTCGGAATATCCGATCCGGACGATGTCGATGCCCTGGTCGGTGAGGCGTCGGACGAGCTCCGCCCCCGGCTCCGTGCTCGCTGAGCCCTCCACCATTGGGCCTCCTCAGAACTGGTCGAACGGGTCGTCGATTGATCGTTTGGGGGCAAACAATACGCGCCCGTGATTCGGGCCACAAGACCCCATGTCGGAACCCGCCTGCCGAAGGGTGGTGACAACGCCCAGCTCAGGGCATATCGTATGGGTCCAAATGATTACGACAAGGAGGCGGGCGCAGTGGCGACGGTGCGCGGTTTCTTCACGCCCAAGACGGCGACGGGACGATCCTCGCTGATTCCCAGCCCCCCGTGGTACTACTCCGGCGATCTGCTCACCGTGGAGTATCGGACCGACCCGGCGAAGGTGGCCGCGCTGTTGCCGGAACCGCTCGGCCTCGCCGAGGAGGACCCCGGCGCGGTGGCGGTGATCTGGGCCGACTGGCAGTCGTGCGCGCAGAGCCGGGAGGAACTGCTCGACCCGGTGCGCGCGCAGTACAAGGAGTGCTTCGTCGTGGTCCGCTGCTCCTATGGCGGGCGGACGTACTCCCGCTGTGTCTACATCTGGGTGGACAAGGACTTCGCCGTCGTCCGCGGCATCCACCAGGGCTACCCCAAGAAGCTCGGCTCGATCCACCTGACCCGGCCTCATCCGTACGGCCTCGCCGCGCCGCGCATCGGTGTGGGCGGTGTGTTCGGCGCCACGCTGGCGGCGGCGGACCGACGGCTCGCCCAGGCGGTTGTACGGCTGCGCGAGCCGAGTGAGACGAACGGCTTCGTCAACGGCCATCCGATGGCGCACCACCGCTGGCTGCCGTCCATCGAACCGGGCGGGGGACTGGCGCTGGACGAGCTCATCGCCACGTCGAGCGAGTCGTTCGAGGCCGGCCAGGCGTGGGCGGGCGAGGCCGAGATCGAACTGTTCGAGGCCCCCACCGAGGAGCTCGCCGACCTCACCGTCGACGAGGTCATCGGCGGCTACTACCGTCAGGTCGGGGTGAGCTGGAACGGCGGCACCCTGCTGGAGGCAGGCACCTCCGGCGCCCTCGGCTGAATCACGTTTCCGAAGTCATGAACGTCCGGATGCGCCTCGACTTAGGCCGGACAATCGCGACGTCGTCGAACATGCGTCACTTGTGTGACGGACGTCAAGGTTCTGGATGGCATCGGGAAGCGTCTACCCTTTTGCTGTGACTCTCGGTGGCGAAGACGACCAGGTGACGCCATCCGCGCGCCCGCAGTCATTGATGTTCAGCTTCCTCGGCATCTATGTGCTGCACCGTGACGTCGCCGTCTACTCCGGGAGCGTCATCGACGTGTTCGCCCGCCTCGGCGTCTCCGAGGAGGCCGTGCGATCGACGCTCGCCCGCATGGTGAAGCGCAACCTGCTGGTACGCCATCGGCGGGGCAGGAAGGTGTACTTCGGGCTGACCCCGCGCGCCGTGGAGGTGCTCGAAGACGGGCGCGAGCGCGTGTGGAAGACCGGTGCGGTGAACCGCGACTGGGACGGCACCTGGACGGTCGTCGGGTTCTCGCTGCCGGACAGCCGCCGCAGCACCCGGCACGACCTGCGCTCCCGGCTCATCTGGAACGGATTCGGCCTGCTGCAGAGCGGGCTGTGGATAGCGCCGGGCACCAAGGAGGTCGCCGAGGTCCTCGCCTCGCTGGAGCTGGGCGACAACGTCACGGTCCTGACCGCCCGGGCGTTCGAGCCGACCGACGCCGCCGACCTGGTCAGGAAGGCGTTCGACACCGAGCAGATCGCCCGGCGTTACGGGGCGTTCCTCGCCCAGTGGGACGTCCCCCGGCCGCTTCCCGGCGCGCCGGACGATCTCGCGCGGCAGCTGCTGCTGCACACCGATTGGCTGCAACTCGTCCGTCAGGACCCCCTCCTGCCGACCGAGCATCTGCCCGAGGACTGGCCGGCGATCCGGGCCGAGCAGGTCTTCCACACGCTCGCCCGGGATTACGAACCGCGTGCCGCCGCACTGGCCGCAGCCGTTCTGGACGAACTGGCCGTGTGACGGCGCACTCCGCGGCCCGGTGGCGAGGGTGGTGCTGGCCCGAGGTGGGCCTGCACCACCCTGATCCCGGCTCCGTGCCGTACGGCTCGAGCTACGCGATGCCGCAGGTCGTTCCGTTGAGTGCGAAGCCGGTCGGCGCGGCGTTGGCACCGCTGTAGCCGCCCTGGAAGCCGAAGTTGGTGCTGCCTCCGGCGGCGACGGTGGCGTTGTAGAAGACGTTGCGCGCGGTGACCTGGGCGCCGGACTGGGTCACGGTGGCGTTCCAGGCATTGGTGACCCGCTGATTACCCGGCCAGGTCCAGGTGAGGGTCCAACCGTTGATGGCGGCGGAGCCGGAATTCGTGATCGTGATATCCGCCGTGAACCCGTCGCCCCAGGAGTTGGCGGCATAGGCGACGCGACAGGTGGTGCCGCTCGGGCCCGACGGAGTGGGGGTGGGTGTCGGGGTTGGGGTCGGGGTCGGTGTCGGTGTCGGTGTCGGTGTCGGTGTCGGGGTGGGCGTCGGTGTCGGTGTCGGACTCGGGCCGGTACCGGTGAGGCCGAAGAACTCGATGGCGTTGGCGGCCATGCCGTTCGACGGGAGAGTGTGCCCGGCGCCCTGGATGCTGTACGCCTCGACCTTCACCGCTCCGGAGGCGTCGGCGTAGCGGCGGCGGTTCCAGCCGGCTTGTGGGGTGTCCGTGCCGGTCGGCGTCTGGCTCAGGCCGTGCACGTTCGTCCACTGCTTGATCTCCTCCTCCAGTTCGGAGTAGGAGACGACGAAGTCGTTGGTGCCATGCCACAGCTGCATCCGCGGCCACGGTCCGTTGTAGGAGGGATTCGCGTTGCGCACCAGGTCGCCCCACTGCTGCGCGGTCTTGCCGACGCAGGGGGCGGAGTTGCCGCCCGGCTGGTAGGCCGCCTCGTTGGGGAAGCACGTGAACGGCACCCCCATGAACGCCGCACCCGCCTTGAACACCTCCGGATACAGGGCGAGCATGGCGTTGGTCATCATGGCGCCCGAGGAACTGCCGGTCGCGAACACCCGGTTCGGGTCGCCGTGGTACTGCTGCTCGACGTAGGTCACCATGGACATCAGCGACACCGGGTCGGTCTGGCCACCGCGCACCTTGGACGCCTCGGACCAGTTGTCGAAGCAGTTCATCTTCTTGGACGCCGACGGGTAGATCACGATGAAGCCGTACCGGTCGGCCAGCGAAGCGAACTCGGAGGAGGAGTAGAAGCTCGGCCCCGAGCCGCCGCACGGATGCATGGCCAGCACGATCGCCGGATTCTGCTGGGCGTTGTTCGGCACGTACACGTGCATGCGCAGGTTGCCGGGATTGGGACCGAAGCCGGTCACCTCGGTCAGCGTGGCCGCGGCGGCGGGGTGCGCGACGACCAGGGTGGCGGCGGCGCACAGCACCCCGACGCAGGCTCTGGTGAGCACCGTGAGTAATCGTTTCATCCGCTCCTCCTCTGCGAGTTGCGGCGGTTTCCCCTGCCCGGCGCATCGGACGGAGGCGCCGCCGACTCGGAATGGCATGACGCCATCCGATATAGGAGCGGTCAAACCAATGGTCAAGGCGGGTGGGGCCGGGGCATGGCGACCCCGGCGCGGAGAGAGCGCGTTCGCGCAGGTTATCAAGCAACTTGTTATAAAGATGCTTGATACCGCTTCGCGAAACTTACATCTCGGACTCGCGCGATATCGTCGTGCGATGACCCCCCGCCGTACCCGCCCGGCCGTCCAGCAGGCCGCACCCGCACCGCGCCTCGGCTACCTGGTGTTCCGGCTGGAGCGCCGCATCCGAGCCCGTCTGGACGACGCACTCGCCCGGCACGGCGTCACCACGACGGAGTACATGGCGCTCAGCGAACTGCGCACGCGCGAGGGAGTGTCCTCGGCGGAGCTGGCCCGCATCGCCTTCGTCACGCCGCAGGCGATGAACCTCGTCGTACGCGATCTGGAAGGGCGCGGACTGATCCGCCGCGACCCGCACCCGGACGGTGGCCGGGTGCTGTGCTCCCGGCTCACCTCCGAAGGTCTGGCCGTGCTGCGGCGCTGCGACGGCTCCCTCGACGACATCGAGGCGGTCATGCTCGCGAAGATCGACGATGCCATGCGCGAGACGCTCGTGGAGGGGCTCACCGTGTGCGCGCGGGCCCTGCGTCCGGATGCGCCTGTCTGATTCCGGACTCCGGCCGCCCGCCCCGGAACCGGTGTTCCGGGGCGGCGCGCTGTGCTCATGACCTCGTGGGCGCTATCGGTCCAGGGCTTCCTGGGCCGCTCCCGCACCCTGGCCGATCCGGGCGTAGGTGCCCGGCCTGTTCGCCTTGATCCACCGGCCGTAGCCGAGGCCGATGATCCCGGCGATCACCACGAGGCTGGGGATCAGCCAGTTCAGCACGGAGTCGGGCGGGGTGCCGAGCAGCGCGTGGAAGTTGATGATCGCGAGCACGAGGATGACCGTCAGCGCCGCGCCGGCCAGCGCCGGTGCGACCATCCGGCTCCAGTGGTCCTCGCCGCGCGGATCGCGCGAGAAGAAACCGACGACCGAGATCGAGGTGATCACCAGGAGCAGGATGACGCCGAGCGCGCCGAGGTTGGTGAACCAGTTGAACAGCGTCTCGGTGGGGTCGTCGCCGATGACGGCGAAGACGAGCACCACGGCCGCGGCGATCACGGTCTGGGTGGCCGAGCCCACGTGCGGCGAGCCGTGCCGGGGGTGGGCCCGGCCGAGCTTACGCGGCAGCACGCCCTCGCGCCCGAGCGAGAAGAAGTACCGCGCGACCGCGTTGTGGAAGGACAGCAGGGCGGCGAACACCGCGGTGACCAGGAAGATCGCCCCGATCCTGCCGAACGTCGGGCCCATCGTGCCGCTGCCCAGCACGAACAGCAGGTCGGGGCCGTGCTCGCCGGCCTGGTCGACGACTCGGTCCACGCCGGCGCCGATCCCCATCGCCCAGGCGGTGAAGGCGTAGAAGACGCCGATGACGCCGACCGCGATATAGGTGGCGCGGCCGACGGTGCGGCGCGGGTCGCGGCACTCCTCGCTGTAGATCGCACCGGACTCGAAGCCCATGAACGACGCCATGACCCAGCAGAACCCGGCGCCGACCGCACCGGTGGTCAGCGCGCTCCAGGAGAGCGCGTCCATGGTCGGCCCGGCCGGGGCCGAGGCGATCTGGGAGACGTCGAAGACGAGCACGATGATGCTCTCGCAGATCAGCAGGACGGCGAGCACGCGGGCGTTCAGGTCGATGCGGCGGTAGCCGAGGAACGCGATGAGGAGGATCGCCGCGAGCGAGACCGCCCACCAGGGGACGTCCACCCCCAGCTCCGCGGTGATCACGCCGGCGGCGGCGAAGCCGAACAGGCCGTACAGGCCGGTCTGCATCGCGTTGTACGCCATGATGGCGACGAACGAGGCGCCGACGCCCGGAATCCGGCCGAGTCCCTGCGCGACATAGGCGTAGAACGCGCCCGCGTTGGAGATGTGCCTGCTCATCGCCGCGTACCCGGCGGAGAAGAGGGCCAGTACGGTGGCGAGGATCAGATAGATCACCGGGATGCCGACCACCCCGGTGGTGGCATAGCTCAGCGGCAGTCCGCCGGCGGCGACGGTCAGCGGTGACGACGCGGCGACCACGAAGAAGACGATGTGGACGACGCCGATGCGACGACGGGACAACTCATGTTTCGCAGGTGTGGTCGCGGGGACGGACCGCCCCGCTGCGATGGCCTCGTCTGCCATGGGGACCTTCCATCGGGGGAGGGAATGGGTTCGATAGAGTGATCGGCCGACGGCCCGATCAACGCCCGGGTGAAGATCGTTTGCCCCCGAACGACCTGCATGTCCGCGGATCGTACGTGCACAAATGACCTGATGCAAGAGTCGGGGTTGTTTCGAAAAGGCCGGCCGTGCGTAGCAGGACAGGGTTTTTCGAACACCCCCTTGAGTCTCCGAAGGGAGCCGGGACGTGCCCGCGCACTATTCGTTGTCCGCCACGGAGGAGGCGGTCAGTCGTCGGCTGGGCTCCATCCCGGTCAATCGGGAGGCTCTCGTCGCGGTCTCCAACATCCACCGCGCGGCCAGTGCCGTACGCCAGCACCTGGAGAACTCGGCGCTGCGCGCCGCGGACCTCACCTGGAGTGCCTTCGTGGTGCTGTGGGTGGTGTGGATCTGGGAGGAGATCGAGACCCGGCACACGGCGGCCGAGGCCGGCATCTCCAAGGGCACGCTGACCGGCATCATCAAGACGCTGGAGTCGCGCGGCCTGATCGAACGCCGGCAGCATCCCGACGACCGCCGCCTGGCCCTGCTGCGCCTCACCCCGGAGGGGCTGGCGCTGATGGAGGAGATCTTCCCCGCGTTCAACGCCGAGGAGGCGTTCGTCGTCGACCCCCTGAGCGGAGAGGAGGCCCTGCACCTCGCGGACACCCTCCGCCGCATCATCACCCACCTGGAGGAGAAGGGCGAGGAGCGGCGCGAGAGCCTGCACCGCGACGCCCCGGTCCCGCCCCGCCGCGGCGGCCGCCGCCGCGCCACCTGAAAGGCCGGCACGTACGCCATCGGAAACGCCGGTCCGCAGGCCATCGGAAACGCCGGCACGTACGCCACCGGAAACGCCGACCAGTAGACCACCGGAAACGCCGGCCTGCGGGCCGAGCGGTCAGTCGCCGAAGGGCCGCCCGCCGGAGGTTCGGCCGCCGGCCGCGGCGACGAGCGCGTCGAAGATCCGCTGGTTGGCCGGGTCGGTCGCCGCGGTGTCCTCCGGATGCCACTGCACGCCCAGGAACCATCCGTACGGCTCCGCCGACCCGGCCGGCTCGGTCAGCTCGGCGGCCTCGATCGTGCCGTCCTCTGCGTGGGCGGCGGCCACCAGGCCCCGTCCCAGCGATGAGGCGCACTGGTGGTGGTAGCAGGACGCCTCCACCTTCTCGGCACCGGTGACCTCGGCGAGCAGCGAGCCGGGCCGCACCCGCACGGGATGCACGACGTGCCGGTGGTCGGGCTCCATGTGCTGGCGCAGCCGGCCGCCGAGCACCACGTTGACGACCTGCAGCCCCCGGCAGATGGCCAGCGTGGGCAGACCGGTGCGCAGCGCGTGCCGGGCCGCGGCGAAGTCGAAGTCGTCCTGCTCGGCGTCCACGTCGTAGACCGTGTCGTGCGGCAGGCTCTCGCCGTACGCCGCCGGGGCGATGTCGCCGCCGCCGGGCAGCAGCAGCCCGTCGGCGACGGCGAGCCGGGCGGCGGCCTCGCCCGCGTCAACGGGATGCATGAGGAACGGCTCCCCGCCCGCCCGATAGACGGCGTCGGCGAGCGCCCGCGCGGTCACCACGGCCGCGTAGCGCAGCGCGGAGGTCGTGGCGGCGAACCGGGACGGGATCGCGATGATCGGACTGGCCATCCGGACACTCCTACGGGTTGTTCGTCCCCAAACGATAGTCCTTGTATTGACTCCTGAGCAGCCACGACCCTAAGTTGTTTGGGACCAAACGACTTGGAGGAAGCGGATGGCCACTGTCGCGGATGTCACTGTCCACGAGGGGCACTGGATCGGCGGCGAACGGATCTCCTCACCGGCCGACTTCGACGACGTGTCGCCGATCGACGGACAGGTGATCGCACGCGTGGCCCGCGGCGGCGCCGAGGAGGCCGCCGCCGCGGTGAGCGCGGCCGAGCGGGCGTTCCCGGCCTGGTCCCGCACCACCCGGGAGGAGCGGGCGAGGCTGCTGCACGCGATCGCCGACGGTGTGGAGAAGCGCCTGGAGCGGCTCGCGATCGTGGAGACGACCGACAACGGCGCACTGCTCCGCTCGCACCTGCGCGGCGTGATGCCCCGGGTGGCGCACAACTTCCGGTTCTTCGCCGACTGGCTGCTGCGGCTCGGGCGGGACGACTTCGAGACCCGAGGCCACCGCAACCACGTCTCGTGGGACCCCGCCGGGGTCTGCGCGCTGATCACCCCGTGGAACGCCCCGCTCATGCTCGCGACCTGGAAGATCGCCCCGGCGCTCGCGGCCGGGAACACGGTCGTGCTCAAACCGGCCGAGTGGTCCCCGCTGACCGCCTCACTGCTGGCGGACATCACGGCCGAGGCCGGGCTGCCCGACGGGGTGTTCAACGTCGTGCAGGGCTACGGCGAGGAGGTCGGCGCCCCCCTCGTCGCCGACCCCCGGGTGCGCCGGATCAGCTTCACCGGCTCGGTGCCCACGGCCCGGCACATCGCCGCGGCCGCGGCGCCCAACCTCACCCCGCTGTCCCTGGAGCTCGGCGGCAAGTCGCCGCTGATCGTGTTCGCCGACGCCGACCTCGATCTCGCCGTCGATCTCGCGGTGGAGCAGTACGACAACGCGGGGCAGGTCTGCCTGGCCGGCACCCGGCTGCTCGTACAGGAGGAGATCTCGGCCGAGTTCACCGAGCGGTTCCTCGCCAGGGCCGCCGCCCTGCGCCAGGGCGACCCGCGTGATCTCGCCACCGACATCGGGCCCCAGATCCACGCCGAGCACTTCGCCCGGATCGACGGGTTCGTACGCCGGGCCGTCGAGGCGGGGGCCACCCCGCTGATCGGCGGCGGGCCCAACACCGACCTCGGCGGGCTCTACTACCGGCCCACGCTCTTCACCGGTGTGGCCGCCGACAGCGAGATCGTCAACGAGGAGGTCTTCGGACCCGTTCTCACGCTGCAGACGTTCCGTACCGAGGAGCAGGCCGTCGAGATGGCCAACTCCACCGAGTTCGGGCTGGCCGCCACGCTCGTGACCGGCTCGCCCGAGTCGGCCGGGCGGGTCGCCGCCCGCCTGGTCGCCGGCACCGTCTGGGTCAACTGCTTCTTCGTCCGCGATCTCCGGGCGCCGTTCGGCGGGGCGCGGCAGTCGGGCATGGGCCGCGAGGGCGGCGACTGGAGCTTCGACTTCTACTGCGACGTCAAGAACACCGTCTTCGCGCCGGGAGGCTGGAATGGGTGAGGTCGTCGGCGCGGGAATCCTCGCGCACGCCCCAACGATCATGCTGCCCCTCGAGGTGCGCAAGGAACTCAACGAGGGCAGGGAGATCAGCATCGTCCCCGGGCTGCACCGCCTGCGGGAGGAGGTCTTCGACGCCCTCGACTACGACACGGTGATCGTGTTCGACTCGCACTGGGCGACCACGTTCGAGTTCGTGGTCACCGCGCAGGACCGCCGCTCCGGGCTGTTCACCTCCGAGGAACTGCCGCGCGGCATGTGCCGCATCCCCTACGACTTCCCCGGCGACCCCGAGCTCGCCCGGTCGATCGCGTCGTATCAGGACAGGCACGCCACCTGGATCACCGCGATCGACGACCACCACCTGCCGATCTTCTACGCCACCGTGAACCTGTGGAAGTACCTGGGGGCGCCCGGCAAGCGCTGGATCTCGATCAGCATGTGCCAGACCGCTGAGATGGAGGACGACCTCCGGCTCGGCCGCGCGGTCGGCGACGCGATCGCCGCGAGCGACCGCAGGGTGCTGCTGGTCGCGTCGGGGGCGTTCTCGCACCAGTTCTGGCCGCTGCGCCACCTGCGCGCGCACGAGTCGAGCGACCCGGCGCACGTACGGACCCCCGAGGCGCGGGCGGCCGACGAGGAGCGCATCGCGTGGCTGCTCGACGGCGACCACGCCCGGGTGCTCGACACGATGGACGACTTCTACCGCTTCAAGCCGGAGGCGGGGTTCGGCCACTACCTGATGCTGGCCGCCGCCCTCGGCGAGCGGGACCTCACCGTGCCCGGCCGGCTCTACAGCGACTACGAGAACGCGACCGGGACCGGTCAGGTGCACATCTGGTTCGACCGGCCCGAGGGCGGCTTCCCCCGGCCGAAGGCCACCGACGCCTCCGGCGATCCGTACCCCTATCCGTTCCGCCTCGAAGGGACCGGCTGATGGCTCGGCAGACGAAGGAGTATCGGCGGATCCTGCTCGACGGCGCCGCCGTACAGGTGCGCAGGGAGGGCGATGAACTGGTCGCCGCCGACGGCCGGGTGGTCGGCGTCGACGAGGCCGTGCACCTCCCGCCGTGCACCCCATCGAAGATCATCGCGGTGCATCTCAACCACCGCAGCCGGGTCGAGGAGTTCATGACCTCGCTGCCCCCGGCCCCCACGTACTTCCACAAGCCGACCTCGGCGCTGAACGCGCATCGGGGCGCGGTCGTACGGCCGGAGCGGTGCAAGTACCTCAACTACGAGGGCGAGATCGCGATCGTCATCGGCCGCACCACCCGCAACGTCTCTCCGGAGGAGGCGGGCGACCACATCGCCGGGTACACGATCGGCAACGACTACGGCCTGCACGACTTCCGCGACACCGACGCCGGCTCGATGCTGCGGGTCAAGGGCTCGGACACGCTCTGCCCGCTCGGCCCCGGGCTGGTCACCGGATGGGACTTCCGCGGCAGGCGGCTGCGCACGTACGTCAACGGCGAGGTCGCGCAGGACGGCTCCACCGACGAGATGGAGTGGGACATGCACTACCTCGTCGCGGACATCGCCCGCACGATCACCCTCTATCCCGGCGACGTGCTGCTGTCGGGCACGCCGGCGAACTCCCGTCCGGTACGGCCCGGCGATGTCGTCGAGGTCGAGGTCGAGGGCATGGGCAGGCTCACCAACCACATCGTCAACGGTCCGGTCCCGATCAGGGACGACTGCGGCGCCCAGCCCACCGAGTCGGAAGAGGTGATCTCGACCGCCTTCGGCGGCGACTGGGAGTTCCGCGGCATCCGGCCGCCCAAGCGTTAAGGAGTGCCCTCGATGAAGGTCATCGTCGACATGGACGTGTGCAAGGACCACGGGCAGTGCGTCTTCGCCGCCCCCGAGGTCTTCCAGATCAACGAGAACGGCCGACTGGCCTACGTCGCCGAGCCCGACGAGTCGCTGCGCGACGCCGTGGAGGAGGCGGCCGACGTCTGCCCGCTGCAGGCCATCACGATCGAGGACTGATCACCGTGGGGACCACGCGGCGCATCGTGATCGCCGGTGCCTCGATGGGCGGCCTGCGCGCGGCGGAACGGCTGCGCGCCGGCGGTTTCACCGGCGAGATCGTCGCGATCGGCGACGAGCCGCACCTGCCGTACAACCGGCCGCCGCTGTCGAAGGAGGCCCTCGCCACCGAGGTGACCCACGAGGCGCTCGCCTTCCGGCTCCGCCCGGCCGTCGCCGACGTGGCCTGGCGGCTGGGCGTGCGGGTCGTGGGGGCCGACCTGGACGCCCGTGCCGTACGGCTCGGCGACGGCACCGAGCTGACCTATGACGGGCTGGTGGTCGCCACCGGCATGCGGCCCAGGCGGCTGCACCTCGCCGATTCGACCCGGCCCGGTCAGACACGGCCCGGACCGGTGACCGGCCGGCATGTGGTGCGCACGATCGAGGATGCCCGCGCCCTGCGCGCCGAGCTGCGCCCGGGGGCGAACGTGCTCGTCGCCGGCGCCGGCTTCATCGGCTGCGAGGTGGCGGCCACCGCCCGGACGCTGGGCGCCTCGGTGACCGTCGTGGCACCGGAGGACGTCCCGATGCTGCGCCCGCTCGGCCCCGGACTGGGCGCCGCCCTGCGCCGCCGCCACGAGGAGCGCGGCGTCGCGTTCCTGCTCGGCCGTACGATCGCCGCGTTCCTGGGCGAGACCGGGAGAGCGGGGGAGGGGAGTCGCGTGACCGGCGCCGAGCTGTCCGACGGCACGCGCGTCGCCGCCGACGTCGTCGTGGAGGCCGTGGGGTCGGTGGCCAACACCGAGTGGCTCGCCGGCAACGGGCTCGACCTGTCCGACGGCGTGCTGTGCGACGACGCGCTGCGCGTCGAGGGACGGCGCGGCGTCGTGGCGGTGGGGGACATCGCCCGGTTCCCCAACCCCCGCTACGACGAGGTGCCCCGCCGGGTCGAGCACTGGAGCATCCCGACCGACACGGCCAGGCACGCCGCGATCACCCTGCTCGCCGATCTGGGCCTGGCCGAGCCCGCGGCCACGCCCTTCGCCCCGCTGCCGACCTTCTGGAGCGATCAGTACGAGCTGCGCCTCCAGTCGTTCGGGGCGCCCGCGCTCGGCGGGTCGGACATCCGGGTGCTGGAGGGCGACATCGACGGCGAGGTCGTGGTCGGCTACCACCGCGACGGCGAGCTGGTCGGCGTGGTGCTCGTCGGCATGCCGTCCGCCGCGGCCCGTTACCGCGCCGCCTGTTCCGCGGCCGCCTGAGCCGCCCCTGATGAGGAGACCGTCGTGGACACATTGCGCAACGTGATCGCGGGAGAGAGCCGGGACGCCGGCGAGTGGATGGACCTGGTCGACCCCTCGACCGAGGAGGTGTACGGCAGGGCGCCCCGTTCGGGCGAGCGGGACGTCGCCCACGCTGTCGAGGCGGCCACCGCGGCCGCACGTGCCTGGCGGCGCACCACCCCGGCCGAGCGCCAGCGGCTGCTCCTCGAGCTGGCCGAGCTGATGTCGGCGAACCGGGAGGCGCTGGCCGAGGCCGAGGTGCGGGCCACCGGCAAGCCGCGCGGCACCGCCATGCGGGTCGACGTGGGCGGGGCCGTCGACGCGATCCGCTACTTCGCGGGCGCGGCGCGGGTGCTGGAGGGGCTCGGCGCCGCCGAGTACGCCGAGGGGCACACGTCGTTCGTACGGCGTGAGCCGATCGGCGTCGTCGCCCAGGTGACGCCGTGGAACTACCCGCTGATGATGGCCGCGTGGAAGATCGGCCCGGCGCTGGCGGCGGGTAACGCGCTGGTGCTGAAGCCGTCGGACACCACACCAGGCTCGGCCGTGCTGCTCGGCGAGCTGTGCGCCGAGGTGTTCCCGCCCGGCGTGGTCAACGTCGTGTGCGGCGACCGGGACACCGGTCGCGCGCTGGTCGCGCACCCGGGGGTGGAGATGGTGGCGCTCACCGGCTCGACGAGGGCCGGGGCCGAGGTGATGGCGGCTGCCGCGCCCGATCTCAAGGACGTCCACCTGGAGCTGGGCGGCAAGGCCCCGGCGGTGGTCTTCGGCGATGTGGACCCGGCCGTGACCGCCCGCGACGTCGCCGAGGCGGCGTTCTTCAACAGCGGGCAGGACTGCACCGCCGTCACACGGGTGCTCGTCGAGGATCGGGCGTACGACGACGTCGTCGAGGCGCTCGCCGACGCGGCGCGGGCGCTGGCCGTGGGCGGCCCCGACGAGGAGGGCGTCTTCCTCGGTCCGACGAACAACGCGGCCCAGGCCGAGCGGGTCGCGGGCTTCCTCGACCGGCTGCCCGGGCACGCCCGCGTGGTCACCGGCGGCTCCCGGCTCGATCGGCCCGGCTACTTCTTCGCGCCGACCGTGGTCGCCGACGTGCGGCAGGACGACGAGATCGTGCGGCAGGAGGTCTTCGGTCCGGTCGTGACCGTACAACCGTTCACGAGCGAGGAGGAGGCCGTCGAGCTCGCCAACGGGGTCGACTACGCGCTCGCGTCCAGCGTGTGGACCAGGGACACCGGCCGTGCGATGCGGCTGACCGCCGCGCTCGACTTCGGCGCCGTCTGGGTCAACTGCCATCAGGTGATCATCCCGGAGATGCCGCACGGCGGCTTCAAGCACTCGGGCACCGGCAAGGATCTCTCCCGCTACGGCCTGGACGCCTACACGCGGATCAAGCACGTCATGATCAGCCACGGCTGACCGGCTTTCGCCTCCGCTTTCAAGGGGGTGCGGCGAGATATCACCCAAACTTGGGGAGGGTTTGCCGCGTTCCAGGGCACGAGAGGACGTTGTCCGATGTATTACTGATTATCGGTTTATCGGCCAGATGGCGGGGCGTTGCCGGACGTGCCGGGTGGTCGCCTTTCACCTGGTGCGGAGCTCGGTCCGGATCACATGACCGCTCGGGAGGAGGACGTGCTCGTTAAGTCGCCCCCGCTCGCGGCCCATGAGCGGTTTCACACGCATGACCTCGAGGACGCCCACGCGGGGGTGGAGCAGGCGCTCGGCCCGCACGGACTGCGCCTCGTCGAGCGTGGGACGCGGCTCGACGCCCGCATGAACGGGGTGACGCTCGACCGGGTCGGCCTCTACTACCTCGGTTACGGGGCGGAGATGCTGGTCACGCCGGACGAGTGGGGGAGCTACTTCTTCGTCGAGATCCCGCTGACCGGGGCGGCGGAGGTGACCCAGGGCCGGGAGCAGATCGTGGCCACGCCCGAGCTCGCCTACGTGCTGTCGATGACGGGACGTACGTCCATACGATGGGCGGCCGGGAACGAACAGCTCATCGCCCGGTTCGACCGCTCGGCGCTCGAAGCCCAGCTCGGCAGGATGCTCGGGCGGCAGCCGGGCGAGCCGCTCGTCTTCTCCCTGGGCATGGATCTGACCCTGCCCCCGTCCCGGTCGTGGCTTTCGGTCGTCGACCTGCTCCGGCGGGAGGCGGAGACCGGCGGAGCCATGCTGACCCAGCCGGCCGCCGCCAAGCGGCTGGAGGAGCTGCTGATGACGCAGCTGCTGCTGGCCCAGCCCAGCAACTACACCCCCGCCCTGCTCGGGGAGCAGCCGCGTGTCCCGCCGCCCGTGGTGAAGCGGGCCATGGAACTCATCGAGGCCCACGCCGCCGAGCCGCTCACCGTGGAGGACATCGCCGAGGCCGTGGGCGTGGGGGCCCGGGCGCTGCAGGAGGGGTTCCGCCGCCACCTGGACACGACCCCCATGGCGTACCTGCGGGACGTGCGCCTGGACCGGGTGCGCGCCGAGCTGACGGTGGACGCCGTGGACGCGACGACCGTCACCGATGTCGCCTTCCGCTGGGGGTTCGCCCACCTCGGCAGGTTCTCCCTCGCCTATCGGCAGCGCTTCGGCGAGCCCCCGTCGGCGACGCTGCGCCGGTGACGCACGCGTCGGCGAAACCCCGTGCGACCGGCCTCGCCGGGGCCGGGACAGGCCCGGGCCGCCGGCGAGGACGGTCGCGCGTGATCAGGGCCGGCCGAGGGCGCGCAGCTCGTCGGGGGTGAGCGCGGAGACGTTCTTGTCGATGGGATATTCGGTGTACTGGTGGATGGCCCAGCTCTTCCAGTCGGCGGGCGGCGTGACGGCGCCCGGGGCCTTGCTGTAGTGGGCCACCCACAGCGGATACTCGGCCAGGCCGTGGCCATAGGTGTTGGCGAAGTTCCAGCCGCTGTAGAACATCGGGGTGACGCCGGTCTTGGCCTTCACGTGGGCGAGCCAGGCCTTGGCCCAGGCGTTGACGTGGGCCACCGACCTGCCGTTCGTGGTCTCCAGGTCCAGCACCAGCAGATCGCCGGGTTTGGCGGGGTGCTGGTTCACCATGGACAGGAAGTGTTCGGCCTCGGCGATGGGATCGTTCTTGGGGTGACCGTAGTGGTAGGCGCCGCGGACGATGCCCTTCTCGTCCAGCTCCTGCCAGAAACGGGCGAAGGTGGAGTCGCGGAAGGACAGGCCCTCGGTGGCCTTGATGATGCCGAACTTCGCCGGGCTGGCGGTCCAGTCGTGGTTCGGCTCGTGGTTGGAGACGTCTTCGCCGTACATCAGCGTGACGTTCTCTTCTCCGGGCGCCTGCGGTGCCGCCTGCACCGGCGTGGCCGCGAAGACGCCGACTGCGGTGAGTACGACCAGGGCCGCGCCGAGACGCTTGCCGGAGAGGCTCAGGCGGCGCTTGAGAGAGACAGGGGCTGCGGAGAGCCGGTGTTCCAGCATGAAGGGATTGACTCCTTGCTTCCATGCCGCCTGCCGGGACAGCTGACGGGTTCGGGGCGGCGAGCGCGCCCTACGGTGCGCAAGGGGGCAGGCGCTCCGATTCACCCGAGGGGTGGTCCCCGGCTCCGTGAGGTGCGGAGTCGGCGGCCGTGCACCTCCTGACGGGACAGCTCCGTCAGGAGACGCGCGGATCCGGGCAACGAACCGGCAACGCAACCGACGACGGAGTCACCGCTGCGCGTGCCGTGGAGTCAAAAGGTACACACACCCCCATTGGGGTGCAAATAGGACAAAAATCCTGGGACGGGAGCTTCGCGATGGGCTGCTTACTCCTTCGGGGAAAGAGGTCCGTCGGTGTGCGGGACGCGTTCGGCGGGGATGACGCCCAGGCGGCCGGCCTGGTAGTCCTCCATCGCCTGGAGGATCTCGGCCCGGGTGTTCATCACGAACGGTCCGTAGTGGAAGACCGGCTCGCGGATCGGCTGCCCGCCGAGCAGCAGCACCTCCAGGTTGGGCTCGGCCTGGGGCTGGGCGGTGTCGGCGGTGAGGGTCAGCGCCCCGCCGGGGCCGAAGGCGGCCAACTGCCCCCTGCGTACCGGTCGCCGCTCGGTCCCCGCCGAACCCTGGCCGGCCAGCACGTACGCGAGGGCGTTGAAGCCGGGGTTCCACGGCACCTCCAGCCGGGCGCCCGGGCTGATGGTCGCGTGCACCATCGTGATCGCGGTGAACGTGATGCCGGGGCCGGGGTGCCCGGCCAGCTCACCGGCGATCACCCGCAGCAGCGCGCCGCCGTCCGCCGAGGCGAGCAGCGCCGCCTCACGTCCGCGGATGTCCTGGTAGCGGGGCGGGTGGAACTTGTGCGCGCGGGGCAGGTTGACCCACAGCTGGATGCCGTGGAACAGCCCGCCCGAGACCACCAGGTGCTCCGGCGGCTTCTCGATGTGCAGCAGGCCGGACCCCGCTGTCATCCACTGGGTGTCGCCGTCGGTGATCGTGCCGCCGCCGCCGTTGGAGTCCTGGTGCTCGAAGACGCCGTCGATGATGTAGGTGACGGTCTCGAAGCCGCGGTGCGGGTGCCACGGGGTGCCCTTGGGCTCGCCGGGGCCGTACTCGATCTCGCCCATCTGGTCCATGTGGATGAACGGGTCCAGGACGGACTGCGGCACCCCGGCGAACGCGCGCCGTACGGGGAAGCCCTCGCCCTCGAGGCCGCTGGGCGCGGTCGTCACGGATCGTACGGGGCGGGGGGTGGCGACGGCCGGGTCGGGTGCGGTGACGCGGGGCAGCGTCAGAGTGTCGGCGGTGACGGCGGGCATGGCACGCTCCTGGTTGAAACTTAAATTACATGGGCTTGCAACCAATTGTGACCATCGCGCATTCCCCCGGCGAAGCCAAGCCCGCCCGCACTCCCGGATGCGGCTCCCACTCGCGGCAGATCTGCTCGAAATGAGGGCCGAGGACATCGCTGACGAAGCGGCGGCGGCCGGCCTGCCATGCTCGCGCGGCACTCACTGGGCCGGACCGCGTGGTGAGAGCATCTCACCAGCGGTTGCGTGCCTCCTCGGCCCAGCCGATAAGGCCGTCGAGGTCCACCCAGGCGCCGTCGTCGGCCCGGGCCCGACCCGAGAAGCGGCCGAAGCACTGGTGGGTCTCGTTGCCCACCAGGCCCAGCTCGGTGCGGGCGACCTTCTCGTGGAAGGGGTGGAACTCCACCTCGACGCGCGGGCCGGTGATCCGCCATGGACGCAGCCAGTCGGCCCGGTCGTACGACCAGGTCAGCTCGTCGTCGATCTTGTGCAGGCGGCCGTCGACGAACAGCGCGTTCTCGGTGGAACCCGTGCCGTCGGTCCACTTGCCGCCGAGCTGGATCGATCGGCCGGGCCCGCTGCCCGCCGCCCAGTTCCACGTGATCGAGTAGGGCCACTTGCCGCGGCCGTGGTCGAGCACGGCGAAGGAGTCGGCCTCGTCGATCGTGAACTCGGCCGACGCCAGCCGCAGCCGCCCGCGCACCGGACGGCCGACGTCCTTCACCGTGTACTGGAACCGGTTCGGCCCCCACGGCACCACCACGCCGAGCGACTCGTGCCCCTCCGGCAGCGGCACCTCCAGGTCGATCTCGGCTCCGGGCGCGACGGCCCGGATCACCGTGCCGTCCGCGTCCTGCTCGATGTCGATCGCCACACCCCCGCCGTGTACGGACGCCGTCCCGGCTCCGCTGCGCTCGGGGAAGACGGCGCCCCGGGCCAGCGGCACCACGACATCCCTGGTGGTCTCCGTACGGGTGGCCCGGTCGAGCACGTAGACGCCGTTCACCGCGGCGTAGTCCAGCGAGGAGGCGACCAGGCCGATGATGTGGCCGGGCGTGACGACGCCCCAGTATTCCCAGCGCTTGCGCCGTCCCCACCCGCGCAGGTTGCCCCGATGCAGCGGACGCCGGGTCCAGCCGACGGCGTCGGGGTTGAGCCGCCCGTCCGGCAGGCACAGGTCGACCGGCGCCGTGATCTCCCGCTCGTGTGTGGTCATTGGAACCTGAGCCTTTCCGTGATCGAGCGGACGAGGTCCTCGGGGAGTTTGAGCACCGCCCTGTCGTAGGTGAGCAGGCCGTTGATCTCGTCCTCCACGTCGGACAGCTGCGTGTAGACGGTCGCGCTCAGCCCCCGCCGGATGGCCGGGATGATCTGCTCCTCGTGCAGCCGGGCGAACGCCGCGCCGAGCCGGTCGGCCGTGTCGTACCGGCGGTAGCCGAACTCCTTCTCGCCCCAGGTGCGGCCCTCGACGCGCAGGCCGTACCCGCCGTATTCGGACAGCACGAGCACCCGCCCGTCGGGCCGCGGCGGACGGAACCGGCGGAAGTACACGTGCAGGCTCCGCAGGTCTCCCGCACGCTGGTCGTGCCAGCCGCTGGCGTGGTCGACCGTACGCGTCGGGTCGAGCCGGGCGACCTCGCCGGCGATCCGCGCCGCGTCGAACTGGCCCCAGCCCTCGTTGAACGGCACCCAGACGGCCAGGCTCACCACGTTGCGCAGATGCTCGACCGTGGCGCGCAGCTCGGCCTCGAACGCCGTACGGCCCGCCGCGTCGGCCCGGCCGAACCGGCGGTGCCGGCGGTCGTCCAGCCGCAGGGCGGGCAGGACCGCCGGGGTGGTGATCACCCAGGGACGGTACGCCGCGCCGCCGTTGACCATGTCCTGCCAGACGAGCATGCCGAGCCGGTCGCAGTGGTGATACCAGCGCAGCGGCTCGATCTTGATGTGCTTGCGCAGCATCGTGAAGCCGAGCCGCTTCATCGTGGCGATGTCGTGGATCATGGCCTCGTCGGACGGCGGGGTGTACAGGCCGTCTGGCCAGTAGCCCTGGTCGAGGACCCCGGCGTGGAAGTACGGCCGGCCGTTCAGCAGCAGCCGGGGGACGCCGTCGGCGTCGGGCCCGACCGAGAAGGAACGCATGCCGAAGTAGCTCCGTACCCGATCCGTGCCGAGCGAGACGGCCACGTCGTAGAGAAACGGGTCCTCGGGGCTCCAGAGGCGGGCCCCGGGCAGCGGCACGCGCACGGGCCGCCCGGCCGGCGCGGCGGCGTGCGCGACCACCTCGCCCCCGGCCGAGATCTCGACGTGCGCCTCGCCCTCCGGCGCGTGCACCGTCACCTCGACGCACGAGTCGTCGAGCATGGGGGTGAGCGTGAGCCGTTCGACGTGGAGCTCGGGCACGCGCTCGGCCCAGACCGTCTGCCAGATCCCCGACTGGGCGGTGTACCAGATGCCGCCGCGCCGCAGCCGCTGCTTGCCGCGTGAGCCGTGCCCGGTGTCCGAGTCGTCCCGCACCGCCACGACGAGGACGTTGCCGCTCTCGCGCAGGTGCTCCGTGACGTCGAAGGAGAACGGCAGGTAGCCGCCGGTGTGGCCGCCGGCCTCGACGCCGTTGACCCACACCCGGCAGGTCTGGTCCACCGCGCCGAAGTGCAGGATCACCCGCCCGTCGGTGAAATCCCCCGGCAGGTCGAACGAGCGCCGGTACCACAGCGTCTGCCCGGGGAGCAGTTGCCGGTTCACCCCCGACAGCGGCGCCTCCGGCGAGAACGGCACGAGGATCTCGCCGTCGTACGTCTCGGGCGGGCCGTCGCCGATCGCGTGCGGGCCGATCGCGTACTGCCAGTGGCCGTTGAGGTTGAGGTAGCCGTCCCGGACGAGCTGGGGCCTCGGGTACTCCTGGAGCGGGCTATCCGACACGGGTGAGCCTCCTCAGCTCGCTGGTGGCGTCGAACGGCCAGGGCCGGGGCAGGCCGTGGCTCATCAGGAGCGCGCCGTGGTGCACTTCCCCGGTGTCCTCGTCGCGGTAGCGGCCGCCGGGGTCCAGGCCCTTCAGCCGTACGGGCGCGGTGACGCGGATCAGCGTGGTGGGCCGCCAGGAGAGCACCACGACCCTCGGGCCGAGGGTGTACTGCACGGCCCAGTCGCCGAGCCGGTCCAGCCGCCCGTCGTGCACGACCGGGCGGATCTCCTTGTACCGCGCCACCAGCTCCTTCGCCTGCCGCAGGTCGTCGGCGTCCCAGCGCGGCAGGTCGCCGCCGATGCCGAGCGCCCCGGCCATCGCGACGTGGAAGCGGAAGTCCAGCGGCGCCCGCCCGGAGGTGATCGCGTTCGGGCTGTCGGTCACCCACGCGCCCATCGTGCAGGCCGGATAGATCTGGCCGTAGCCGTGCTGGACGGCGATCCGCTGGGCGGGGTCGGTGTTGTCGGAGGCCCAGATCTGATCGGTGCGGGCGAGCATGCCGAGGTCCGTACGGCCTCCGCCGCTCGCGCAGCCCTCGATCATCAGATGCGGGTGGTCCGCGCGGAGCCGGTCGATCACGGCGTACACGTTGCGGACGAACGGGATCCACACGTCGTCGCCGGCCTCGGTGACCGGCCGGTTCATGTCCCATTTGAGGAACGCGATGTCGTTTCGGGTGACCAGGTCGTCCAGCCATTCGTGCGCCCATTTGGCGACGTCGGACCGGGAGAAGTCGAGCAGGAGCTGGTCGCGCACCTCGGTCGTCCGCCGGTTCCGCTGGCGCAGCACCCACTCGGGGCGCGTCCGGTGCAGCTCGCTGTCGGGGTTGACCGACTCCGGCTCCACCCACAGGCCGAACTTCATGCCCAGCGCGGTCACGTGGTCGATCAGCGGGGTGAGGCCGCCGGGGAAGCGCTCGGGGTCGGGCCACCAGTCGCCCAGGCCCGCCGTCTCGCCCGTGCGTCCGGAGAACGCACCCGGGCGTCCGCCGAACCAGCCGTCGTCCACGACGAACAGCTCGACGCCGATGTCGGCGGCCAGCTCGGCCAGCTCCATCTGCCGCGCCTGGGTGACGTCGAAGCCGACCGCCTCCCACGAGTTGTAGATCACCGGCCGGATCCGGCCGGGCGAGGGCAGCACGTGCCGGCGGATGTGGTCGTGCCAGCGGTGGCTGATCCCGCCGAAGCCCTCGGCGGAGTAGACCCCGGTGAACACGGGCGTCTCCAGCGACTCCCCGGGTCCGAGCCGCCGGGTCACCCCGTCGTGGCCGAACCCGCCGCTCCAGCCGGCGTGGCCGTCGTGGTCGTGCTCCACGGTGATGCGCCAGCTTCCGCTCCAGGCCAGCGCGGCGCTCCACACCTCGCCGTGGTCCTCGGTCGCGTCGCCCGCGTCGAGCATCACCCACGGGTTGGCGTGGTGCCCGCTGTGCCCCCGCCTGCTGGTCAGCGTGGTCTCGGCCACGGCCAGCGGGGTGCGCCGCACCTGGAACTCCCCGCCCCACTCCCCGGTGACGTGGCTGAGGCGGTAGCCGGGACGCGGGGGGACCGTCCAGGCCGCCGAGTCGCAGCGCAGGATCGTGATCGGCTCGTCGCCCGTGTTGCGCAGGCAGGTCCAACGTTCGATCGCGTCGTCTCCTGGCCTGACCCGGTAGTGCAGGTCGATCTCCAGCGGGTAGTGGCGGTCGGCCATGCGGATCGTCAGGTGGCCGCCGTCGTGACCGCTGTCGATGTGGTCGCCGAGGTGGCGCCACTCGACGCCGCGTACGGCATCGCCGTACCTGACCTGCAGGCCCGCCACGCCGAACCGGCCGCCGCCCTCGACGGGCAGCTCCGCACGCCCGGGCGGCAGCGCGCGTGCCTGGTCCGGGGTGAGCCGCGGTCCCCAGTGCGCACAGCACGGCGCGTCGTCCGGCCCGAGCCGTACGGCATAGCCGCAGGTCGGGGTGGTCAGCAGCCACAGCCCGGGCCCGACATGATCGATCATGACAGCCACACTCCGGTGTCGGGCGGCAGCAGGCCGGCGTCGAGCGGGCCGCTGGCCAGCAGCACGTCCTGGCCCGGCGGCAGCGGCACCGGCTCGGCGCCGAAGTTCACCATCAGCACGAAGCCGGGCTCGCGGGCGAAGGCCAGCACATCGGGCGGGGCGTCCAGCCACGTCAGATCGCCGTCGCCGAGCGCGGGATGGCCGCGCCGGACGGCCAGCGCGGCGCGGTAGAGGTTCAGCGTGGATCCGGGGTCGGCCCGCTGCGCTGCCACGGTCAGCGCCGCCCAGTCCTCCGGCTGGGGCAGCCACGTCTCCCGGCCGCCGAAGCCGTACGGCGGAGCCGTACCGGACCAGGGCAGCGGCACCCGGCAGCCGTCCCTGCCGATGAACGTGCGCAGCGTGCGCTCGAACATCGGGTCCTGCCTGGCCTCGTCGGGAATGGCCAGGTGCTCCGGCAGGCCCAGCTCGTCCCCCTGGTAGATGTACGCCCCACCGGGCAGCGCGAGCAGCAGCAGCGCGGCCGCGCGGGCGCGCCGGGTGCCCAGCGCGACGTCGACGTCCAGCCGGCCGAGCAGCACCTCCGGGGTCGGCGCGCGGACCAGGTCCTGGTCGACGCCGAACCTGGTCACCATGCGCGGCACGTCGTGGTTGCCGAGCACCCACGGGATCGACCCACCCGTCTCGCGCGCCAGCCGGTGCGACTCGTCGATCACCGCGCGGAACTCCCCGGCGGACCACGGCGTGGGCATCAGCCGGAAGTTGAACAGCTGGGCCAGCCCGTCCCCCGTCAGGTACGGCCTGGCCTGGTCGGCGTGGCCGAACCAGATCTCCGCCACCGTGCCGCGGTCGCCCGGGTAGGCGTCGAGGATCTTCCGCCAGGACCGGTAGAGCTCCAGCAGCTCAGGCTGGTGCTCGTACGGAACGGGGGAGTTGCCCGGCGAGAGCGGGCCGCCCTGACTGCCGGGGGTCACATCAGGCAGGCCGTCCTGCTTGAACAGCATGGCGGCCACGTCGATGCGGAAACCGGCCACGCCCCGGTCGAGCCAGAACCGCAGCACCCGCTCGAACATGGCGACCACGTCGGGGTGCCGCCAGTTCCAGTCGGGCTGGCCGGAGTCGAACAGGTGCAGGTACCACTGGCCGTCAGGGACGCGCGTCCAGGCCGGGCCGCCGAAGATGGACTGCCAGTTGTTGGGCTCGTCGCGGAAGACGAACCGCTCCCGCTCGGGGCTGCCGGGACCGGCCGCCAGCGCCTGCCTGAACCACGGATGCTCTGCCGAGCAGTGGTTGGGCACGATGTCCACGATCACCTTGATGTCCCTGGCCGCCGCGCCGGCCACGAGCGCGTCGAAGTCGGCGAGCGTGCCGTACCGGGGATCGACGTCGCGGTGGTCGGCCACGTCGTAGCCGCCGTCGGCCAGCGGCGAGGGGTAGAACGGGTTCAGCCAGATCGCGTCCACGCCCAGCTCGGCCAGGTGGTCGAGCCGCGACAGCACGCCAGGCAGGTCCCCCTGGCCGTCGCCGTTCGCGTCGGCGAAGCTGCGTGGATACACCTGGTAGACCACGGCGTCGCGCCACCAGGCGTCCTGGTCGAAGGGGGTCGCGACAGGGTTCTCCGGGTGCTCGCCGGACTTTTCTGGGTGTTCGTCGGACTTTTCTGGGTGTTCGTCGGGCCTTTCTGCGTGCTCGCCGGACTTTTCTGGGTGTTCAACGGACACCGCGGATCCTCCAGACCAGACAGGCGCCCAACACGGCGAAGCCGGCCGCGACGCCGTACATGAGCGGATAACCGCCCGCCGAGGTGACCAGGGGTGCGGCGATCACCGGGCCGAGCGTGTTCGATGCGGAATTGGACAGGCTCACGATGCCGAGGTCCTTGGCCCGGTCGGCGTCGGCGGGTAGCAACTGGGTGACCATGGCCTGGTCCACGGCGGCGAACATGCCGTAGCCGGCGCCGAGCAGGGCGGCCGCCACGATGGCGGCCGGCCAGCTGGTCAGGAACGTCAGCACCAGCCCGGCGGCGGCCATGGTGATCCCGCCGGCGAAGACGGCGGGTCTGCGGCTGCCGCGCCGGTCCGACAGCCACCCCGCGAGCAGCGTCGGCACGACGCTGCTCAGCGTGAACACCGCCACGAGCACCACGACGCCCTGCTCCACCGTGGAACCGGGGAAGAGCCGCTCGTAATGGACGGCGTCGCGCAGGAAATACTGCAGGTAGCCGATCGCCATCGCGAGCGTGAGGGTGATCATGAGTCGGCTCAGCCAGGCCCAGGCGAAGTCGGGATGCCGGCGCGGGCTCACCCAGAAGCCACGCAGGAAGGAACCCGCGTCGAACGGCGGGAGCGCGGCCGTGGCGGTGGCACGTCCGACCGGATCGGCGGAGTCCTTCGAGTCGGCGGTGCCGACGGTCTCGGCGGTGTCGACGGGGTCGTCCGGTTCGGGGGTGTCGACGGGGTCGTCCGGTTCGGCGGTGTCGACGGGGTCGTCCGGTTCGGGGGTGTCGACGGGGTCATTCGGGTCGGCGGGTTCGGCGGGCTCGGCTGGTTCGGCGAGTTCGGCTGGTTCGGCTGGTTCGGCGGGTTCGCGGGTGAACAGCCCGAACGGCAGCACCAGCAGCAGCACCAGGACCGCCATCGCCAGGAACCCCGCCGGAGCCCCCGTCACCAGGACGGTGACCACCACCCCGCCCAGCAGCGGCCCGGTGAGCTGGCCCACGCCCGACAGCGCGGACACCTTGCCCCGCTGGCGGACCGGCACCTGGTCGGGCACGGTGGCGATGGCGGCGGCCAGTGCTGCGGTGAACGACAACTGGGCGACCGCCCAGCCGACGATCAGCCCGGCCAGAGAGTCCTGCCAGGCGAGGAAGACCAGGGAAGCGGCACAGACCAGTGCGCCCCCGACGATCCAGGGACGGCGCCTGCCGAAGCGGCTGCGGGTCCGGTCGGACATGGCGCCGAACAACGGGTTGGCGATGATCGTGCAGACCGCGCCGACGGCGAACACGGCCGCCAGCGACGCCTCCTTGTGCGTCGGGTCGATGCGTGCCACGTGGGAGGGCAGCAGGATCTGGTTCCCGACGGTCATCGCCATGATGACCCCCATCTGGGCGAGCGCCAGCAGGGACATCCATCCGGCGGAGACCGGTCTGACTGGCGTGGTCCGCACCTCGTGCATGCGCGTCCTTCGGGGAGAACATGAGAGGTTGCCACGTTAGAACATGACGGGGCGTTATGTTAAGACTGTTCCGTGGACAATCCGGGGCTCCGGCGGCGGCCGGTCCAGAAGCGCAGCATCGACAGGGTCGAGCGCATCCTCGACGCCTGCGCCCGCCTTCTGGACGAGGTGGGCCTCGACGCGCTCACCACGAGCGACGTCGCCAGGCGCGCCGGTGTGCCGAGCGGCACCATCTACCAGTTCTTCGACGGCAAGGCCGGAATCCTGCGCGAACTGGCCCTGCGCAATCTCGACCTGCTGCTGGTGCGGCTGCGCCGCCGGGTGGCCGAGGAGGACGGGCTGACCTGGCCGCGCGCGGCGGAACTCGTCCTGGACGAGACCGTGGAGATGCGCAGGACCGTCCCCGGCTACACCGTGGTCGACTTCGCCGACACCCGGCCCGGCGGGCCGTCGTTCCTGCCGCCCGGCGAGGCGAAGGAAGGTGGGGACGTGCTGGCCGAGCGGCTCTACCACTTCGCACTGGACGAGGCCGGGCTGCCGCCGCTGGCCGACCCCTATCGCGTCATGCGGCTGGCCATCCAGGCCACCGCGGCCGCCCTCCACCTCGCCTTCGCGGTCTCCGGGGAGGGCGACCCCGCGATGATCGAGCACGGCCGCAGGCTGCTGCGGGCCTACTTCGCCGACGTGGCCCCGACCGGCTGAACCCGCGTTCGGCGAGAGGCCCGCGCGTCGACGGCCCGGGCAGATCGGGACCACAGCGGACCCGGTCGTTCTGGTCATGCTCCGGGGCGCCGGTCGAGTCGGACACCCCCGGGCAATAGCCTGGAACCGCACCATGTCCGATCCGTACGCGCCCACGAGGAGGCCCGTGTGCATGCCACGCGGTGGCAGGTCAGGCCGGTCCGACGATGACCGTCGGGCGGGTGCTGGTCGTGTCCGTCGGTGCCGTACGACCGCTGTCCTGGCGCGGACGCACCGTGGCGTCGGGCATCGAGAAAACCCCCGTCCGAGGGCCGGTCGAGGTCACACGACTTGGTTTGACGGGCGACGAACAGGGAGACCGGAAACACCACGGTGGTCCGGACAAAGCGGTTCTCCTCTACCCGAGCGAGCATTACCAGGCGTGGGCCCAGCGGCTCGGTCGGCTCACTCCGCCGGCCTTCGGTGAGAACCTCACCATCTCCGGGCTCCTGGAGAGCGACGTAGTGCTGGGATCGATTTACACCATCGGTACCGCCCTGCTGCAGGTGAGCCAGCCGCGTCGACCCTGCTACAAGTTGGCCGCCCACCACGGCATCGCGGACATGGCCGTCATGACCCAGCGGACCGGCAGGACCGGTTTCTACTGCCGAGTGCTGCGCCCCGGTCACGTGGAAGCCGGCGACACCCTCGACCTGCTCTTCCGCCCTCGACACGGCATCACAGCGGCCGAGGTGCACCGTGTGCTCAACGTCGACCGCGCTGACCGGGCCGCCGCCCAACGCCTGCTCGACCACACCGAGGTGCTACCCGCCTCCTGGGTCGCACTGCTCCGTAAGCGCCTCGACGGGCAGGTCGACGACCAGACAGAACGCCTGCAGGGCCCGGCGTCGGCAGGGCCGATGGAAACCACGGCAGACCGAACATGAACAGGTCGAAGACCGTGGAGGAGCGTGAGGACGCCCTCCCGGAGCGCTAGGCCCCGTCCCGGGGTGATTGGCCACGCCGGCGGACCGGGTGCGTACTTCCCGAGGACAGGCCACCCTGGTCGGCCGCGTCCGTGATCTCTGCCCGAAGAGCGAAAATCATTGGACAAAGCGTACGGCCCACGGCGATCGTCGATGGTATGCGACAGGAGGAGATCTGGGACATCGAGGCCGCGCGGCACTATGACACGCCGGGGGTCGGCATGTTCGCACCCGATGTCCTGGGGCCGGCCGTGGACCGTCTCGCCGAACTCGCGGGTGACGGAAGGGCGCTCGAATTCGCCGTCGGAACCGGCCGCGTGGCCGTCCCTCTCGCGGAGCGAGGTGTTCCCGTCACCGGCATCGAGTTGTCCGTACCGATGATCGACCAACTGCGAACGAAGGCGGACGAGACCACGATCCCGGTGATCGTGGGCGACATGGCGACCGCCGTCGCCCCGGGGGAGTACTCGCTCGTCTACCTCGTCTACAACACGATCTCCAATCTGCTCACCCAGGCCGAGCAGGTGGCGTGTTTCCGCAACGCCGCCCGCCACCTCACGCCCGGTGGCCGGTTCGTGATCGAGCTGTGGGTGCCCGAGCTGCGCGAGCTCCCGCCGGGTCGGCAGGCCACGGTCTGGAGTTGCGAGCCCGGCTACATCGGGTTGGACACCTACGACGTGCTGCGCCAACACGTCGTGTCACACCATTTCACGTTCGGCGAGGACGGCCGGGCTCGGCTGTTCCGCAGCCCCCATCGCTACATCTGGCCGGCCGAACTCGACCTGATGGCGCAAATGGCCGGGTTCCAGTTGGAGACCAGGCACGCGGACTGGGCCGGAGCCGAGTTCACCGCCGATTCCCGTTCCCATATATCCGTCTACCGAATTCCCCGGGAGCGGTAGACCGGCCTCCGCCGGTCCTTTCACTGGCCGGTGCCGCGACCGCCAAGGTTTGCCCGGAAGGAGCGGCGGCCAGGATGGTGCATCGCAAGGCGGAGGAGGGGCTGAGTAGCGGAGCTACGAGCGACGACTCCAACGCCGCGAGGTGCCGCCCTGGACGACGCGACGAGGCAAAGATCGGCGGGAGGGGCACTAGGGTCGATGCGACCCGGCAGCCGTCCAGGCGGCTCGCTGTGGACATGACGGAATCGAGTAGTGGTGAGGCCCACCGAGGAGGGCACCGGCATGCCGACGGTGAGAACATCGACGACCCTGGACCCCGCTGACCAGCGCAGCCGCGCGGAGGCGTTCGCCTCGCTGCATGAAGGCCCCACGTTCGTGATTCCCAACCCGTGGGACGCCGGCACGGCGCGGCTGTTCACCCGGATGGGTTTTCCCGCCCTGACCACCACCAGCGGCGGCCTCGCCCTCGCCCTCGGCCGGGTGGACGGCGCCAACCAGGTCACCCGTGAGGAGACGCTGGCCAACATCCGCGCGATCGTCTCGGCCACGCATCTGCCTGTCGCGGCCGACCTGGAGAGCGGTTTCGGGCCCGACCCGCGGGACGTGGCCGACACGATCCGCCTCGCGGCCGAGGCCGGTGCCGTGGGCGGCTCGATCGAAGACGCCACCGGAGACCCGTCCCGGCCCATCGCCGGGCTGGACGAGGCGGTGCGCCGGGTGGAGGCGGCGGTGGCGGCCGCGCGGGCGCTGCCGTTCCGCTTCACGCTCACCGCACGCGCGGAGAACTTCCTGTACGGCCGACCCGACCTGGACGACACGATCACCCGGCTGCAGGCGTACGAGGCGGCCGGGGCCGACGTGCTCTACGCCCCGGGCCTGCCCGACCTTGAGGCGATCCGTACGGTCTGCGGCGCGGTCGGCAGGCCGGTCAACGTGCTCGCCGGCGGCTCGGACGGGGTGACCGTCGCCCGGCTCGCCGCCGCGGGCGCCCGCCGCGTCAGCCTCGGATCGGCCCTGGCGCGTGCCGCGTTCAGCGCGGCCTTCGCCGCGGCACAGGAGATCGCGGAGCAGGGCACGTTCGGTTTCTCCCGCGGGATGCTCACCTACGCGGAGATGAACGCCCTGGGGGCCGACCCCGCTGGGTGATCGCTGCCGACCTGACCGGAAGGCCGACCGGTCCGGGCGGTCTGGCCGCCCGGCGAGGGCCGGTCGGTGGAGACGGCGGGCTCCCTGTGGGGGCGAATGAGAACTATCGTGTTCAGCATGGAAAATCCTCCTCAGCGTAGGGACTCCCAGACTTCGCACCTGCGCGCATCGGACAGCGACAGGGAGCGGATCGCCACCGTGCTCGGCGAGGCCCTGAGCACCGGTCAGCTGAGCCACGAGGAGTACTCCGAGCGCCTGGACGGCCTCTATCAGGCCAAGACCATGGGGGAGCTCGAGGTCCTCACCCACGACCTACAGGTCGACCGGCCCCGTCCGGCCGCGAGCCCGGTGTCCTACGCGCCGAGTGCCAACTCGGAGCCCGAGAACATCGTCGCCGTCTTCGGCGGCGCCGAGCGCAAGGGCCGCTGGCGGGTACGGCGGCGGACGAAGGCCTTCGCCGTCTTCGGCGGCCTGCGGTTCGACCTGTCCGAGGCCCAGTTCGAGGCCAAGGAGGTCGAGATCACGGTCAACGCGGTCTTCGGCGGAGCCGAGATCATCGTGCCCGAGGGGGTGGAGGTGCGCTGCAGCGGTGTCGGCGTCTTCGGCGGCTTCGACGTGCAGAGTCCCCCGGACGTCGACCCGTCGGCGCCGGTCGTCGTGGTGAAGGGGTTGGCGCTGTTCGGTGGAGTGAGCGGCAGGGTCCGGCGCCGACGCGAACGCTGAGCGAGGCGCCTGGAACGCCATCGCGGCTGTTCGATCCCGGTCGTGGCCGGCGAGGACCGCGGCGATGGCGACCCTTCGTTGGGTGAGCCGGCTGTCGCGCCCGGAGAGCGTACTTGCGAGTAACCTACGGTACCGTAACCTAGAGGTCATGACGTCGGTCCATCCAACGCACCTGCGACCCGTGGACATCGGCAAGCCCCGGATGCGGGGCTGGTTGCACACCTATGCCTCCGGAGTCGCAGCGGTATGCGGCATCGTCCTGTGCTCGCTCGCCGCCGTACGGCCGGGCTGGTCCCCCTTCCTCAGCTGCCTCGTCTACAGCCTGAGCGTGTGCGCCCTGTTCGGCACCAGCGCGCTCTACCATCGGCGGGTCTGGTCGGAGCGGGGCTATCAGCTGATGCGCCGGCTCGACCATTCCATGATCTTCGTGTTCATCGCGGGGACCTACACGCCGATCAGCGTCCTGCTGCTGCCCGATGGCCTGCGACAGGTCATCCTGATGGTGGTCTGGGGTGGCGCCCTCTTCGGCGTGGGCATGAAGATGATCACTCCGAACGCTCCCCGATGGCTGTCCACCCCCGTCTACGTCGCCCTCGGCTGGGTGGCCGTGGTCGTGCTGCCCGACATCCTGCACAGGGGTGGGGTGACCGTGCTGGTGCTCGCCCTCGTCGGCGGCGCCCTCTACACCGTGGGCGCCGTCTTCTACGCCATGCGCAGGCCGAACCCGTGGCCGACCGTCTTCGGCCATCACGAGTTCTTCCACGCCTGCACGCTCGTGGCCGCGCTCTGTCACCACATCGCCGTCTACTTCGCGCTCTATTCCTGACCCGGATCTCCGGCCGCCGCTCCCAGGTACGGCGACGGCCTACGGCAGCTGCACCTCGGGTGTAAGGCCGACGAAGCGTCCGTACCCTTCGAAGGCCTTCTTGATCTTTGTCCGATCGGCCCTGTTCAGCGGCACGAGTGGATGGACCGCGATCCGCACCTTGGTCTTGGTGACTGACCGTTTCCAGGTGCCGACGACCCGGCCGTCGCGCACCACTGTGGCCTGGAACATGCCGTTGCTCCCGGGGATGATGGCCGACTTGTGCTCGTCCGCGAGCATGAGCGAGCGGTCCTTGTAGCCCAGCAGATATTCGTCGAACCCGGGCAGCACGATGACCTCGCGGCCGTCCAGCAGGGGTGGTGCGGCGTCGAGCAGCGCCGGATCCAGGTACATCTCGACGCCGTCGACGGTCACGGCGGCCAGTCGGTCGCCGGCCACCGCGATGCCGCGCCTGGCGTCGGTCATGGTCAGCCCGGTCCAGCCGGCGAAATCCTGCCGGGTGGCCGGCCCGCGGCCACGGAAGAACCGCACCGCCATGGTGGCCAGCGCCTCGTCGCGGTCAGGCCGGTGCGGGTCGGGGACCCACTCGTCGAGCAGCACGAAGCTCTGCTCGTTGCCGATGTTCGGGGCGATGCACAGCACGCCGCGCTGGCTGGCGTACCACAGCAGGTGGTAGCCGAACTGGCCGGGTGCTTCGATGCCCTTGTCGGCGAGCACGTCGATGCACTGCGACCGGGTCAGCCGGCCACCGCCGGCCAGTGCCGTCCCCAGCACCTCCACCGCCTGGTCGGCGATCTCCTTGCTCAGCCCGAGGTGCTCGCGACGCTTCGCCGCGCCCGCCAGCGCCCGCGGGCCCATCAGGTCGAGCATCCAGTGGGCGTCCCGCGACGGAACGAAGTGAATGGTGCCGCGCATCGGCCAGGTGCGCAGCGCCTCGCGCCGCTCCAGCGCGGCGGTCACGTCGTCGACGGTACGTCCCGGCAGGCGTACGCCGAACGACCACAGGCCGCCGGCCAGGTCCTGCGCCTGCATCGCGCCGAACCAGGTCACCACCCCCGCCACGTCGTCCGGCCGATCCGTACCGTCATGCCGGTCGTGCAACAGCAGACTGGCCATCCGTAAGGTGAGCGCCTGCGCCCGAGTGATCTGCGTCATTACCATCCCCTCGCGGGCAGCGTACCGACCGCCTACGACAACATCGGGCCGTCGCCCGACCACACCGATTCTCTATCCCACCGATGCATGCCAGTTGGGCGATTTGCACCTATATTTCCTAGTTGGGGCTAGTTGGCGCATTGCATTCGTCGTCGGTGCCTGGGGACGGTGCGACGGAGGAAACTGGTAATGGGCGTTGCCCGCGGGGAAGAAACGAGTGGCCTTCCGCTGGAGGTGTTCGACCCGTCGCCGGTCGGGGTGCTGGTCACCGAGGGGAAGGAACATCGCCTGGTGTACCTGAACGACGCCTTGCGTGCGATGTTCGGCGACCGGCCGCTCGGGACGCCTGTCCGTGAGGCGTTCAGCAATCTTCTACAGCAGGACTCCCTTTCGCTGTTCGACCGGGTCCTGGAGACGGGCGAGGCCGTACGGCGCGATCAGGCCACCGCGAGGGTGGCCTGCCCCTCCGGCGGATCGCAGGAGCGCTTCTTCCACTACAGCCTCTCGAAGATTCCTCTGCCCGGCGGGAAGAGCGGAGTGCTGCAAGTGATCGTGGAGGTCACGGAGCAGTTCGTCGCCACCAGGCGGATGCGTACCCTCGCCCGGGAGCAGCGCCGTCTCCTGCGCCGCTATCAGAGCCTGATATGGGTGAACGCGCACACGGTGTGGGTGAGCGACCCCAGCGGCAGGTTCAGAGAGGTGAGTCCGGACTGGAAGAAGATGACCGGGCAGACACGGGAGGAGTACCGCGGCTACGGGTGGCTGCAGGTCGTCCACCCCGAGGATCGCGCGTCGATCATGGACGCCTGGCTTCGGGCCGCGGAGGAGGTGCCTCCGCTGATAGAGCAGGTCTTCCGGGTGCGCGTCCTCGACGGCACCTATCGGCACTTCCGGCTGCGAGCCGTACCGGTATGCAAGGACGGCGCCGTGGTCGAGTGGGTGGGCGCATCCACCGAGATCGAACAGGAGTGGCAGGAGAACCGGTGCAGAAAGCTGCTCGACCGCGCCGCCGCGGCCGTGGCGGACATCACCGATCTGGAGGAGATGTTCCAGGCGCTGGCCGATGTGATCGTCCCGGAGCTCGCCGACGCCTGCCACATCCACCTGCTCCCCGAGCTCGCGGACAGTTTCTCGGACGTGTTCGTCACCGAGCGCATCGCCACCGCCGTACGCGCCGGACTGCCGAGAATGCTCCGGCGCCAGAAGGCCCACCACCCCTCCGACAGTGAGTTCATGCGCGCGGTACGGGAACGCCGGCCCGTCTACCTGTCCTTTCCCCCGGGTGAGCCGCCGCCTTACTACGACGCCAAGGCCAGGGTGTGGATCACCGAGGCCAGGGCGCACAGCCAGACGATCATCCCGGTCGTCGTTCAAGGCGAGGTGGCGGCGGTGGTGGTCGCCGCCGTCTGCGGGGACCGGCCGTCGATCGATCCGGCCGACGTCGAGCTGATGGGGCAGATCCTCGACCACACGCACGACGCCCTCGGCATGGCCCTGCGGTTCCGGCGCACCCAGCGGGTGGCGCTCGCCCTGCAGCACAGCCTGCTGGCGGAGCCGCCGCACGTCCCCGGGATGGAGATCGCCGCCCGCTACCAGGCGAGCCCGGCCGCAGCGGAGATCGGCGGGGACTGGTACGACGCGTTCACACTGCCCGGGGGCGCCGTGGAAGTGGCCATCGGAGACGTGGCCGGGCATGACCTGGCCGCCGCCGTCTGGATGAGCCAGGTACGGAACATGGTCCGGGCGCTGGCCGTCGACCGTGACGAGCCCCCGGGAGACATCCTGCACCGCCTGGACACCGCACTCGAGACCTTGAACGGTGAGACGACCACCGTGACCTGCGTACTGGGGCGACTCGAAGCGGCCGGGGACGGCGCGTGGCGGCTGACTTACGCGGTGGCCGGACATCTGCCGCCGTTGCTGGTCACGCACGACGGTGACAGCCGCTTCCTGCGTGAGGCGGACAACCCCCTCCTCGGCCTGGTGTTCCACGATCGGCCGTGGATCAGTGCAGTCGTGCCGCTGCCGCCGGCCAGCACGCTGCTGCTCTACACCGACGGCCTCGTCGAGCAGAGGGGAGAGGACCTCGATCGGGGCCTGGACCGGCTGCGACGGTACGCCGAGTCGCTCGCAGGCGAACCCCTGAACGGGTTCTGCGACGGACTGCTCACCAGCATGCCCATGACGGGGGAGGACGACGTCGCGCTGATCGCACTGCGGGTGCCCCCCATCGGATGACGATCCGCCCACGACCGCTCTCACCGACAGCCGTCGCGTCAGCTCAGATGCCGCTCGTCTCCTTCGGCATTTTTATCCAAGTGGCGTTGTAAATACAAGTAGAATGGGGGAAAGTCGAACCCAGAGAGAACGACCGCGAAGCATCGGCGCACCGGTCCGGCATGACGCCGTACGTGCGACATCGATGGTGACGCCGGCAGAAGGAGATCACGTGGTGGAGAGCGGGACACTGTCGTCGGCGCTGGAGCGCGAACACCGCGAGATCGATGAGGGGATCGAAACCTTCGTCGCGGGACTGGCCGAGGGCAGAGAGGACACCACGCCGCTGAAGCGCGCGATCGAGGGGCTGCGCCGCCACATCTACCTTGAAGAGGAGTTCTTGTTCCCGCCGTTGCGGGAGGCGGGCATGATGGCACCGATCTTCGTCATGTTGCGCGAGCACGGTGAGATCTGGCAGGCGATGGATCGCCTGGACGCCGAGATCGGTAAGGGCGTCGCGGCCGACCCGGTGCGTGGGCTGTGCGCCGAACTACTCGATCGGCTCGAACAGCACAACTCCAAAGAAGAGCCGATCATCTATCCGCAGGCCGACTCGGTGCTGACGCCCGAGGCGACCGATCACCTCCAGCGGTTCCTCGCGTCCGGTCGCATCCCCGAGGGCTGGGTGTGCGGGCGGGCGAAGGCCTGACCGTTCTCCGCGGCCGACGCCGCCGCCGCGACCACGCTCGACCGGCCCGGCGGATTTCCCGGCTGTGCCCGCCACCTTCGCGGCCTCCACCGTGTCCCCAGCGGAGTCGACACACCGCGTGTGACGGCAGTCTCCTCGTCCCGTGTGCCGCGGCCCCTCCCTCCTCATCGCGGCACGCGACGAGGAGTCGGACGGCTCCGGATTCACCGACGTCGAACTCCGCGACACGATGATTCTGATGATCAACGCCGGGTACGAAACGACCGTCAACGTCATCGACCAGGCCGTCTTCGCGATGCTGGCGTTCCCCGACCAGCTCCACCTCGTCCGTACCGGCAGGGCCACCTGGGAGGACGTGGTGGAGGAGACCCTTCGCGCCGAGCCCGCCATCAAGTATCTGCCGCTGCGCTTCGCCGTGACCGACATCGAGCTGCCCGACGGACAGGTCATCGCCGCGGGAGACCCCATCCTCGCCGCCTACGGAGCCGCCAACCGTCACCCCGACTGGCACGGGCCGGACGCCGACACCTTCGACGTCACCCGCAAGGTGAAGGACCATCTGACGTTCGGCTACGGCGTGCACTTCTGCCTCGGCGCCCCCCTGGCCCGCCTCGAAGTCGCGGAGGCCCTGCGCCGGCTCTTCGAGCGTTTCCCCGACATGTCACTCGCGGCACCGCCCGAGGCACTGCGGCCGGTGCCCACCCTCATAAGCAACGGTCACCAGGAACTCCCCGTGTACCTGCGCGCAGTGGAATAGCACGTCGCCGTTGTCCGAAAGAAGGCGGGAGCGGGTTCGGTTCCCGCCTTCACCGTCGCCGGAAGGGCCACCGGCCGAGGACATCGCCCTGGCCCAGGCCGTACGGTCGCCTGGGCGTGGGTGGGGGCCGTCGGCGAGCAGCGCGAGGGGTTCGGGTGGGGAAGCGGCCGCCGCCCGGAGCCGGAAGGATCTCGCGGTTCCGGACGGCGACCGCCACAAGCCCGGCGCGGCATCGGGCTTCGGCACCCGGCGAATCGCGCTGAGCACCGCGGTCTTGTCCCGCACGGCTCTCGTGAGCTGTGGGCGCCCCGGCTACTTTCCGGTCACGTTCCGGCCGGGCCAGTCCTCGTAGCGGATCGTGCCGAGGGTGGCATCGTCAATCGGGACCAGCGACAGCTCGCTCAGCTCGCTGCCGAAGTAGCGCGCGTGCGGGTCGGTGACCACCTCGCGCGGGTCGTCCCAGGCGGCCAGCGCCTGGCGGAAGAACTCGTCCATCCGGAACCGCTCGGGGCCGGCGATCTCGACCCTGCCGTTCAACGGCGCCCCCACGGCGGTCCGGCCGACCGCCTGGGCCACATCGTCGCCCGCGATCGGCTGGAACGGTACGGGCGCCAGGTGCACCTTGCCGTCCACCGTGGCCTCATCGGCGATGCTGCGGGTGAACTCGAAGAACTGGGTCGCGTGCACGAGCGAGAACGGGATCTCCGACTTCTCGATCAGCCGCTCCTGAGCGATCTTCGCCGCGAAGTAGCCGTTGTCCGGCATCCGTTCCGTGCCCACGATCGACAGCGCGACGTGGTGACCCACGCCCGCCGCCGCCTCCGCCGCCAGCAGGTTGCCCGTGGAGGTCTCGAAGAACCTCAGCACCGCGGCCCGCTCGAACGACGGCGAGTTCGACACGTCGATCACCACCTGCGCACCCGCCAGCACCTCGGCCAGCCCCTCGCCGGTCAGCGTGTTGACGCCGGTGTTCGGCGCGGCCGCCACCGCCTCGTGCCCATGCTCGCCCAGCATGGTCACCAGCTTCGAGCCGATCAGGCCGGTCCCCCCGACTACCACGATCTTCATCACTGTCCCCTTTCGTCCGCCGGGTCGTCTTGTCGCCGCCCGGTCGCCGGCTAAGACCGGGCAGCCTCCGGGTTTGTGACACCCGCCGCGAAATTCCTTGGAGGGGAGGCCGGTTGACGATCAAGGCGATTCGCGTGCGGCTACGGGCACCTGCCTCGGCGCTGTGAGATTCGCAAGCCGTGCGCGGCCGTCTTCAGGCGGCGATGGCGGCGTGCATCTCCCACACCAGGATCTCGGCCGGCTCGACGGCGGTGACCCTCTGGCCGCCGGTGGCGGTGAAGCGTACGGCGCCACCGGTGCCCAGCGTGCCCGCGCCCTCGAGATCGACCGCGCCGCGCGGCACGAACAGGTGCAGGAACGGCGCCTCGGGCAGCTGTACGCTCTGCCCGGCCTGCAGGCGGGCCGCGTACAGCGCGGCATAGCGGTTCTTGATCCGGATGGCGGCGGCCCCGTCGTGCTTGGCCATGCCGGACGCGACCGGCACCAGCCCTCCGCCGAGCAACTCGGCGTCGATCTCCAGTTGCTCGTAGCCGGGGGAGATACCCGCCTCGTCGGGAACCACCCACATCTGCACGAAATGCACCGGCTCGTCGTGGACGTCACCGCCAAGGCGCCAGGAGTCGTTCTTCTCCGAGTGCAGGATGCCGGTGCCGGCGCTCATCCGCTGGGCCAGGCCCGGGTAGATGACTCCGTTGTGCCCCTCGGAGTCCTGATGGACCAGGGAGCCCTGCAGCACCCAGGTGACGATCTCCATGTCACGGTGCGGATGGGTGTCGAAGCCGGTCCCCGCGCGTACGACGTCGTCGTTGTTGACCAGCAGCAGACCGTGGTGGGTGTTGGCGGCGTCGTAATGGTGGCCGAAGGAGAACGAGTGCTTGGAGTCCAGCCAGTCGATCTCGGTGACGAAGCGCTCGCCGGCACGGCGGACGTCGACGCGCGGTGTGAGGGACAGGGCGGTCATGTCGGATTCCCTTTCGCGAAGGTGACGTGTTCGTGAAGGTGGCGGCGTGCGTGAAGGCGACGGCCGTTCGTGACGGCGACGGCGGCGGGACGGTGGACGGACGCCCTCAGGCGTTCTTGATCGCGGAGACCTCGAACTCCAGCACGATCTTGTCGCTGACCAGGAAGCCGCCGGTCTCCAGTGCGGCGTTCCAGGTCACGCCGTAGTCCTTGCGATTGATCGCCACCGAGCCCTCGAACCCGAGCCGGGTGTTGCCGAACGGGTCGGCGGAGGCGCCCTCGAAGGTGAAGGGAATGGTGATCGTGTTGGTGACGCCCTTGATGGTCAGGTCGCCCGTGAGGTCGAAGCTCTCGTCGCCGGTCATCCGGAAGCCGGTGGAGACGAACGTGATCTGCGGGTGCTCCTCCATCGCCAGGAAGTCGTTGCTGCGCAGGTGTGCGTCACGCTGCTCGTTGCGGGTGTTGATGCCGGCGGCCTGGATGGTCACGCGCACGGCGGTGGCGGCAGGGTCCGCGGCGTCGAAGGTGACCGTGCCGTCGAAGTCGTCGAACGCGCCGCGGACCTTGGTGACCATCGCGTGGCGGGCCACGAAGCCGATCTGGGTGTGTGCCGGGTCGATGGTGTAGGTGCCGGTGTACGGGGTCAGGTCGAGGCCGGTGGTGGCGGTCATGTCGATCCCTCCGGGAAAGAAGATGATGTGTCATTCACTGCCTTGAACATACATGACACGTCATTGATCCCGCAACTCAATGACGTGTCATGGAGATCGGGTAGGGTGGACGCATGGACGCTCCCCGATGGCTCGACGACGACCAGCAGCGTGCTTGGCGGGCCTACCTGCGCATGCAGGCAGGGCTGAGTGCCGCGCTGAACCGGCGGCTGCAGGCGGCCTCCGGGCTGTCGCTGGCCGACTACGACGTGCTGGTCCACCTCACCGACGCGCCCGATGGGCGCCTGCGCCCGTATGAACTGCAACATGCACTGGACTGGGAGCAGAGCCGTCTGTCACACCACCTGAGCCGGATGCAGCGTCGCGGCCTGGTCGAACGCCAGGAATGCGCCGCCGACGGCCGAGGCGCGTTCATCGTGCTCACCGAGACCGGCCGCGGCGCCATCGAGACCGCCGCGCCCGACCACGTCGAGACCGTCCGGCGGCTGTTCTTCGACCAGCTCACCCCCGAGCAGGTCACCACGCTTGAAGAGCTCTCCACCCGGGTCCTGGCCCGGCTCGACGGCGCTGACGGATAAGACGCGCGACTGATGAGGCGCTCCACCGGAGCCTCGGCTCGGATGGCGGAGGTGCCGACCGGGCGGCAGAGCGCGTTTCAGCGACCGCTTTCCATGGTTCCTGAAGCGAAGATGATGCACGCATGGCTGGAAGCGTTCAGCGCGCGAATGTTTCCTGCGACCACGGCTGAACCGATAACGGATCACACAGGACGATATAGCCGTCTCGCGCGAAGACTTCGCGGTATCCGCGTCGTCGCAGTCGTTCCACGTCTGCGGCTTGGTCTTGAATCGAATCGAAGTGTGGTTGCTTGTCCTTGAGGTCGGCCAGAATCCACGGCGCACGCGCAGGGCGTGCGGCCGTCTTCGCGGCCCAGGCCACGACCTTTGCCCGAGCCGACATGTTGGGGCCCAGAGCGTTGGCCGCTTCCACGAGGACATCGTCCGGTATCCGGCGTACTGCTTCACTGGCCGCGGCGAATCGGGTGCCGGTCTTGTACCAGCTCGGTATGAAAAGATTTTTGAATGCGAAGAACGGGACTATGCCCACCGCCGTAACCGCCGCGACAACGGTCCAGGACGGGACGAATTTTTCAAGTCGCCGCCCTCGCACCGCCCTGCGGAGCCGTAACGTGCCGTCGACGGCGGCGCAGAAGAGAGCCATCACGATCGCGGCGTTGTAGTGGTAACCGGTCCCCCACCAGCCGGCGGCGCCGGGATCGGTGGCCAGCATACGTTCGGCCAGCAAGGCGCCGGGCGCCAGGACGTACGGTGACAGGAGCGGGAGGAAAAGCAGGGGAGTGAAGAGTAGCGAGACCGTCCACAATTTGGTGTCCGGTGTGGAAAGGACACTAAAAATGTCGTGAGGCTGGGTCACAATGTGGGTGACCGCCTCAAGGGGATTTTCGCCCCACCCGCTGTAGTACCAGTAGCGGTTAGGATCTCCGCCGTTGGCCGGCATGATCACATAGTTGGTCAGGCACAGAAACCCCGTACCTCCAATCATCATCACGAGTCCCACTCGGCGCCATTCGCGGACGAAGAGAAGGCCGGCTCCGAGACCGGTGACCAAGACCCCAAGATCTTCCTTGACCATGAGCAGGGCGACCGCTGCTGCGAGCACCTGCCATCGTCGCCCTGCCTGAAGTCTCTCGAACAGGATTGCGGTGATCAGCGGTACGAAGGCGTACTCATGGAAATGAAAGCTCATCGCCTCAGCGATGGGCCAGGACAGAGCGTAGGCAATGCTCAAAGAGTATGCGGCTCTCGCGCCGAGCGCGCGCCTCACATAGGTCCAGAAGGGCACCACTGCCAGAGCGAAAAGAGCGGCCTGCGTCACGATGAGCGTTTCCGGGCCGTCATGGATCCAGTACAGCGGGGCCAGCAACGCGAGGATCGGCGAGAAGTGATCTCCTAGCAGGGAGAATGCCGATCCGAGCTCCTGCCAGTTCCCCTTGGTGAACGAGAGGGGCGGGCCGAAGTTCGCGTACCCTCGTACACCCTGGTCAAAGATGACCAGATCATAGACTCCTGTCCGGAATGTGTAGAACTTGACCAGGCCAAGCAATGAGTATCCCAGGAAGGATATTACAGTGATGGTTCCCACGGCGTAGCCATGGCGCAGGTCAATAGAAGATCGCCGTGAAGGAGACATGGGGCAGATGATGTCATGATTTCTGGCGTCGGGTTGACATCTTCCAGTAATGAGGGCAACGTGACTCTGTGTATTTGGAAATATCCATTCCGCTGACTCGTCAAGGTTAATATCCTGGCTCTGAAGGTACGTATGCCGCTCTTGGGGATAGCGGCAGGTTCGTGCCCCGGCGTGAGTTCGGCAAGGACAAGAACCTCACCGACGCCAGGGGTACCCATGAGCAGTTCCGGCGGCATGTGTGCAACGTCTACAAGATGCTGCTCACGCGTGGGCTTCGTAGGGTGGTCATCTACGCGGTCGATCCGGAAACACGGGAGTTCCTGGCCGGGCTGGTCAAGCTCGAGAAGAAATGAGGTCGGCCAGGAAGCTTCGCGGCTCCGGGTTCACCGCGTAGATAACTGTCCCGCGCATGTCCTGGGTGAGCAGGACCTTGTACGCGACTGCGACGCCGGGCTGAGCGACGCTATCGCCGCGATGTTGCCGGGCGCTTAATTCGAGGGTGCCGCTGCCGCATCTGAACGAACGGCAGCGGCGGTCGATGCTGGCGGCCGAGGCCCGATTCCTGGGCACGGCGGTGTGCGAGCTGTTGCCCGGGCGACTGGGGTCAGCGAGAGGAGCAGCTCAGGCGGCTACCCAACCCGGGACGGCAGTGGCGGCCCAAGGCGATCCGGTCCAGGTCGAAGACCACAGCTTCTTCTTAACCGGCCCCGACGTCCCGCACGCGATCTCCTACGGCGTCTAG
>NZ_BCBX01000046.1:128998-159857 GCF_001417795.1 Sphaerimonospora mesophila | reverse complement strand
CCGAACCCGACCCCGCCACGCAAACCGCAGCGGATTCAAGATCCGGGAGGAAGAGGAGGTACCGGCTTCTCACCGGCTCGACAAGATTACCAGAGCTGGACACCAACCGCGCACACGACGCGCGCTTCGGGGTTTCCGTACGGGCGCGAACGTAGACTCTGGCAGGTGAGCGACATGGCGCCAGTGGCGAAGAAGATCCCGGTCGAGCGTACTCATCACGGCGACACCGTGATCGACGAGTACTCCTGGCTGCTGAACAAGGACGATCCCGACACGATCGCGTACCTGGAGGCGGAGAACGCCTACACCCAGGAGATGACGGCTCACCTGAAGGACCTCCAGGACACCGTCTTCCAGGAGATCAAGAGCCGTACGCTGGAGACCGACCTGTCGGTCCCGACCCGCAAGGGCGCCTGGTGGTACTACGGCCGTACGGAAGAGGGCAAACAGTACGGCATCCAGTGCCGGGTGGCCGCCGACGGCGACAGTCCGCCCGAGCTGAAGCCGGGTGAGCCGCTCCCCGGCGAGCAGGTGCTGCTGGACGGGAACGAGCTGGCCGGCGACAGCCCGTTCTTTTCGATCGGCACGAGTGCGGTCAGCCCTGATGGCGCGAGGCTCGCCTACTCCACCGACTACACCGGCGACGAGCGGTTCACCCTTCGCTTCAAGGACCTCGTCACCGGCGAGATCCTCTCCGACGAGATCCCCGGCGTGTTCTACGGGGGCGCGTGGTCGGCCGACGGTTCGACGTTCTTCTACGTCACCATCGACGACGCCTGGCGGCCGTACCGCGTTCATCGGCACACGCTCGGGTCGGACGAGCCCGACGTCGTCGTCTATCAGGAGGACGACGAGCGGTTCTGGGTGGGGATCTCACTCACCCGGAGCAAGCGCTATCTCGTGCTGTCCGCCAACAGCAAGATCACCAGCGAGGTGCGGATCCTGGACGCGGCCGAGCCGACCGGGGAGTTCACGGTGGTCAGGCCGCGCCGGACCGGGGTCGAGTACGGCCTGGACCACGCCGGCGACGACTTCCTCGTCCTGCACAACGAGGGTGCGGTCAACTTCGAACTCGCCACCGCGCCGGTCACCGATCCGGCCACGTGGACGCCGCTCATCGGGCATCGGGAGGACACCCGGCTGCTCGACGTCGACGCGTTCAAGGATCACATCGCCGTCCACTTCCGCCGCGACGGCCTGACCGGCGTCCGGATCCTGCCTCGCGACGGGCGGGAGCCGTACGAGATCTCCTTCCCCGAGCCGCTCTACGACGTCGCGCCTTCCGGGAACGCGGAGTTCGAGACGGGCCGGCTGCGGCTCAGCTACACCTCGATGGTGACCCCGCCGTCCGTCTACGACTACGA
Source organism: Sphaerimonospora mesophila (assembly GCF_001417795.1). Classification (NCBI taxonomy): domain Bacteria; kingdom Bacillati; phylum Actinomycetota; class Actinomycetes; order Streptosporangiales; family Streptosporangiaceae; genus Sphaerimonospora; species Sphaerimonospora mesophila. Next base: position 158,493 of record NZ_BCBX01000046.1, on the reverse strand, counting down.
CCTGCGGACGGACGAGCTGATCCTGCTCAAGCGCAAGCCGGTGCTGGGCGGCTACGACCCCGCCGACTACGAGCAGTTCCGCGAGTGGGCGACGGCGGAGGACGGGACGAAGGTACCGATCTCCATCGTCGTCCGGAAGGGCACCGACCGACCCGCCGCCACCCTGCTGTACGGCTACGGCAGCTACGAGAGCTCGATCGACCCCTACTTCTCGGTGGCGAGGCTGTCGCTGCTCGACCGCGGGTTCGTGTTCGCGATCGCCCACGTGCGGGGCGGCGGCGAGATGGGCCGTCTGTGGTACGAGAACGGCAAGCTGACACGGAAGAAGAACACCTTCACCGACTTCGTGGCGTGCGCGCGGCATCTCAAGGCGGAGGGATGGTCGAGCCGGATCATCGCACGCGGTGGCTCGGCGGGCGGCCTGCTCATGGGCGCTGTCGCCAACCTGGCCCCGGAGCTGTTCGCCGGGATCGTCGCCGAGGTCCCGTTCGTGGACGCGCTGAACACGATCCTCGACCCGTCGCTGCCGCTCACCGTCATCGAGTGGGACGAGTGGGGCAACCCGCTGCACGACCCCGAGGTCTACGCGTACATGAAGTCGTACTCGCCCTACGAGAACGTCGACGGCCGGCCGTACCCGCCGATCCTCGCCGTCACCAGCCTGAACGACACGCGGGTGTTCTACCACGAGCCCGCCAAGTGGATCGCCCGGCTGCGTGCGGCGGCGACCGGCGGGCCGTTCCTGCTCAAGACCGAGATGGGCGCGGGGCACGGGGGCCGCAGTGGCCGGTACGACTCCTGGCGGGAGGAGGCCTTCGCGCTCTCCTGGATCATCGACAGAGCCGGCTAGCGGACGAGCACGACGTCCAGCCGGCGGGGGGCCGTGCACGCCCTCGACCCGGTTCAGCTCGATGTCGCTGGTCGCCGACGGCCCGGAGATCCAGGTCAGCGGGCGGCGGGGGTCCAGCGCGGCCACCGCGTCGGGCACGCCGGCGACGATCTGGTCGGTCCGTACGACGCACACGTGGTGGTCGGGCACCAGCGTCAGCGCCCGCCGCCCCTGGGCCGGGCCTGCGTCGAGCACGATCGTGCCGGTCGTCGCGATCGCGATCGCGCAGCCGGTGAGCACGGCCGACGCGTCGTCCAGTTCCGCGACGGTGAGCGGCGCCGGGTCCCCGTCACGGGCGACCTCTCCCCGGTAGCCGGTGAGCCACTCGCCCGGCAGGTCGTACGGCACCGCCAGGCGGGGGTCGTCGGCGAGCACGGCGGCCAGTGTGGCCGCCAGTTCGCCGGGCCCACAGTGGCGGACCGTGGCACGGTAGTCCGCCAGCCGCTCGGTCAGCAGCTCGACCGGGTCGGCGCATTCGGCCGTCCGCAGGTAGTCCCGGGGCACGGGTGGTGGCGCGGCTCCGTTTCCGAGGGCGGTACGGATGCGGTCGAGGATCTCGGTGCGTGCGTCCATCACGACCCCTCTCTGCTGCGCGCCCACCAGTCGCGGAACGATTCCCCGGCGGGGAGCGGCGCGTCTCGCTCGGCCGTCCAGGCCGACAGCGGCCAGGGCAGTCGTCGTACCGTACGGCGTCGCAGCAGCGCGGCCAGTGGCCGGGTGGCCCGCCGGGCGATCCGCAGGACCCGGGTGTAGCGACGGCCCGCGCTCATGATCCAGGTCGCCGCGCGCATGGCCGTACGCTCGGCTGACGGGTGGCCGCGCCGCTCGTCCACGGCCTGCTGCCGCAGGTGGACGAGGACCTGCGGGATGTCGATGCGCACCGGGCAGACGTCGAAGCATGCGCCGCAGAGCGTGGAGGCGAACGGCAGGCTGCGGTTGGCCGCCACGCCGGTGAGCTGGGGCGTCAGGACCGCGCCGATCGGCCCGGGATAGACCGAGCCGTACGCGTGCCCGCCCACCCGTTCGTACACCGGGCATACGTTGAGACAGGCGGAGCAGCGGATGCAGTGCAGCGCCTGCCGGCCGACCTCATCGGCGAGCGTGGCCGTGCGCCCGTTGTCCACCAGCACGATGTGCACGTCCTGCGGCCCGTCGCCCGGGGTCACCCCGGTCCACATCGAGGTGTACGGATTCATCCGTTCGCCCGTCGAGGAGCGCGGCAGCAGCTGCAGGAACACCTCGAGGTCGGCGAACGTGGGCACGAGCTTCTCGATGCCGACCACCGAGATCAACGTCTCGGGCAGGGTCAGGCACATCCGGCCGTTGCCCTCCGACTCCAGCACCACCAGCGTGCCGGTGTCGGCCACGGCGAAGTTGGCCCCGGAGACGGCCACCTTCGCCGACAGGAACCTCTCCCGCAGGTAGCGCCGGGCCGCCTCGGCCAGCGCCCGGGGGTCGTCGGTCAGATCCGGGTCGGTGCCCGCCATCCGCTCCCGGAAGATGTCGCGGATCTCGCTGCGGTTGTAGTGGATCGCCGGGACCAGGATGTGCGAGGGGGTGTCGTCGGCGAGCTGCACGATGAGTTCGGCCAGGTCGGTCTCGAGCGCGGTGATCCCGGCCGCTTCGAGTGCCTCGTTCAGGCCGATCTCCTGCGTCGCCATCGACTTGACCTTGACGACTTCGTCCGTACCGGTCTCGCGGACCAGCCGGGTCACGATCGCGCACGCCTCGGCCGCGTCCCTGGCCCAATGCACGCGTGCGCCCGCCGCCGTGGCCGCCGTCTCGAACCGGGTGAGCAGCTCCGGCAGGCGGGCGAGCACGTCGGCCTTGATGGCGCTGCCGGCGACGCGCAACTCCTCCCAGTCGGGCACCTCTGCCACCATCCGGGCCCGTTTGTCGCGGATGGTGTGGGTGGCACTGCGCAGGTTACGCCGGAGCTGCTCGCGGGACAGTTCACGCCGCGCGGCCTCGGGGAAGGGCAGCTCGCCGACCAGCGGGTTCCGCGTCATCGTCCGCCTCCGGCCAGGATCTCGGCGTAGTGCAGGGGTCGGGTCGGCGCACCGCTCCTGGACAGTCCCCCGCCGATGTGGGTCAGGCAGGAGTTGTCCGCGGCCAGCACGTATTCCGCATCGGTCGTGCGGATCGCCGCGCACTTGTCGGCGAGCATCGCTCCGGACACGTCGGAGTTCTTCACCGCGAAGGTGCCGCCGAAGCCGCAGCACTCTTCTGCGTCGGGTAATTCGACCAGCTCCAGATCGCGTACGGCACGCAGCAGCCGCATCGGCCGGTCGCCCAGCCGCAGCATGCGCAGTCCGTGGCAGGTCGGGTGGTAGGTGACCCGGTGCGGGAAGCGCGCCCCCACGTCGACCACGCCCAGCACGTCCACCAGCAGTTCGGACAGTTCGTACGTCCGGGCCGCCACCTCGGCCGTCTCGGGCAGGAGGCGGGGATAGCCGTCGCGCACCATGGCCACGCACGAGCCGCTGGGTGCGACGACGGCGTCGTAGCCGGCGAACGTCTCGGCGAACCGCCGGGCCAGCGGGACCGCCTCGGCGCGGTAGCCGGAGTTGGCCTGCATCTGCCCGCAGCAGGTCTGTTCGACCGGGAACTCGACGCGATGCCCCAGCCGCTCCAGCACCCGCACCACCGCCCTGCCTGTACCGGGATAGAGCAGATCATTGACACAGGTAATGAAAAGTCCGATCCGCATGGCTTCATCCTCCCCCTCGGGGCTCCTGTTCCATGCGCGATCGCTCAGGTACAGTCCCACAACGTCGGCGAATGCGGCTGGATTGGAGAACAGCGAGTGACGTACGTTGCTGCGGACGACCGGTACGGGCCCATGCCGTACCACCGGACCGGGCGGAGCGGGCTCAAGCTGCCCGCCGTCTCGCTCGGGCTCTGGCACAACTTCGGCGACGACAAGCCGATCGACACGCAGCGGGCCATCCTGCGCAGGGCCTTCGACCGCGGCGTGACCCACTTCGATCTGGCCAACAACTACGGTCCTCCGTACGGCTCCGCCGAGATCAACTTCGGGCGCCTCCTGCGTGAGGATTTCGCCCGATACCGGGATGAGCTGATCATCTCGACGAAGGCGGGCTGGGACATGTGGCCCGGGCCGTACGGCAACCTGGGCTCGCGCAAATATCTGCTGGCCAGCCTGGACCAGTCGCTCGAGCGCATGGGCGTCGACTACGTCGACATCTTCTACAGCCATCGCTTCGACCCCGACACGCCCCTCGAGGAGACGATGGGCGCTCTCGATCACGCGGTGCGGTCGGGGAAGGCCCTCTATGTCGGCATCTCCTCCTACGGTCCGGAGCGGACCAGGGAGGCGGTCCGGATCCTGCGCGAGATGGGCACGCCGCTGCTGATCCACCAGCCGTCGTACTCGATGCTGAACCGCTGGATCGAGCGCGGGCTGCTCGACGTGCTGGACGAGGAGGGCGTCGGCTGCATCGCGTTCTCCCCGCTGGCGCAGGGCATGCTGACCGACCGCTACCTGGGCGGCGTCCCGGCCGACTCGCGCGCGGCGCAGGGCAAGTCGCTCGACCCCGCCCTGCTGACCGAGGAGACGATGCGGCACGTACGCAAACTCAATGAGATCGCGAAGGCACGCGGCCAGTCGCTCGCCCAGATGGCGCTGGCCTGGGCGCTGCGCGACCGGCGGGTGACATCGGTGCTGATCGGCGCCAGCAGCGTGCGTCAGCTCGACGACAACCTCGACGCGGTGAAGCGGCTCGATTTCTCCGCCGAGGAGCTCGCGGCCATCGACAAGGACGCGGTCGAGTGCGGCATCGACCTGTGGGCCGGCTCCAGCACGAGCTGACCTCGGTCCGCCCGCCGACCGGCGGATGACCGGCCGGCGGGCGGACTCGACAGGTCGCCGAATACGCGGCACAGCGGCCCCGTGGCGACCGGCACCGTCAGATGGCGTTCCGGCGCTGCAGGTGGGTGAAGGCCGCCCAACCGGGCAGGACGGGCAGCCAGAAGGTCATCAGCCGGAAGAGGAGAACCGCCGACAGGGCGATCGTGTCGTGCACGCCCGCGAGCCGCAGCCCCACGATCAGCGCTCCCTCGACCGCGCCCAGTCCACCCGGCGTGGGGGCGGCCGAGCCGATCGCGTTGCCCGCGAGGAACACCACGGCGACCGCGGTGAAGCTCGCCTCGCCGCCGAAAGCCCGCACGCAGGCGCCCAGGCAGACCACGTTGAAGATGGTCAGCAGCACGGTCCCGCCGACGCCTTCGAGCACCTTGCGCGGGGACTGCACCACGTCGAGCAGCCGCGGGATCACACCGGAGAACATCGCGCGGACCCGCGTGGTCACCAGCCTGCGCAGCGGCCGTACGGCGAGCACGATCAGGAAGATCACGGCGACGCCGAGCAGCACGACGAGCAGCCCACGCGACGGGGTCAGGGACGGCGCTGCCTGCGTGCCGGTGAGATATCCGAACAGCAGCAGCAGCGCTATGTGCGAGGCCAGGCCGACGAGCTGGGAGGCACCGACGCTGGCGACGGCCGGACCTGGCGGCACCCCGCGCTTCTGCAGGTAGCGGGTGTTGATCGCGACGCCGCCGACCGCCGCCGGGGCGACCAGCTTCACGAACGAGGCGGACAGCTGCACCAGCACCGTACGGCCCAGCGGCAGCGGCTCGGGGACGAACCCACGCACGATGAGCGCCGCCGCGAGGAAACTCGCCGCCGAGGCGACCAGCGCCACCCCGCCCCACGCCCAGTTGGCCGTGGTCACGATGGAGACGAGGTTGACCCGGCTGATCTGGGAGAACAGGATGTACGCCGCGACGGCGCCCGCGATGATCGTCACCAGCGTGCTGGGGCGGAACCGTTCGAGCCGGACCTCTTTGACCTCGACCCGCGGCTTCAGCGCGACGATCTGCTCGCGGATCGCGGGGAGAAGCTCCTTGTTCCGGCGCAGTTCCGTACGGGTCTCCCGGGCGAGCACGATCCGCTGGAGCATGGGCAGCGCCCCGGCGAGCGTGTCCGCGCCCAGCACGGCCGCGGCGGACTTCACCGCGCGCTCGGCCCCGACCCGGGTGCCGAGGTAGGCGAGCAGCTGGGCGATGTCGAGCCGCAGCAGCAGGTCTCCTGCGGCGATCTCACCGCTGCGCGCGTCGACCAGGATCACCCGCCCGGCCGGGTCGACGTGGATGCTGTCACCGGTCAGGTGCCGATGGGCGAGCCGATGGGCGTGCAGCAGCCGCACCTGCTCCCACATCTGGGCCAGCAGGTCGTCGCTGAAGTCCTCGTCGGACAGGTCGGCGACCGGGCGGGTGTCGATGTGCTCGTAGGCGAGCAGCGCGGCCTCGGTGCCGATCTCGCTCGTGCCGAGCAGGCGCGGCAGGCGCGCTCCCGCAGCGTGGGCGGCGTAGGCCATCAGCGCCTCGCGCTCCAACTCGGCCCGCAGGGACCTGATGGCCCGCCGCCGGGTCTCGGTGTTGAGCCGGATGCGCCGCCACAGGCGGTAGGCGAGGCCGGCCACCTGCCGGTCCCGGTCGAGCACGGTGACGTCGAGGGATCGGTCGCCGTCGAGCCCGACGAAGTAGCGCCGGCTGCCCGAGCTGTCGTCCTCCATCCGCCTGGCGCTGGTCGGGGTGAAGCCGAGGCGGCGCAGCGCGGCCAGCACCGCGCTGCCCGGCGGCCTGGTGTTCGCGCTGCCGATGCCGTAGAGCGTGCCGAACCCGACGGCGAGGCCGACGAGGTAGGTGAGGATCACGCCGAGGGCGGTGACCTTGTTGGCCGTGAAGAGCGCGAGCACGTCGAGCGCGATCGCGATCCACATGAAGGCCCGCCACTGCGGCCGCCGAGACATCCGTACGGCTGTCGCGTACGCGATGGCCGGGGTGAGCACGGAGTTGAGGGGCTCCACGTCCCGCCCGCCGGTGAGCAGCTGCTTCAGCTCGGCGGGACCGGCGAGGACGAGCCACTCGTCCAGCGAGTAGGCGATGACGAGGGCGAGGATGGCCGCGATCAGGCCCTGGGTGACGCGCATGCCGTCACGGTGGAAGACCCGTTCGACCGCGAAAGCCACGGGCACGACGAGCACGGCGACACCGCCGAGCAGTCCGGAGATGGCCGACAACACCTGCGGAGCCAGGCCGGTGCCGGCCTGGACGTCGGTCTCCAGGCCGTTGAGCGTACGCTGAAGCGCCAGCGCGAGCAGCACGACGGCGCCGAGGGCCGCCAGCGTGAGCATGAAGCGCAGCGCGTCCGAGGGACGGCGGATCCGCTGCGGCAACAGGGGCTCGACGACGAGGAAGACTCCCCGGCCGGGCGTGTCCAGCGCGGTGTCCTGCTCCTTTATGCCTCTCACCACCAGCGATTCTGTGCGATCTCCGCACGGGGTTTCCACACGTTCGACGGCAAGCGGTCTTCCCTCCGAGGCGAAGTGGCTCGGCCATTCATTGACACTCTATGGAGCGTCGGCGGTCTGCGATCGGGCTGATCCCGCTTGATATCGTTCCGTCGCCGAACAACGTGGCACACCAGGGCAATCCGGCCGCCCGAGCGTCGCCGGCACCGGCTATCGCCACGCGAGGGGAGAGTTATGGAGTCGCGGATTCCGGGGGCATGCCCGCTCGACTGTCCGGACACGTGCTCGTGGGAGGTCACCGTCAGAGACGGCGTGGCCGTCGGCCTGCGCGGCAACCGTGAGCATCCGTTCACCCGGGGCGCGCTCTGTGTGAAGGTCAACCGCTATCTGGAGCACAGCCGGGCCGCCGACCGCATCCTCCACCCGATGCGCCGGGTCGGCCCCAAAGGTTCGGGCCGCTTCGAACGCATCACCTGGGACGAGGCGCTTTCGGAGATCTCCGTACGGCTCACCGCCATCATCGACGAGCACGGCGGCGAGGCCATCTGGCCCTATCAGGGCACCGGGACGCTCGGGTTCATCCAGGGCGAGAGCGGCCAGGCCGGGCGGCGGTTCTGGAACGTCCTCGGCGCCTCGGAGCACGACCTCAACATTTGCTCCCGAGCAGGCAACGTCGGCCTGCGCTACACCAACGGCACCCCGGGCGGCATGGACCCGGAGACGTTCGCGCTGTCGAGGCTGATCCTGCTGTGGGGTACGAACCCGCTGACCAGCGGCCACCACGTGTGGAAGTTCGTCCAGGACGCGCGGGCGGCCGGGGCGTACGTCGTCGCGATCGATCCGATCAGGACCCGCACCGCCGACCAGGCGGACGAGCACCTGCCGATCCGGCCGGGGACCGACGCGGCGCTCGCGCTCGGGCTGCTGCACGTGGTGCTGGAGGAGGGGGCCGAAGACCGCGACTACATCGAGCGGCACACGTACGGCTGGCCCGAGTTCGAGGCGGAAATCAGGAAATATCCGGTCAGCAGGGTGGCCGAGATCACCGGGCTGCCGGAGGACCGCATCCGCGCCCTCGGCGTACGGCTCGCGCACACCCGGCCGACCGGCATCCGCGCCACGATGGGCGTCCAGCGCCACGAGGGCGGCGGCACGGCGCTGCGGACGATCGCCTGCATCCCCGGCGTCACCGGCGACTGGCGCCACCCCGGCGGCGGCGTCGTCTACTCCACCTCGGCGTACGCACCGCTCACCGTCGACACCAGGCCCGACCTGCTCGCCGAACCGGTGCGCACGCTGACCATGACCCGGCTGGCCGACCAACTCGACGAGACGGTCAGGTGCCTGTGGGTGTACGCGGCCAACCCCGTCGGCTCCACCTCCGACCAGAACCGGGTGCGGGCGGCGCTGCAGCGGGATGACCTGTTCACGGTGGTGATGGAGCAGTTTCCGACCGACACCGTCGACTACGCCGACATCGTGCTGCCCGCCACGATGCAGACCGAGCACATGGACCTGCACGCGGGCTACGGACACATGTACCTGGTCTGGAACGAACCGGCGGTCGAGCCGCCGGGTGAGTGCCTGTCGACGACCGAGACGTTCCGCCGCCTGGCCAGGCGCATGGGCCTCACCGAGCCGGCGCTGTACGACTCGGATCTGGAACTGGCCGAGCAACTGCTGAGCGGCAGCGGGATCGGCCTCGACGTGCTGCGCAAGCAGGGGTGGGCCCGGATCGACGTGCCGGATCCCTTCGTGCCGTTCACCGACGGATTCCCCACGCCGAGCGGGAGGCTGGAGTTCGCCTCCGCGCGGGCGGAGGCCGACGGCCTGCCACGGGTCGCCGGATATATCCCCTCATACACGGCGCGTACGGCTCCCGCCGCACGCGATCATCCGCTCACGCTGATCACCCCGGCCCAGCACACGTTCCTCAACACGATCTTCAGCAACAACCCGGAGCTGCTGAGGCGGTCGAAGGGCCCCCGTGTGCTGGTCAACGAGGCCGACGCGACGCCGCGCGGACTGGTCGACGGGCAGCCGGCCCGGGTGTTCAACGGCAACGGCGAGTTCGTCGCGTACGTCGAGATCAGCGACCGGGTCCGCCCCGGCGTGGTGGCCGCGCCCAAGGGCCACTGGCCCAAGCTCAGCCCGGGAGGCGCCAACCCCAACGCCGTCGTGGACGAGCGCGACGCCGACATGGGCCGTGGCGCCGTCTACCACGACAACTTCGTCGAGGTGGCCCCGCTCAGCTCGTGACCCGGAGCTTGAAGCCCTCGTGTGAGGCGGTGAAGCCGAGGGAGGAGTAGAAACGGTGCGCGTCGGTCCGCGCCTTGTCGGAGGTGAGCTGCACGATGTCGCACCCGCGCTCGCGGGCCCGTTCGACGGCCCACTCCATCATCGCCCTGCCGACGCCCTGCCGCCGATAGGGCGGGGCCACCCTGACCGCCTCGACCAGGGCACGCCCGGCGGCCCGGCGGGACAGGCCGGGGATGTAGGTGAGCTGCATGGTCCCGACCACCTCGCCGCCCTTCTCGACGACGATCAGCTCGTTGCGCGGGTCGGCGTCGATCGCGTCGAAGGCGCTCTCGTAGTCGGGCGCCGCGCCCTCGACGCCGGAACCCGCGGCCCGCTCGCGTGCCGCCGACACCGGATCGCCGACGATCAGCGCCACGATGGCCGGGATGTCCTCGCGCCGAGCCGTACGAAATGAGAGGGACATGCGGCGATCCTAACCAGGGCGGCTCAGGGGACGGCCAGGGAGTGGTCAGGGGCTTCCCCGATGCCCGGGGGCGGCGTCGGGAGCGAACCTGTAGGCATGAACGAACTGAGCCGAATGGATGAGATGTCGCTCTCCGGCGCGGCCCTGCGCGGCGCTCCGTGGCGTGCGGCGGCGATCGCCGGCGGCGGGGTCGCGGCGACGAGCATCTTCCTGGGCTGGATCCTCCCCGGCCCGGCCGATCTCACCTGGGCGCTGTGCACGGGGATCAGCCTCTTCGCGCTCGTCGCGGGCATCGGCGCCATCTCCCGGCCCGATCGTGGCGACCGCGTCACCCAGCAGGCCAGGCGATGGGCGCTGGAGCACCCCTGGCGCTTCGCGCTCTACCCCGGGCTCGGCGCGGCCGCGCTGATGGTCCCGGTGCAGCTGGTGATCGACGGCGAGGGCGTCTTCGGTGCGGCGTGGGACGCGCTGTTGGGCGGCGTGCTCGTCCTCCTGCTCACCGGCATCCTCACCCGCTCCATGCGGGGCCGTGCCCGCCGGTGAGGCCTCAGGTGGCCGCGGCGCGCTCGGCCGTACCGCGGCAGACGCAGAACTCGTTGCCCTCGGGGTCGAGCAGCGTGACCCATCCGGTGCCGTCCGGAGCGCGGTGGTCTTCGTACGGCTCGGCACCGAGGGCGAGCAGGCGCTCCACCTCCGCGTCGCGCGTGCCCTCGTCCGGCCGCACGTCGAGATGAAGCCGGTTCTTGACGTTCTTGCCCTCCGGGACCCGGATGAACAGCAGGTGCGGCGGGCCCTCGGGACGGTCGAGCAGGACCTCGTCGTCCTCGGGCGCGGAGTCCACCAGGGGCCAGCCCAGGGCCCGGCTCCACCACTCGGCGAGTTCGTACGGCCGGGCGCAGTCGACGGTGAGCGTATGGATCTCAATCATGCGCTCAGCCAATCGCGACACCGGCAAAGCGGTCAAGCAGGTTTCCGACTGCCCATCGGGACCCCACCCCGGTGAATTCCATCTCAGGCGATTCCACCTCAGTGGGCTCCGCCTCCGGCGAGGTTGAGTCCGATCACTCCGGTGATGATCAGGATGATTGAGACGATCTTCAGCGGGGACGTGTCGTCGCCCAGCAGGATCATGCCGGCGACCGCCGTGCCGACCGCGCCGATGCCGGTCCACACGGCGTAGGCCGTACCGACCTCGAGGCTCTTCAGCGACAGAGACAGCAGCACGAAGCTGACCACCGCGAAGACCAGGAACGACACCGACCACCACAGGTGGGACAGCCCGCTGCTCATCTTGAGCGAGTAGGCCATGACGACCTCGAAGACGCCCGCGGCGACGAGAAGGATCCAGGCCACGATCTCCCCCTTGGTACGAGACTGGACTTCCTGTGACAGGGAGTGCGTCGTCTTGACTTTCCGGGTACGGCGCGTCTCGTCCGGGAGGGCACCCAGTGCCTCTCGACGGCAAAGCTAACACATCATCACGACCGCCAGGCCTCCCGCACCCGGTCGACCACTCCGAACGCGCCCGGACCATGTCAAGGCTTGCATATCGCCAGTTACTCGTGGGTAGCATCTATCTAGGGTTACTGCCCGGTAGGTATCTCCCCGCCTTGGTCCAAGGAGCGCAAAACGATGGGTCACTACAAGAGCAACCTCCGCGACCTCGAGTTCAACCTCTTCGAGGTCTTCGGCCGCAAGGAGATCCTCGGGACGGGCCCGTTCGCGGACATCGACACGGAGACAGCGCGCAACGTGCTGGACGAGGTGCACCGGCTCGCCGTCGGCCCGCTCGCCGAGTCGTTCGAGGACGCCGACCGCCACCCGCCGGTGTTCGACCCCGCCACCCACTCGGTGACGATGCCGGAGAGCTTCAAGCGGTCCTACCAGGCGTGGATGGACGCCGAGTGGTGGCGTCTGGAGCTTCAGCCCGAGCTCGGCGGCACGGTCGCCCCGCGCAGCCTCGTGTGGGCGATGGCCGAACTCGTGCTCGGCGCCAACCCCGCCGTATGGATGTTCGCGTCCGGCCCGTCCTTCGCCCGTCTCCTGTACGAGCTCGGCACCGACGACCAGAAGCGGTTCGCCGAGCTGGCCGTCGAACGGCGCTGGGGCGCGACGATGGTCCTGACCGAGCCGGACGCCGGATCGGACGTGGGCGCCGGCCGCGCCAAGGCGGTCGAGCAGCCCGACGGCACCTGGCACATCGAGGGCGTCAAGCGGTTCATCACCAGCGGTGAGCACGACATGGCGGAGAACATCTTCCACCTCGTGCTGGCACGGCCCGAGGGCGCGGGACCGGGCACCAAGGGCCTGTCGATGTTCCTCGTGCCCAAGCACCTCGTCGACCTCGAGACCGGCGAGCTGGGCGAGCGCAACGGCGTGTACGTGACCAACGTCGAGAAGAAGATGGGTCTCAAGGTCTCCACGACCTGCGAGCTCACGTTCGGCGAGCGGCACCCGGCCGTCGGCTACCTGGTGGGTGGTGTGCACGACGGCATCAGGCAGATGTTCATGATCATCGAGAACGCCCGCATGATGGTCGGCGCCAAGGCCATCGCCACGCTGTCCACCGGCTACCTGAACGCGCTCGACTACGCCAAGAACCGCGTGCAGGGCGCCGACCTCACCCGTTCCACCGACAAGACGGCCCCCCGCGTCACGATCACCCATCACCCCGACGTCCGTCGTGAGCTGATGCTCCAGAAGGCGTACGCCGAGGCCATGCGCGCGCTCGTCATCTACACCGCGACGATCCAGGACGCCATCCAGATCGCCGAGGCCGAGGGCCGTCGCGACGCCGCCGCCGAGGCGCTCAACGACCTGCTGCTGCCCGTGGTCAAGGGCGTCGGCTCGGAACGGTCGTACGAGCTGCTCGCCCGCTCGCTGCAGACGCTCGGCGGCTCGGGCTTCCTGCAGGACTACCCGATCGAGCAGTACATCCGCGACGCCAAGATCGACTCCCTCTACGAGGGAACCACGGCGATCCAGGGTCAGGACCTGTTCTTCCGCAAGGTCCTGAAGAACCAGGGCGCCGCCCTCGGGTCGCTGCTCGGCGACATCAAGGCGTTCGCCTCCTCCAACGCGGGAAACGGCCGCCTGAAGGTGGAGCGCGGCCTGCTCGACGAGGCCGCCGACGAGGTCAAGGCCATGGCCGACACGATGGCCGGCTGGGCGATCTCCTCGATGGAGGAGCCGCGAGAGATCTACAGGGTCGGCCTCAACACCACCCGGTTCCTGATGGCGCTCGGCGACCTGGTGCTGGCCTGGCTGCTGCTGCGCCAGGCCGAGGTCGCCCTGAACGCCCTGGGCGAGGGGGACGGCGACAAGGAGTTCTACACCGGGAAGGTCGCGGCCGCCTCGTTCTTCGCCCAGACCGTGCTGCCGCGCCTGGCCGCCGAGCGCAGGGTGCTCGCCGCCACCGACCAGAGCCTGATGGACCTCCCCGAGGCGTCCTTCTGACGGTTCGCCCTGTTCGTACGGCCGCTGCCCCGCCGGGCGGCGGCCGTACCGGGTTTGGAGGAGATCCGTTATACGCCGCCAGTAATGCGATCACGCACGGCCGGGTATGACCGGTTCCGTAGGAAGCCTTTACCTCGCCACTACCAGCGTCCCGGAGGTCGCAGCGATGGGCATCGGGGTCAGCATCTTCTTCATCACACTCGGCGCGATCCTGAAGTTCGCCATCGAACCCGACGTCCTGGGTGACTCCGTGCATATCGATGTGATCGGGGTGATCTTCATGTGCGTCGGCGCCGCCGGCCTGCTGCTCAGCATCGTCTTCGCCTCCCGGCGCGGTGAGACCTCCGATCGGCAGCTCCTGGATCAGGAGAACCGGCCGGACGTGTGACCCGGCGCGGGCTCCGCTGTCAGGCGGTGTGGTACTGCACGGCGGCGCGGCTCGCCAGGATGGGCGTGATGCACTCGTCGATCACGGCGCGGTGCGCCGGGTGATCGCGGTAGATGGCGTAGTCCTCGGGAGAGTCGAAGTCGGCGACGACCGCGAAGGAGAAGTTGCCCTGGCCGACTCCGGCGTCGGGTCCCACCACGTAGCCGCGCAGCTCCGGGATCACCCCGGGCAGGTCGCGCAGCCGCTTGGCCACCTCCGCCTTCTGTTCCTCGGTGGCGTCCTCGATCCAGCTCAGCAGCACCACATGCCGGAACATGATCTCCCTTTCTCCGTCGCGTCCACCCACCCTCTCACAGCCCGGGCCGATTCATCGAGGCACGCCGGCCCTGGGCTGAGGGTCGTCGCCGGCCGACTGCGCTGCGATCAGCGTGGCGTAGTGTCCCGCCCGCGCGAGCAGGCTGTGATGGTCGCCCCACTCGACGATCCGGCCGTCGTCGACGACGAGGATGAGGTCGGCGTCCCTGATCGTGCTCAGTCGGTGCGCGATCACGATGCGGGTCTGGGTGAGCCCGGCGAGGTTCGCCTCGATCTCGGCCTCGGTCGCGCTGTCCAGGTTGCTGGTGGCCTCGTCGAGCAGCAGCACCTTGGGCCGGGACAGCAGCGCCCTGGCGAGGGCAAGCCGCTGACGCTGGCCGCCGGACAGCCCGCCGCCCTCGGTGAGCACGGTCTCGTAGCCCATCGGCATCGCGGCGATCTCGTCGTGCAGGCACGCCAGCCGGGCCGCCGCCATCACCCGGTCGAAGGCCGCGTCGGGGTCGTTCAGCGCGATGTTCTCCCTGATCGTGCCGGTGAACAGCGACGGGTCCTGGGTGACCACGCCGAACTGCCGCCGCAGCGTACGCAGGTTGAGCTCGGTGAGCGGCACCCCGTCGTACCGGATCTCCCCCTCGGTCGGCGTGTGCAGCGCGAGCAGCAGCCGCGCCATCGTGCTCTTCCCCGCCCCGGAGGGCCCCACCAGGGCGATCTTCTGACCGGGGGCGATCCGCACCGAGACGCCGCGCAGGATCCACGGCGCCCGTGGGTCGTACCGGAAGCCGACGCCGTACAGCTCGATCTGGCCACGCAGCCGCAGCACCTCGATGCCGCGCGCCGGTTCCGGCTCGGACGCGAGGATGTCCGACAGCCGGTCGAAGTGCGCCCCGGCCTGCTGCATGCTCTGCAGGCTGGTCATCAGCGAGGACAGCGGGGTGAGCGCGGCCACCGCGACCGCGTTGAGCCCGAGCAGCATGCCGAGCGTCATCTCACCGTCGAGCACTCGCCACGCGCCCACCCACAGCAGCGTCAGCGGGGCGAGCAGCCGCAGCGCGGCCAGCATGGCGTCCAGCAGGCCCTGCGTGAGCCCGCCGCGCACGTCGGCGTCCAGCTGAGCGGTGAAGGAGCGGGCCCACTGGTCGACGGCGCGTGACTCGGCCCCCGACGCCTTCAGCGTCTCGATGCCGCCGATGGCCTGGATGAGCTGGCTCTGCGTCGCCGCGTAAGCGGTCAGCTCGCGCTGGGTCAGGTGGTGCACCCTGCGCGCGGTCGTCAGCAGCAGCACGACCTGGGCCGCGGCGAAGCCGAGCAGGCAGAGCCCGAACACGGGATCCCTGACGAAGACGAGCACCGCGTAGCCGATCGCGAGCGGCCCGTCGAGCAGGGCGGACAGCACCTGCCCGGTCAGCATGTCGCGCAGCACCGCCACGCTGCCCGCGCGCGTCACCAGATCGCCCTTGCCGCGCAGGGCGAAATATCGGTACGGCAGGGCCACGAGGTGGTCGACCACGCCCCGGGTGAGCTCGGCGTCGGCGCCCGCCCTGATCGACACCAGCAGGATCGACCTGAGCCAGCCGACCACGAACTGGGTGACCCCCGCCAGTGCCAGCCCCGCGCCGAGCAGGAGGAGCAGCCGCTCGGCGCCGAACGGCAGCACCCGGTCGACCAGCGCCTCGGAGAACACCGGCAGGGCGAGCCCGAGCAGCTGCATCAGCAGAGAGGCGAGCACGACCTGGGCGAGCAGCCCCTTGCGCCGCATGAACAGGCCGCGCAGGAACCGGCGCCGCCAGACCACCGCGGCGGACGACCGGCCGTGCCGGAACCCGGGCCCAGGCTCGAAGGCGAGCAGCACCCCGGTGAAGCCCGCGTCGAACTCCTCGGCGGTGAGCCTGCGCCGGCCCTGGGCGGGATCGACGATGTCCACCCGATCAGGCGTCCAGCGCTCCACCACCACGAAGTGGTTGAACTCCCAGTGGGCGATCGCGGGCATCGGCACCTGGGCGAGGTCGCCGGGCGAGAGCGAGAAGGCCCGCGCGGTCAACCCCAGCTCCCTGGCCTCGGCGACGAGCGCGAGCGCGGACAGGCCGTCCCTGCCGATCCCCAGGCGGTCGGTGATCTCATGGAGCGAAATGCGTCGTCCGTGGTGCGACAGCACCATCGTGAGGCAGGCCGCGCCGCACTCGGTGACGGTGTTCTGCAGGACGACCGGCACCCGCCTGCTCACCGCCCAACCCCCGCCGCGTCGACGGGCACGGGTCCGGTGAGCACGGCGAGCGCTACCACGCCCGTGGCGATCGCCAGCAACGCGGTCAGCAGCCACAGCGTGACGATCGCGCGACGGCGGACCATGGCCGGGGGCCTGGGCCGGGAGTCTCGTACGGCGTGCCGGCGCAGCGCCTCCTCCCGGAAGATTCCGCGCGTCAAGACCAGTGCCATTGGATCGTGGCCCGGCGTCGGCGCTCCGCGAGCCATTCGTCGAAGGCGGCCCGCCCGGCCGCCGCCAGCGTCTCGGGGTCGTCCCCGGCCGGCTCGCGCTCCAGCACGGCGCCGGTGAAGAAGCCGCCGCCGTGTGGGAGCGGGCCGACGACGGTCCCGGCGGAAGTCCCCGCCTCATCGACCAGCTCGGCCGGCAGGTCGCGGGCCCGTCGCACGTCGATCGTCACCTCGGCCTCGCGCAGGCCGGGCACGAGGGCGAGGAGCTCCTGCGGCGTCGCCGCCGTACATTTCTCCGGCGAGACCACCCACAGCGCCCGCACCCGATCGAAGTCGGCGCGATGCGCGGCGAGGTAGGCGGACGCCAGCTCGCTCTCCTTGCGCTGCCGGAATCTGCGGCGTCTGGCGATGCCGACGATGTAGCTCTCGAACATCGCGGGTGACATGCCGACGTCGGCCAGCCAGGCGAGGGTGGCGGCCCGGCCGATCAGACCACGCCCCCGGCGGAACTCGTCGGCCACGGTCTGCAGCTCGGCGTCGTCGAGCGGCGCGTCGTCGCCCTGCACCTCGGCGATGATCAGACACTGATCGACGATCTCTTCGTACGGCGTGACGTCCCGGCGGGACAGCGAGCGGAGCATGGTCAGGGCCTGGGCGACGGAGAGGTGTACGTCGTCGACGCTGACCAGTTGCCCGGCCGCCCAGTGCGTGGAGTGGTCGATCAGCCAGGGCACCCCGTCCTCGTCCGGCGCGCTCAGCGCGACCGTCCCGCCGTCGGGGTGGGTGAGCAGCAGGTCGTAGTCCACCACCGGTGTCCCTGGACGTACGTCGACCACGAGCTGGGGCTCGAGCTGCGGGTGCGCCGCGGCCCAGGCCGCGGCCGTACCACGTGCCTCCTCGACGTCGGCGCGGCGACGGGGCAGGCTGCGCAGCAGCCGCACCCCGGACTCGACCGCCGTGCCGAAACCGCTCATGACGCACCCTCCGGGTGGTACGGCTCGGCCGCGGCGAGCCAGTCCGCTATCGCATCGCTGACCGGGAGCCCGGCGCGCAGCTCCACGAAGCCCCAGGCGCCGTTCGGGTTGATCTCGAGGAACACGTACTCCCCTCCGGGGGTGAGGATGAGGTCGATCGCGCCGTACGTCAGGCCGAGCGCGGCGGTCAGCCGTACGCACCGGTCGGCCACCTCGCGGGGCAGCTCGTGCGGGCCGTGGCGGACCCGGTCGTCGTCGTAGTGGCGCCAGTCGTCCCTGGCGGTCGAGGAGGCGCTGGTGTCGATCTCGGCGGCGAAGACGCGGTCACCGACCACGATCACCCGTAGCTCGACGGCCTTGGCCACGTAGGGCTGGAGGATGACCGGTTCATGCCGGAGCCGGTGCCGCGAGGTGAGGTGACGGCGGGTGACCACGGTCGTGTACGTGCGGTGGTCGGCGCCGTCGAGGGTGAACTCGTCGGAGTTGATCTGCTTGGCGATCATGCGTCCACCGGCTCTCTCGTAGGCGGGCGCCAGCTCGGCCGGATCGTTCGTGTACAGGGTCTCCGGCACGGTGAATCCGTGCTCGACCGCGCGGGCCATGTGGATGATCTTGTTATGGGCGTGCCGCTCGACCTCGCGCCGGCACGGCAGCCAGCGGGCCGGGGTGAGCTCCCACGCGCCGTCGAGCAGGAACTCCGCCTGCCACACCACATGGGCGCGGTGGGTGGGGTCGGTCACGTGCTCCGCCGGGGTGGGCGGGTTCGGCCGCCGCCGCCACACGGCGGTCACCGTCGAAAGGTCGAGCCGGCTGTCCCCGGTGTCGAGGGTGACGATGTGCCGGCCGTTCGCGAAGGCCGCGGTGAGCCTCGCCCGCCAGGGGTAGTCGCCGGGATCCCACCAGGTCACCGGCACCCCTCGGCTTCTCAGCTTCGGCAGCACCATCTCGACCGCGTCGTCCCGCCGGTCGCTGAGTATCAGGATCACGTCCGCTCCCTGGAAGGAAACGGCGGAGCGGGTGTCCCGCTCCGCCGTGTCGCGGGCACGGAGGCGGGGAATGTCACGCCTCCGTGCGCTCACCGGTCAGGGTCAGCTGATCCACCACTCGGCCGGCTTGCCCTTGAGGTACCAGCTCACGGTCGCACGGCCGCCGTTGACCTCGCCGAGCTCGGCCTCGGTCAGCTCCGCCCCCTCGAACGGGATGTCCTCAATGCTGATCTTCGACATGCTCTTCCCTCTCCGCCGCTCGCGCGGCGTTTCGTAGTCCCCCGCCAACGCGGGGCCCCCCGGATCACCGGCGCAGCGGCCCGTGATCGGCTTACGGGAAAGAAGCTAAGAACCGCGACTTGCCACTCACTTGGGACTCAATGAGCGGCCACTGGCAGGCCGCCGGGGACACGAGGGCCTGGGACGCGCGATCCGTGTGTGACGACGACGGGGCCGGGGTCCGTCCAGCGGTCCCCGGCCCCGTCTCACGCCCGGCCGTACGGCCTGCCTCGCCGTACGGCCGGGCAGTGCCGGCGTCAGCTCCAGGCGAGCATGCGCAGCGGATCCTCCAGCATGTCGCCCACGTCACGCAGCATGCGGGAGCCCAGCTCGCCGTCGACCACCCGGTGATCGAACGACAGCGCCAGCGTGGTGACCTTGCGTACGGCCAGCTGTCCGTCGACCACCCACGGCATGTCCCTGATCTGGCCGAAGGCCAGGATCGCCACCTCGCCCGGGTTGATGATCGGGGTGCCGGAGTCGACGCCGAAGACGCCGATGTTGGTGATCGTGATCGTGCCGCCCGACAGGTCGGCCGGCGTGCATCTGCCTGCCCTGGCCCGCTCGGTGAGCTCGCCCAGCGCGTGGGCCAGCTCCGGCAGCGAAAGCGCGTCCGCGTCCTTGACGTTGGGGACGATCAGGCCACGCTCGGTGGCGGCGGCGATGCCGAGGTTCACGTAGTGCTTGACGATGATCTCTTCGTCGGTCCACGTGGCGTTGGCCATCGGGTGCCGCTTGACCGCGGTCATCAGCGCCTTGGCCACCAGCAGCAGCGGGGAGACCTTGACGTCCGCGAAGTCGGGGAGCCGCCGCAGCCGTCCGACCGCCTCCATCGTCGCCGTCACGTCCACCTGGAGGAACTCGGTGACGTGCGGTGCCGTGAACGCGCTCGCGACCATGGCCTGCGCGGTCGCCCGCCGCACGCCCCTGACCGGGATCCGCTCCTCGCGGCCGGGCGCGCGCCCCGCCTCCCGCCGGTGGACGGCGGGTTGAGCGGCTCCGGCGGCGGCCTCGACGTCCGCCCGGGTGATCGACCCGTGGGGGCCGGTGCCGGTCAGCGTGGTCAGGTCGACGCCGAGGTCGCGGGCAAGCTTGCGCACCGGCGGTTTGGCCAGGGCTCGCGCCCCGCCCGGGGCCGGCGGCGGCGCCGGTGGCGCGGCGGGAACGGGCGCCGCGGGCCGTGCGGGCGTCGCGGGAGGGGCGGAACCGGCGGCCTGGGCGCCACCGCCGTTCGCCGGAGCCGCCTTCCGGGGGCGGCGCCTGGTGGCGCTCGCCTTGACCCCGTAGCCGACGAGCACCGGCTCCCGCTTCTCGGTCTTCTCGGTCTTCTCCCCCGCCGCTTCCGATCCGGCGGGGGCCTCGGGGGCGGGCGCGCCGTCGTCGTCGCCCGTACGCACCGAGATGATCGGGGTGCCGACCTCGACGGTCTGGCCCTCGGCGGCCATCAGGGCCGACACCGTGCCCTCGAACGGGCACGGCAGCTCGACCACGGCCTTGGCGGTCTCGATCTCGACGATCGTCTGGTTGACCTTCACCGTGTCGCCCGGCGCGACGTGCCACTTGACGATCTCGGCCTCCAGGAGGCCCTCGCCCACATCGGGGAGCTTGAACTCACGGAGCATGAGAATCCCGCCCTCTCAGTAGGCGAACGCGCGGTCGACGGCTTCGAGCACCCGGTCCAGGTCGGGCAGGTAGTACTCCTCCAGGCGGGACGGCGGATAGGGGGTGGAGAACCCGCCGACGCGCAGGACCGGGGACTCCAGATGGTAGAAGCAGCGCTCGCTGACCCGCGCCGCCACCTCGGCGCCGAGACCGGTGAAGATCGGCGCCTCGTGCACCACCACGCAGCGGCCGGTCCGCCGTACGGACTCCTCGAGCACGCCCATGTCCAGCGGGTTGAGCGAGCGCAGGTCGACGACCTCCAGGTCGCGCCCGTCGTCCTCCGCAGCGGCGGCGGCCTCCAGGCAGGTCTTGACCATCGGACCGTACGCGACGAGCGTCACGTCACGGCCGGGCCGTACGACCCGGGCCCGGTCGAGCGGCAGGCCGGGCGCGGCCAGATCGATGTCGGCCTTGTCCCAGTAGCGGCGCTTGGGTTCGAAGAAGATGATCGGATCGTCGCTCCGGACCGCGTCCTGGATCATCGTGTAGGCGTCCACCGGGTTCGAGCAGGCGACCACCCGCAGCCCGCCGGTGTGCGTGAAGTACGCCTCCGGGGACTCGGAGTGGTGCTCGACGGCGCCGATCCCGCCGCCACAGGGAATGCGGACGACGACGGGCAGCTTGAGCGCGCCCAGCGAACGCAGCGGCATCTTCGCGAGTTGCGTGATGATCTGGTCGGCCGCCGGGAACACGAACCCGTCGAACTGGATCTCACAGATGGGCCGGTAGCCGCGCATGGCGAGGCCGATCGCGGTGCCGATGATGCCCGACTCGGCGAGCGGCGTGTCGATCACGCGGTCCTCGCCGAAGTCCTTCTGCAGGCCGTCGGTCACCCGGAAGACACCGCCGAGCTTGCCGACGTCCTCTCCCATCACGAGGACCTTGGGGTCGCTTTCCATCGCACGGCGCATGCCCTCGTTGAGCGCCTTGCCGAGAGTGAGTGTGGTCATCGCTCGCCTCCGCCCTCGAAGCCCGCAAGGTAGGTCAGGTACTGCTCGCGTTCCTCGTCCATGAGGGCGTGCGGCTCCGCGTAGACGTGCTGGAAGATCGCCTCCGGCTTCGGATCGGGCATGGCCAGACACCGGGCCCGTACGTCCTTGCCCAGCGCGTCGGCCTCCTCGTCGATCTTGTCGAAGAACTCCTGGTCGGCGAGCTGGTTCTTGAAGAGGTAGGCCTTCACGCGCTCGATCGGGTCCTTCAGCTTCCAGGCCTCCAGCTCGTCGGCCAGCCGATAGCGGGTCGGGTCGTCGGAGGTGGTGTGCGCGCCCATCCGGTAGGTGTACGCCTCGATGAGCGTCGGCCCCTGCCCCTCGCGGGCGTTCCGCAGCGCCTTGCGGGTCACCGCGAGACAGGCGAACACGTCGTTGCCGTCGACCCGTACGCCCGGGAAGCCGAAGCCCGAAGCCCGGCGGTACAGCGGGATCTTCGTCTGCCGTTCCATCGGCTGGGAGATCGCCCACTGGTTGTTCTGGCAGAAGAACACCACGGGCGCGTTGAAGACCGAGGCCCAGATGAACGCCTCGTTCACGTCGCCCTGCGCGGACGCCCCGTCGCCGAAGTAGACGATCGTGGCGGCGTCGGCGCCGTCGCGCTGCACGCCCATGGCGTAGCCGACCGCGTGCAGCGTCTGGGAGCCGATGACGATGGTGTAGAGGTGGAAGTTGTGGTCGGCCGGGTCCCAGCCGCCGTGGTTCACGCCCCGGAACATGCCGAGCAGCTTGACCGGGTCGACGTCGCGGCACCAGGCCACGCCGTGCTCCCGATAGGTGGGAAAGGCCATGTCGGTGGCGGCCAGCGCCCGGCCGGAGCCGATCTGCGCGGCCTCCTGACCGAGCAGGGACGCCCACAGGCCCAGCTCGCCCTGCCGCTGGAGGGCCACGGCCTCCAGGTCGACACGGCGCACCAGAACCAGGTCCCGGTAGAGGGAGCGGACCTCTTCCGTGGTCAGCTCGATGTCGTAGTCGGGGTGCTCGACCCGCTCCCCTTCGGGGGTGAGCAGCTGAACGAGATCCGGGGGTGCGTCAACACCACGAGGGACGTCGCTTGTCACGTGCCTCTCCTGTGCGTCATGGGCCGTCCGCGGGTGGGGTCGCCACCATCGTGAGGCCGGGTCTCCTCAGGCGTACGGCCGCTGGGTGGGCGGCCACGCCCTCCTGCGGACATCGTGGCAGAGGCGACACCCCACTACGCAAGACCCCACACCTTCCCTATATCCCTACCGCATGTGACCACACCCTGCCCCGTCGACACCCTGTGGCCCGCCGCGGTCGCACCCGGCCAACTCGGTAGGCTTGACCGGAAGTTCCATCCCACCTCGCCCACCTGGAGGAACAACGTGGCGCGCGTGATCGTCGACGTCATGCTCAAGCCGGAGATCCTCGACCCGCAGGGGCAGGCCATCGCCGGCGCCCTGCCGCGGCTCGGTTTCTCCGGTGTCTCCGCCGTACGGCAGGGCAAGCGGTTCGAGCTGGAACTGGACGGCCCGGCCGATGAAGCCGCCCTTTCGGATGTCCGGAAGATGGCCGAAACCCTGCTCGCCAACACGGTGATCGAAGACTTCTCGATCAAGGTCGAGGAGTAAAGTGACGCAATTCACACCGCAATAATCGGACGTAAGACCCCGAAAGAGGCAAGGGCCCGTCTAGAACGTCGTCGGCGGGCAGACCGCAAATAATGGGACGGTGGTTTTGCGGTTAGCCCCGATTCATCGGGGAAGCCTACCCTGGTGACCTTCGACACCGGGGAGGGGTCCGGTGGGTATTGAGTTCTCGCTGGCCATGCCGCGAGATGCGATCGGCATCCCCATGGTTCGCAGGGTGGTGGGGGACACCCTGCGTTCGCTGGGCGTTACCGAGGAATGCGTGGCCGACATCCTCCTGGCCACCTCGGAAGCCTGCGCGAACGCCGTACGTCATGGCGGGCCGGCCAAGCGATACGAGATCCGCGGCACCATCGGCAACGGCCGCTGCGAGTTGCGCGTCAGCGACCGCGGCAACGGCCTGGGAAGCGTGCCCAGGCAATTTCCGGGCAGCGACGCCGAGAACGGCCGGGGCCTTCTGATCATGCGGGCCGTCGTGGACGACATTTCCTTCGACATCAAACCCGGCCGCGGCACGACCGTACGGCTGTGCAAGGAGCTCGACTGGGCGGACGACTCCATCGCCCACCATCTCACCCTCGACCGCCACCTGGCCGGCGTCTGATCATCCGAATCATCCTGGGGCTCACCCGCTCGAACGCCTCCGATACCCTGAGGTGTACCGCGCTTAGTTCCTCCCCAGGGCACAAGCCTGGGGTCTCCACGCTCAAGGAGAGATTCGATGAGCGCTGCCCGGGTGGGCATCGTCACTTTCCCCGGAACACTCGACGACCAGGACGCCGCGCGAGCCGTGCGGCTGGCCGGAGCGGAGGCCGTGCCGCTGTGGCACGCCGACCGCGACCTCAGGGGGGTCGACGCCGTCTTCCTCCCCGGCGGGTTCTCCTACGGCGACTACCTGCGGTGTGGCGCCATCTCGCGCTTCGCCCCACTGATGGACGAACTGATCCCGGCCGCCCGGAGCGGGCTGCCGGTGCTGGGCACCTGCAACGGGTTCCAGATCCTCTGCGAGGCACACCTGCTGCCCGGTGCGCTGACCCGCAACGCCGGCCTGCACTACATCTGCCGCGACCAGCGGATCCGGGTCGAGAACACCGACACCGCATGGACCCGCGAGTTCACGCCGGGCCAGGAGATCGTGCTGCCCATCAAACACGGCGAGGGCCGCTACGTCGCCGACGCGCAGACGCTGGCCGCGCTGGAGCGGGACGGCCGGGTCGTCTTCCGGTACGCCGGTGACAACCCGAACGGCTCACTCAACGACATCGCCGGGATCGCCAACGAGGCCGGGAACATCGTGGGTCTCATGCCCCATCCCGAGCACGCGGTCGAGGAGCTCACCGGCGCGCCGAGTGTGGACGGCCGCGGCTTCTTCACCTCGATCCTCAAGAAGCTGGTGAACGCATGAGCCTCGACACCGTCAAGCGCGCCCTGGAGACGCCCGACGAGCGGCAGCCGTACGTCGAGCTGGGCATGAAGGACGACGAGTACGAGCGGGTCCGCGAGATCCTCGGGCGGCGTCCGACCGGCGCCGAGCTCGCCATCTACTCGGTCATGTGGAGCGAGCACTGCTCCTACAAGTCCTCGAAGGTCCATCTCCGGCAGTTCGGCACCAAGGCGCCCAAGTCGGAGGCACTGCTCGTCGGCATGGGCGAGAACGCCGGCGTGGTCGACATCGGCGACGGCTGGGCCGCCACCTTCAAGATCGAGTCGCACAACCACCCGTCGTACGTCGAGCCCCACCAGGGCGCGGCGACCGGCGTGGGCGGCATCGTCCGCGACATCATGTCGATGGGCGCCCGGCCGATCGCGGTCATGGACTCGCTGCGCTTCGGCGGCGCGACCCAGCCGGACACCCGGCGCGTGCTGCCCGGGGTCGTCGAGGGCATCGGCGGGTACGGCAACTGCCTCGGTCTGCCCAACATCGGCGGCGAGGTCGTGTTCGACCCCTGCTACATCGGCAACCCGCTGGTCAACGCCCTGTGCGTGGGCCTGCTGCGCAAGGACCAGATCAAGCTCGCCACGGCGCCGGGCCCGGGGAACAAGGTCGTGCTGTTCGGCGCGCGCACCGGCGCCGACGGCATCGGCGGGGCCTCCGTGCTCGCCTCGGCCACGTTCGAGGAGGAGTCGCAGGCCAAGCGGCCGGCCGTACAGGTCGGCGACCCGTTCATGGAGAAGCTGCTGATCGAGTGCTGCCTGGAGCTCTACCAGGCGGACGTGGTGGTCGGCATCCAGGACCTCGGCGCGGCCGGGGTGTCCTGCGCCACGACCGAGCTCGCGGCCAAGGGCACCGGCGGCATGCATGTGGATCTCAACCTCGTCCCGCTGCGCGACCCGACGCTGCGGCCCGAGGAGATCCTGATGAGCGAGTCGCAGGAGCGGATGATGGCCGTCGTCGCACCCGACGACATCCCGGCCTTCATGGCGATCTGCACGAAGTGGGACGTACCGGCGACCGTCATCGGCGAGGTCACCGACACCGGCAGGCTCGTCATGACCTGGGACGGCGAGGTCATCGTCGACATCCCGCCGGGCACCGCCGCCGACGAGGGGCCCGTCTACGAGCGGCCGTTCGCCGAGCCGGCCGGGCAGGCCGCGCTCAACGCCGACACCCCGGACCGCCTGCCGCGTCCCGCTCCGGATCGGCTGCGGGAGACCCTGCTCACCCTGCTCGGCTCGCCCAACCTGGCGTCCAAGGAGTGGGTGACCTCGCAGTACGACCGCTATGTCCGCGGCAACACGGTCCTCGCCCAGCCCGCCGACGCCGGGATGTTGCGGATCTCCGAGGTGATGCCGGGAGCGCAGGAGACCACCCGCGGGATCGCGCTGGCGACCGACGGCAACGGCCGCTACGCCAAGCTCGACCCCTACACGGGAGCCCAGCTCGCGCTGTCCGAGGCGTACCGGAACGTGGCCGTCACCGGCGCCAAGCCGCTGGCCGTGACGAACTGCCTCAACTTCGGCTCGCCGGAGGACCCCGAGGTCATGTGGCAGTTCGCCGAGGCCGTACGCGGGCTCGCCGACGCCTGCCGGACGCTCGGCGTGCCGGTCACCGGCGGCAACGTCTCGTTCTACAACCAGACGGGTACCGACGCCATCCACCCGACGCCGGTCGTCGGTGTGCTCGGCGTCATCGACGACGTCTCCCGGCGGGTCAGGTCCGGATTCGTCGCCGACGGCCTGCGCGTGATGCTGCTCGGCTCGACCGGGGATGACCTCGGCGGGTCGGAGTGGGCGTACGTCGTCCACGACCACCTGGGCGGGCTGCCGCCGCAGGCGGACCTCGAGGCCGAGCGGCGCCTCGCGTCCGTGCTCACGACGGCGGCGGCCGAGGGCCTGCTGGAGGGTTCACACGACCTGTCCGACGGCGGCCTGGCCATCGCGCTCGCCGAGGCCTGCCTGGCGCACGGCGTCGGCTGCTCGGTGACCCTGCCCGGTGACGACCCGTTCGTCGACCTGTTCAGTGAGTCCGTCGCGCGTGCGCTGGTCTGCGTACGGCCCGAGGCCTTCGACACGCTGGCCGAGCTGTGCGCCCGGCAGGAGGTCCCCTGCCACGGCCTGGGCACCACCGGGGGCACGGCGCTCAAGGTCGACGGTCTCTTCGAGATCCCGGTCGAGGAGCTGCGCGAGGTCCACACGAAGACGCTGCCGAGCATCTTCGGCTGATCCGACGGCGAAGGCCCTTCCGGGAGAGGCTTCCGGAAGGGCCTTCGCCGTTGCCCGTACGACTACCGCCTCGCGCGTGGTAGCCGTACGGGGGCATCGAGGGTGCGAACGCGGTGGAGCCCCCACAGGCTCCACCACATCGCACCAGGCGTGGTGAGGTCAGCCGGCGCAGATCACGTAAACGGTGCCCGAGGCGTTCTTGCCGGAGACCGTCCACCCGGTCGGCTTACCAGCGCTGACCACGGGAGCACTGGCGAAGATCTGCCCAGACTGACTGCCGCCCGACATCGAGAAGCCACCGCCAGTGGCGACCGCCCCACCGCCGCAGAGCACGGTTTCCTCCTCGGTGCCGCCCCTGCCGAAGTCGAAGCGCGCCGTCTTCACGGAGACGTTGCCCAGGCCGCCGCCACCGGGACCGGGCGGGCCCTGCGGACCGGCGGGACCCTGGGGACCGGCCGGACCCGTGTCGCCCTTCAGGCCACGGTCGCCCTTGTCGCCCTTGGCTCCCTGCGGACCGCGATCACCCTTGGCCCCCTGCGGGCCGCGGTCGCCCTTCGGGCCCGTGTGGCCGGTCTCGCCCCTGTCACCCTTCGGACCCTGGTAACCGCGCTCGCCCTTCGGGCCCGCGGGACCGACCGGGCCCTGCTTGCCCTGCGGCCCCTGCGCACCGGTGTCGCCCTTCGGACCCTGCGGACCGACCGCACCCGTGTCGCCCTTGGGGCCCTGGGGACCCGCGGGACCGGCCGGGCCCTGCTTACCCTCAGGACCCTGCTTACCCTCGGGGCCCTGCTTGCCCTGCGGCCCCTGCGGACCGGTGTCGCCCTTCGGACCCTCGGGTCCGCGGAAGCCGCGTGGGCCCTGGGGACCCTGCGGACCGGTGCCGCCGATGCCCACCGGACCCTCCGGCCCCGGCTGACCCTTCTGGTTCCACGAGACCTTGTATTCGGTCGTCCGGCACTTGGTGGTGACGCCGACATGGCGCATGTAGCGCGTCTTCTTGTTGACACACGCGTAGAGAACGGTATCGCTCGCGGTCGAAGCAGTGGCCGTACCACCGACGACGAGAAGCGAACCGGCGAGCGCGCCGACCGTCATCAGGCCTATGGTGCGTCCACCCGGCAACTTGAAAGCCACGGGTTTCCCTTTCTGAGGCACACGAGGTGCTTGGTGCTCAAGACAATGGAGTGACGATTCGCTCCGCGCATAAGTTGACACCGCAAACATCACGTATGCGCATCGCCACCACACGTGAACACGCTGGTAAAGGGATCAGCCGCCCGGTTCGGTACGCCCCCGGGCGGCGGCGGCCATGGACTCGACGCCGCTGATCAGCAGATCTACGCCGAAGGCGTAATAGCGCTCCTCGTCGGCCTCCCGCTCGAAGGTCTTGGCGAACTCGATCATGCAGGGGAACTGGTCGGGGGGCAGCGCCTCCAGCGCCAGCCGCCTCTGGCGACGCCACTCGGCCGCCTCCTCCGGACCCAGCCCGCCGGGGCATCCCGGCCGGTTGCCGACCATCCCGATCACCCCGTTGAGCAGGTAGGAGGAGACGAAATAGCCCTCCTCCACGGTGAAGCCGGCCTGGGCGAGCAGGCCGAGCGCCGCCTCGGTCGCCCGGGTGAAGCTCGGCACGTCCTTCTTCTCGATCAACGAGAGGATCCCGGTCATGCTGGGATGCCGCCGCATGACCAGCAGCAGCGTCTCGATCATCATGCGCAGCCGTACATTCCAGGGGGCCGCCGGATCGAACTCGGGCGTCACAGCGGACAAGAGGTGGTCGGCCACGCCCTGGAGCAGCAGCTCCTTGTTCTTGAAATGCCAGTAGAGGGCCATCGGCGTGACGCCCAACTCCTGGGCGAGACGCCTGATCGTGAGCGCGTCGAGCCCTTCGGCGTCGGCGAGCGCGATGGCCTTGTCGATGACCGTCCGACGGGTCAACCGCTCGGCGCCTGACATCGTCCGCTCCCTCGTTCCTCCCGCACTTGACAACTATACGCCGTACAAGGTCTCCTATGCACCGTACATGTACGTCGTACATGTACTCCGTACAAGACGGGGAGAAGCTATGAGCGGAAGATGGTGGGCGCTCGTCTCGGTGGCGCTCGCGACCTTCATGACGTACCTCGACAACAACGTGGTCAACGTGGCGCTGCCGACGATCCAGCGCGACCTCGGGCTGACGATCTCGGGGCTGGAGTGGATCGTCAGCGCGTACATCCTGGTGTTCGCCGGACTGCTGCTCGTCGGCGGACGGCTGGCCGACGTCCTCGGTGCCCGCACCACGTTCTTCGCCGGACTCGCGGTCTTCACGCTCGCCTCGGTCGCGGCCGGGCTCGCGGGCGGGCAGGAGACGCTGATCGCGGCCCGTGCCGTACAGGGGGTGGGCGCAGCGCTGGTGACCCCCGCGGCGCTGGCCCTGCTGCCGAAACTGTTCCCGGACCCACGCGAGCGCGGGATGGCCGTCGGCATCTGGAGCGCCGTCGGCGCGCTGGCCCTCGCGATCGGCCCGCTCACCGGCGGCCTGCTCAGCGAGAGCACCCATTGGGGCTGGATCTTCCTGATCAACGTCCCGATCGGCGCCGCCACCGCCGTGCTCGGGCTGCGCTCGATCCGGGTCGTCCCTGCCACCGAGGTCACCGAGATCGCGGGGGCACGCCGTACCGGTCTCGCCGGGCTCGACCTGCCGGGCCTGGGGACCTCGTCGGTGGCGCTGCTCGCGCTCACCTACGCGCTGATCGAGGGTGGTTCGCGCGGGTGGACCTCGGCCCCGATCCTCGGCGCGTTCGCGGTCGCGGCG
>NZ_BCBX01000046.1:0-128647 GCF_001417795.1 Sphaerimonospora mesophila | reverse complement strand
CCGCCATCGCTTTCCTGATCATCGAGTCCCGCGCGGACCGGCCGATGATCGACCTCAGCCTGTTCCGTGAGCGGATCTTCAGCGGGGGCCTGCTCTCGATGGGACTGTGGTCGTTCGGTGTGTTCGGCATCTACTTCTTCACCGCGCTCTACCTGCAGAACGCGCTGGGCTTCACCCCCATCGAGGCGGGTGCCGGCTTCGTGCCGATGGCCTTGATCATGGCGGTGATCGCCACGGTGGCGCCGCGGATCGCCGAGCGGGTCGGCAACGCCCGCACGGTCGCGATTGGCCTCGCCATGATGGCGGGCGCCGTGGCCATGGTGTCGACGGTCGGCGAGGGCGACGGCTACCCCGACCTGCTCCCCTGGTTCCTGCTGTACGGCCTGGGCGCCGGGCTGCTCGTCCCCCTGACGAACGTCGTGCTCGGCGCCATGCCGACGGCTCGGGCGGGCGTCGCCTCCGGCGTGCTGAACGTCTCCCGCGAGGTCTTCGGCCTGCTCGGCATCACGGTCCTGGGCGCCATCATGAGCAGCCGGGAGAGCGCCATCACCGGGACAGCGATGCACCGTTTCCTCGAGGCGTACCAGTTCACCCTGCTCATCGCGGCGGCGATCGTGCTGGTCGGCGTGCCGCTGAGCCTCTACTCGCTTCGCCAGGCCCGCGACGTCTCACCCGAGCCCGCGCGACCGGCCGCCGTCACCGGCCGCCCCACCACCGAGCCGGTCGCCTGAATCCCCCGGAGTTCCCCTGAACCCGGCCGTACGGCTCCGCGGCCTACCTCGCCACCAGCCCGCGGAGCCGTACGAGAGGTTCGCACGATCACTCCTGTCCCCGTCTTCGCGCCCCTATCTTTCAGAACAGGCCGAGGTGGCCCAGGATTTTGGTGGCGGCTTGGAGGAGAGATCGTGCCGTTTCGATCGCATGCGCTGCTTCAGCCCGGTCGACCACCTCATCAGGGAATTCAGGGTATTCAAGTTCGTTTCGCCTGCGTCGCATGGTCCCAAAAGGCTCGAAAGTGGGGCCGAACTGGCGAATCATCGCTTGCTGAATCGCATAGTGTCCGCCCTTCGTGGTGGCACGTAACCCTTGCTGAGCCAACAGGCCCGCGCAGGTGAATCGTGCCGCGTCGTAAGCCAGGGTGTAAGCGGAGTTGGGATCGGTCTCGGCGAGATCTTCGGCGCTTGCAAGAGTGACCGAGCTCTTCTCCAGCCACCCGGACCCATCAGTCGCTTCGCCGCGAACCCGCTGTAGTTCCTGATCTATGAGCATTCGCTCAATGTCGGCCTCGCCACGCCTCCACCGCGTCACTGTGCTGCTTCCTGTCCGTTATCGGTAGCCCGTGAGATGAGTTCGATCGTGGGGCTTGCCTTGATCTGCCGGATCAGGGCGTCGGTGGCAGTCTGCCATCTACGAGTGGAGGCCAGGACCGGATTCACCGGCATTCCGATACGTTCCTGGGCTCTGTCCGCGGCAGCGTAAACCGCGGTTCGGTCGGCGTCGCCGATGACGAGAACGTCGATATCGTGCGGTGGATGCCCTGGTTCGCCGCTATGACGAGCTGCCCATGAGCCAAAGATGAGGACGCGGTCCGCCCTGGGAATGTCGGCGAACTCCTCGGCGATGATCGCTTGAGGGCCGTACATATAGGACAAGATTTCAATCAGGGGCTTGCTGACGGGATGCTTCAGGTTGGGTTCGAGTATCCGGGAGCGGCCTACCTCGGTCGCCGTGATCAGCTCGGCTTCTTCCAGGCGCTTGACCTCGGCATGCAAGGTCGAGGGAGAGGTGTTGAGCTCCCTCGACAGTGACGCCAGAGTCCAGTGCCGCTCCCGTCGCAGGTAGACGGCGGCGAGGAGTTCCGCCTGGGTCCGCGTCCGGAACAGAGGAACCACGGACGCCTCGACTCTTCGCATAGACCGAATATATCTTCGGCTATTCCGAATGGTCCACGTGTGGGTCGGCGTGCCGCTGAGCCTCTACTCGCTGCGCCAGGCCTGCGGCGTCTCACCCGAGCCCGCGCGACCGGCCGCCGTCACCGGCCGCCCCACCACCGAGCCGGTCGCCTGAATCCCCCGGAGTCCCCTGAACCCGGCCGTACGGCTCCGCGACCTGCCTCGTCACCAGCCCGCGGAGCCGTACGAGAGGTTTCGCGGCTGCCTGCGGTCCCTCGATAGGGGTACGCAGCTCGTGGGCGTCGGGGTGCCGGCCCCGCCCTCATGGTCAACGGTCGCCGAGCCGGGGTGATCGGGGAGAATGGGCGGATGCCGCCGCGGAGACTGGATCCGGAGAAGGTTCGTGAGGCGCTCGACGCCCAGCTCGCCGAACTGGGCGAGCCGCCGTTCGACGGCCCGGACGACGATGTGCCGGACGCGTGCGCACGGGCGGTGCTCGCCGCCTACGACGCCGGCCTGACGCCGGTCAGGGACGCCGCACGCTTCGCCGTACGGCTCCTGCTGGACGAGCTGGCCACCCGGGCACCCGGGCGGTCGGTGGAGGTCCGCGTGCCGCCGTACGCCGCCGCGCAGTGCGTGGCGGGGCCGCGGCACACCCGGGGCACCCCGCCCAACGTCATCGAGACCGACCCGCGGACCTGGCTGGAGCTGGCCATCGGCACGCTCTCGTGGACGGAGGCGACCGCCGCAGGGCGCATCTCCGCGAGCGGGGCGCGGGCCGACCTGTCGGAGCACCTGCCGCTGCGCTAGACCTCCGGCCTGTCCCGATCCGCCTGCCCGGCCCGGCCCGTTCCCCTGCCTAGCCCGTTCTGCCGCCGAGCTTGTTCTCCACGCAGTTCTGCACGGCCTCCTGGTCCGGGTAGAGCGCCGGATCGAAGCACTCACGCAGGCCCGTGTCGCTGAGCCAGTTGTTGAACAGCACCACGAAGATCACTGCGAGGATCAGGGTCGCGATGCTCAGCGCGAGACCGATGACGGCCCGTCGCCGGTTGGACCTCCTGACCGTCGCCACGATCCCCACGATGAGTCCGGGGATGGCGACCAGCGCGCCGATCCCGCACACGGGCAGCAGGACGAGACCGGCGATGCCGAGCACCAGCGCCGCCGTGCCCAGCCCGCCACCGACCGGCGGCGGTGGCGGCCAGCCGCCCGGCGGTCCCGCCGGCCCCGAAGGCGGCGGGGGCAGCGACCCGCCGTACGGACCCTGTCCGTACGGGCCCTGCCCCTGTCCATACGGACCCTGTTCGTACGGACCCTGGGGTGGCCGCTGCGGGGGCCCCTGGGGGCCCTGACCTCCGGGAGGGCGTGGACCTTCAGGGGAGGGTGGGCCTTCGGGAGGGCGTGATTCGGGCTGCCCAGGGCGATCGGGGTAGTCGGGTGTCGCCACGGTGATCCCTTCCATAGGTGATTTCGGGGGCTGCCGGAACGGCCAGAATCTCCCGAGAATCACGGCCGGGCCAGGGACGACACGGCAAAGCGGGGTCGATCCTTCCGGTGAGACTCCACCAGCCCCCGGTCCGAGCAGCGCCGTCGTCCAAATAGACTCAAGTACGTGTTGAAGGGCGACGGCCGGCTGGGCCATGACCTCGACCCCCAGGACCACGCTCCAAAGGACGCGTGTGGCGTCTTCGGCGTCTGGGCTCCCGGGGAGGACGTCTCCAAACTCACCTACTACGGCCTGTACGCACTGCAGCACCGCGGGCAGGAGTCCGCGGGCATCGCGGTGAGCGAGGGCGACCGCATCCTCGTCTACAAGGACATGGGGCTGGTACCCCAGGTCTTCGACGAGTCCATCCTCGGCACCCTCCGCGGCCACCTGGCCATCGGGCACTGCCGCTACTCCACCACCGGATCGAGCAACTGGGAGAACGCGCAGCCCACACTGAACTCCACCGACGACGGTGGGCTGGCGCTCGCGCACAACGGCAATCTGATCAACACGGCGCAGCTCGCCGAGGACGTCGCGCCGGGCTCCATCAGGGCCACCACCGACACCGAGGTGCTCACCGCCCTCCTCGCCAAGCACGGCTCACGCCCCGTGGAGGACGTGGCGGCCGAGCTGCTGCCGCAGGTGAAGGGCGCCTACTCACTGGTCTGGATGACCGAGACGACGCTGTTCGCCGCCCGCGACCCGCAGGGTGTCCGGCCGCTCGTGCTGGGCCGGCTGGAGCGCGGCTGGGTGATCGCCTCCGAGACCGCGGCCCTCGACATCGTCGGGGCCTCCTTCATCCGCGAGGTCGAGCCCGGTGAGCTGCTGACGATCGACGAGCGCGGAGTGCGCTCCCGGCGGTTCGCCGCAGCCGAGCCCAAGGGCTGCCTGTTCGAGTACGTCTACCTCGCCCGCCCCGACACCACCATCGCCGGGCGTGGCGTGCAGGCCACCCGGGTGGAGGTCGGCCGTGTGCTGGCCCGCGAGCACCCGGTGGACGCCGATCTCGTGATTCCCACGCCCGAGTCCGGCACGCCGGCCGCCATCGGCTACGCCGAGCAGAGCGGCATCCCGTACGGCCAGGGCCTGGTGAAGAACTCCTACGTCGGCCGTACCTTCATCCAGCCGTCGCAGACCATCCGCCAGCTCGGCATCAGGCTGAAGCTGAACCCGCTGCGCGAGGTGATCCAGGGCAAGCGCCTGGTCGTGGTGGACGACTCGATCGTGCGGGGCAACACCCAGCGCGCCATCGTCAAGATGCTGCGCGAGGCGGGCGCCGCCGAGGTGCACGTACGGATCTCCTCGCCGCCGGTGGCCTGGCCCTGCTTCTACGGCATCGACTTCGCGACGAGGGCCGAGCTGATCGCCGGGTCGCTGACGACAGAGGAGATCAGGCACTCCCTCGGCGCCGACTCACTCGGCTACATCTCGCTTGAGGGGTTGACGCGGGCGACCACGCTGCCCGCCGACCGGCTCTGCCGGGCCTGCTTCACCGGTGACTATCCGATCCCGATCGAGGAAGACAGAGTGGGGAAGTTCGTGCTGGAGGCCCAGCGATGACCAGCTACGCCGCCGCCGGTGTCGACATCGAGGCCGGTGACCGCGCCGTCGAGCTGATGAAGTCTCGGGTGGCCCGCTCCCGGCGGCCGGAGGTCGTGGACGACGCCAGCGGCTTCGCCGGGCTCTTCGACGCCTCCGCGTTCCTGCGCTACCGGCGGCCGCTGCTTGCGACCTCCACCGACGGCGTCGGCACCAAGGTGATGCTGGCCCAGCGGCTCGGCAGGCACGACACGATCGGCATCGACCTCGTCGGCATGGTCGTCGACGACCTCGTGGTGTGCGGGGCCGAGCCGCTCTTCATGACCGACTACATCGCGTGCGGGAAGGTCGTGCCCGAGCGCATCGCCGACATCGTCGGCGGTGTGGCGGAGGGGTGCCGCCTGGCCGGCTGCGCACTGATCGGCGGGGAGACGGCCGAGCATCCCGGTGCGATGGGCCCGGACGAGTACGACCTGGCCGGTGCGGGCACCGGAGTGGTCGAGGCCGACGAACTGCTCGGCCCCCATCGGGTCGTGCCCGGCGACGTCGTGCTCGGCCTGGCCTCCAGCGGAGTCCACTCGAACGGATACTCCCTTGTGAGGCATGTCATATCGACCGCTGGGCTCAGCCTGGAGCGGGAACTGCCCGAACTGGGCCGGACACTCGGCGAGGAGCTGCTCGAGCCGACCCGGATCTACTCCCTGGACTGCCTCGCACTGATCCGGGAGACCGAGGTCCACGCGCTGGCCCACATCACCGGCGGCGGGCTCGCCGCCAACCTGGCCAGGACTCTGCCCGACAGCGCCGACGCCCTCCTGGACCGCGGCTCGTGGACGCCTCCCGCGATCTTCGAGGTGCTGGCCGGTCACGGCAGGGTCCCGCAGTCGGAGATGGACCGGACGTTCAACCTGGGTGTGGGCATGTGCGCCATCGTCCCCGCCGGACGGGCCGACCAGGCGATTGAGCTGCTGAACCGGCGCGGGGTGCCCACCTGGATGCTCGGCGAGATCGTCGCCGGCTCCGGGCAGGCCAGGTTCCGCTGATGTGCCCGGAGCCCATGCGCTCGGAGAAGGACAGGCCCGGACGGAAGCGGTCCCTTCGGCGGCATGCCAGAAAGCATGCCGGGCCCGCGCGTCCGACGAGCATCCCGTCTGACCCGCACCCGGCACGCGGTGGCGGCACCGATGGGCCGGACAGGCAAGCAAGCCGCCCGGCGGGGCGTACCCCGCCGGACGGCTTACCTGGCACTCACAAACGGATCAACGGCGCCCACGACGCTCGCTGGTGTCGCCCTCGTCTTCGTCGTCGACGGCGTAGTCGGCATAGCGACTTGCCAGCTCTTCGTAAGGGTCATGCTCCTTGTTGCGGCCGGAATCGTCCTCGTCCACGACTCCGAGCTCCGCGCGCAGGCGCTCAAGATCCGTTCCGCCGCTGTTGTACTTCAGCCGACGGGCGACCTTGACCTGCTTGGCCTTTGCTCGGCCGCGCCCCATTGGCTCGACCCCCTCATGCGGGGCCGTGCCCGACCCCTCGTCACTAACGCACCGCGCACTGACGCACTGACTTCAGGCGCCAGTCTCTCACTCGCCTATTACCGTACCTGGTTTGTGCGCCGCTCGGTACGTCGTACGAGTGGCGCTGGTCAACGTCGGAGCCAAATGCCCCTCAGCCGACCCACTTCCGACATTCTTCGCTCCGCCAGCCTATCCGCTGCGGCCCCCGGAGGGACGCCTTCCACGTCGGCCATCTCAAAGATCTTGAGGGTGGTGTCGAAGATCCGGGCGGCCCTGGCCCTGGCCCTGGCCATGTCGAAGCCCTCGATCTCGTCGGCCACCTGGATGACTCCTCCGGAGTTCACCAGGTAGTCGGGCGCGTAGAGGATGCCCCGTTCGGCGAGTTGCTTCTCCACGTCCGGATGCGCGAGCTGGTTGTTGGCCGCGCCGCACACGATCTTGGCTTTGAGCCGGGGGACGGCCGCGTCGTCGACCGACCCGCCGAGCGCGCACGGCGCGTAGACGTCGATGTCGGCCGCGGTCAGTGCCGCGGTGTCCGCGACGACCTCGACCGACGGGTGGCGCAGCCGCACCCGCTCGACCGCCTGCTCGGACACGTCGCAGACCACGACCTCGGCGCCGTCCTCGATCAGGTGATCGACGAGACGGTGCCCGACCTTGCCCAGCCCCTCGACCCCGACCCGGCGGCCCCTCAGTGAGGAGGTTCCGTACATGTGCTCGGATGCCGCGCGCATGCCCTGGAACACGCCGAAGGAGGTGAGGATGGAGGAGTCGCCCGCGCCTCCGTGCTCGGGGGTCCGGCCGACGACGTAGGCGGACTCTCGGGCGACGATGTCCATGTCCTCGGCATAGGTGCCCACGTCGCAGGCGGTGTAGTAGCGGCCGCCGAGCGACTGGACGAACCTGCCGTAGGCCCGCAGCAGGGCCTCGTTCTTGGTGGTGGCCGGGTCGCCGATGATGACGGCCTTCGCGCCGCCCAGGTCGAGCCCGGCCAGGGAGTTCTTGTACGCCATGGCGCGGGAGAGATTGAGCACATCGGCGAGCGCGGCCTGCTCGCTCTCGTAGGGGTAGAACCGGGTGCCGCCGAGTCCCGGCCCGAGGGCGGTGCTGTAGATCGCGATGATCGCGTACAGGCCGCTGCGCTCGTCAGAGCAGAAAACGACCTGTTCGTGCTTCACCGGCTGGATGGGGGTCGCGTCCTTGGCAGGGCTGGTGTCCTTGTGGGAGAGCCCGAAGACGTCGGTCACGATGGTGACTCCTGATCGCCTCTGTTCGCCGCCTCCTTGCGGCGAATCTCCTCACAGCTTACCGACCTTCCCAGAAAACGATCATGAAAAGTCGGGACGGTACTGCACATGGCCTCGGTGCCGTGGCACGATTCTGGGTGTGCTCCCCTACGCTGCCTATCTCCGCGTGTACGAGCCGCTGACCGCCTTCGCCCCACAGGATCAGGTCGGCTGGGCCCGCTATGCCGAGTCCAGAACCCGGCCGCGACGGGCCGGCGCACTCGAGGTCGAGCACGGCGAGTCGCTTCGCCGGCTGATGTGCGTGCCTCCGGTGCCGGCCCCGGAGGAGGAGAGCCCGAACGCGTACCTGCGCCGGGTCGAGGAGATGCTCTATGTCTGCCCGTGGCAGAGCAGGCTGCGGTCGTGGCTGGCGTTCACCTCGTTCCGCGGCAGCCTGCCCATCAGGCTGGCCGACCGGTTCGTGCCGGACAAGGTCGCCGAGCAGACCGCGGACGACTTCGACCGGTTCAAGCGCTATGAGCACTCGCTGCGTACCCACATCAGGACCAGCACCTGGCATGTCCCGACGCCGTGGTTCGTCCCGTTCGACTCGGCGGAGCGGTGGCTGGTGCTCGGCTCCGAGGCGGCCGGCGAGGGCGCCGTACCGACCACGACGGCGCCGCCCAGGAACATGCTCTACGTCACCTCGATGGCGCAGGCACGGCGCCGGGTGGCCCGTGCCCTGGTGACGATCCGGCGGCACGTCGGCCAGGTGACGACCCTGAGCGACGTCGAGGACGTGGGCCGCTGGCTGGAGGAGTTCCACCCCCACTCGCTCGTCGAGCTCGACTACGGCGGTCTCGTCCACCTGATGGACGACAACACGCTCCAGGGCGACCAGTCCGTGGCCGAGGTGGCCACCGCTCTCACGAGTTTGGACAACGGTCAGGAGGAGCTTGCCTTCGCGATGTATCAGCGGGTCATTCTCCGCTGGAGGTCGATCAAGGCCCTGGAACGGGCAAACTGATCGTAATGAAAGGGCCGCGACCTGCACGATCTGGTCACGGAACATTCGATCTCACATCTACGAACTGAGCAGTTTGCCGTTTTCACTGCGATACCACGAAACGTGTCGCTAGAATCACCGAGCGTGACATCAACCCGTGGTCGAGATGTTGTGCCCGGAGGGCTCGCCAATCGCACTACGTGGCTGTATGGTCACATCGGGTGATGCCGCAAATGATCCTGGAAAACCGCACATTTGGGTCATTTGCTGACATCCCTGGCAAGCGTCAGACCAGACAAGCGCCAGACAGGACCAGCGCGGCCAAGACGTCGCTGTCGCCGGTCCACACGGAGGAGAGGCCGCAGAAATGTCAGCTCGTACACCCGAGGCCGAGCCACTGCTCACCCCGGCGGAGGTCGCCACCATGTTCCGCGTCGACCCCAAGACCGTCACCCGCTGGGCGAAGGCGGGCAAGCTGACGTCCATCCGTACCCTCGGGGGTCACCGGCGCTACCGGGAGACCGAGGTCCGGGCACTGCTCGCGGGGATTCCGCAGCAGCGCTCCGAGTAGCACGGGGCCGTCACCCGCAAGCGGGACAACGAACGCGCTCCGTCGAGAAGTGCGAGCGCGTCAGCACGAGCCCGTGATCACCATGGGTTACGGGTCATATGGGGGGCCGGCGCCGCCCGCCCGGCGCCTCCCCGCTACCCCGGCCGCTTCCCGCCGAAGCGGTCACCTGTCAGACCTATCGCACCGGCCAGACCTGTCACCGCCGCAGCCGCGCCAGCAGGGTGGCCACCTCCCGGTCGTGCTCGGCCGCCCCGGTCAGCAGCGCGACCATCTGATCCACCAGCATCCGTTCGAGCTCGCTCCGGTCCATGTCACGGTGCTCCAGCCAGTCGAGCCCGGCCGTCTCGACCACGGCGATCCACGATCGCAACGTGACCCGGAGCATCGGGCCCGGCGTGCCGTCCCACATCGCGCTCAGGATGAGCCGGAGCATGCGCTGCCGTACGCCGTCGACGATCTCGCCGACCTCTCCGGCACGGTTGGCGGGGCCGCCCCTGAGCAGTGCGGCGAATCCCGTCGCGTGCTCCTCCACGAAGTCGAAATAGCGGGTCAGCCCGCGCGCGATCTCGTCCACGGGGTCGGCGCCCCGCCGCCGCGCTCCGGCTTCATCGGGCGGCGTCTCCCCGTCCGGCGTCTCCCCGTCCGGTGACTCCGTGCCGCGGGGATGCAGTCTCGCGTCCAGTTCCTTGGCGGCGCTGCGCAGCGCCGCCACGTAGAGCTCCTGCTTGCCGCCGAAGTAGTGGTAGACGAGCGCCCGTGACGCGCCCGCCGAGACGGCGACGTCGTCGATCGAGACGTCCTCGGCGTCATGCTTGCTGAACAGGTCGAGTGCGGCAGCGATCAACTCCTCCCGCCGCCGGTCCACGCTCAGCCTGCGCCGAACCCGCCGTGTGCTCTCTCCCACCTGGCGTGTGGCACCCACACCTTGAACACTATCGGGTCGATCCGCAGCTTTCTCCCCTCACAACGGCAGCCCCCATCGGGCACCCGAACGCACGGACGAGGAACAGGCAGAACCGACACCCCTGACGACCAACGGCCACACGGGAAACACCAACTCGCCCTACGGCGAGCAAGCCGGCCTTCCAACGGCGATCAGCCACTATCGGGCATCTCCAACGCGCGGAGGAACGGGCAAGAACGAGCGTTACGGTCTTAACCCGTACCCTCTGGGCAACTCGATCGTTTGGTGTGTCAGATGCACGTCCACGCATCGTGGGGAGAGCCATGTCAGGACCGTCCATGCAGACCACTGCCCGGAACAGCGTCGGCGTATCGCTGCCCGACAGCGGGCTGCCCGATGGATTCAGCCCGCGGCCGCGGCCCACGATCCGCAATGTGGCCGAACGTGCCGGAGTGTCCAAGTCGCTGGTGTCCCTCGTGCTCAGGGGATCACCTCATGTGAGCGAACATCGCAGGGAGGCGGTCCTCCAGGCGGCCAGGGAGCTCGGGTACCGCCCGAACGCGGTGGCCCGCAGCCTTGTGGAGGGCCGTACCCACCTGGTGGGCGCCCTGGTGGCCGATCTGCACAACCCGTTCTACGCCGAGTTCCTGGACGGTCTGCAGGAGAGCCTGCACGGCGACGGTCTTCGATTACTGATCGGCAGCGGCCGATGGGACCCGGCGTTCGAGGACGAGGCCGTGGAGGCGTTCCTGGAACTGCGTGTGGACGGCCTGGTCATGTTGGGCATCGCCCCGTCCAGCGACACGCTCGCCGAGGCCGCCGCCTACACCCCCACGGTGGTGGTGGGCGAACGCGACGTGGACCTCGAGGGCATCGACATCGTCGTGGACGACGACCAGCTCGGGGCGAGGCTGGCCGTCGACCACCTGGTGGAGCTCGGGCACCGGCAGATCGCGCACATCGAGGGGACGCCGTCGTCGGCCGCCCGCTGCCGCTGTGAGGGCTATCTGATGGCCATGCGCCGGCACGGGCTGGCCCCGCACATCATGGTCGAGCACGGAGACTTCACCGAGGAGAGCGGCCGGCAGGCCGCGCTGGCGCTGCTGCGCCGTACGCCTCGGCCGACCGCGGTCTTCGCGGCCAACGACATCGTCGCGATGGGCGTGCTCACGGCCGCGAGCGAACTGGGCCTGCGAGTGCCCCAGGACCTGTCCGTGGTGGGGTACGACAACACGCATCTCGCGGCGGTGAACCAGATCTCGCTCACCAGCGTCGACCAGCCGCGGCGGGCGATGGGGCGGTCGGCGGCCGCCCTGCTCAGCGACCGCATCTCGGAACCGGGTAAATCCTCCAGACTCCGGCAGGTGACCCCCCAACTGGTCGTCCGGCGCAGCACCGGGGCCGTACCAAGCGAGGTCCAAAGCTAGGTCAACCGCCGACGTGTCGTCTCGCGGCGGTGTTAACTCGTGCCGTGACGCCGACCCCGGCGAGTCAGTGGCATCGGGGGGACCCGCCGGGGCGGCGACCGCGTTTCGCGAGAATCGGGGGATTTCATGCGTGATCCGGAGCTGGTCTCCTGCGCACAGCGGGCGGCCGATGAGCTGGAACGGGCCTGGGTGCGCTGGCGGGAGGCCCGCGGACTGGCCATCAGCGGCGACGACGGCATCGCCGACTCCGTGGCGAGCTACGTCGCCCATTCGATCCAGCACCCGTGGGGACGCCCCCGGGTGGTGCTGGGGCTCGACGCGGCGGACGCCCGCGAACTGGCCGCCCTCCTCCTGCACGGGCAGGACGCCGCCGCGTCCGTGCGAGCCCCTCAGGCGGTCGGGCTCTCCGTGGCTCCGGGAGCCTAGTGCCGCTCGCCTTCCCGCGCTTTCTGGTGCGACGGCATGGTCACGTGTGCTTTGCGCGTAGGTTGGTTTTACAGGGGAGTGTCTGACGGATGCCGCCTGTTGCGAGCGCGATCCCGCCGGACGCCTCGCCGGGCGCAGGAGGAGCCCATGGGTCGAGGCCCGTCGGCGACGCCTGGCAGGGCATGGTCCGTCGGACACGACCGGAGCCTCGCGAAGGGATTCGAGCGTGATCAGTCGACCACTCGCCGCCGCGGTTCTCGGCCTGTGGGGGCTCGGCACCCTGGTCGCCTGCGGCGCCTCTCCGGAGGGCCGGGACGGTCCCGAGGATCTCGACGCCGGGGGCCGGGCGACCGCCCGTACGGCGTACACGCCGCAGGCCGATGCCCGGACGCAATCGCCGACCGGTTCGCAGGCGACGGCGCAGGCCGATGACCGGGCCGGGGCGGATGGCGCCGCGCGGAGCGCGTCCCAGACGAAGCCGCTGGCCGGAAAGGTCGTCGTCATCGATCCCGGCCACAACGGCGGCAACTGGCGGCATTCCCGGGAGATCAACAGGCAGGTCGACGTCCTCACCAAGCGGAAGGCCTGTGACACCACCGGTACGTCGACCAACGACGGCTACAGCGAGGCGGCGTTCACCTGGGACGTCTCGAAGCGGCTCGCGAAGCGGCTGAGGAACATGGGCGCCGTGGTCAGGCTCACCCGCGCCGACAACACGAGTTGGGGCCCGTGCATCACCGAGCGGGCGGCGATCGGGAACCGGGCCAGGGCCGACGCGGCGATCTCGGTCCACGCCGACGGCGCACCGCCGAGCGGCCGAGGTTTCCACATCATCGTCCCCAAGAAGATCGACGGCCCGGTCGACCCCGTCGTCGGCGACTCCGGCCGGCTGGGCCGTACGATCAGGGACGCCTTCCGCCGCGGCACCGGCCTGCCGTACTCGAACTATCTGGGCAGGAACGCGCTCGTCGCCCGCAGCGACCTCGGCGGGCTCAACCTGTCGAAGGTGCCGAAGATCTTCCTTGAGTGCGGGAACATGCGGAACGCGCAGGACGCGGCCAAGTTCAAGGACGAGCGGTTCCGGCAGCGCATCGCCGACTCCCTGGCCCGCGGCCTCCGGGACTATCTGCTGCACTGATCCGACCGGACGCACCGGATATTTGGCATGATCTAGGGCATGGATCGCCTCCTTCCACGGCCCCGCGTGGCCGAGCGCGCGCCCGGTGTCTTCGAGCTCACCCCCGGCTCGGCGGTCAGCGGGCCGGCCGCCCTCGTCGATGCCGTACGGCTCTCGCTCGCCGTGCTCGACCTCCGGCCCGCCGACGCCGCGGCAGCGGACGCCTTCGCGGCGGTGCGTGTGACCGAGGACGCCGCGCTCGGCCCCGAGGCGTACGAGATCGAGATCGCCGCCGAAGCCGTACGGATCGTCGCAGGCGACCGGGCCGGCGCTTTCTACGCCGGGCAGACGCTGCGGCAGCTGCTGCCCGCCGAGGCATACCGGGCGACGGCCGTCCCCGGCACGACCTGGACCATGCCCTGCGGGCGGATCGCGGACGCGCCCGCGCTCTCCTGGCGTGGCGCCCATCTCGACGTCGCACGCAACTTCCTGCCCAAGCGGGAGGTGCTGCGGATGATCGACCTGCTGGCCCTGCACAAGCTCAACCGGCTCCACCTGCACCTCGTGGACGACCAGGGCTGGCGGGTGGAGAGCCGGGCCTACCCGCTGCTCCACGAGGTCGGCTCACACCGGGATCAGACGACCACCAGCTACTACCGGGAGGAGCCGACCTTCGACGGCGTGCCGCACGGCGGGTACTACACGCTGGCGGACCTGGCGGAGATCTCCGCCTACGCCGCGGCCCGGGCGGTCACCGTCGTGCCGGAGATCGACGTGCCGGGACATGCCTCGGCGATCCTGGCGGCCTACCCGAGGTTCGGGGCACGGCCGGAGGAGCGATATCGGGTGCTGGACCGGTGGGGCATCTCCCCCGCGATCCTCTCCCCGCTTCCGGCCACGGTCGACTTCCTCACCGCCGTCTTCGACGAGGTGATCGGCGCGCTGGGTGCCGTGCCGTACTTCCACATCGGTGGCGACGAGTGCGTGCTGGACGACTGGGCGGCCTCGGCCGAGATCTCCGCGTACCAGTCGGAGCTGGGTCTGGCCGCCCCCGCCGATCTGCACGCCTGGTTCCTGCGCCGGCTGGCCGACGTGCTCGCCGCGCGCGGATGCCGGGCGGTCGTGTGGGACGAGGCGTTCGTCAGCGGGATGCTCAGGCAGGACACGGTGGTGATGCCGTGGCGCGGCCCCGATGTGGGACGGCGAGCGGCGGCGGCCGGCCACGAGGTCGTCGCGACGCCGGTGTTCCCCCTGTACTTCGACTACGCGGAGGCGGCCTCGCCGGAGGAACCCCTGGCCATCGGTGAGACGATCACGCTGGCCGACGTGGCGGCCTTCACGCCCGTGCCGGCCGAGTGGTCGGGCGCGGAGCGGGACCGGGTGATCGGCATGCAGTTCCAGCTCTGGAGCGAGCGCATTCCCGACGGGCGGACGCTCGACTATCGGGCCTGGCCGCGTGGCTGCGCGGCGGCCGAGATCGCCTGGACCGGCACGCCCGCGGCGGACTGCTTCACCCGCCGTCTCGACGCCCATCTCGTCCGGATGGACGCCTTCGGGGTGGAATATCGCCCGCCGGCGGGACCACGGCCCTGGCAGCGGGGCGGCACCGGGTGGCGGCGTCACCGCCCCGGTGTCATCGACGTGCACGAGGTGATGCGGCGCCTGTACGACCTGACCCAGTCGGCGGACTCCACCCGTCCCAGCATGTGACACTGCAAGATCACGAAGGGTGACCGGCCTGGCCAGCCGGGCCGGGCGCCAGAAACTCCAAGATCAC
Organism: Sphaerimonospora mesophila; assembly: GCF_001417795.1. Lineage (NCBI taxonomy): Bacteria > Bacillati > Actinomycetota > Actinomycetes > Streptosporangiales > Streptosporangiaceae > Sphaerimonospora > Sphaerimonospora mesophila. Next base: position 113,759 of record NZ_BCBX01000046.1, on the reverse strand, counting down.
GGATGGTGTTTCCCCAGGTCGCAGGCATGGCCTGCGAGAAAATGTAAGATCACGGGTGGGGAGTGGGGGCGACCTGGCCGATCGAGGTGTGGCCGTGCCGGCGCAGACGGCGGGACAGCTCCCGGTTGATGTGCCACGCCCACAGTGGTCCGTTGTAGATCATGCCGGTGTACCCCTGCACGAGCGTCGCACCGGCGCGCAGCCGCTCCCACACGTCGTCGGCGTCCTCCACCCCGCCGACCGAGACGATGGTGAGGCGGTCGCCCGTCTTCTGGTGCAGTCTGCGCAGCACCTCCAGCGACCTGGCCTTCAGCGGCCGGCCCGACAGGCCCCCGGCCTCGGTGCTGGACACCCCGGCGCGGCTGATCGTGGTGTTCGTGGCGATGATCCCGGCCAGCCCCAGGTCGACGGCGAGTTCGGCGACCGCGTCGACGTCCTCGTCCGCGAGGTCCGGGGCGATCTTCACGAGCAGCGGCGTCCGGCCCGCCGCCTCCCGTACGGCCGTCAGCAGCGGCCGCAGCAGCTCGACCGCCTGGAGGTCGCGCAGCCCCGGCGTGTTGGGCGAGCTCACGTTCACCACGAGGTAGTCGGCGAAGGGGGCGAGCAGCCGGGCGCTCGTCACGTAGTCGGCCACCGCCTCGCTCTCGGGCACCACCTTGGTCTTGCCGATGTTCACGCCGACCACGACGGGGACGCCCCTGGTCCTGCGCAGCCGTCTGGCCGCCGCCCGGGCTCCCGCGTTGTTGAAGCCCATCCGATTGATGATCGCCCGGCTCTCCGGGAGGCGGAACAGCCGGGGGCGTGGGTTGCCGGGCTGGGGCCGCGCCGTGATCGTGCCGACCTCGACATGGCCGAAGCCGAAGGCCGCCAGCGCCTCGAAGCACCCGGCGTCCTTGTCGAAGCCGGCGGCGAGTCCGAAGGGCGACGGGAAGTGCACGCCGAACGCCCGGACGCGCAGCGCCTCGTCGCGCGGCGCGAGCCGTCCGTACAGCAGCCGCTTGGCCACGGGAAACACCGAGAGCAGGCGGAGCAGCCTGATCGTGAGGTGGTGCACGGCCTCCGCGTCGAACCGGCTCAGGACCTGCGTGAAGACGAGTCGATACATCGCGGCAAGCCTATCGCCCGCGCACATGCGACCGCCCCGGCCCCGTAGCGTGGCGCGGGAGAGCGGTGCTCCCTCACGTCCGCGGCGGGGCCGGGGCGGTCGAGGCGGGTCGATTCCGGTCCGGCGTCGTCAGTGCTTCGCCTTCTTGCCCTCCGGGGTCACCGCGTACCACTCGCCGCTGAAGTCCTTGACGTTCTGACCGGCCGTGTCGCCGGCCTTCTGGTCCTTGGCGTAGTAGTACAGCGGGTGCTTGTTGTAGGTGATCTGGGTGGCGCCGTCCTCGCGCTTGAGCGTGCCGAGCAGGCTCGCGTTGACGCCGGTTCCCGCCTGGGGCTTCCCGAGCGTGAGCGCGGGCGGCCAGGCGGCCGCACAGGCCGCCGAGCAGGTCGACTTGTCCTTCTTGTCCTCCGTGAACAGGTAGAGGGTGCGACCTTCCGTCCCGACCAGGATCGTGCCGAGGCTGGTCTGGGCGACGTCGACCTTCGCCGGGCCCGTCGGGGTCGCCATGACCGGAGAGGTCGGCGAAGCGGGGGTGCCGGGCTCGGGCGTCGCCGATCCGGACTCGTACGGCGTCTCGCTCGGCTCGGTGAGGTGCTCATCGGCGGCGGCGGGTTTGGCCGCGTTGGGCTCCTCGGCGCTGCCACATCCTGACGCCAGCAAGCCAACCATGATCATGCCGGCGTACAGCAGTTTCCTCATCTTCGGCCTCCAGGGAAGTTTCTGAGCACGGCTCCAAGGAGACACGCGGCGACATGGGGCGTGCCGCCAAGACACGAAGATCTGGGACATCCCTTTACCGTCTAATGAAAGTCGCGTGATCCGTGTCGGCGTCAGATGGACGCCTGCTCGGACGCCGCCTGCTCGAATTCGGCGGGGAGCTGTGCCATCGCGTGACCGAACGCGTCGCCGCCCACCGCCTCGCGCAGCGTCAGCAGAACGGCCCGCACTCCGCCGCGCGCCTCCTCCATCGTCAGCCCCGTGCGGCGGCTCACCCGGCGCACCAGATCACGCAGGCCGAACCGCTCGATCCTCCCGCCGACGTGCAGCGACTCCTGCAACTGCGCCGGTAGTTCGGCCGCCAGACAGCGAGCCTCCCCCGCGCTGAGCCGGTCCCCCAGCGTCTCGACCGTCGCGCGGGCGAGGTCAGCGGATTCCTCACGCGACAGCCCAGAGCGCTCCTCCACCGTCCGAATGAACTCTTTGTACTCCACTTCTGCTCCATTCCCCAAAGAAGCGGATAAACGAGCAGTTTTAGGGAAATTGCCTGCGGCACGCGAGGCCGTACGGCGGAGCGGTCGGCACGAAATCGGTCCGAAGGCCGACACGGGTTCGGTCCGAAGGCCGACACGTGACCGCGGTCGATGACTCCTGCCCGCCGCGACCTCGCGGCTGATGCCATGCTGACCATCGAACGCCGCCGGGCAGGTTCAGCTGGGCGGCGTCTTCGGCGCGGAACGCCCCCCATCCGCCTGGTCGTGCAGATCGTGCGAGAGACAAGGAGCACCCGGATGGCTGAGCGTACGCCGCTCACCCCGCCCGATCCCTCGGGTCTCGAGGCGTGGATCCGGCAGGTCCTCCGCCTGGCAGGTCCGCGGGCGTCCGCCCACATGCCCCCGCTCCCGGCCGCCGTGCCCGCCGACGACCCGGGTGTGGATGCCGCCGACGTGGAATGCACGCCGCCGCGGCGGGACCGGCCGGGAGATCTCCAGCGGAGCTGAGCCGCCCGGGAGGCGCGTCATTCCGGCCACCCGTCGGCCAGATGGATCCACCGGATGTGCACCTGCGACTCGGGCTTGGCGGGTGTGCCGCGCACCGCCCGCTCCACCGGAGCCGACGGAGGCAGTTCTCTCCTGCGCGCGGCCAGCAGCGGGAGCCGGAGCAAGAAGCAGGCCCCGCCGTTCCAGGAATCCTCCACGTGCAGAGTGCCGTCGTGCGCCTTGGCGATCTCGCGGGAGATGGCCAGGCCGAGCCCCGTGCCGCCGGGGTCGAGCCGGCGGGATTCCTCCAGCCGGGTGAAGCGCTCGAAGATGCGTTCCCTGTCCGCTATCGGCACCCCGTGACCGTCGTCGGCCACGGCCAGCTCCGCCGACCCTCCGTTCCTGCCGACCGCGACCTTGATCGTGCTGATGGCGTGCCGCTGAGCGTTGTCGAGCAGGTTGCGCAGCACCCGCTGGAGCTGGGTCCGCACGCCCAGCACCCAGACGTCGCTTTCGACGTCGAGCTGGACCGGGATCCGGCCGGCCCGCAGTCCGGCCTCCTCCCTGGCCAGTTCTCCGAGGTCCACCGGGGCGTGCCGTACGGTGCCCGGCCCCTCCTTCAGCCGGGCGAGCAGCAGCAGATCGCTGATGATCCCCTCCAGCCGCTCGATGTCGCGCAGCTCCTGGCGCAGCAGCTCGTCGAGGTCGACCCGCTCCCGGCTGAGCTGCAACTCCTCGACATGGAGGCGTAGGGCGGTGAGCGGCGTTCGCAACTCGTGGGAGACATCGGAGGTGAACTTCCGCATCTGCCGGATCTGATCCAGCGTGGCGTTGATGCATCCGGCGAGCCTGGTGATGTCGTCCTTTCCCCGCGGCTCCTCGATCCGGCCCTCGCCGCAGTGGTTGATCCGCTCCAGCGCGGCACAGATCTCGCGTACCGGACGCAGCGTGCGCCTGACCACCTTGCGGACCGCCCAGATGGACAGCGTCACGAGCACGACCGCCTGCAACACGAGAAGGAGGTCGAGCATGCCGACGGCGGCGCCGACGACACGTTGCACCAGCTGGCGGACCGGGGGGACCGACTCAGGCCACGCCCGCACCATCGCGGGGAGCAGGCAACCCCCTCCCGGATCCGAGCAGGCCTGGGTCAGCTGGACCTGCTCGCCGCCGGGTGGGCCCACCACGCCCAGCGGGGCCAGACTCCGGGCCACGCTCGGCGCGCCGGCCGTCTCATCGGTCGGTCCGACGACCGGTTCCGGCCCGGCATTCGGGCCCCGGGCCTCTGCCGCTCCCGTCTCAGCCGTGCCGCCGAGCCGGCCCGTCCGTACGCGCTGCGCGGCGGTGGGAGCGGCCTCGCGACCGGATTCCCACCACGACGCGGCGTCGCGGTCCCGGACGATCTTCGCCATCAACAGGCCTCCCGGCAGCAGCACCAGGACCGCCAGGACCAGGCAGAGGAGGGTGAACCGGGCGTACAGTGACCGGACGCCCGGGATCACGCGCAGACCCCACATATTGAGTGCGATTACCCCACACCCGACAGGGTGCCCCCTCACCTGCGCAAACGTGTGCCGACTCTTTACCGATCCGGCCTTAGAACGGGTATGAGATTCAGCCGTTCACCCGGTGGGCCAGCCGTTCGAGGCTCTCGTCGAGGGCGCCGTCGACGAAATCCGCCGCGGGGGCGTGCTCCTCGTCGAAGAAGGACAGGTGGACCGTCACGTCGCTGCTGGCGTCGTCGATCCCGGCCACCTGCAGCCACCCGGCGTACCGGTCGTCGTCCCGGGTGCCCCACTCCATGCGGAGCTGGTCGCGCTCGGTCCGCAGCAGCGCACGCTCGTCCCGTCCGCCGGCGTCCTCGTGGACCGTCACGGCGGGCGGCTCCTCGGGCCGCACGTGCAGGTCGCGCGGCAGCCAGTCGTCGAGCTCGTCGATGTCACACGCGCTCTCGAAAACCTGCTCGGCGGGGGCCGCGATCCTGCGGGAGCGTTCGAACTCGCTCATTTCTCCTCCCTCGTTCCTTCTCAGCCTCACGCCCTACCCGGGCTCGCCGGGGAAACGCCGGTGGCAGGAAACGCGGACCGGCCGGATCAGTCGGCGTCGGCCAGCCAGAGGTCGGGGCCGAACACCTCGTAGTGGATCCGTGAAGCGGGCACGCCGCGCGCGATCAGGTCGGTGCGCACGCTCCGCATGAACGGCAGCGGCCCGCACAGGTAGGCGACCACACCCTCCGGCAGGTCGACGCCGGCGAGGTCCATCAGGCCGGTCCGGGGCTCGGGACCGGCGGGAGCGCCGCCGGAGGCGGCGTCCACCCGCTCGTACCAGAGATGCAGTGCGGCCCCGGGCAGCGTCTCGACCAGTCGGATGAGCTCCTCGCGGTGGGCGTGGTCGGCCGCGGCGCCGTCGGCATGGGCGACGGTCACCCGGCGGGTGGATCCGATCGCGGCGAGGTGGTCGACCATCGAGAGGATCGGGGTGACGCCGATGCCGGCCGAGGCCAGCAGCAGCGGGGCGTCGCCGTCGGCGAGGGTCATCTCGCCGAACGGGGCCGAGACCATCAGCTCGTCGCCGACCTCGACGTTGGCGTGCAGCCAGTTGGACACCTCGCCGTCCGGCCCGGCGTCGCCGTACACGCGCTTGATCGTGATACGCCAGTCGTCCCGGGCGGGGGCGGACGACAGGCTGTACTGGCGGATCTGCCGGGCCCCGTCCGACAGGGGGGCGGCCACGCTGACGTACTGCCCCGGCCGGAAGGGCAGCCGGGCCTCGGGCCGCAGCGTGAGGGAGATCACGTCGCGCGTCTCGCGCCGCCGTTCGAGCACCCGCGCCCGCAGCCAGACCTGTCCGATCCCGCGGCGCGTCTCGCGGTAGAGGCCGGTCTCCAGATTGATCAGCGCCTCGGCCATGAGCCAGTAGACCTCGTCCCAGCCCGCGGCGACGTCAGGGGTGACGGCATCGCCGAGCACCTCGGCGATGGCGCCGAACAGATACTTGTGGACGATGTTGTACTGCTCGGGGGTGACGCCCAGCGAGACGTGCTTGTGCGCGATCCTGGCGAGCATGACGTCTGGCCGCTCGCCGGGGTGGTTCACCAGCATGGCGGCGAAGGCGACGATCGAGCCGGCCAGGGCCTTGCGCTGCTCACCGTTGGCCTGGTTGCCCCGGTTGAACAGGTCACGCAGCAACTCCGGATTGTCGGCGAACATGTCGTCGTAGAAGGTGGCGGTGATCTTCTCGATGGCGTCGCCGACGACCGGCAGGGTTGCGCGGACGACCGCGGCCGAGTCCGGGGAGAGCATGCGTCCTCCGTAGGGCTAGTAGGTGATCTTCCCTTGCTTTGACAGACGTGGGATCCCGTACGGCGTGGAGGGTTCGCCATGGCTCGACCGCCGCAGTTATGAAAACTAACAAGGCGACGCTTTGGTCTCGTTTTCGGGTAGTTTAACCGGGGCGAGGGGGTGCCTTGGTAAGATGCCCCGCCGCCTGCGGAATCCCGGGGCGGTCGCCGCCTCCCGGATGTGGAGGGCCGAGACCGGTCCACGTAGGGTCCGATATATGAGCGATCACTACGATGTCGTTGTCCTCGGCGCGGGCCCCGGCGGATACGTCGCGGCGATCCGGGCGGCCCAGCTCGGGCTCAGCACGGCGATCGTCGAAGAGCGCTACTGGGGCGGGGTCTGCCTCAACGTGGGCTGCATTCCCTCGAAAGCGCTGCTGCGCAACGCCGAGCTCGTCCATCTGCTCACCCACGATGCCAAGACGTTCGGCATCGGCGTCGAGGGCAGCCTGACCTTCGACTACGGCGAGGCGTTCCGGCGCAGTCGCAAGGTCGCGGACGGGCGCGTCAAGGGCGTGCACTACCTGATGAAGAAGAACGGGATCACCGAATATCAGGGCCGCGGCGTCTTCACCGATCCGCACACCCTGCGGGTGGCGGACTCCGACGGGGGCGAACGCACCGTCACCTTCGACCACTGCATCATCGCCGCCGGGGCGACGACCCGCCTCCTGCCCGGCACCTCGGTGACCGAGCGGATCGTGACGTACGAGGAGCAGATCCTCACCGAGAAGCTGCCGGAGAGCATCGTCATCGCCGGGGCGGGCGCCGTCGGGGTCGAGTTCGCGTACGTGCTGAACAGCTACGGCGTCAAGGTGACGATCGTGGAGTTCCTCGACCGCATGGTGCCGCTCGAGGACGCGGAGGTGTCGGCCGAGCTGGCCCGGCGCTACAAGCGGCTCGGCATCGAGGTGCTGACGTCGACCCGGGTCGAGTCCATCGACGACTCGGGCGAGAAGGTGCGGGTGACGGTGTCACGTGACGGCGCCACCTCGGTCCTGGAGGCGGACAAGGTCATGCAGGCCATCGGGTTCCAGCCGCGGGTGGCGGGCTACGGCCTCGAGCGGACCGGCGTACGGCTCACCGACCGGGGCGCCATCGACGTCGACGCGCGGTGCCGTACGAGCGTGCCGCACATCTTCGCGATCGGGGACGTGACGGCCAAGCTCATGCTCGCCCACGCGGCCGAGGCCATGGGCATCGTCGCGGCCGAGACGATCGCGGACGCGGAGACGATGGAGCTCGACTACGTGATGATCCCTCGGGCGACCTTCTGCCAGCCGCAGATCGCGAGCTTCGGATTCACCGAGGCGCAGGCGCGCGAGCGCGGCTTCGACGTCAAGGTCGCCAAGTTCCCGTTCAGCGCGAACGGCAAGGCGCACGGCCTGGGCGACACGGCGGGATTCGTCAAGATCCTCAGCGATGCCGAGCACGGCGAGCTGCTCGGCGCCCATCTGATCGGTCCCGACGTCACCGAGCTGCTGCCCGAGCTGACCCTGGCCCAGCAGTGGGATCTGACCGTCCACGAGGTGGCGCGCAACGTCCACGCCCACCCCACGCTGAGCGAGGCGGTCAAGGAGGCCGTCCACGGTCTCGCGGGCCACATGATCAACATGTGAGCGGTGGTCTCACTTGGAGGATCTCACCGGAACCTCGCCGGGAACTTCCCAGGGGAGCTCAGCGGGAGACCTCACCAGGGGACCGACGGGCTCTCCACGCTCTTGAGGGAGGACTCGCCGCTCTTCCGCCATCGCTGCCGGGCATTGTGCAGGTTCCCTCCGGTGCGGGGAGCCGTGGCGGTCACCGGCCCGCATGTGACGATCGAGCCGTCGCCCGGAGGCGCGACACCGGCGCAGACGTGCGGCGGGGAGACGGCGACGTCCCTGGTCGAGTCGAAGAGCTCGATGTGGATGTCGGAGCGGACCGAGCTGCTGCCGCGTACCCGCCCGAGCAGGTGGAAGACGTCACCCACCATGGCCATGCAGGGCGAGATCTCGACACCGGGAGCGGGGGAGAACCACGCCCGGCAGCGCCACTCGAGCTCCGGTTCCCGCCGGATCGTGTCGGGCGCTTGGGAGTCACCGCCGGTCGGCTCGGCCTTCGGCCTCGTCGTGCTGCGCACCGGTGAGCGCGTCGGGGTGGACCGCGCCTTCGGCTTTTCCTGCTCCTTCGGCGCGGCCGTCGTGCGAACCGGCCTGGGGCGGGCGCTGCTCACGGGGTCCGCGACCGGCGGCTCCATGGTCCGGGTCCGCTTCGGCCGGGCCTCGCCCGAGGGCGTCGGCAGGGTCGTCAGCGGAACGGACGGCGTAGGCGCCGTGGTGATCTCACCGCCGGCGGGCCTGGCCGAGGTGTCCGCCGCGACGGCCCGATTCTCCGTCGGCCCGATGTCGGTACGCCACGGGGCCACGAGGGCCACCGCCACCGCGCTGAGCGCCAGGGCCATGGCGGACGCACCGGTGACGACCATGCGCCGCCGGGACCGCTCACGTCGCGCCGGCGCCGGGCCGCCCGGGGCATCGGTGTCCGCCGCCGGCGGCTCTCCCCCGCCGGACGTGCTCCCGCCGCCTGGGGCCGTACCGGCGCCGGCGGACGGATGCGCCGCGGCGGCGTACCCGCCCACGCCCGGCTCGGTGGTGGCGGACGGCGGGTCTTCCCAGGAGACCCGGGGCAGCGCGGGCAGCCCCGCGAGCGACGGCGCCGCCTCGCGCAGTGCCGCCGCCACCTGTCCGATGACGGGACGCTCGGCCGGATCTTTGGCGGTGCAGACCGAGATGACCGACCACAGTGAGTCGGGCATCCCGGGCAGCCGCCGGGGAGCGGCCGTCGCATGCTGTTGGAGCACGGCGATCGGATGGTGGCCGACGAAGGGCGGGCGGCCGGCCAGCAGTTCGTACAGGATCAGTCCGAAGGCGTAGACGTCCACCGCCGGCGTGGGCGCGCCGCCGCCCGCCACCTCGGGGGCCAGGTACGTCGGCGTGCCGATGATCGAGGTGGTCTGGGTGAGGCCCGGCCCGTGCACGATGCGGGCGACGCCGAAGTCCGTGAGCCGGGCCTGCCCGGTGGCCGCTTCGATCAGGATGTTGCCCGGTTTGACGTCCCGGTGCACCACCCCGTTCGCGTGGGCGGCCGTCAGCGCGTCGGCGACCTGGGCCATCAGGCGTACGGCCTCCGCCGGCGGCAGCGTGCCGTACCGCCGCAGCAGCGTACGGAGGTTTCCGCCCTCGACCAGGTCCATCACGAGGGCGAGGCGCTCCCCCTCGATGACGAAGTCGCGTACCGTGACGATGTTGGGATGCCGTAAGGCCCGCATCACGTTGCGTTCCTGGACGAATCGCAGGACGAGATCCTGGTCGCCGGTGAGGCCGTCCCGCAGTAGTTTCACCGCGACGATCTCCCCGGTGGCCCGATGCCGCGCCCGCCAGACGCTCCCCATCGCCCCGGCGCCGATCTCGTCCAGGAGCACGTATCCGCTCCCGAGAGACGCCTCCGACCCACCCGTGGTCATCGCCCCCGCCTTCCCCCTCGACCAGGTCGAGATCACATTAACCAACGATCTCGTCGCGGGAAGATCGACTCGGTCAAACAGTTATCTAACGGTTCTCTAGCTACAAATCCCGCCAGAACGGCATTTTGTATTTTTGCCCGATCGAGCGTCGGCGGATCGGAGGCGGCGTGCCGTGCTCGGGCCGGAATGTCGGAGCCCCCGCCCCCGTCCACCCCGGCCCGTGGCCGCCGTGATCGTCAGATAGCGGGCAGGGCCTGCATGCCGTTCGGGTCCAGGTTGCCCTCGAACCGGATGCCGCCGATGGTCGTCGCCCGCTCGCTGCCCGAGTTCTGCTCCGCCCACTTCTGTGCCTGCTTACGCAGCTTGGGCTGGGCGGCCAGCACCGCGTCGGCCATCGTGGCCGCGAGGCTCTTGCACGCCTTGGTGTGGACGCCGAGCCAGCAGCTCGCCTCCACCACCTTGATCTTGTCGTCGGCGTCGTACTCGATGTCGACGTACATGTCGCCGCGGTCGTCCGGGGGTTCGCACTTGATCTGCGCCTTGGCCCGGCTGTAGAGATCCTCCACGTTGGGGTCCTTGGTGCACTTCCACTTGTTGGCGGTCTTCATCCAGTCGTCGACGATCATGGAGAGGGTCACGCCGGGCAGATACTGCGCATCGGCGTCGGGAAACTTCTCCGCGAACGCGGGCACGACGTTCTCACCCTTGGGCTTGGTCGTCGTCAATCCGACGACACCGCCGATGATGCCGCCCAGCACCAGGGCCGCGATCGCCGTACCGATGGTCAGCAGCACGAATCCCGACCTTGACCTGGGCGGGCGGGGAGTGCCGCCCCCCGGCGGGACGGGATATCCGGGCGGCGCCTGGAATCCGTGCTGCTGGAACCCCTGCCGCTGAAAACCGGACTGCTGAAACCCGGGCTGCCCGGGAGGGCCGTACTGCGGCTGCGGCGGAGGCGGCTGGTACGGCGCGGCGGGCTGCTGCTGTTGCTGAGGATGAGACTGAGGCTGTCCCGTGGCGGGGTCGGGAGGCGGCGGCTGCACCGGCTGCCAGGCCGTGCCGTCCCACCAGAACCTACCGTCGGGTGAGTAAGGTCCGGGTCGCGCGGCCATCGTCATTTCTCCTGGATGCTGAACTCGACGCTTTCCGCCTCAGGGCGTTGTAAGACGTACTCGTAGTCGCCGATGGTGGCCTTGGTGTCCTTGTCGTTCTCGATCTGCTGGGCTATCCAGCCCTTGATCTCCTTCGTCAACACGGGATCGTCCCGGAACGGCAGGGCGCCGAACCACGACAGGTAGGAGAGCCCGGTGCCGGCCAGCGCCTTGTCGTCCATCCGGTGGAGCCTGATGGAAATCGAATAGACATAGCCCCCGGAGGACTGCAACCAGAGGTCGAAATACACCCGGCCGATCACCATGTCGCAGTGCCACGACGAGGTCTCCTCCACACACCTGTGTCCCCGGTCCTTCAACGCCTCCGTCAGGGTGGCGACCTTGAGCCCGGGAATGCAGGCATGGGAACTGCCGCAGTCCTGCGTCATCTGATTGGCGCGATAGTTGCGCGCGAGCGCGTACGCGCCGCCGCCGGCGGCCAGGAAGACGACCAGGCCGACCAGGAGGACCACGAGCCCGCGCCGGGAACGGCCCCCGCCTGGCGCCGGATCGGGTGTCGTGCCGGGAAGCGAGGGGCCCGCCGCCGAAGGCGCTTGACCGGGCGGCGGACCGGATGGTCGTCCGGGGGGCGGGCCTTCCGGCTGTCCCGCGGGCGGCCCGGGAGGCGTCATGGACATCTCACCCTCCATTCCGGACGAAGCCGTTCCATCGACTCCGGAAGGAGGCGCTGCTCATCCCGAGGACGTCCCTGCTGATCCCGTCGAAGACCGGGAGCCGCATGAACGGCATGTCGAGGGAGTCGGGGTGGTTGATGATCCTGGCGTAGAGCTCCACCGCGGCGTCCCGCCCCTTGAGCCGCTCGGCCAGGCTGAACACCGTCGAGCCCAGGCAGTAGTTGAAGTCGATGTCGCGGCCGTAGAACGTCTTCGACGCGGGAGTGACCCCGCGGAACCTGCCGGCCCGGACTCCGGCGGCCACGGCGGAGCGGATCCTGGCCGCCGACGCCGTGTTCCCGATGGTCTCGGTGTAGCGGGCGAAGCCCTCGATGGCCCAGGTCGGAGGGTTGTAGTCTCCCCCGATGGTCAGCGTCGCGCGTGCGGTGACCGCGTGGGTCAGCTCATGCCGGATCGTGAGCGCGGGGTCGCTGCCGAACGCCTGATGGCCTCGCAGATTGACCACGACCCTGGAGGCGGCGTACTCATTGCCGTAGACCATGCCGTTCTTCTGGACGCCCAGTTCCCGGGCCTGGAAGCCGAGGATGTCCGGAAGGAAGTTCTCGGCCGCGCCGAAATCGAACCACTGCTTGACGTTGGCCAGATCCCGGGTGAAGAAGAGGACGTGACCGGGGTAGCTGAGGCGGTCGCCCCACATCCCCTCGACCAGGCGCAGTTCCTTCTCCGTGACGGCGGCGTAGCGGTCCAGATCGGTGACGCTCTCATCGCCGACCAGCCAGACCTTCTTCCCCACCTTCACGACGTGCAGTTTGTCGGTGTTCCACGGCGCATAGGCCAGCGGACCGTCCAGGTGCAGTTTCTTGTAGTTCTTCCGAGTCGCCCCGATGATGTCCGTCACCACGAACCTGCCGCTCTTCTCGCGCAGGGTGTAGAGAAACGTCTCGGCCGGGGCGACGTCACCGGGGCCGGCGTCAGCGGTGAGCTTGGTGATCCGGATCACCGGCCGGAACTGGATGTCCCCGCCTTCGCCCTCGGACCGCTCCGTGGCCCGATCGGTGATGAAGCGGATCTCCGCGAGATCGAACTGGCGCAGGTTGTCGAAGATGAACTTCTCGCGCTGGACCAGCTTTGTGTTGGCCTGGTCCAGGTCGGCGAGATAGCCCTTCTCGTCCTTGTCCATCAGCGCCTTCGCGCGGCGTTCGAGGATCTCCCGCAGGTGCTTCTTGTTGGACCCGTAGGAGTCGTAGTCCTCGCTTTGGATGGTGGGTCGGCGGGAGTCGCTGCAGCCGGTGACCAGAAGCCCCCCGGCCAGCAGCACGGCCCGTCTCGACCAGCGGGCATGGGTCATATCGCGCAGATTGTTTGGCTCTGGCACCTTTCCCCCGGGCAGCGAAGATTCATGGTCAACCGGGCTGACACGACGACCCCCCGCCGCATCGGCGACGCGCCGGGACACACCCGGCAAGAGAGCAGCATGAGAGAGCGGACCCACAGGGACCACCCACTCGTGGACGAACTCCGCCTCTCGGCGATCGATTATCGCAAGGATCTTCCCGAAGCGTGGGCAGATCCCCCAAAAAGCGCATGATCGCCCAAGTTGTACCGTTCCAGAACCTTCCGCGCCCGCATCCGCGTGGCACCGGCTGTGCGGTGAACCTCGAAGTGAGGTCGGGCCTGCACCGGGTGACGGGCACCCGGCCATGGCATTTGTCGCGTCGATTCCCTTTTGTCCAGCGACCGCCTGCCAGTCCCCGCAATACCGTACGGAGAGGGTCGGGGACTGGCGCGGTCTCACGGATCGCTCGGGGGCACCTATCTCAGGCGGGGACCTTGTCGAGGAAGCCGTACACCCTCTGGATCCGGCCGTCTTCGGCGAGCACGGCGACGTCGAACCCGACCACGACCGGCTCCGTCGCCCCCTCGGGTCCGAGGTGCCAGGTGAACCGCATCGTGTCATGGTGACCGTCCACGGCGCCCCCCAGTGTGAACACGTAGCCGGGGAACATCTGCTGAGCCCCGGCGATCACCGCGGCGATGTCCTCGTGGCCGGTGACGGTGGCCAACGGGTCGGTGTAGCCGCCGTCCTCGGTCCACGCCCCGGCGACGGCTTTGGCCCTCGCCTCGGTGTCCGTTTCGTTCCACGCGGCGATGTACCTTGCGGCCGCTGCGGCGTAATCACTCATCTCGCACTCCTGTGGTCCGTCTCGTCCTACGACGTGAGAACCGTGTCACGAGACCCGGAGGTCAGGCGATTACGTGCCAGGTAATCGCCCGGCGTCCGGGACGCCGGATAGCGTCGGGGCGTGACCACAGCCCAGCTCTACCGGCGGCCCTTCGGCGAGTTGCTCAGGCGATGGCGCGAGCACCGGCGAATGAGCCAGCTGGAGCTCTCGCTCCAGGCCGAGATCTCAACCCGGCATGTCAGTTTTCTGGAGACCGGCCGGGCCCAGCCGAGCCGAGACATGGTGCTCCACCTCGCCGAGCAGCTCGATCTCCCGCTTCGGGAACGCAACGATCTGCTGCTGGCCGGCGGGTACGCCCCCATCTACACGGAGTCGACCCTCGACTCACCTGAGATGGCGGCGGTGTGCGACGCGATCCGCCGGCTGCTGACGGCCCACGACCCCTACCCGGCCGTGGTCGTGGACCGGAACTGGGACATGGTCGACGCCAACGCCGGGATCGGAGTGCTCAGCGAGGGCATCGATCCCGACCTGCTGACCAACGTGCTGCGGGCCAGCCTCCACCCCGAAGGGCTCGCCCCGCACATCGTCAACCTCGGCGAGTGGCGTGCGCATCTGCTCGGCCGGCTCAAGCGGCAGATTTCGGTCACGGCCGACCCCCGGCTCGGCGAACTGTACGCGGAGCTGCGCGACTATCCCTGTGACCAGCCGGAACCCGAGGTGGACCTGCCCGGCACCGGCGCCATCTTCGTCCCAATGCGAGTCGTGCGTGCGGGACGGGAGCTGTCGTTCTTCAGCATGATGGCGACCTTCGGCACGCCGCTCGACATCACGGTCTCCGAGCTGGCCATCGAATCTTTCTACCCCGCCGACTCCGCGACGGCGGCCTTCCTGCGCGGCGGTCACGACGGTGCAGAGCCGGCCCATCGGTGAGCACCTCCGTGGCCGCCGGATGCCCGCTGTGCCGGCGTTTGCCTCACCGGCAGCGGCTCGGAAGGCCCGGTGGGCGTGTAGCGGCCGGCCTGCCCTCGCCTGTCCGGGTCTAGCCGTTCTCCAGGGTGAGCAGGCCGCGTCGGAATGCGGCGGCGACGGCGGCCGCCCGGTCGTTGACGCCGAGCTTGGCGTAGATGTGCAGCACGTGGCTCTTCACCGTGGCCTCGCTGATGAACAGGCGCGCGGCGGCTTCGCGGTTGGTGGCGCCCTCGGCGATGAGGTGGAGGACCTCCAGTTCCCGGGCGCTCAGCGGGTCGGCGGGCGCGCGGACCTGGCCGAGGAGGCGGGTGGCGACCGACGGGGACAGCACGGCTTCGCCCCGCGCCGCCGTACGGACGGCGCGGATGAGCTCATCCCGACCGGTGTCCTTGAGGAGATAGCCGGTGGCCCCGGCCTCGATGGCGGGCAGGACGTCCCGGTCGGTGTCGTAGGTGGTGAGGACGAGGATGCGGGCCGCGATGCCCAGCCTGGCAAGTTCCTTGATGGCCGCGACGCCGTCCATCCTGGGCATGCGGAGGTCCATGAGGATCACGTCGGGGTTCAGCGCCCGCGCGAGTTCGACGGCCTGGGCGCCGTCTCCGGCCTCGCCGAGCACCTCGAAGCCCGGGTCACCGGCGAACATGCCGCGGATGCCGTCGCGGACGATGGGATGGTCGTCGGCGATCAGCAGCCGGATCAGGGGCTCAGCCACGTGCCACCGCCGGGACGCTCGCGGAGATCGCGGTGCCGCCGCCGGGTTCCGACTCGATCTCCAGCCTGCCCGCCAGGCGGCTCACCCGCTTGCGCATCGAGGTCAGGCCGAAGCCGCCGCCGTCGCGGACCCGCTCGAGGTCGAATCCGGTGCCGTCGTCGCGCACGTCCAGGGTGACCACGTCCTCCATGTACGACAGGGTCAGCCCGACCCGGGACGCGCCGGCGTGCTTGGCCGCGTTGGCCAGCGCCTCCTGTGCGGTGCGGAGCAGCGTCTCCTCGACCTCCGGATGCATGGGACGGACCGTACCAGTGATGGTGAAATCCGCACGTACCCCGTTGATCTCGCCCCATTGGGTGACGACGTCCCTCAGTGCCTCGGGTAGTGGCGCCACCTCCAACTGGCCGGGTCCCACCGCGTGCACGGAGCGCCGGGCCTCGGCCAGGCTTTCCCGCGCCAGCCGTACCGCGTTGTCCACGTGACGCCGCCAGTCCTCGGCACGCTGCGCCGCCTGGAGCTGGGTGATGATGCCGGTCAGGCCCTGGGCGAGGGTGTCGTGGATCTCCGCTGCCATGCGCTGTCGCTCGTCGAGCACGCCCGCCTCGCGGGCCTGGACCAACAGCTGGGCGTGCAATCCCGCGTTCTCCCGCAGCGCCTCCTCGAGCCGCTCCACCATCCGCTTGCGCTCGGCGCTCCGCTCGGCCGTGATCTCCCCGGCGAAGCTGAACAGGCTGACCAGGACCACGATGGCGCCGGTGAAGAACAGGTAGGTGAGGATTCCGGACGGCGTGGGATCAGGCAACCCACCGCCGTAGGTCGCGACGCTGATCGCCGCCGTGGCGGTCACCGCGACGAACCGCCACTTCCCCTTCAGGTACTGCCAGGAGTGGAGATGTCCGGTGAAGCTGAAGAAGCTCGCGAACCATATCCCCTGTGTGCAGAGCGCTCCGATCAGCACCACCAGCCCGGCCACGTAGACCACGCCTCGCGGCACCAGCCAGATCCAGGCGGCGGCGAGCGCGGCCAGACCGAGCATGACCCACGACCTGCCATCGATGAGCAGGGAGAGCATCGTGGAGGTCGCCAGCAAGACGTACGGCGCAGCCGCCATCTGGCGCTCCAGCAGCCGCTCCCATCGGTCGAGCCGCCCGGTCATGCCTCACTCCCAGCGGAAGAACTTGGCCGCTGCGATGCTGATGGCCACGGCGTACGCCGCCATCACACCGAGCAGCAGAGCGCTGGGAGAGCCGCCCGTCCAGACGTCCCGCAGGCTCTGCCGGAATGCCCCCAGCGGGGTGTATTCCCCAATACGAGCCAAAATATCGGGCATCTGATCCGTCGGCTGCATGAGCCCGGCGAGGTAGGCCATCGGGAAGTACAGCAGGACACCGATCCCGTTGGCGGCCCGGCCGTTCGGAGCGAGGGCCGCGATGAGCAGGCCGACGGCGAACATGGCCGCCGTACCGAGCAGGAAGGTCAGCGCGCCGGGCAGGACCCGGGTGGGCAGATGAGCACCGAGGACGGTGCCCGCGACGACAAGCAGCAGGGCGCATGCGGTCAGCGCGAGGACGAACTGCAGCAGCAGCTGCACCACCAGCAGGTTTCCTGGGCGTACCGGCGTGGTGGAGAGCCTGCGCAGGATGCCCCGCTCGCGATAGGTGGCCATGGTGGTGGGCAGCAGGTACAGACCCACGAGCCCCACGGCGATCGCCAGCGCCATCGGCAGGAGCATGGTGTCGCCCGGCTCGATCGAGCTTCCGAAGACCACCAGGATGAACAGCGGGATGAGCAGCGAGAAAATCGCCCCGGGTTCCCGGGTCAGCAGCTTCAGTTCGACGATGGTGAGCTTGGTCATGGTCTTCCTCAGTCAGTGGGTGGAGCCGAACGAATGGCCGGTCAGGGCGACGAACGCGTCGTCGAGGGTGCGCTTGTCGATGCGCAGATCGCTGACCAGGACGTGGTGGCGGGCGAGCTGAGCGGTGACCGCCGTGGCGAAATCACCCCTGCCCGTGACGACCACCTGGTTTCCTGTCCTGGTCACGCCGGTCACCCCGGGCAGCCCGCCCAGCTCGACCAGGTCACCGGCCATTAACGTGAACCGCATCTGGTGATCGGCGTCGATCCCGTCGACCAGCCCGGCCGGGGTGTCGATCGCGACGACCTTGCCGCGGTCGAAGACGGCGACCCGGTCGCAGAGCTCCTCCACCTCGTCCATGAAATGGCTGACCAACACCACCGTCACGCCGCTCGCCCGGACCTGCTTGATCAGCTCCCAGGTGGTACGGCGAGCCTGCGGGTCGAGCCCCGTGGTCAATTCGTCGAGAAACGCCACCCGCGGGTTGCCCACCAGCGCCAGCGCGATGAACAGCCGTTGCTTCTGGCCACCGGACAACTTCCCGAAGCGGGCATTGCGCTTGTCCGCCAGCCCCCACTCCTCCAGCAGCCCACGCCAATCGCGCGGGTTCGCATAGAAGGAGGCATACAGGTCGAGCGCCTCCCACACCTTGATGTTCTCCGGCAACTGCGTCTGCTGGAGCTGCACCCCGATCTGCTCGCGTACCCTTCGCCCGTCCTTGACCGGGTCGAGCCCGAGCACGCTGACCGACCCGCCGTCGGGCCGCCTCAGCCCCTCCACACACTCCACGGTGGTGGTCTTGCCGGCGCCGTTCGGCCCGAGGATGCCGAAGATCTCACCCTCCTCAACGGAGAACGACACCCCGGCCAGAACTGTCAGGTCCGCATATCTCTTGCGGAGGTCTGTGACTTCGATGACTGCCATGGCTCAAGCATCTTTCGCCTGCCCCCGACGCGAATCGATCTCCCGGTCATACTCGTACGCGAATGCTGCTGACCGGAAAATCCACCGATCGGTTGATGCCGCCGAGGGGCTGTGCCGTACTTCCATGACCTCGATCGGCACTTCGCTGTGATTCCCGTCGACGACCTGTGGAAGTTCCGTGGCTCGGAGAAGCTCGCCACCACGACTGACAGAGAGAGGCTTTTCTGAGGGATATCCACCTGGACCGGGCCGTCCTCACCGGACGAGGAATGACCGTCAACGCTCGGCTCGCCAGGAAGAGCGCGGGCCGAGGCGCGTCGGCAAGCGATCGGCCCACTTACCTACGCTAGCGTAGGTTACATCCTGGTAGGTTGTGCATCCGGAGGCTTTAGATGCCGATCACGTCTCGCCCGCTCACCCAGACGGAGCTTCTCATGGAGCTCGAACCCGTGGTCGGGCGAGAGCTGGACCGCCACCTCGCAGTGGCCAAGGAGTGGTTCCCACACGAGTTCATCCCCTGGAGCGAGGGCCGGACGTTCGACGGGGTCCTGCAAGGCGAGGCCTGGGCGCCGGAGGATTCCTCGATTCCCGAACCCGCCCGTGTTTCGCTCATCGTCAACCTCTTGACCGAGGACAACCTGCCGAGCTACCACCACGAGATCGCCACGACGTTCGGCAGGGACGGCGCTTGGGGCACCTGGGTGCACCGGTGGACAGCGGAGGAGGGCCGACACGGGATCGCCATCCGCGACTACCTCACCGTCTCCCGGGCCGTCGACCCCGTCGCTCTGGAGCGGGCCAGGATGACGCACATGCAAAACGGCTTCGCCACGGAGTACGACGGCATGCTCCAGCAGTTGGCATACGTCTCATTCCAGGAGCTGGCCACCCGGGTCGCCCACCGCAACACCGGGAAGGTGTCGGGAGACCCGATATGCGAGAGGTTGCTCTCGAAGGTCGCCGCTGACGAGAACCTCCACATGCTTTTCTACCGGAACCTCCTCGCCGCCGCGTTCGAGCTGGCCCCGTCGCAGACCATGCGAGCCGTCACCGATGTCGTGACCTCGTTCCAGATGCCGGGCCAGGGTATGGAGGGCTTCGCCCGCAAGTCCGTGACGATCGCCATGGCGGGCATCTACGACCTGCGTCAGCATTGTGATGAGGTTCTGACGCCGGTGCTACGAGCGTGGAAGACCTTCGACATCGAAGGTCTCAACGCGGAGGGGGAGCAGGCCCGCGAGGAGTTGGCGGCCTTCCTCGCCAAGCTCGACGTGGCCGCGACCCGCTTCGAGGAGCGACGTGACGCCCGGCGGGCGAGGGCCGAATCAGTCTCGTAGCGAATGGGAACGCCTGTCGGCACACGGCCGGGACAGGCCGTCCAATACCTCCGGCCGACAGTGGACGAGATACGACGTGCGCTGGCGGTACCGGTAGGTGTGAGCCTCACCTGCGCTGCCGAGGTCAGAATCAGTTTCCTCTAGACCTTGACACCGCGTCCGCCCTCTGGGCGGACGCGGTGGGAACGGGGTGTCTAAGCGATGGAGCCGGTCCAGAGGCGGATGGCGTTCCGGTAGACCGTGTACAACTCACCATCGAAGTACGGCGAGACGCCGGTGTCGTACCGATTGTCGCCATCGGTGTCGGAAACGCTGATCGTGATGCCGTTGAGATAGCCGGTACGGCTGTCGCTCGTGTAACGGGTCAGCCACGGGGATCCGAGAGAGCCTTCACCGGTGAACGGGGAGTCCACGCCGATGGGCTGGTCCGCGCGGAGGCCCGTGACCTTCATCGCGAACGTCGATCCGGTCGACCGTCCGAGGGTCTCGCCCGTGTAGGGCTGAGTGCCGTCGGGGTTGGGGCCGGCGGGATAACCGAAGACGTCGGCCGTGGGCGCGAGCGGCTGGTTGAACGCGAGCCCCTGGCCGCCGACGTTGTCGGCCAGCTTCCCGACATTGGTCAGCATGTCCGGAGCAGAGGAGACGACACCGTTGTACACGTTGACGAAGGCGTAGTCTCGGTCAAAATCCCGGATGTCGTCGAAGTCATAGTGAGCGACGCCCTGCTTCCCGACATACAGGCCGAACGGGGTCATGCCCTCGGAGTAGTCGGGGACGAAAACCCACTTGGCGAGTGGGCCGGCCGGGGCTTCGATGTCCAACAGGCAGTGACCTGCTGTCGCTACGACGTTCCGGTAGGTCGAATGCACAGCCGTGCCGGTGCACCAGTGCGGCTGGAGGTCGCTGCCGATGAAGAACACCTTGCCCAAGGTTGTGGGCATCCTCCCCTCCGGCGAGGTCGGCCCCTCCAGCGGCGGGATAGAACCCGAGGGGCCGTCCGGAACGATGTCCGCGGGCAGGCGTTCCCCGCCGACCGCGGTCTGCACGGCGTACGGCGTGGCGTTCCTCAGGTTGGCGGCGCCGTCGGCGAGCCAGAACCTCGCGACCTGCTGGGCCGCCGTCACCGTGGGAGCCAACGGGACGACCACCGCACTCACGGCGTGTGCCGGCTCGGTGATGACAGCGGAACCCAACACGCTCAGGCCGAGACCTAACGCGATCAGTGCACGCCTCAAGGTCGATCTCCCGTCCAGTCGTGGGGCCTCTTCGCGCCCTGTCAGCGTGGAGAACCGGCCGATCAACACGGCCGGCGAACGGCAAGATCGTAACCTTGACGGGGACTCTGGCTCCAGAAGATTTAGATCACATGTTCGATACAAGGGAGGTTCGATGGGCCATCAGCCCCTGACTTCGAAGACCGCTGTCAACGGACGCCAGATGCCGGCCCCGGCACTAATTTCGTGATCTTCCGGCGGAGGGCTGCCGGTGTTGGTGATCATGTCGGATGTCGATCTCGGAGTTGCTCGCGGTTCTCTTCCCCCACCTGGCCGGCCTGCAGATCGACCAGTTGCACCGGTCCGGCAGATCGATACGGATCCAGGCCAGAACCCACACCACGCAGGCGGCGTGCCCACAATGCGGGATGAGCTCCCAACGTGGCACAGCCGCTACGAGCGACGGGTGTGCGACACCGCGATCAGCGGCCAGGAGACCATGCTTCACCTGCGCGTACGACGGTTTCGGTGCGGCGATGACAACTGCGCCGCGAAAACCTTCGCCGAGCAGGTGCCCGGGCTGACCGTCCACTACGGTAGTTACAGCGTCCCGCTCCGCACGCTGCTGCAGACGATCGCGCTGGCCTTGGGCGGCCGGGTCGGCGCCCGGCTCACCCAACGCCTGGCCGCCGCGGTCAGCCGGATGACGCTGATCCGGCTGATCCGATCCCTGCCCGACCCTGAACCCGACAGCGGCCCCCAGGTGCTGGGCGTGGACGACTTCGCCCTGCGCCGCGGTCACACCCACGGCACGATCCTGATCGACATCGCCACCAGCCGACAGGTCGACGTGCTACCCGAGAGGTCAGCCGATGCGCTGGCCGCCGGGCTGTCGGCCGTCTGCTGCCCTGGATCGCTCGAACATGGAGTGAGCAGAGCTGTGCGGGTAAGGGGTTATGGGCAGACGTTTTGATAGGGCTTGTCGCGCAGGTACTGCACCCAATTGTCTTTACTCATGCGGCTTCCTGTGAGAGCACAGATAGCGGAGAACGGATCAGACGAGCCAATCACGCGTCCAAACGGGGCCCTTAAGGTCAGGATCATGAAACTCAGCAGCCCATACCTCATCAGCCGGAACCGCGGGGCTCTTGGTGAGATGCACCTCAGCCCTCATCGAATTCACGCTGTCCCGGAGTGGAGCCTCCCTCTGAGACAAAGAAGCAACATCGATCTCACTCATGGAGGGAGAGTAGCGCCAGGTGGGGACAGTTCGGAGAGCGTTGCCGTCACTGGAGATCAAAAACACCCCGGAGCTTGGATGCTCGGGGCGTTTTGGCTGTTCAAAGATTGTGGTCAGGGGCAGGGTCGAACTGCCGACCTTCCGCTTTTCAGGCGGAACAATCACCCTGCTCCCCCGGCTCCTCCTGAGGTCAGCGGTGCTCCTCGGATGTCGACGCGCGCTCATGGTGGCCCACGTTGTCGTCAGCGTTGTCGTCACACCCGGCGTGCCGCTCAAGAATCTCGATGGCTTGGAGTACGTCGGCGACGACGTGGTCGGCCTGGTGGTCGACACCGGGCCAGGTTCCACGGTCGACCCAGATCGTCCGGAGACCGGTGGCGCGCCCGCCGGCTATGTCGGCGGTGGGGTTGTCGCCGATCATCCATCCGCCCTCGGCGAGCATCACGCCGCAACGCTTGGCCGCGATCTCGAACAGACCGGCCTCGGGCTTGCGGATGCCCTCGGCTCCCGACAGCGCGTAGGCGTCGACGGCATTGGCCAACCCGGTCTGCTGGATCTTGCCGAGTTGGTTATCCGCCATACCGTTCGTGACGATCGCGACTCGCCACCCGGAAGTGCGTAGCCGGGCCAGGCCGCCCAGTACCTCGGGCCGACAGCGCACGATGTACGGCATGCGTCTTCGGTAGCGGCCCCACAGCTCCTCGACGGGGTCAGGCAGGGCGAAACGCTCACGGACCTTGGTGAAGAACACTTCTCGGTGCGGGTAGCCGGTCTGGTCGAGCTCGCTCAGCCAATCAACCGCCTCGGGTCCCAAGCCATGTTGGTCGGTGAACTCCCCGATCCACACCCGGAATGCCTCGTCGAGGTCTACGAGGGTGTTGTCCAGGTCGAAGAGTGCGAGCCGTTGCACGACGTCACCGTATAACCAGTGCCGCGGTGCTGTGCAGCCCACCGGCAGAAAGCCGCCTGGTTGTCCGTCGGCAAGCAGACCCGAACCGCATAGGCGCCAGGCCTGGGGGCGGAAAACATGCGGCAGCGAACCGTGCCATCCGTTAAACGGAACTAATGTGGCGACCGTCCTGACTTGAGTAGTTCATCCCGTAATAGCGCATTCAATCGTCACTAAGAGTGACGGTGATCGTCTAATTGGGCTATGACGCTCTGATAGCTGTCTGGAACGTGTGAAACTGACGAGCCGGATTATGCGATACATCAGTAACCGGCACTGCGGAACAACTTCACATCGGACGGATATCCATGGTCGCGACGAATCCCCCTAAGCCGCTGCTCGACAAGGCCGCCGAGGCTGTGGCGCGTTTCGGCAAGACGGCTACCGTCAAGCTGAACGGTGGCGGTCAGCCGGAAGATCAGCTTCGTGCGCCGATGGAGAGACTCTTCGCGGACATGGCCGAAGCTCTGGGCGTCTCTCTCGTGATGATCGGAGAGACCTCGCTGGCCTCGCTCGGGGTACGTCCTGACTACGCTGTCAATGTCGCCGGCGCGAGGGTGGGCTATGTCGAACTCAAGGCTCCTGGCCGGGGGGTTCCGTCCACCTGGACGCCGAACAAGCACGAAAGGACCCAGTGGGAGAAGCTACGGCTGCTGCCGAACGTGCTCTACACCGACGGCGGCCTGTGGGCGTTATACCGCGATGGGGAACTGATCGGTCAGGTCGCCAGGCTCAACGGGGATGTCCGTACGGCGGGTAGCAAGCTCACACCGTTCGACGGGGAGTTCGCCCGGGTCATCTCCGATTTCCTGCTGTGGAAGCCGAACCCTCCGCGCAACATTCGCCAGCTCGTGCGCGCGGTGGCCGGGTTGTGCAAGCTCCTGCGTAGCGAGGTCATGGAGACCATCGACCGTGAACAGCGGGGCGAGGAGACCCAGAAGGTCTTCACCGAGCTTAAGAGGGATTGGCGTAAGTTGCTGTTCCCCGATCTAAAGCATGGGGAGTTCGCCGACGCCTACGCCCAGACGGTCACGTTCGCGCTGCTGCTCGCCCGTGTCGATGGGATCGCCTTCGAGGGCCGCGGCCTGGGGCAGATCGCCGCGCAGCTCGGCAAGAACCACTCGCTGATGGGCAAGGCGCTGGCCGTGCTCACGCATGATGCGGTGGAGGGCCGGAGCGTCGTAGTGGAGACCCTCAAGCGGGTGATCGGTGCCGTGGACTGGGACCAGGTCAGCGACGGCTCGGCGGACTCCTACCTTCACCTCTACGAACACTTCCTGGAGATCTACGACTCTGACCTTCGCAAACAGAGCGGGTCGTACTACACCCCCAACGAGGTCGTCTCGTTCATGGTCCGCTTCGTCGACGACATCTTGCGCGACAAGTTCGGGCGTGAGGGCGGTTTCGCCGCTGACGACGTCGTCGTTGTCGACCCTGCTATGGGTACGGGAACCTTCCTGTTGAACATCGTCGACAACGTCGCCCAGACCGTGGAAGACGAGGAAGGTAAGGGTGCCGTCCCCGGCCAGCTTAAGAAGCTGTTCGGTCGGCTCATCGGCATGGAGCGGCAGGCCGGGCCGTACGCGGTGGCCGAGCTCCGGCTGAACCAAGCGCTGAAGTCCAAGCATGGCGCCGAGATCGCCGAAACGGACCAGAAGCTCTACGTTGCCGACACCCTGGACAGTCCGTTCGAGAACACACATCTCGATCTCGGCTCGATGTATGCGCCGATCGTGCGCTCCCGCCGGGAGGCGAACCGGGTCAAGCGGGAGACTCCGGTCAAGGTGGTGATCGGCAACCCGCCATACCGGGAGCAGGCCAAGGGGATGGGCGGCTGGATCGAGCAAGGCGCGGAAAACTCCGGGCACGGTATCCCGTTACGGGACTTTAAAGCCGAGGGGCTCGGCAGGTACGAGTATGTGCTGTCCAACCTGTATGTGTACTTCTGGCGGTGGGCGACGTGGAAAGTTTTCGACGCTCATCCCGATCAGCCGGCCGGGATCGTGGCGTTCATCACCACCTCGGGTTTCACGACCGGTCCAGGGTTCGCCGGTATGCGGGAGTATCTGCGCCGGACGTCTGACGAGGGATGGATCATCAATCTCTCGCCAGAAGGGCACCAACCTGATGTGTCGACGCGGGTCTTTCCCGGTGTTCAGCAGCCGCTCTGCATCGGCGTGTTCGTCCGGTACGGCGCGGGTAGCCGGGAGACGCCCGCACTGATCCACTACGTGAGCGTGTCAGGGCACCGCTCTGAAAAGTTCGCCCGACTGGCGCGACTCGCTCTCGATGGGCCGGACTGGGAAAACTGCGCGACCGGCTGGCAAGACCGGCTCCAGCCCGCCGGAACAGACGACTGGCTGAGCTATCCGTCCCTCGGGGATCTCATGCCCTGGCGCGCACCGGGCGTCAAGCCGAACCGTACCTGGGTCTATGACCCGAACCCGGAAATCCTTCGTGACCGCTGGGATCGGCTGATTAAGGCCCCTGCCGATGACAAGAAGGTCTTGTTCAAGGAGAGCGACGCTCGCAAAATCGACAGTGTGATACAGCCGATCTTCGGCTTCGTTGACCACCGTGGGCTGATCAAGGATGAGACCGGCCCCCTGCCTGCCCCGATCCGGATCGCCTATCGGTCCTTCGATCGGCAATGGGTAATCCCGGATACACGTGTCCAGGAGCGCCCTCGTCCTGAGCTGTGGCAAGTGGCGGGCCACGAACAGATATTCACCATCGAGCAGCACGCTCAACCACTGGGAGACGGTCCGGGGTTGGTCTTTTCTGCCTTCGTCCCCGACATGGACCATTTCAAGGGTAGTGCTGGCGGTCGTGTGTTACCGCTCTATCGGGACCGCGCGGCCGGAACAGCGAACCTCGCACCCGGCCTGGTTCGCCTGCTGTCTCAGCGCCTCGGCCTGCCCATCACGGCTCCGGATGTGCTGGCCTACATCGCGGCGGTGACCTCGCATGGTGGCTATACGGCGCGCTTCGTCGAGGACCTGCGGACTCCCGGTGTGCGTGTGCCTCTCACCGCTGATCCGGAACTGTGGGCGAATGCCGTACGGCTCGGGAAGCGGGTGCTCTGGCTGCACACCTATGGTGAACGCTTCGCCGATCCTGCTAAGGGCCGCCCTACGGGTCCGCCCCGCCCGGCCGCTGATCAGCGCGCAAAAGTTCACGTGGCGATTCCGGGGACGGTAGAGGAGATGCCCGATGACATCTCCTACGATGCCGCGACGGCAACCCTCAATGTCGGCGCCGGTCGCATCTCGCCTGTCCGTCCTGAAGTCTGGGCGTACGAAGTTTCCGGGATGAAGGTCGTCAAGAAATGGTTCGGCTACCGGAAGAAGAACCCGGCCGGGCGGAAGTCCTCGCCCCTCGACGACATCCACACCAAGGAATGGCCCGCCGTGTTCACCACGGAACTCCTTCAACTCCTCCACGTCCTCACGCTCTGTGTGGAGCTGGAGCCCGAGCAGGCCGGCCTACTAGAGCGGATCTGTGACGGCCCCCTCGTCACGGTGGCCGATCTGGAGCAAGCGAACGTCTTCCCGGTTCCCGCCAGTGCTCGTAAAGCTCCTGCTGCCGAGTCACCCGAGGCACCGACCTTGCTGTGAACGGACGCGAGCGGTCATCTCCTCGTCGGGCAGGCGTAGCCATGTCGGGCCGGACGCTCGGGGTCAAGCCGTTGTTCGCGTGTACATGGTCCCGGTGACCTTCCTCGCCTGCTGGTTGGCCTGCCCGCACTCGACGGCTTGACCTCGGGCGGCTGGTCTGGCATCCCTCGGGATGGCCGGCGAGGGGATGACCGCTCGCTCACCCGTACCTTTCCGGCTCATCTCTGAGGAGGGCCGGGGGTGCAGGGGGCGGAGCCCCTTGCGGTTCTTCCCCTGCTCCTCGGTGGAAGGGTCTGCGCCGTCCTGGTCCTGCTGCTGGGCCGGGACTCTTCCTTCGTCCGGGGTGCTCGTCTTGGTGGCTGGGGAGCGCGCGGGCGGCGTCGGCCGGGACCGGCCGAAGAGCCGCAGCCCGGCCGGCTGGCCGACCGGCGCGCGACGCGGGCCGCCGTAGGCGGACCGCCTTGAAGACGTAGAGAAAGTTCTCATCCGTCACTCCAGCACAGTAAATGATCTTGTTGAATCTCTGGTTGCCGGCGTTCGTTCCTGGAGTGATTGCGCCCCCGCAGACGGTCACTCGGGGGAAGTGGTCTGCGAGGGCGCCGGGGACCCGCTGGCGAGGGAGGGTTCCGTCAGCGGGGGTTGTGGGGATCGGTTCGCCGTTGGTCTGGAGTCTGTGTTGCTGATGAGGTCCGATAGTTCGTGATGATGCGTGTGTCGAGTTCTTTGGCGGTGTGGGCGGTGAGGGTGATGGTGCGGCCGTGGAGGGCGAACCATCGGTGTGTGAACGGGTCGTGGAGGAATGCCCAGGTGGGGTAGCGCTGGCGGAGGGTGTGGAGCGCCTGTTCGGGGCGGGGGGTGCTCATGCGTCAGCGGCTGGGGGTAGTTCGGCCCAGACGGTTCGGCCGGTGGCGTCGCCTTTGACGCCCCAAGTGAGGGTGAGGGCGGTGACGAGGTGGAGTCCTCGGCCGCCTTCACGGTCGTGGTGGGGGTTGGGTTCGCCGAAGGTGGCGGGTCCGCCTTGGTCTTCTATTTCCATGTAGATGGTGCCATCGGGGCGTTGGTCGATGGTGGCGGTGAAGGTGCCGCCGGTGTTGCCGGTGCGGGTGTGTGTGACGGCGTTGGTGGCGAGTTCGCTGACGATGAGTTCGGCGTCGGGGTGGTTCGGTAGGTGTGCCCTGACGAAGTGGCGGGCCTGGCGCACCTGGCTTGTGTGTCCGGGGAAAGTTCGGTGCCATCGGGCAGCGCTTGGGGGGCTGCTGTGGTGCGGAGTCATGGCGGTTCACCTCGCGTTCGGGCAGGTCAGAACGGTGACCCTTGCGGATGATACTCAAAGTACTAGTATAAGATTTGAAGTACAAGTTACTTGAAGTACTTGCGTCGCATAATGAGTACTGATCTCGTAGGAGCTGCGATGAAGGAGGCTGCCCATGTTCGGGCTGATGGTCCGATTCACCTGTAAAGACCCGGAAAGCGCCCAGGCGTTCGACCGGCTCACCGAGACCACGATCAACAAGATCCGAGATGGCGAACCAGGAACGCTGGTCTACGCGGCCCATTGCGTCGACGGCCATCCGCTTCAACGAATCTTCTACGAGCTGTACCACGACCGGGCAGCCTTCGACGCTCACGAGGAACAGCCACACACCCGGCACTTCCTCTCAGCACGTGAAGAACTGCTGACCTCGGTCGAGGTTGATTGGCTGGAACTGCACGCCGGCAAGGGAACGACAGCGTGAGCACGGAGTATCAACGGGCGCTGGGGCGGCGCATCGCCCAGGAACGCAAACGGCGCGGCCTGTCCCAACCGGAGCTGGCCCGCCTGATCGACCGGTCGGTTGCGTGGGTGTCCCAGGTGGAACGCGGGGTCCGGAAAATCGACCGCATGTCGGTGCTGGAAAAGGTCGCCGAAGCTCTGGACGTGCCTTTGTCGGAGCTGGCCGCAGAGGCGCCGGTGGTCGCCGCGACCGTCGAGGAGATCCCCGGGACGGCCGGTCTGCGGCTGGTGCTGTCAGGCGCTCACTCGTTGCGGGCGATGCTGCACGCGGCGCCCGTGCCGCCCACCGCGGAGGTCAGGCCACGAGTTGACCGTGCGTGGGAGCTGACGCACGAAAGCCGGTACGTCGAGCTGGCCGACCTGTTGCGCGGGTTGGTGCCCGCGCTGGAGACCGCCGTGCGCTCCGCCCCGCCAGAACGTAGGGCGGAGCTGTTCGAGCTGCTCGCGATGACCTATCAGGCGTGCTCGGCCGCGCTCGCCAAACTCGGCGAGCCTGAGGCCGCGTGGATCGCCGCTGATCGGGCGATCGTCGCCGCGGAACGTGCGGGCGACCCGCTGATGATGGCGGCCGGCGCTTTCCGGCTCGGTCTGGTCTTCCTGGGAGCACGGCACTTCGACCAGGTAGAGGAGACCGCGCGGACCGCATGCGAGGCGTTGTGGTTCCTTGCCGACCAGGGCAAGCCTGAAGCGATGTCGCTGTGGGGCGGGCTGACCCTGCAGCGGGCGGTGGCCGCCTCTCGCCTGAACGCGGCGGACACGGCGTATCAGCACCTGGCGCGCGCCCGGGAGATCGCTGAACGGCTCGGCGACGGTCGCAACGACTACAACACCGAGTTCGGGCCGGTCAACGTCCTGCTTCATGAGGTGGCGGTGGCGGTCGAGCTGGGGGATGCCGGTCATGCGCTGCGGGTCGGGGCGGCAGCCGACACCTCGACGTTGTCACCGGAGCGGCGTGCTCGTCTCCATGTCGATCTGGCTCGGGCGCATGCCCAGCGTCGACAGGTGTCTGAGGCCGTTGCCGCGCTGCTGGAGGCTGAGGAGATCACTCCGGAGCAGATACGGAACCACCGAATCCCCCGTCAGCTTGTGTCCGATTTGCTGACGATGCAAGACCCACCCTCGCCCGAGCTGCGAGAACTCGCCGACCGCGTCGGGGCGTAGAAAAAGTACGTGTCCTAATACTGAAAGTACTAGGCGAAACTCTTAGTGCGATGTAGCGTCTGTGGTGTGCCGGCGTTCTCCCTCTGCAAGAGGAGATCGACAGCACAGCTCAGACGCTTTTCGCGTTCCAGAGGCGGAAACGAACCAACCGCTCCTTGGAAGGCGGCAACACAGGCCACAAACAAAAGTGGCCTGAGCGGGAGACCCGCCCAGGCCCGGATGCGATCAGCACCCTAGTTGGCGCTTCGATGCTATCGCGCCCGGTTCTGAAGGCGTGCGTTCTCCCTCGTCACCACCGCCTGCACAGCAGGCACGACGAGAGGTGTGTTCAGCATGCGTACCATCCCGATCCCTGTGGACGTGGCCAAGCTCCACATCACCTGCGCCAAGGCCGCCCGGCCCCGCCTGGTCAACAAGGAGACCGGCGAGATCAAGCGCGACCGCGACGGCAACACGATGTACGAGATCACGCTGTTGATCGAGGACGCCCACGGCCGCATGGAGCTGGTCAAGGTCACCACCACGCCCGAGCCGCCGGTCTCACCCGGAGACGAGATCATCCCGGTCGGCATGGTCGGCTACGTCTGGGAACAGAACGGCCGGTGGGGCATCTCCTACCGCGCACAGTCCTTCATCCCGGCCAACGCCACGGCACCGGCGGGGGTGAACTGATGCCCGACATCCCCCGCCCGCTGCTCCTGCTTCTGGCCGCGCTGGTCGCACTGCTGGCCTGGCGGCGGTGGGCGCCGGTCTCGTACTGGTACCTGCTGGTCTTCCCCCGCAAAGCCGTGTGGCTGCGCTGGACCTGGCGGCACGTGGCCTCCGGCTGCGGCCTCACCAAAAAGCGGCACCGTTGGTGGTTCACCACCGTTCCCGGCCTGGTCGCCTCGACCGGCGTCGTCCGCGTCAAACGGCGCTTCCAACGGGTCGCCGTCGACACCAAACCCTGGATGAGCCTGCCCCGCCCGGTACGGCACGGCTTCCGCATCACCTTCCACCTCCTCGACGGTCAGATTCCCGACGACTACGCCAAGGTGTGCGATCGGCTCGCGCACGCCTGGAGGATCGAAGCCGTGCGCGTGGTCGGCTGTCGGCCCGGCCGCGTCACCCTCCAGGGAATCAACCGCGACCCTTTGGCCCACGCCACCCCCGCCCTGCCACCCGTTGAGCCGGCCGAGGGGTGGCAGGCGGCAGACCTGCTCCGCCCGGTGGTCGGGGTGCTGGAGACCGGCGCGGCCTGGCGCATGGACCTTCGGCTGATCCCGCATTGGATGAACGCGGGCGCGACCCAATCGGGCAAGTCCAACCTGATCAACGCGCTCATCGTCGGCCTGGCCCCGCAACCGGTCGCCCTGGTCGGTGTCGATCTCAAAGGCGGCGTCGAGCTGTCACCGTACGCACCACGGTTGACCACGCTGGCCACCACGCGGGGTGAGTGCGTGCGCCTGCTGGCCGACCTGATCGCGGTCATGGGCGCCCGCATGCTGGCCTGCCGCTACGCCGGTGTCCGCGACATCTGGCACCTGCCCGACGCCTGTCGGCCCATCCCGGTCGTGGTCGTGGTCGATGAGCTGGCCGAGCTGTACCTGACCGCCGACAAGGCCGAAAAGGACGAGGTCACCCGCACGGCTACCGCCCTTTTGCGGATCGCCCAGCTCGGGCGCGCGTTCGGGATCCACCTGGTCCTGTCCGGTCAGCGGATCGGCTCCGACCTCGGCCCCGGCGTGACCGCGCTCCGTGCTCAGATCGGTGGCCGGATCTGCCACCGGGTCAACGACCCCGAAACCGCCATGATGACCCTCGGCGACCTCGACCCTGACGCCCTGGTCGCCGCCCGGTCGATCCCGCCGGAGTTGCCCGGCGTGGCCGTGGTCACCGGAAGCGACGGCCGCTGGTCTCGCGCCCGCTCCGGCTACGTCTCCACCACCGCTGCCGAGCAGGCCGCCGACGCCTTCGCCCACCTGACCCCCTCCTGGGCGCAGGTCGCCAGTTCCGGCCTCGGTCACGAACTCCCGCACGCGGGAAACCCGCAACTCGCCGCCTGATCACCATGCCCGCATGCAGAAGGGAGGAACCTCTATGGGCGCGATCGTGTCCCGCCTGGCCGTACGGCTCGCCGACTCCGGGCCGGTCGTCGTCCTGGCCGCCATCGCCGGAGCGGGCAGCTTCACCCACATCCGCGACACGGCCGCCGCCAGCGGCCAAACCGGCTGGATGTCCTGGGCCGTGGCCGTGTGCGTCGACCTCACCTGTGTCATGGCCGCACGGGAACGCCAGCGGGACAAGAAGGCCGGACGGGTACGGCGGGGCCTGATCTCCTGGCCAACCCTCGTCCTCGTCGCCGGCATCGTCCTGTCCCTGGCCGCCAACCTCCACCAAGCCGAACCGACCATCTGGGGCTGGCTGTCCGCTGCCACACCAGCCGGGGCGTTCCTGGTCGCGGTGTCGATGCTCGAACGCCGCGCATCCGGCCCCCGCCTCGACCCCACCCCGGCCTCGGACCTGGTCCCGTCTTCGACCACCGTCCCGGCGTCCTCGACCGTCCCCGCCTCGTCCCCGGCACCGGCCCTGCCATTTTCGGCGGGCGGTGGCTCGTCCTCCGTCCCGGCGGCCGTCCCCACCGATGAGGACGGCAAGGACGACGCTCCGGGACCGTCCCCGGCGCTGGTCGACTACGCCCGGCGCGTGGCCGACGAACACCACGCCAAGCACGGCAAGCCGATCACCCGTGACCTGTTGCGCGCCCGGCTGGGCGTGTCCAACCAACTCGCCTCCGACCTGCTGCGCACCCTGCGCACCGCACCCGACGCCCTGTGAGAGGAGAACCACCCATGCCCAGTGACAAGCAACACACCGCCGAGCACCGCGCGGCCGTCATCGCCGGCTTGCGCGCCCTGGCCGACTACCTGACCGCCAACCCGGCCATCCCACTACCGATCAACCCGATCACGGTCGCCTACTTCCCCGGGCGCGGGGCCGACACCCAGATGTGCGCCGAGATCGACCGCATCGCCTCACTCCTCGGCGCACCCGTCGACTCCACGCACCTCGACGACTGGGGCCAGTACATGACCGGCCTGGAGTTCGGACCCGTCCACTACGAGGCCACCGCCGTCCTGGCCGACGCCCGCGCCCGGCATGAGGCCCTGACCACCTACACCGACTGCGTCATCCCCGATACCGACACCACCAACGGCCCGGCCCACGCCGCCTGACAGACGAGGAGACAACAGATCATGCGTATCCGCATCGAGGGCACCAACGCCGAAGTCGCCTACACGATCAGCAAGCTCCGCGCGATCCTCCCGATCGGCCAGATCTCACCGATCACGCCGGTCGGCCGCAGGCCGCACACCTGGCGCGTGTTCGTCCGTACCGCGCCCAAGCGCGCACGCAGGTGGACCGCATGACCACGGGCGACGACCAGCACGAGCAGCAGGGCCAGGCCGCCAAACCCGTCGACATCCCGGCCGAGATCCCGGTCACGCGCTGGCGGTGCTGTCACTGCGGCGGGGCCGGAGTCGACAGCCACGGCGAGACCTGCCGCCACTGCGAGGGCCTCGGCTTCTACTGACCGCCAGATCGCAGCGCCCCCGGCGTGACCACACATCCGCCAAGACGTCCGTCACGTCGGGGGCCATCCCGAACCGAACCTCACCAGCCCGGAAGGGACACACCCCATCATGCCAACCACTCACGCCATGGCCGGACTCATCACCCGGCTCAACGACCCGCACTACGCCCGATGGGCCGCCCAGATCCGCCGTACCGGCGGCTGCCGACAGCCGATCCACCTACACGGCAAGGTCGAGCACTACGACCGCGCCACCGGGGACCTCCTGCACCGCTACACCACCAACAGCGAGCCTGACGGCCTGCTGCGCGTGCCCTGCAAGACCCGCCGCGCCTCCCGCTGCCCCTCCTGCGCCGAGACCTACCGCGCCGACACCTACCACCTCGTGCGCGCGGGCCTCATCGGTGGCAAGGGCGTCCCGGAGAGCGTGACGGCGCACCCGTGC
This sequence comes from Sphaerimonospora mesophila, assembly GCF_001417795.1. NCBI lineage: Bacteria > Bacillati > Actinomycetota > Actinomycetes > Streptosporangiales > Streptosporangiaceae > Sphaerimonospora > Sphaerimonospora mesophila. The sequence continues at coordinate 80,369 of NZ_BCBX01000046.1, read as the reverse complement.
CTGTTCGTCACGCTCACCGCACCGTCCTTCGGCCCGGTTCACACCCGGCGAGAGAAGAACGGCACGGTCCTGCCCTGCCACGCGCGCCGCGACGCTCCCACCTGCCCGCACGGCCGCGCCCTGTCCTGCACCACCCGGCACGGCTCCGACGATGCGTGCCTGGGTGAGCCGCTGTGCCCGGACTGCTACGACTACTCCGGCTCGGTGCTGTTCAACGCCACCGCCCCCGAACTGTGGCGCCGCTTCACCATGGCGCTTCGCCGACACCTGGCCAAGCTCGCCGGGCTCACCCAAAAGGACCTCGCCGCCCACCTCGTCGTCTCCTTCGCCAAGGTCGCCGAGTACCAGCGGCGTGGTGTCGTCCACTTCCACGCCGTGATCCGCCTCGACGGCCCGGACGGTCCCACCTCCCCGCCCCCGGCCTGGGCAACGGCGGACCTGCTCGCCGCCGCCGTACGGCACGCCGCCTCGGCCGTCACAGTCACCATCCCCGCACTCGACGGCGAACCGGCCCGTGTCCTGCGCTGGGGGGATCAGCTCGACGTCCGGCGGATCACCATGGACGGCGAGCTGACCGATCAGGCCGTGGCCGGCTACATCTCCAAGTACGCCACCAAGGCGGCCGAATGCGTCGGCACCCTGGACCGGCGCATCCAACCCCTCGACGATCTCGCCGCGCTGCCCATCCGCGACCACGCCCGACGCCTGATCGCCGAATGCCTGCGCCTCGGCTCATTCGAAGAGTTGGCCGACCTCCGGCTGACCCACTGGGCACACATGCTCGGCTTCCGCGGCCACTTCTCCACCAAATCCCGCCGCTACTCCACGACCCTCGGCGCGCTCCGCGAGGCACGGGCCGCACACAAGCGCGAGGAACAGATCAACACGGGACGACTCCCGCTCTTCGACGAGGACACCGTCCTCGTGATCGCCCACTGGCAATACGCCGGACAGGGCCTCTCCGCCGGTGACGCCCTCCTCGCCGCCGCCCTGACCGGCACACGCCTGCCGTCTGCCCACTCAACCCGTTCGGAGGACTCGCATGGATGACCTCGTGCTCACCGTCGACGAGGCCGCGGAACGGCTTCGTGTCAGCCGGTGGACCCTCTACACCCTGATCCGCTCCAACCAGCTCAAGACCATCAAGATCGGCCGTCGTCGCCTCGTCCCCGTCGACTCCCTTGCCGAATGCATCGACTACCTGAAGGCGGTGGCGTAATGGCCAAGACCATGCTCGGCACTCCTGACGAGGAGCCGAAGAGCCGCAAGCCGCGCAAGACGCGGAAGCGCTCCAACGGTGAAGGAACCATCGTCCAGCGCAAGGATGGACGCTACGAGGCGAAGGTCTTCGTCCCAACCACAGCGGGCACGATCAAGCGCGTCAGCGTGTACGGCAAGACCCGTGAGGAGTGCCACGCCAAGTTCGTTGCCCTCAAGTCACAGGCCGACCAGGGCATCCCCGTTGCCGCAGAGAGCTGGACCGTTGGCGACTACCTGGCCTACTGGCTGGAGCACGTCGTCAAGGCCGAGCGACGTCCCAAGACCGTGCAGGGGTACGAGGGAGTTATCCGGCGGTACCTCGTGCCGACCCTCGGCCGGAAGCGTCTGGACAAGCTCAACGCGGCTGAGGTCCGCCAGTTCGTGACCTCGCTCCGTACCGGCTGCCAGTGCTGCCAGCGGGGATGGGACAAGCTCCGGAAGCCGTCGGAGTGCTGCGCCAAGAAGGGCGGCGAGTGCTGCGAATACAAGATCGAGGCTCGGATGGTCCAGTTCATCCATGCGGTCCTGCGGAACGCTCTGGAGAGCGCGGTTCGGGAAGAGATCATTGCGCGCAACGTCGCGAAGCTCGTCAAGGTCTCGCCGCCCAAGTACAAGGTCAATCGGGGTCTGACCGTTCCGCAGGCTCGTGCGCTGCTGAAGGCCACGCAGGGTCACCGCCTCGGCGCGCTCTACGTCCTGGCGGTCTGCCTCGGACTGCGGCGCGGCGAGCTCCTCGGACTCCGCTGGGAAGATGTCGACCTGGAAGCGGGAACGCTCGAAGTCGTTCAGACCCTCCAGCGGGTCGGCGGCCGGCTCCAGTTCGTCAAGCCCAAGACTGAAGACTCGGAGCGCACCGTCCCGCTTCCGCCCATCTGCATCGAGGCACTCAAGAAGCACCGCAAGCGGCAGTTCGCCGAGCGTGCCGACCATTGGCTCGACTGGGAGGATCACGGCCTCGTCTTCCCTTCACGGCGCGGAACTCCGATGGAGCCGGACAACCTACGGCGAAGCTGGGGCGAGATCCGCAAGGCGGCCGGGCTCGGAAGCGTGCGGCTTCACGACCTCCGCCACACCTGTGTGAGCCTCCTGCTTGACCTGGGCATACCGCCTCATATCGTCCGTGAGATCGTCGGGCACTCCGACATCGAGGTCACGATGACGATCTACGCGCATACCTCCCTCGACGAGAAGCGCGCGGCCCTCGGCAAGCTAGGTGACGCCCTACACCGGTAAGCCGCCTTCGCAGAGGCGCCCTGGACTACCTCCAGGGCGCCTCTTGCTATCTCAGCCCATCAAATTCTCAGGTCCATGGGGCCGACGAACAATGCGGCTAGTCAAGGGCAGGCCATCGACTATTCCCAATGTGACTTCATATTCCGTCTCTGCCTTGTCGACAAGCGCGATAACCCAGGTCTCTTGCTCTACATCGTGATCTTCTGACACCAGTCGAAGGGTCTCGAGATCCAGGCCGTAAGCCTTCGAGATCGCCCACTGCGCACGAAAGATCGCTTCATCTCGGCCCAACGGAGAGTCATTACACGGCAGCCCTGTGGTGTGCATCCGAGATCTCATGAGCCGAACGAGGTTCTTGAACGCGTCATAGGCCGTAGAACCAGCGACACCAGAACCAACCCACTCAGCCACCTGGAGAATTACCGAGTAGCCAGAGCTGCTGGTTCCCCAATTGAAAGAATCCTGCCGAAACTCCAGATCATGGGACACACGCTCATCGCCCTGCCACGCGAGGCGATCGACCTCACGAAGGAGCCAATCACGGGTCCAGGCCGGCCCCTCAAGGTCAGGATCATCAAACTCGACAGCCCACACCTCGCGAGCAGGAACCGAAGGGTGCGCAGTGAGGTGCACCTCGACCCTCATCGAAACCACGCTGTCTTGGAGCGGAGCTTCGGCCCCGGAGAGAGAAGCGTCACTTGTTGTCTCACTCATGGAGCGAGGGTAGCGCCAGGAGAGGACAGTTCTGGGCGCGTTGTCGTCAGGGTTGTCGTCAAAGCCCAACGAGAACGCCCCGTCCGTGATCGGATCGGGGCGTTTTGGCTGTTCAAAGATAGTGGTCAGGGGCAGGGTCGAACTGCCGACCTTCCGCTTTTCAGGCGGACGCTCGTACCAACTGAGCTACCTGACCTCGGCGGTTCCGCCGTGCGCGGTCCTGACGGGACTTGAACCCGCGACCTCCACCTTGACAGGGTGGCGAGCACTCCAAACTGCTCTACAGGACCTCTGTGTCCGGAAGATTTCGCTTCCGTGTTGTTCGGCTTGCCTAGCTTACCAGTTCCCCGGAGGTCTTCGACCTCTCGTTTTCCCGGTGAGCCGGAACCCGCACGTGCCCCCAACGGGATTCGAACCCGTGCCGCCGCCTTGAAAGGGCGGTGTCCTAGGCCGCTAGACGATGGGGGCTCAGGGACGTTGCCCTGTTCCGTGACGCCTTCCGTCGGAGACCTCTGAAGCATAGGGGACGTTTGCCCCTGATGCCAAAGCGGACGGCGACGGCGAGCCGGTGATCGTTCCCGCTGGCGACGGGATCTCTTTCGACTCCGGGAAAATTGTACGGCCAGGCTCCGACTCCAGGTGACGCTCCACCTGGATCGACTGTTCGCCCAGGCCGCCGACGGTGATGTCGTCCCAGGCCTCCAGCCTGTGGGTGGTCTTGCTGAAGTAGAGCACCGAGGCCGTGAGCGGGGTCGGCTCGTCGTGTTCGAGGCCGCGCAGGCCGGCGCCTCCGGTGGAGCCCTGGACCATCAGTCGGGTCTCCGTGGGCAGCACCTCGGTCGAGCGCTGGTGGGCGTGACCGGACAGCACGAGCGGGACGACCCCCGAGAACCCGCGGCCCACATTCGGGTCGTGCACCGCCACGACATCGGCGACGATCTTCTCTGGCGCCGGGGCCGAGGGCGACGGTGACGGAGATGGCGACAAAGACGGTGACGGTGAAGACGACGATGAAGACGACGGCGTTGGCGATGGTGATGGTGAGATCGGCTCCGGAGGCGCGAACCGGGCGGCGTGTCCACGACCGAGCGCGTAGAGCGCCTCGTTGGAACCCCCCTCCACCTGTACGGACTTGTCCGGAGTGAACCGCGGATCGCCGAGGCCGTAGATGCGCAGCCCCTTGACCGTTGCCGCCTTGTCGTCCAGCACGATCGCGTTCTTCTGCTTGGCCACCGCCCGCTGGGTCTTCTTCGAGTCGTGGTTGCCGCGCACGAAGACGTACGGCACGCCGAGACGGCCGATCTCGTTGACGTACTCGTTCTCGGCCTTGGTGCCGTGGTCGCTGATGTCGCCCGTGTCGATGATCAGATCTGCCTTGAACTGATCCTTCAGTGATCTGATCACGTTCCAGCCGATCGGATTGATGTGCAGATCGGAGACGTGCAGCACCCGGATCATCTCGGGGTCGGGATCGAAGATCGGCAGCGTGGACCCGGCCTCGTAGAGCTGCGACACGTTGGTGACCAGCTTGGCGAGCTGCCCGCGATACTCAGAGAACCGGCTCACGATCGACTCGGCGCTGCCGATCAGGGACGGAACACCCGTCAGCAGGCCCGTGTAACGCGGCTCGGCGACGGAACGGGGATTGAACGTCAGCGCCGACAGCCCGCCGAGGACGACGACCATGGTCAGCGAGGCGGCCGCGGTCCAGGCGGCCCGGGAGAGGCGGCGGAAGACGACCAGCCCGGTGAGGAAGGCGGCGCCGACAGCGAACAGCACCGCCCGGATGGCGAGTGTGCGCAGCCCTTCGATCGCGTCCCGCTCGATCGTCTCGGGCAGACGGTCGGCCCACCGGGGATCATTGATGATCTCCTGCGCCAACTCCGGATGGACCGCCTCGATCGTGAGGTGGAGCCGTACCGGACTGTTGTGCGTGTCGAAGTTCAGCGTGCCGAGCGGGCGGACGTCCACGATGGTCTCGCCGGTCCAGGAAGGGGCCACCGACATCCCGATGTCCGCCGGTCCGACGGAGGTCTGCGCGGAGGCGCCGAGCGCCAGGCCCAGCCATCCCCCGATGACGGCGGCCAGGACGACAGCCGCGATCTGCGCCGTACGGCCGCCGGCCAGCCGTCGCACGGCCTCCTTCCACGCCAAGATCTTCATTGCCTTTCTCTTTACCCGGATTCACCGACAGCCGCGCTCGCATGCCCGACAAAATCAGCGACAAACCATGCTCGAACGAGGCGTCGCTCTGGGGGGCTCCCCGATCTCCTCGAGGACGGCCCGCAGGTAAGGGTAGGGCGCAAGCTCCTCGCCCATCCGGCCTTCTTCGTCTTTCCGGGCTTCCTCGGTCAGCCCCCGCTCCCGGTCGGCCTGCTCTTCGAGAACGGAGCCACCCAGGGAACACGCAAGCGTACCCAATCCCCACGTCGCATCGGTACTCGTGAAGCCGACGCGGACCAGTGACTCCAGGATCAACTCCACCGTGCCGAGCGTCCTGCTCCCGGGATGAGTCCCGGCGGTGACTCGCGCTCCTTCGCGGTGGGAGTTGAGCGCACGCCGCCGCCCCCTCACCCAGTCCGCCGGCCACTCCTGCCACGCTTGGCGGCGATCCTCGCGCCGTTGGCCGTACGGCGCCACCGTACGGCGACATCCCGATGGCGGGCCCGGCCCGGAGCCAGGATCGCCATGAACGCGGGGACCCAGGCTCGCCATGGCGGGGACGCGATGCCACGATGGGGGCGTGATCGACGTCCCGCTGAAGAGGTTCGAGGAGCTCGTGGCCGACGCGCTGGACACGATCCCGCCGGAGCTGGCCAAGCTGATGGACAACGTCGTGGTCGTCGTGGTGGACGATCCGCCCGAGCCGGGGCTTCTCGGGCTGTACACCGGCATCCCGCTGACAGAGCGCGGCGACTGGTATTCGGGAGTCCTGCCGGACCGCATCGAGATCTACCGCAATCCCACGCTGGAGATCTGCGAGACCGAGGACGAAGTGGTCGAAGAGGTGATGATCACCGTCGTTCATGAGATCGCCCATCATTTCGGCATCGACGATGCGCGGCTCCACGAACTCGGCTGGTGACCCGGCCCGGCTGACGACCCGGCCCGGTTGATGACTCGGCCTGATTGACGATCCGGCCCGATTGACGACCGAACTCGGCTCGGTGACCCGGGCCGACCCGTGACCGAACCCGGTTGGTGACCGGACTCCGTTGGTGACCGGCTTGCAATCCGCCGTACGGCCCGGCACTGTAAGTAACACAATGACCACGGTACGTCAGGCATGGGCGATAGGCGGGTCACAGATGAGCCGATGCCGGCGCCGGTGGTCGTTTCGACGGAGCAGCAGGAGCGCATCGGAGTGAGATGGCGGCCACGAAGCCCGGTACCGGCAGGCTCTCAGGCAGGCATCGCCGTCCGCCCGAGCCTCGCGTCACCTACGGTGAGGTCGTCTCGGTCAGGGAGTTCCGCGCGCTGTGGTTCGGGCAGATCCTGTCGCTGCTCGGCGACCAGCTCGCCCAGGTGGCACTTGCCGTCCTCGTCTACCACCGCACCGAGTCCGCCCTCGCCACGGCCGCCGTCTACGCGCTGACCTATCTGCCGCCCATCGTCGGCGGGCCGCTGCTGGCCGGGCTGGCCGACCGTTACCCGCGCAGGCGGGTCATGCTGTGCTGCGATCTCCTGCGTGCCCTGCTGCTCGCGGTGATGGCGGTGCCCGGGATGCCGTTCGCCGTGCTCTGCGTGCTCGTCTTCTGCGTGGTGCTGCTCGGCGCGCCGTTCTCGGCGGCCCGCGCCGCGTTGCTGCCCGAGGTGCTGGAGGGCGACCGCTACGTGGTGGGATCCGCTCTCCAGAACGTGACCAACCAGGCCGTCCAGATGCTCGGCTTCGCCGTCGGCGGGGCGGTCATCGCGAGCCTGGGGCCGTACCGCGCGCTCGCGCTGGACTGCTCGACGTTCCTCGCCTCCGCGCTGGCGATCGTCGCCGGCGTGCGGCGCCGCCCCGCGCCGCTGCGGGACGACGGCGATGGGCGGCCGTCGGTGTGGGCGATGACGAGGGACGGGGCGCGGCTCGTCTTCGGGGACCGGCGACTGCGCACGCTCGTCGGGTTCGCCTGGCTGTGCGGGTTCTACGTGCTGCCGGAGGGCATCGCGGTGCCGTACGCGACCGAGCTCGACGACGGCACGCTGTCGGTCCCGGTGATCACCGGGCTGCTGATGGCCGCGATGCCGGCGGGAACGGTCGTCGGGGCGTTCCTGTTCGGGCGCTTCGTCACGCCGACGGGGCGGCTGCGCGGGATGGGGTGGCTCGCCATGCTGACCTGCGCGCCCCTCGTGCTGTGCGCGATGGATCCGCCGCTGCCGGCCGTCCTGGCGCTCTGGGCGCTTTCCGGCGTCGGCGGCGCCTACCAGTTGGCGGCGAACGCCGCTTTCGTCCAATGCGTTCCACCGGCCGGGCGTGGCCAGGCGTTCGGACTCGTGCAGTCAGGCCTGCTGGCCGCCCAGGGCATCGGCATTCTCCTCGGCGGCGTGGCCGCCCAGGAACTCGGTCCAGAGCCCGTGATCGCGCTGGCCGGCGTGGCCGGACTCTCCGTCGCGGCCATGCTGACCATGCTCTGGACCGGTTCCCGCAGAGAGATCATCGCCAAGGTCCGGGCCACCACCGGGGCCTGAGGGGGTCAGGACTGCGTCCTGTCCTCGGGCCGGGCGGTGGGGTCGGTCGTCGAGGCCTGGCCGTACGGCGCCTGCTGGCCGTAGGGGTGCTGCCCGTAGTCGCCGTACGGCTGCTGCGAGCCGTACGGGCTCTGGGCGTCGTCCCCAGGCCGGCCAGGACGCGACCAGTTGCTCTGCACGTCGTGCCACTTCGCCTTGGCGTCCTGCCAGACTCGGCCGTCCTTGTTCTTGTCGAGCAGGTCCTGGGCGATGGAGGTGTTCTTGTTCTGCTCGGGCAGGAGGAGCCAGGCCACCGCGTACACGCCGATGCCGAGGCCGCCGAAGAAGCTGGCGACCGCCAGCCCCAGGCGCAGGATGTTGGGGTCGACGCCGATGTACTCCCCGACGCCGGAGCAGACCCCAGCGATGATCTTGCCGTTGTCGGTGCGTTGTAGCCGCTTGACCTGACCGTTGGTGTTCATCTCGTTCATGACTTCAGACTGCCCTTTTCATGCCTCCGTGCACATCGGGATTCCCCCTGGCGAGACCCCGACCCTTCCCGGATACGCTGGCCCTCATGGACGACCTCCTCGAGATCGATGACCAGCTCACACCGGAACATCGCATGGTCAGGGACTCCGCGGCGAGCTTCGTCTCCGACCGGGTCCTCCCGTACGTCGGGGACTGGTTCGAGCAGGGGGTCTTCCCGGCTCGCGAGCTCGCCCCCGAGCTCGGGTCGCTCGGCATGCTCGGCATGCATCTCGACGGGTACGGCTGCGCCGGCCTCGACGCGGTGTCGTACGGCGTGGCCTGCCGCGAGCTGGAGGCGGGCGACTCGGGGCTCCGGTCGTTCGTGTCCGTGCAGGGCTCGCTGGCCATGTTCCCGATCTGGAAGTACGGCTCGGAGGAGCAGAAACAGGAGTGGCTGCCGCGGATGGCGTCCGGGGAGGCCATCGGGTGTTTCGGCCTGACCGAGCCGGACCACGGCTCCGATCCCGCCGGCATGCGCACCACCGCCAAGCAGGACCCGTCGGGCGACTGGATCCTCAACGGCGCCAAGATGTGGATCACCAACGGTTCGATCGCGGACGTCGCCGTGGTGTGGGCCCGCACCGACGAGGGCATCCGCGGCTTCGTCGTTCCCACCTCGACCCCGGGGTTCTCCGCGCCGGAGATCCACCGCAAGATGTCGCTGCGCGCCTCGGTCACGTCGTCCCTCTACTTCGACGACGTACGGCTGCCCGCGTCGGCCGTACTGCCCGGCGTGGTCGGCCTGAAAGGGCCGCTCTCCTGCCTCAGCGAGGCGAGGTTCGGGATCCTGTGGGGGGTCGTGGGCGCGGGCCGTGCCTGCCTTGAGGCGGCGGTCGACTACGCCAAGACCCGCGTGCAGTTCGGCAAGCCGATCGGGGCGTTCCAGCTCACCCAGGAGAAGCTGGCCTGGATGGCGGTGGCCCTCGGCCAGGCCGGGCTCACCGCGCTGCACCTCGGCCGGTTGAAGGACGCCGGCAAGCTCAAGCCGCGGCAGGTGAGCTTCGGCAAGCTGGCCAACGTCCGGGCGGCGCTGGACATCGCCCGCGAGGCCAGGACCGTGCTGGGCGCCAACGGCGTGACACTGGAGTACCCGGTGATCCGGCACATGAACAACCTGGAGTCCGTGCTCACGTACGAGGGCACCCAGGAGGTGCACCTGCTGACCCTGGGCAAGGCCCTGACCGATCTCGATGCCTTCCGCTGACCGAGTATCGTGATCGGACGAAAGCACGTCGCCGGATGGCGGGTACGCTCTGTACCCTGCATCTGGGAAGTGTTTCGCGAAGCACGACCCGGCATGCCGGCAAGGGGTGCTAGCTCAATGGCAGAGCTGCGGACTTTTAATCCGTCGGTTCAGGGTTCGAGTCCCTGGCGCCCCACCCTCCATGAGCTGGGCAGACTCCCGAATGATCAGCCTTCGGGAGCCTGCCCGGTGGCAGTTGCGGGGGTCGTTCAGCCGTCCCACAACGCGCGGCCCATCCTCGCCATCGCGTCGCCGGCCAGGTTCTCCGTGACGTGCGTGTAACGCTTCGTCGTCGTGAGCTGGGAGTGACCGAGGATCACCTGAACGACCCGCACGTCCATCCCTTGCTCCAGGAGCAGCGTTGCCTGCTTGCCTCGCGTCGTGGACCCTGGCGTCCTTCTCGACCCCGGCCGGCTCTCCGGGCTACTGGAAATGACGGGATCTCCTGCGGATCCCGAGACAGTGGAGATCGATTAGGCGGGCCGGGAGACTCGGGTCATGAAGACTACGAAGCCCGGGGCACCTAACGAGGAGATGCGCCGGAAGAACCTTGGGGCGTTGCTGCGCTACGTCCACCTGAACGGGCCGACTTCGCGGGCGGTGCTGGCGGAGAAACTGGGGCTGAACCGCAGCACGATCATGGGGCTGACCGCCGAGCTCACCGCTCTGGGGGTGGTCAAGGAGGAGCTTCCTGACGATACCTGCAGGGCGGGTAGGCCGTCGCTGGTGGTCAGCCCGGAGACCGACCGCGTATTCGTGCTCGCCTTCGACGTCGCGGTGGACCGGCTGCTGGCCGCGCGGGTGGGTCTGGGCGGCGTCATACTCGATCGGCGTGAGGCCGTCCGCCAGCGCAAGTACCCCGACCTAGACGATGTGGTCGGAACCCTCGCCGAATTCGCCAGGCAGTTGCTCCGTAACGTTCCTCGCGATTCTGTATGCGTAAGCGTTGGCGCGTCATACTGTGGCATGATCCGGCCGGCGGACGGCATCGTGCGATTCGGCCCAAACACCGGCTGGGTGGATCAGGCGTTCGGGCCTGAACTGGAGCGCCGCTTGGCTCTGGGCCTGCCGGTCCGCGTCGGAAACGAAGCCCATCTGGGCGCGGTCGCGGAGAACCAGAGAGGGGCTGGGATCGGGTTTCGGAACCTCATCTATCTGCACGGCGATGTCGGTGTGGGTGGTGGCATAGTCGTCGACGGTAAACGCCTGGATGGCAATGACGGCTACGCTGCCGAGGTCGGACACATGATCGTGAACCCGTATGACGGCCGGCCGTGCGGGTGTGGTTCGCGTGGGTGCCTGGAGGCGGAGGTCGGGGAGGCCGCGCTGCTCAGTGCGGCCAACTGGCCTCCTGGGCTGACCGGGCGCGACGCGGTGGCGTCCGTGGTGCATGCCGCCGAGCGGGGCGACGAGTCCGCCAGAGCCGCGCTCAACCGCGTTGGGGATTGGCTGGGTGTCGGGGTGGCCAATCTGATCAACCTGTTCAACCCGGGTGTCGTGGTCTTCGGTGGGATGCTGCGTGATGTCTATCGAGGATCTGCGGCGCAGGTGCGGAATCGTATCGTCGCCGACGTGCTGCCGGTTTCGCGGGAACGAGTACAGCTGCGGATAGCGGCTCTTGGGGATGACACCACCCTGGTCGGTGGCGCGGAGTTGGGGTTCGCCGAGTTGCTGGACAACCCGGTCGAGGTCTTCAGGCGCGGATACCGCCATCGGCTCTAGCGCTTCTTGAGGAACTGACCGCAACACCGGAGATGTCGGTGTCCATGCTTCGGGGACACTGAGGGTCATCCACTGGTGGCTCCGATGATGAAGCACGAGGCCGCCCCCGTCCCTGATGAGGCCGGGGGGTGGGTGCTGGAGTTGCCGGGGCGTCGTCAGCCGGGCATGAGGCAGCGGGTTCATCCCGCCGCCGCGGTCATCGGCCGAGTCGTCTTGTCCGCAGCATCCGAGCGCGGCCAGGCTCGGCGCCGAGTGCGCCGGATGCTGGTCCGAGCTCTACGGAAGTCCAATCCTGTGCTCCCCTCCGGCGGATCAGCCGGTCCCCAACCGGCCTCCGGGGAGGATCGGACCGGGTTTCGATGGTAGGGCCGAAGCGGCGATGATCGGCTTCCTCATCCGATACCGGGCGGCGTGGCGCGTCGCCGAACCAAAGCAGTGACACCATCGCTGGAAGAGGCGGCGCCCTGAGTGAGACGCCACCGCGTTCAACGCCGAGGTGAGGCACGCGGTCACACGCGGGACCGGCATCCGCACGAACAGAAGGCGACCGCCGTACGTCGCGCGGGTACTGTGGTCCTGCCGAGAGACCGGAGACTCCAGTGGCGATCAGGTTGGTCATCGCGGACGATCAGGCGATGATCCGCGCCGGACTGCGCCTCGTCGTCGAGACGGCGCCCGGCATCGAGGTCGTCGGGGAGGCGGCCGACGGCCGTCAGGCTCTCAGCGTGGCCCGTCGGCTGCGGCCGGACGTCCTGCTGATGGACATCGCCATGCCGGTGCTGGACGGGCTGAGCGCCGCCCGGCGGCTCCTCGAAGACCCCGAACCACCCAAGATCATCATGTTGACCACGTTCGACACGGACGACAACCTGCACGCCTCGCTGCGCGCGCGGGTTCACGGTTTCGTCCTCAAGAGCTCACCCGCCGAGCAACTGATCGAGGCCGTACGCGCGGCCGCGGCCGGAGACGCGGTCATCGACCCCGCGGTCGCCCCACGTGTGATCGACTCGTTCGCGGCCCAGCCCCAGCCGACCCCGCCGCCCGAGCTGGCCACGCTCACCCCGCGTGAGCTGGAGGTGCTGCGGCTGATCGCGGACGGGATGTCCAACCCCGAGATAGCACGGGATTTGCGCATCGGCGAGGCGACCGTGCGAACCCATCTCGCCCATATCCTGCACAAGCTCGGCTTGCGCGACCGCATCCACGCGGTCGTGTTCGCCTATGAGGCCGGGATCGTACGGCCCGGGCGACGACGGGAGGGCTCGCGGGACGGCGTGCGGGACGAGTCGTGCTGAAGCGGCTGTTCCGCGACCGGCGGCCCACCTGGCCGGATCTGCTGCTCTCCCTCGCCGTGACCGTGGCCGGGCTGGTGGAGTCCTTCGGCCGCCAGGGGTTCGGCTACGACCAGATCGAGAACCCGGCGCCGAACGCCGCGGGAGCGATCCTCTCCGGGACGCTGCTGCTCTTCCGGCGCAGGTTTCCGATGACCGCTCTGCTGACGCTGACCGCGCTCGGCTTCGCCGTACAGAGGATGACGGACGGGGAGTACTACGCCGCGTGGCATCTCTACTCGACCCTGATCCTGCTGCACAGTGTGGGGAGCGCGGCCGAGTTGCGCAGCCGCCGCGGGATCGCCGGGCTGGGCTGCCTGCTGATCGCGTACGGCAACCTGCAGACGCTGCACCACATCGACATCCCCGAAGTCCTGATCACCGCCATCTTCGTGGGGGTGGCGTACATCAGCGGCATCCTGCTGCGCCGGCAGATGGACCGGACGGCACGGCTGGCCCAGTACAGCACCCGCCTGGAGATGGAACGTGAGGAGCGGGCCCGCTGGGCGGTGGCCGAGGAGCGCGCGCGGATCGCCCGCGAACTGCACGACATCGTCTCCCACAACGTGAGCCTGATGACCCTGCACGTGGGCGGGGTGCGCAGGATGCTCGGCGACGGCCCCGAACGGGAACGCGAACGCGCCTTGCTGCTCGGCGTCGAACAGGCCGGTCGGGAGACCGTCGGCGAGCTGCGGCTCATGCTGGGGATGTTGCGGTCCTTGGGCGACGGTGGCCTTCCCACTCCTCAGCCCGGCCTGGACCGTCTGGACGAGCTGATCGGGCAGGTCCGGGAGGCGGGGCCGCAGATCGAGCTGCGGGTCATCGGCACCCCGATGCCCCTGTCCTCCGGGCTCGACCTGTCCGCCTACCGCCTGATCCAGGAGGCCTTGACGAACGTGCTGAAACATGCGCGTGCCTCCGGGGTCGACATCACCATCGCGTACGGCCCCGCCGAGCTGAGCATCGTGGTGATCAACGACGGAGCGGGACCGGACGACGGCGCGGCCCGCCGCACGTCTGAGGGCGGACACGGCCTGATCGGGATGCGGGAGCGGACCGAGATGCACGGCGGCGAACTGTCCGCCGGTCCCATCGCGGGCGGGGGTTACCGGGTGTTCGCGAGGTTCCCGCTCGGCGACCCGGTAAAGGCCGGCTGAACCGGCTCCCCGGACCACTCGTCGTCGCTCATACGCAGCATCCGGAGCCCGATCACCCCGGCGCCGGCGAGATAGAGCGCCCCGCCCGCGATCGTGCCGTACGGGAAGATCGGCCCGGTCAGGATGCCGGCCAGCATCGCGAAGGGAGCCCACCACGGCCCCCGCCGTGCGTAGGCCAGGGCCAGGCCGAGCAGGAACAGGCCGACCAGCCCGATGAAACCCGGGATCTGGAAGGCGAATCGAGCGCCGGGATCGGCGAACGCCTGGTCCGCGAGCATGGCACCCGCCGCGGCGGGGAGGGCACGCTCGAGTCGGGAGTAGAAGAAGTCGCCGAGCATCAACCCGGAGAAGTTCACGATGCCGAGGAACGCGAGCCCTCCGGCGATGTGCCCGAAGACGACGCCACGCTGCCGGATCAGGTGGATCATGCCGATGATGCCGGGGAGCAGCAACACCCAGCTCCAGTGGAGCATCGAGGCGCTGACCGAGACCTGCTCCGGATACTGGCCGTAGACACCGACGGTGTCGTCGCCCCGTCCCTGTCTGAGCGCCGGGTCGACGACGATGCCCGCCACATAGACGAGCGGCGCGATGATCAGGCAGAGCCCGGCTGCCGATCTGCGAAAGGTGCGTGGATCTGCGAGCACCGACATTGGTCTTTCCCTTCCGTATGGACCGCATGAACAGGGCGGTCGGGTTGGGAAGGTAGGTGTCGGCGTCGCCGCGCGTCGTCCTCCCGAGGACCGATCGGCGCTCCTCGATTGAGCGGAGACGCGCCCACGGCCGGGTCGTCATCGACCGTAGGAGACCTCCACACGACGGCCGGGACGTTGCCGACGAGGACGCCCCTACGGCGCGGAGCGCGAAAGCGGCCGCCGGAGGGGCATCCGTCGTACGGCTTCCCCCGGCGGCACGCGGGGTTCGAGATGCCGATCGAAGCGGCGGGCGGCCCTTCCGCTTTCTTGGATTCTTCTGGCAGTCCGCTTGGAGCCGACGCATCTCGCGGTCCCGTTCCATCGAACCCGAGTGGGTCGATCCCGTCATGACCAGCGATGACGTGTGAATCGACAGGTGCAACACGGCTACTTGCTGCTTGCAAGTAGATCACAAGGATGCCTGTGGACTCTTGCCCTGACGGTGTGATCCCGGCAGACGTCATCGGACGTCGCCTGGGATATGTCGGGGAAGTGATGGGGGTGCGGGGGCGTGGGCGTGCGGAGCGCGGACGAGGGCGACCGTTCCGGTAGGGATGGTGATCTGCTGGAAGACGTCGCCAGGGCGGCTCTGGAACGTGTGACGGGTCTGGCGGCCCGTGCGACGGACTCCGGCGACGGATGGGTCGTCGCCGGCTGGGAGATCCACTCCAGCACGCCGTGGACGTACGTGCAGCCGGCGGATTCGAAGGAGCGCGCCCAGGGCTGGAAGCTCCACGTGTCGGCGACGCCGCTGTCGGCCCCGGTGGTCCTGGCACGGGTGACGGAGGTGCTGGGCCGGCGGGAGTGCCCGTTCAAGTTCGCCGCCACACTCGAAGAGCTGTGCAAGCTGATCTCACGCGAGCAGGACCGTGGATCGGTGGGCAAGTTCATCACGGTCTACCCGCCTGACGACGAGACCGCGGTGTCCATCGCCGAGGAACTGCATCAGGCCACCCTGGGACTGCCGGGTCCGCCGATCCTGTCCGATCGCGTGTACCGACCCGGGAGCCTGGTGCACTACCGGTTCGGGGTGTTCTCCGCTCCGGGTGAGTTGAACAACGACGGCTCCTACGAGTGGCGGCTGACCGCGCCCGACGGTACCCGGGTGACCGATGAGCGCAACGCGTGGTATTCCCCGCCCGCATGGGCGGTGTGTCCGTTCGAGTCCGGTCAGGCGCCGGCCCGGACCACACCACCGCAGGCGGTGTTGCTGGCCGATCGGTTCGTGGTTCGCGAAGCCATCCGGCACGGCGCCAAGGGCGGGGTCTTCGTGGCCGAGGACCGGGTGGCGGGCGGCGAAGTGGTGCTCAAGCGCGCCCGGCCGCACTCCGGTTCCGCACTCGACGGGTCAGACGAGCGGGACCAACTGCGCCATGAGGCGCGCATGCTGGAGCTGTTCGGGCCGCTGGGCGTCACCGCGCGCAAGGTCGCGCTGTTCGAGAAGGACGGCAACCTGTTCCTGGCGCAGGAGCGCCTGCCCGGGATCACCCTCACCCGCTGGGCCGTCGAACGGCGCTCCTCCTGTCCGGCCGCGGACCGGCACGGGGTCGTGGTGGGCCTGGCACGGCGGCTGGCGGCCCTGGTCGCCGTGGTGCACGCGCAGGGGTACGCACTGCGTGACCTGACGCCGAACAACGTCATGGTCACCCCAGACGACGAGTGTCTCCTGATCGATCTGGAGATGGCCGCGGTGCCCGGCACCCACACGTCGCGGATCTTCACCCCAGGGTACGCCCCGCCCGAGCAGGTGGCCGCCGCCGAATACGGGCCCGCCCTCGGTGTGGAAGCCGACCTGTTCGCCCTGGGAGCGACGGTGCTCTTCATGGCCACGGGCTGTGACCCGATGATGGGAGGCGACCTGCCCGCCGGGGCGCGGTCGTGGGACTCGCGAGTGAACACACTGGTGAGCGTGGCGACCGCGGGCGACGCGACGGCCACCGCCCTGACCCCCATGATTCTCGGCCTGATGCGGGAGGATCCCGCGCGGCGCTGGAATCTGCGGCGGGTGCGGGCGTTCCTGGACGAGCAGGCCGCCGGTCCCGGACCGGCACCCGTCACCGACGGCGGCCACCGCCCGGGCACGGCCGAGCAGGACCTGCTGCTGCGTGACGGGCTCGCCTACATCCTCACGTCGATGTCGCCGGCCGTGTCGGCCGACCGTTCGCCGCGAGGTTCCCTGTGGCCGGTGAAGGGGTTCGGCTCCACCGCCGACCCGTGTGCCGTGCAGTACGGCTCGGCCGGAGTGCTGAGCATGCTCGCCTCGGTCGTCGAGCCGGGCTCGGCCGGCGTGGCGCACCTGCCCACCGCGCTGCACGCCGATCTCGTGGCGGGCCTGCGGGGTGCGGCGGGCTGGACGGTGCGCCGCCTGGCCGGGGAGCACCGGCCCTCACCGGGGCTGTACTTCGGGCGGGCGGGCATCGCCTGCGGCCTGTACGAGGCCGGTCGTGCCCTGGATGACGAGGGCCTGCGTACGGCGGGTGCCGACCTGGCCCTGGGCCTGCCGACGAGCTGGCCCAATCCCGATGTGTGCCACGGCCTGGCCGGCGCGGGACTGGCCCTGCTGCGTTTCTGGCAGGCCACCGGCGATGCCCGGTTCGCCGACCGGGCGGACGGGTGCGCCGAGGCGCTTTTGCGGGCCGCCCAGCGCACTTCCACATCGGTGCTGTGGCCCATCCCCAAGGACTTCGACTCCAAGCTGGCGGGCGTGGTGCACTACGGCTTCGCGCACGGAGTCGCCGGGATCGGCGCCTACCTGCTGGCGGCGGGCATCGTTCTGGAGCGCGAGGACTGCCTGCGGACGGCCGAGGAGGCCGGGGAGACCCTGCTCGCCGTGGCCGACCACCGGGGCGACGCCGCCTGGTGGGTGGAGGGCCCGGGGGGCAAGGTCGGGATGGCGCACTGGTGCAGCGGTTCCTCCGGCGTGGGCACGTTCCTGGTCCGCCTGTACGCGGCCACCGGCGATCCGCGGTACCGCGACGCCGCCGCGGCGGCCGCGGTGGCCGTGCACGCCAACCGCCTGAGGGCGGGCTCGTCGGCCTGCCATGGACTGGCCGGTGACGGCCAGTTCCTTCTGGACATGGCCGAGCTGCTGGACGAGCCGGCCTATCGCCGGCAGGCCGAGGAACTGGCCGCCTGCCTGTGGGCGCGCGCCGTCGTCCGCGACGGATCGCTGGTGGTCCCAGACGAGAGCGGCTTCGAGATCAGCCTGGGCTGGAACACCGGGCTGGCCGGTGTGCTGGCCTTTCTGCACCGGTTGCGCCACGGTGGGCCGCGCCCCTGGATGGCCGACCCGCCCGATGGCGGCTCGGTGCGCGGAGCACCCACGGGGGCGGCGCGATGAGCACCCTCGTCACCCCGGCGGCGCGAGCACCCCGTGCCGATGTCCGGCGGATCAACTTCCGTTTCTCCGGGCGCGGGCGGTACGCCACCTGCCTGGCCGGCCACGGTCGCCGCCACCTGGTTCCGGAGGTGTGGGACCTCACCGGGGAGGTTCCCAGGTCCAGGGTGCTGCGCATCCATGACGGCGGAGCCTTCTCGGCCGTACCGGTGGCCACCGACGACGGCCATGTGCTGCTGTGCCGCCCGGGCGCCGACGGCACGAACCACCTGCTGCTGGCCGTCCCCGCCCGGGACGCGGAGGGTGGTGCCGGAGCCGCCGAGGAATACCCGCTGGCCACCGTGCGCGACCGCGGCGTGCGTCTCCTCCCCGGCCCGGCCCCGGGAACGGCGGCGATGGCCTTCGTGACCAGCGCCGATCGGGACACCACGCTGTTGCGCCTGTCCGGCCGGGCCGAAGCGCCCCAATGGATCGCCGGGCTGCCGGGTCTGCTCCGCGGCGGGGTCTGGCTGGACGAGACGGGCGATCGCCTGGCCGTGACCTCCGACCAGGCCGGGACGGCCACCGTGATCCTGGATCTGGTCCGCGGCACCCTGGCTCCCCCGGCCGGATGGGCGAGCGATGAGCATCTGCTGCTGGCTGCGCCCCGCACCGGAGTGCTGGTCACCGCTGTGAGGCACGAGGGCGCCTACCGGCTCGGCGTCCGCCACCGTGACAGCGAGGACCCCAGCGTCTTCCCCGAACGGCTGAACGCGATCGACGGTAGCGTGACGCCGCTGGCTCTGGATCCCACCGGACGGCGCCTGGCCCTGGCGGCCACCCGCGGCGTGCGCTCCCACCTGTTGCTGCATGACCTGACCGACGACGCCACCGACGAGATCGACCTCCCCCCTGGGACGTTGCACCCGTCAGCGCGCTGGACCGACAGCGGCCTGCACCTGGTCCTCAGCACACCGGATCGCCCCCCGGGCGTGGTGACGGTGCACGACTCGTCCCCGCCGCGTGGCCGGCCGACCCGGGAACCGGGCCAGACCGGGTGGGCGGCGGCTCGCCCCCGAACCTACGACGGGCCGGCGGGAAGCATCGAGGCGATCGTGTACGGCGACCCGGCCACCAGCGGCCAGATCGTGCTCGCGCTGCACGGCGGCCCCGAGTCCTCCTGGCAGCTCGGCTTCGACCCGCTGTTCCAGCGACTGGCCGAAGCGGGCATCGCCGTGGTCGCGCCCAACCAGCGCGGCAGCACCGGATACGGTCCGGCCCATCGCGACGCCATCCGTGGCGCGTGGGGCGGCCCCGATCTGGCCGACGTCGTCCACCTGGGCCGCGCCCTGGCCGCCGCACGTGGTCCCGGCCGTGAGCGGCCGATGCTGTACGGCGTGAGCTACGGCGCCTACCTGGCGCTGCTGGCCGCCGCCGCACAGCCGGACCTGTGGGCCCGTGTCGCCGTCGTCGCGCCGTTCCTGTCCGGACGGGAACTGTACGAGGACGGGCCGCCCACGGTGCGTACCATGCTCGACCGGCTCGGCGGCCGTGAGGTGATCGACGACGACCTCGGCCCGCGCGACATGATCCGGCTGGCCGGTCGCGTGCGGTCGCCGCTCCTCATCGTCCATGGAGAACGGGACCCGATCATCCCGGTCACCCACTCCCGGCGGCTGTACGAGCGGCTGCGTGAAATCGGAGACCGCGAAGGCGGAGACCTGACCTACCTGGAAGTCGCCGGCGTCGGTCACGACCCGTTCGTGGAAGGCGACGGGCACATCGTCCTCGACCGCGTCGTCGACTTCCTCCACACCTCACCACCCCCTTCCCGCTAGCGCCGCGGAAGTTCGGCATGCCGCGCATGCCGTCCGCGTCCGCCCGCTACGTACGGGACCCCGGACCCGGCCCCCTACCCTGCCCGCCGGCTCGACCGACGGGAGTGGTCAGGAGGACCGGAACACAGGCCGCCGCCACAGGGGCGAACGGCCGAGACCGTGATGGACAAGAAGAAAGGACCGCGATGGAACTCGACCTCAACGCCCTGGACATGCTCCCCGCCACCGAGGAGTCCCAGCTGCAGATCTGCTCTGAGACCTGCATGATCTCCTGCAAGCGCTGGGCCACCTGCGGGAACACGATCAGCGGCTAGACGGCGGCCGGCGCTTGCCGATGAGTGATCGGTCAAGCGCCCGGTAGCCCCTGCGGTGAGGTCCTGATGTGCTCGTCCGGGCCTCACCGCAGTCGGCACGCCGCTGGTTCGGGCTCGCCGGGCGGACCCGGCCGACTCCCTGTGTGCCCTTTCCTCACCGGCGGGAGGGGCTCGGGGCCATCGGAGCGGCGCCGCGTTCCACGTCCACCTTCCCAGGAGAGAAACGATGTCCGATCCCGTGTCGGGCCTGCCGCAAGAGCGGGTGACGCACAAGCATGGTGATCGGCTACTCGCTTCCCTGGCACGTGGCACGTGGCCGCGGCTGACGGTGGCCGCAGCCGCGGCCGTCGCTTCGGCCGCCGCCGCGCTCGCCCTGCCCGCCGTGCTGGCCGCCGCGGTCGACGCGGTCTTCACCGGCCGGGAAACGCAGAACGCCGCGGTACGTCTGGCCCTCGTCCTGGCCGTCGCCACCGGCGCCGAGATCGTGGGAGGTGTCGCCGGCGCGGCCTCCACCGCGTCCGCCACGGCGGCGCTCCGCCTGCGGTTCATCACTCACCTGCTCGCCCTCGACGTCAGGGAAGCCCGCCGGACGCCGACCGGGGAGCTGATCAACCGCCTGGTGAGCAACGCCTCTGTCACCGGTCGTACACCGGTGACCCTGGTGGACATGGCGGTGGGAACCCTCACTTCCATCGGTGGCGTCGTCGCGCTGTTCATGATCGACTGGCGGGTGGGAGCGGCCTTCCTGATCGGCGTACCTGCCGCGATCGTCGTCATGCGCATGTTCGTCACACAGGTGTCGGGTCTGTACGACGACTACCAGAACGCGCAGGGCCGCCTGGCCGCGCGCCTGACCGATGTGCTCGCGGGCATCCGCACGGTGCGGGCCTCGGGCAGCGCCGATCGTGAGATCACCCGGGTCCTCGGCCCGCTGACGGACATGTCCCGCGCCGGACATGGCCTGTGGCGGGCCCAGGCTCGCGGTGTGTGGCGGATCACGCTGCTGCTGCCGCTCATCGAGGTCGCCGTGCTGGGCGTGACCGGACTCGGCGTCGCCGACGGCCGCCTGGAGCCGGGTCAACTGCTGGCCGCCGCCGGGTACGCCGCACTGGGACTGGGCTTCGTCGAACAGCTCGACGCGCTGATGAACGTCGCCTACGCCCGCTCGGCGGCCCGGCGGATCAGCGACGTGCTGGCGGTCCCGGCCCAGGCCCCCGGCGGCCGCCCGCTGCCCGACGGCCCCGGCGCGCTCTCGTTCCGGAGGGTCACCGTCATGAGGGAGGGCACTCCACTCCTCGACGACGTCGACCTGGACATCCCTCCCGGTGCGCTGGCCGCCGTGGTGGGGCGTTCCGGCGTCGGCAAGAGCACACTGGCCCTGCTGGCCGGACGGTTGACCGACCCCGACCGCGGTCAGGTGCTGCTCGACGGCCACCCTCTGCCGGACATCGACCCCGGCTCGCTGCGAAGCGCCGTCGCCTACGCCTTCGAACGCCCTGCGCTCCTGGGCGGCACCATCGCGTCGGCCATCGCCTACGGTGTTCCCTCGACGAGACCCGGCGCGGACGACGTCCGCGACATCCGTGCGGCGGGCGACGTCCCTGAGACGGGCGACGTCCCTGAGACGGGCGACGTCCCTGAGACGGGCGACGTCCCTGAGACGGGCGACGTCCCTGAGACGGGCGACGTCCCTGAGACGGGCGACGTCCCTGAGACGGGCGACGTCCCTGAGACGGGCGACGTCCCTGAGACGGGCGACGTCCCTGAGACGGGCGACGTCCCTGAGACGGGCGACGTCCTTGAGGCGGCGCGCGGCGCACACATCGATGACGTCGTCCGCCGCCTTCCGCAGGGCTATGACACCCCGGCTGACGGCGCTCCGCTGTCCGGGGGTGAGTTCCAGCGGCTGGGCCTGGCCCGCGCACTGGTCCGGCATGCCCGCCTGACCGTTCTCGACGACGCCACCTCCAGCCTCGACACGGCCACAGAGGCCCAGGTGACCCACACGTTGGTGGAGAGGATGCGCGGGCGCACCCGGCTGCTCATCGCCCACCGCGCCGCGACCGCCGCCCGCGCCGATCTGGTGATCTGGCTCGACGGCGGGCGGATACGAGCCCGCGGCACCCATGAGGAGCTCTGGCGGGACCCGGCATATCGCTCGCTGTTCTGCGCCGAACCGACCGGTGGCGACCCCGGCACGGCCCAGCCCCCCGGCGACTCGACCCAGGAGGAACCGTGCCCGGCCCGTCCCTGACGTCTCCGAAGAGCGGATACGGTGCCGTACCAACCCCGGCCGGTCTCGCCGAGACCTCGATGGACGACGGCCCCTCCGCTCCTGGCGGGCTCCGCCTGCTCCTGGCGTTGCTGCGCCCCCGTCGGCGCGCTCTTGTCGCAGCGGCGGGCTGGTCTCTCGTCGAGGCGCTTCCGACGTTGTCGTCCGGACTCATCCTCGCCGCCGCCACCGACCGAGGCTTCCTGACGGGACGTCCAGGAGTGGGCCTGGCCTGGCTCGGTGTCCTCGTCGTCGCGATGTTCGTCGAGGCCGTGGCCACGCGAATGATGTTCCCCCATCTGGCCACGGTGGCCGAATCCCTGCGCGACGACCTCGTCCGCGCCGTCGTCACCGCCACCGTGACCCGCGCCGCCGGCGGTGCGGACCCGCCCGACACCGCCGCCGTCACCCGCCTCACCGACCAGGTGGAGACACTGCGGAACCTGGTGTCCGCACTCCTGCGCAGCGCCCGTGAGCTGGGCATATCCCTGATAGCCGCGCTGGCGGGGCTCCTGCTGCTGTCCCCGTTGGCCGCCGCCATCGTCGCCGGACCCGTGTTCATCGCGCTGGTCGTGTTCGTCAGGCTGCTGCGCGTGCTCCTGGCGCGTCAGCGCGCGCTCATCCTCGCCAACGAGACGCTCACCGTTCAGGCCACCCCGATAGTGGCCGGCCTGCGGGACATCGCCGCCTGTGGAGCGCGCGAGCAGGCGTACGCCACCGTGCACACCGCCGTCACCGCGCAGGCGGCGGCCACCCGCGCCCTGGCCTGGGCCGGCGAGGGGCGGCGGCTCGTCATCACGATCGGCACGCACCTGCCGTTGCTCGGTCTGCTGATCTTCGCCCGGCCGCTGATCCAGAACGGTCACCTGAGTGCCGGAGAGGTCATCGGAGCGGTGACCTACACGGCCACCGGCCTTGGCCCGGCCCTGCGTACGCTCGTCGGCACCGTCGGCACCTGGGGCGTCACCCTCATCATCACCCTGGGCAGGCTCGCCGAGACCATCACCCCTCCGTCCACGACCACGTCCGGGTCGACCGCCGTCGCTCCCGCTTCCCTGCCGGGCGGCGCCTCCGCCACCTCGCCGGAAACCGCCGCGGTCGGTCACCAACTGGAGGCACAGCGGCTGAGCTTTGCCTACGCACCGCAGGCCACACCGGTCGTACACGAACTCGACCTCGTGATCCCCGAAGGGGAGCATCTGGCCGTGATCGGCCCGAGCGGCATCGGCAAATCAACCCTGGCCATGCTCCTGACCGGGCTGCGACGTCCCGGCTCGGGGCGGGTACGGCTCGGCGGTCTCCCGCTCGAAGCGACGCCGGAACATCATCTGCGGTCGGTGATGGCGCTGGTGCCGCAGGAGGCGTACGTCTTCGCCGGAACGGTGGGCGAGAACCTCGCCTACCTCCACCCCGCGGGCACTCACGCCCCGGAAAGCCGGCTGCAGGAGGCGGCGGACGCCGTAGGCGCCCGCGACCTCGTCGAACGGCTCGGCGGACTCGACGCCACGATCGAGGAGCCCTCCGCGCTTTCGGCCGGAGAACGGCAACTCATCGCCCTGGCCCGCGTCTATGCCTCGCCCGCGCGTGTCGTCATCCTGGATGAGGCCACCTGCCATCTCGATCCGGCCGCGGAACTCCGCGCCGAGACGGCGTTCGCCGCCCGTGCGGGCACGCTCATCGTGATCGCCCACCGCATCAGCTCCGCGATCAGGGCGCAGCGTGTCCTGCTGATGGACGGCGCCACCGCGCTCACCGGCACGCACTCGCAACTGCTGACCCGATCGGCGTTGTACGCCGACCTCGTCGGTCACTGGCGGTACGACGCCCCGTCCGGGAACACCGCGTCACCGGCTCGCTGATCTTTACCGCCCACCGTTCCCGGCGGGCCGGCGCCCACTCGGTGACATCCCCGCCGCTCGGTGGCACCCGTTGATCAGAGGCCGCCGAGCACCTTCCGGTGCTCGGATCGTCCTTCCAGCGGTACGGCGGTGGTCACCGAAGTTCTCGGGTCTGGCAGCGGACGATTCCGATCCCGGCTCATGAGACGACGTGATGAATCCGACGCGCCTCAGTCCCCAGCGAAACCCGAGTTCTTCGCCGAGGTGAACGACGGGCGCGTCACCCTCACCTTCCACTTCCGGAGTGGGGCGCAGATCACCTACTTCATCACCAAGTCCGGCACCACGGTGACCGGCAGCACCACCTGACGAATGACCGACGAGGGCCGGGGCCGTGCCATCCTCGGCCCCCGTTCTGAATCCCCCGGGACTTTTGCTTGAACAGCCACCTGGGCATCCCGAACTTCCAACAAACTGATCAATCCACCTCTGAGACGTCATTCGCGACGACTACCGATCCGGTGAGCGAAATGTCTCGTACTTCGGGCTGATTGCGGGTGGTGGGGGCTCTCGTACCATGACTTCGTGCACGGCCTTATTCGCTCCGTGTGGTACGAGCCCCGTTCCCCCAACGCACCGCGACGGGTGTGGCGAGACTGGGTGGCCGTGGGGGTGTTGCTGCCGGTCGCGCTGCTCGAAGGAGTGGTGCGGCCGGACATGCCCTCACGGGTCATTTCGGTGAGCCTCGCGGTCGGGCTGGTGCCCACCCTGCTGTGGCGCCGTACCCGGCCGCTGCTGATGGTCGTGATCGCGTTCGGCGCGTCGGGTGTGGCCCAGGTGCTGACGGGTGGCGACTCCCCCGAGACCAACACCATGATTTATCTGCTTCTCCTGCCCTATGCGCTGTTCCGGTGGGGTTCCGGGCGAGAGGCGATCATCGGGTTGGCGGTGATTCTCGTCAAAGCCACGTTCTCCTTGGTCGTGGACTATCCCGGTCCCGCCGACACCGCCGCCGCCTTCGCCGTCGTGTTCTCGGTGATCGCCCTGGGAGCGGCGTTCCGATACCGGGCGAGGGCCCGGACGCGGGAGCTTGATCAGGTCAAACTGCTCGAACGCGAGCAACTGGCCCGAGATCTACATGACACCGTCGCCCATCACGTCTCGGCGATGGCGATCCGGGCGCAGGCGGGGTTGGCGACTGCGGCGGCGCGGCCGGACGCCGCCACCGAGGCGTTGCGGGTGATCGAGGCCGAGGCGGCCCAGGCGCTCGCCGAGATGCGCGCCATGGTCCACATCCTGCGCCGGAACGCGCCCGCCGACCCGGCGCATGGGCGGAGCATCGCCGATCTCTCCCAGCTCGAAAGCCCGGGACAGTCGGGCCCGTCCGTCCAGGTGGAGATCGAGGGCGACACCGCCGGTCTCACCCCCTCCATCGAGGCCGCGATCTACCGCCTCGCCCAGGAGTCGGTCACCAACGCCCGCCGCCACGCGCGGCACGCCACCCGCGTCCTGGTTCGGATCACCGCCGACGACACGTCGGTCCGTCTGTACGTGAGCGATGACGGTGATCCCGTTCGCCCCGCGGGGACACCCGGGTTCGGTATCACCGGCATGATCGAACGGGCCGATCTCCTCGGTGGGACCTGTGCGGCGGGCCCCAATCCCGACCGGGGATGGAGTGTCACCGCCGTGCTGCCGCGTACCGGAGTGGCCGGATGAACATCCGGGTGCTGGTCGCCGACGACCAGGAGATCGTCCGTACCGGACTCGTGATGATCCTCAACGCGCAACCGGGGATCGAGGTGGTCGGCGAGGCCCCCGACGGACGGCGAGCGGTCGAACTCGCCCGGCGGCTTCGGCCCGATGTGTGCCTTTTCGACATCCGGATGCCCGTGGTCAACGGCATCGAGGCCACCCGGATGCTCGCCGGGCCCACCGTCGACGACCCACTCGCCGTCGTGGTCATCACCACCTTCGACCTCGACGAGTACGTCTACGCGGCGCTGCGCGCCGGGGCCCGGGGGTTCCTGCTGAAGAACGCCGGCGCCGAGTTGCTCTCCCAGGCCGTTCACGCCGCGGCGGCCGGTGACGCCCTCATCGCTCCGAGCGTCACCGCACGCCTGCTCACCGCCTTCGCGCACGCCGGACCCGCCGCGCCGCCGGTCCGTCCCATCGAGGCGCTCACCTACCGTGAGGAGCAGATTCTCGTCACGGTGGCCCGGGGCCGTACCAACAGCGAGATCGCCGACGAACTTCACATTTCACTCAGCACCGTCAAGACCCATATCGCCAGCCTGATGGCCAAGCTCGGCGCCCGGAACCGGGTGGAGATCGCCATGTGGGCGTACGAGACCCGTCGGGTCAGACACTAGGGCCTGCGGATGATCCACTCGGCCACGGCGAGGTTGATGACCCATCCGGCGGCCACGAGCAGGGCCCTGGGGATCTCGCCTGGGGGGCCGACGAGGAGCATCCAGGGGAGCTGGGTGAACGCCTGGGTCCCCGCGGCAACACCGATCGCGTAGGCGCGGATCATCCAGGCGCGGTGGCGGCGGAAATCTCTCCGCCGGATGGCGGCGAAGCCGAGCACGAGCGAGACCGCCATCGCCGTGCCGAACACGAGCCGGAACACCGCGAGGAGATCGCCGTCGCCTTCCGGGCGAGGATAGAACATGGTCATCCACAGGCCGGAGAGCGCGGCGACGAGTCCGCATACAACGAGAATCCGTCCCGCCATGCGGTGCCATCCCGGCCTTCGAGTACGGAATCTCCTCGCGAACTGGAAGGCACCCACAATGCCGTAGAGCGACGCTCCGATGATGTGCGACACCACGGGTAGCGGTGTCGCGAAGAATCGCGCGTTGGCGGGGGTGACCACCGCGCCACCCGCCAATTCCCCCACACGGAGCGCACCGGCGACCACCGGAATCGCGCTGAGCATGATCAGGCCGATGGGCCCCGTCCATCCGGAGACTTCGGCGGCCCGTCCGCCGGGCCGTACCTTCCGGGGCTCGACGCCCCGCACACTGCTTTCCGTCATAAAGGGATCGTGACTTCTTCGCCCATGTCCGCTCATCGCGCGAACGGCTCGATTCAAATCAGCCGATCATCCAGCGATCAGGCGTACTTTCGGCTGATTCGGTGGCCTGGCCGCGTTGCTTAGCCTTTCGGCTGCCTCCGCACTCGCATTCATTCGCATAAGGAGATGGCGATGAAGGCGTTCGTCTCACGCTCGTACGGGCCACCCGATGTCCTCACGCTCACCGAAATCCCCGTCCCGGTTCCTCGCGACGACGAGGTCCTGGTCCGGGTGCGTGCCACCTCCGTCAATCCGTACGACTGGCACAACATGCGCGGCGAGCCGTACCTGGCCCGTCTGATGCCCGGCGGCCTCGCACTCCGCCGTCCGAAGATCACCATCCTGGGCACCGACATCTCCGGCCGGGTCGAAGCCGTCGGCAGGAACGTCACGGAGTTCCGCCCCGGCGACGACGTCTTCGCCGTCGTCAGCGGTGGCGGCTTCGCCGAATATGTCCGCGTCCGCGAGTCAGACCTCGCCCCCAAGCCGGAGAACCTCTCGCACGAGGAGGCCGCCGCGGTTCCCATGACCGCCAACACGGCCCTCCTCGCCCTGCGCGACGAGGGCCATATCCTGCCCGGCCAGCGCGTTCTCATCAACGGTGCGTCCGGCGGGGTGGGCACGTTCGCCGTGCAGCTCGCCCGCGCCCTCGGCACCGAGGTCACCGGTGTCTGCAGCGCCCGGAACGTGGACCTGGTCCGCTCCCTTGGCGCGACCAGTGTCATCGACTACACCACCCAGGACTTCACCCGCGAGGCCCGGCGTTACGACCTGTTCCTGGACATCGCCGGCAGCCGGCCGGTCTCCGTCTCCCGCCGCACCCTGCACTCCAAGGGGACCTATGTGGTGGTCGGCGGCCTGCCCGGTCGCTGGATACAGCCCATGGGCCATGTGCTCTCCGCCATGGCGACATCCCGCTTCGCCGGCCAGCGGATATCGGTGGCCGACGCACTCAAGTGCACCGACCCCAAACAGAACCTGCAGACGCTGAGCGCATTCCTGAACGACGGACGAGTGGTCCCGATCATCGACCGCCGCTACCCCTTCGAGGAGATCCCCCGGGCGATCGGCTACCTGGAGGAGGGCCACGCCCGCGGCAAGGTCGTCATCTCCCTCTGAGCGCGATGTCCGGGAGCGCCCGCGCGTGGAGGTCCATGGTCACTGCGATCCGGCATCCTCATCACCCTTCGTGGCGACGCTACGCAGGCCATGGGGTCTCAGCCGGCTGGTGATCGTCAGCCTTCGCGGTGAGATCGGGCAGGACCGGATTCGAGTCAACTGTCGCTCGTCGGCGCGGAGACGAGTGGACCCTCATTACGGATGACGTCCAGATGAGCACTGTGCGCTATGTCAAACTGGTGCCACGAGTAACACAGACCCCGCGCATGCTTGCACTCACCTTCACCCAGCAGGGCAAACGTGATGCGGTGGTCAGACACCTGGCACTACCTGGCAACATGGACATATCTTCGGGCGACATTAGCGAGAACCGGTACCATTAGACACGCATTCGAACATTTGTTTGGGAGAGTAGGATGCGGATCACCGAAGAGCAGGCACGCCTGCTCGCCGTCTGCATGGTCAAAGGCCTCAGCTGGTACCTCATCGCTCGCGAGGCTCAGCGCCCGGACGGCCTCGCACGGCTCTGGTCGGGGGACATCATCGAATCCTCCCCCGATGCGACCAAGGCGCGGGCGCTGATCAGGGAGAACGCCTCAGATCTCGATCGCTATATGCAGTCCGCCATGGAACAGGCCGATCGCGCCGCAGACGGCGGCG
The DNA here is from genome assembly GCF_001417795.1 of Sphaerimonospora mesophila. Taxonomy (NCBI): domain Bacteria; kingdom Bacillati; phylum Actinomycetota; class Actinomycetes; order Streptosporangiales; family Streptosporangiaceae; genus Sphaerimonospora; species Sphaerimonospora mesophila. The sequence goes on along the minus strand of NZ_BCBX01000046.1, from coordinate 51,394 downwards.
CCCACCTCGTCACCGTCCTCGACCGCGAGTATCCCGCCACCCTGCGCCTGATCTTCAATCTGCCACCGTTCCTGTTCGTCCGCGGCCGACTGCGAGACGGCGACCTGCGCAGTGTGGCCGTCGTCGGTACGCGCCAGGCGAGCGAGGACGGCCTACGCCGAGCACGGCGAATGTCCTGCCTGCTCACCGAACGCCAGGTCACCGTCGTGTCAGGCCTCGCTCGAGGCATAGACACCGCAGCCCACACAGCGGCGCTCGATGCCGGCGGGCGCACCATCGCCGTCGTGGGAACAGGCATCCTGCGCTGCTATCCCGCCGAAAACCGCGGCCTGGCCGACCGGATCGCCGAAAGCGGGGCCGTCGTCTCCCAGTTCTGGCCCGAGGCCAACGGCGCGACCTACACCTTCCCTCGACGCAATGTCACCATGTCGGGGATTGCCCAAGGCACGGTCGTCATCGAGGCCTCGAGCACCAGCGGGGCCAAGATGCAGGCGCGGCTAGCCCTGGAGCATGGCAAGAAGGTGTTCCTGCTGCGCAGCCTCACCCAGGCCCAACCATGGGCGGAGCAGTACGTCAGAACTCGCGGGGCCGTCATGGTCGATGACGTGGAAGACGTCGTGAAGAGCCTGTCCAGCCCCGACCGGATCCAAGCCGTCAACGCATCCCGCGCTCAACTGGCCCTGGAGTTCGAAGATCTGAAGCTGGAGGAGCCGGCGCCCGGAGGACTATGGTGACCGAACCGGCACGGCCGGCCTACGGCGACGGCCCGCCCCCCACCGGTTTCGGCCGCTGCGGTCCCTGTCCCTACCTCCGGGGCGGGCACTTCCGCATCTGCCACGAATGCGCATGCGAGAGATTCCAGGCACCCGACGAGCCGAACTGCCCGATATGCCACCAGGTCCTGCGGCACGGAGAGCAGACCTGTGCGAACCGGCTGTGCAGCGACCCTCAACGCACCTTTGAGAAGACGGCTGTCGTGGGAGTCAAGGCGGGAGTCCTCGAAAAAGGAATCCTGCGCCTCAAGGACGGCGCATACGGATGGGGCATGATCTTCGCACGGATCGTTTTAGGCCACCTCTACGCGCACCCGGAGCTCCTCGCCGATGTAGACGCCATCATCCCGATGCCGGCCTATCTGGAGCGGCGCCAGGCCCGGCAGGGCAACGACCACACCGGGTACGTCATCGAGCGGGCGATCCTGGAGGACGATCAGGGTCTCCCATTCGTCTTGGACCCGCCCCTGGTGGTGAAGACGCGGGCCACTCCCCGGATGCGAGACACCGACTCCCGCATGGAACGGCGGCTTGTCGCGCACGAGTTGTACGACGCACTGCGTGTGCCGAACCCGAGCATGGTGCAGGGCCAGAACATCATGGTCTATGACGACGTGTTCACCGGCGGAAACACTCTGAACGCGGTCGCCAGACGGCTGAAGGCGAGCGGCGCGGCCAAGGTGTACGGACTTACCCTGGCTCGCGCTCAGTGGCGAGACCGCCCGTAGCAGGTCCTGGCCGAAAACATCCCCGAAGCCATGATCGTTCGGTGCGGCCGACGGCGACGTCCTGGGACGGCCCCAGGTCCCTGCGGCGGCTCAAACCCTGTCGCGCCGGATGGGTGATCGACCTACCCTGACTGTATGGCCCATGCAAAGACCTCCTTCGTCTGCTTGCCTTGCCGAGCCTCGTACAAGCAGCCGTATCCGGGCCCTAGCCTTGACGATCGGCTCTGCCCTCGATGCGCCCAGCCGCTTATCCATGTCGGCTCCGCCTTCGCGGCGCCGCGCCGTAGGGACAGGGCGGGCTGGCGGACGCTCTCGGTGCTGCTGCACGCGGGTGTCCGCTTTCACAAGGGTTGCTGTTGGGGCCCCGGTTACCGCCCACGCTCGCTCGGCGAGGTGCGCGCACGCATGGCGTACGCCCGGAGAACCGGAGAGCCCTTCTCCAAGGCTCTGGTGCGCCCCGAACTGCCCTAGACCTTCCCCAGCGCCTTCGCCGGCTTGTCGAGTGCGCGAGGGCCGAGCCTGACCTTGTGATCGGTTCAGGGTTTGCGCGCCACGCCGCCGACGAACGTGTGGTAGGTGATGCCGCGCTCGACGAACTCGTCGGGGTCCGGCCGCCACTCGGCGAGCGGCACCAGGCCGGGCTCGAGGAGCGGCATGTCACCGAAGTAGGCGAGGATGTCCTCGCGGGAGCGCCACCGGCCCGTGCCCAGGTTCTCGTTGAACAGCTTCTCCGCGGTGGTGGCCTGCGCCGACACCTCGGGCATGCTCGGCCCGGGGTTCTGGAAGTGGGACAGCGCGAAGTAGCTGCCGGAGGGGAGTGCGTCGCGGAAGCGGGCGGCGATGGCCCCCGGCCCCTCGTGGTCGTTGATGTGGTGCAGGATCGCGAACAGCAGCAGGGCCACCGGCTGGTCGAAGTCGATGCGCGCGCGGAGCTCGGCGTGGTTCAGGATCGATTCCGGGTCGCGGATGTCGGCCTCGATGACCGTGGTGCTGCCGTTCGTGGCGAGCAGCGCGCGCCCGTGCACGAGCACGATGGGGTCGTTGTCGATGTAGACGACCCGCGACTCTGGAGCGACCCGCTGGGCGACCTCGTGCACGTTGCCCTGGGTGGGCAGGCCCGAGCCGATGTCGATGAACTGCCGGATGCCGGCCTCGGCCGCCAGGTGATGGACGACGCGCCGGAGAAAGGCCCGGTTCGCCCTACCCGCCGCGGGGGCGTCCGGGGCGATCTTCAACGTCGCCTCTCCCACCTGACGGTCGATGGCGAAGTTGTCCTTGCCGCCGAGGAAGAAGTCGTAAACCCTGGCGATGCTCGGCTTTTTCGGATCGATTCTGCTCCCCGGCGCGTCGTTCTCCGCCGAGGTGCCGCTCACTTGCTGGTCGTCGGCCACGATCCCGTCCCATCTCCTGGCTGTACCGGTTCAGATCATGATCAGGGTAAGGCCTCCCCAGAGGCAGGAGAAGGACGTTTGCGGTAAGTGGTATGAAGAGGTTAATTGCTGAGATTACGGGCGGCTGGAAGTCGCGCCGCCCGAGCGTGTGGTCAACCGTCCATGGTCTCGGCCAGGGAACGCGGGCGCAGGTCGGTCCAGTGGTTCTCGATGTAATCCAGGCAGGCCGCGCGGGTGTTCTCGGGGAAGACGACGGTCCACCCTGCGGGGACCTCGGCGAAGGAGGGCCACAGGGAGTGCTGGTTCTCCGCGTTGACCAGGACGAGGAAGCGGCCGTCGGCGTCGTCGAAGGGGTTGGTGGTCATGCTCGGTTCCTTCCGGATCGGGATGGAGCGGTCGGCTTGCCCTTGAGTTCGGGGCTTGCCACGGGGTCGCGGCTTGCCCTTGAGCTCGGGGCGTGCCATCGAGGCGTAGGTGAGATCACCGAGCCACCGCCAGGCGATAGGTCTCATCGGTGGCGAGGAGGGTCCGGTGGGTGCCCTCGGCGGTGATGACGCCGTCGTCGAGGACGAGGACCCGGTCGGCGGCGTCCAGGAGAGCCGGGCTGCTGGTGATCACGATGGTGGTGCGGTCCCGGCGCAGCTCCGCGATGTTGCGCGCGATGAGCTGTTCCGTCACCGCGTCGACGGCCGTCGTCGGGTCGTGCAGGACCAGGATCTCGGTGTCGGCGGCGAGGGCGCGGGCCAGGGACAGCCGCTGGCGCTGCCCACCGGAGAGGTTCGCCCCGCGGTCGCGGACGCCGTAGTCGAGTCCTTCGCGGTGGAGGGAGACGACGTCGGTCAGCATGGACGCCTCGACGGCTTCGGAGACCATCCGGCCGGTGCCCGCCGGGTCGATGTTCGCGCGGAGGGTGCCCGCGAAGATCTCCCCGTCGTACGGATTGACCAGCATGTGCTCGCGTACCGCCTCGATCGAGAGGTCCTTCATCTCCACGCCGCTGACCCGCACCACGCCCTCATACGCGTCGGGCGGGACGTTGACGGCCAGGATCGAGGCGAGGTCGGCCGCCGCACGCTGCCGGTACGCGGCGATCGCCACGAACTCGCCGGCCGACACGTGGAACTTCAACCCGCGTAGCGACCCGCATCTGACGCTGTCGACCTCGAGATCTCCGCCTGCCGACGGGCGTTCCGGCCCCGGGGTCGTCACCGGCGGCGCGGCCAGTACCAACGCCATCCGCTCGGCCGACGCTCTCGCGATCATCACGTACTTCGGCATCTCGGAGAACTGCCTGAGCGGTTCCATGATGAACTGCGCCAGCCCCACGGCCATGACGAGCTGCCCGATATTGATCTGGCCGTCGAACGCGAGCCAGCCCGCCGTCAGGGTCACGGCGGCGGCGAGGATCGCGTTGAGTGCCAGCGCGATGCCGGCGTACATGCCGTTCACCCCGGCGACGGTGATCGCCTGGTTCCTCGCCTCCGTGCTGACCCTCCGGTAGGACCGGAACGCCGCGTGGTTGCCGCCGAAGCCGTGCAGCGGCCGCAGGCCGGTGATCAGGTCGGCGACCTTCGCGGCCGCCCGCGCCACGCGGGCCTGCTGTTCGCGGGTGCCGGCGCCGATCCGCTTGGACATCACGCTCAGGATCGACAGGATCGCGGTGGTTCCCACGATCACCAGCAGGCCGAGCCGTACGCTGGCCAGGCCCAGCGCGACCGCCGTGATCAGCACCGCGACCAGTGAGCTGATCAGCAGCGGCACCACCTCGATGATGTCTGCGGTCTGGTCGGCGTCCTCGGTGGCGATGGTCAGGATCTCGCCGGACTTGAGGTCGACGTCCCGGGCCACCGGTTGGAGCCCGCAGGCCGCGACCCGCACCCGCCAGCGGTGTGCCTCGGTCGTGTTGGCCTTCTGGAGGATGCGCATCCCGAACCGCCACGACAGCGAAACGGTCGTGATGATCACGGCCAGCGCGGCGATCGACAGGCCGAGCGAGCCGAGGCTGCGATCCCGCAGGGTGTTCTCGACTATCAGGCCGAGGGCGATGGGGAAGGCGGTCTCCCCGGCCTGGTACATGCCCATGAGGATGGTGCCCCAGGTCATGGGGCCCGCGTTGCGCCGCAGTGCGGTGCAGAGGATGTCGGACCCTGTCCGGGGCCGCCCCTCGTCGGGCTCGTCGGGAATGTCGGATCCCGTTCGGGACCGCCGCTCGTCAGAAGTCGTCATCGATATGCCTGGCGACCGCTTCGGGGGTTCGCAGGGTGAACAGATCACGGATGGTGATCACGGGTCCGTACTCTCGGCGGAGCAGCCCGATCAGCCGCACCGCCAGCATGGAGTGTCCGCCGAGGGACACGAAGTCGCTCACCGCGCTCACCTCGTCATCATCCAGGTCCAGCGCCTCGGCGAAGAGCGCGCACACCATGGTCTCGGTCTCGGTCACCGGGCCACGCTCGCCCGACGTGGTCAGCGCGCCCAGTGGCTTGGCCTCCGGCAGCGCCCTGGTGTCGGCTTTCCCGTTCACCGTCAGCGGGATGGCGTCGACCTGGGCGTAATGCGAGGGGCGCAGGTAGTCCGGCAGCGCGGCGCCCACCTCGGCGGCGACCGTCGCCAGGTCGGAGCCGTCCAGCACGAGGTAGGCGGCCAGCCGGTGGGCGCCGTCGACCTGCGGGTCCGGCTGGGCGACCGCGGCGGCGAACCGCACCGCCGGGTGCGCCGTGAACGCGGCCTCGACCTCGCCCAACTCGACGCGGTGCCCCCGGATCTTGACCTGCTGGTCGGTGCGGCCCAGGTACATCAGGTTCCCGTCGGGCCGCCGGACCACGAGGTCACCGGTGCGGTACATGCGTTCGCCGGGCGCGCCGTACGGGCACGCGACGAACCGATGCGCGGTCTGGGCGGGCTGCCGGAGATAGCCGCGTGCGATGCCGATGCCCGAGACGTACAGCTCACCGGGCACCCCGTCGGGCACCGGGCGCAGCCACGGGTCCAATACGTACACGTCGGTGTTGTCGATGGGCACGCCCACCACCGGGTCCCGGCACTCGAAGGTGCCGACGCCGAGGGTGTTGATGGTGTACTCGGTGGGACCGTACAGGTTGTAGCCGACCGTCCCCTCGGTCTCGGCCAGCCGCTGCCACAGCGTCGGGGTGACCGCCTCACCGCCCAGCAGCACCAGCGCGGGCCGCCGCGCCGGGTCGTCGAGCAGCCCCTCGGCCACCAGCTGCTGCGCGTAGGTGGGGGTCACGTTGATGACGTCGATCCCGTGCTCGAGGCAGTAGTCGACCAGACGGGGCGCGTCGCGGCGCAGCTCCTCGTCGCAGATGTGCACCTCGTGGCCGTCGGCGAGCCACAGCAGTTCCTCCCACGACATGTCGAAGGCGAACGACACGGTGTGCGCGATCCGGAAGACCCGGTGGCCGTGCTCGGCCAGCACCGGTTCGAAGATCCGGCGCCGGTGGTTGATCAGCATGTTGGTGAGCCCGGCGTACTCGGTCACCACGCCCTTGGGCTTCCCCGTCGAGCCGGACGTGTAGATCGTGTACGCCGGGTGCCGCAGGCGATCGGGGTCGTCCGGCGCGAACGTCACGTACGGCTCGGCCTCGGGCAGTGGGCGGTCCAGCTCGATCAGGTCACCGGTCAGCCGGGGCGAGACGGCGCTCACGGTGAGGATCACCTCCGGGCGGGCGTCCGCGACGATCGCCGCGATCCGCTCGTCGGGGTGGTCCAGCTCCAGCGGCACGTACGCCGCGCCGACGCGCAGCACGGCGAACAGCGCCACGATCGAGTCGAGAGAACGCGGAATCGCGAGACCCACGGTCGTCTCGGGGCCGATCCCCCGCCGGGCGAGCACGCCCGCCACCGCGCGGCTGCGGTCCCGAAGCTGGGCGAACGTCATGGTCCGGCCGTGTGCGACGAGCGCGACCCGCCCCGGGCCGCGGTCCGCCGCCCGGTCGAACCGGTCGACCACGGTGTCGGTGCCGACGTCCACGCGCTCGGCCGGCTCGGGCACCCGCCCCAGGCCCGGCAGCGCGCCCACCGGCCCGGTCGACCCGGCCAGGTCGTCGAGCACGCGCAGATAGTCGTCCAGGAGGCGGCGGGCGTTCTCCGTGTCGCCGTCACGGTGTTCCAACTTGACCGTGAGCCGGTCGCCGGGCGTGACGACCCAGGTGAACGGGTAGTGCGTGGAGTCGTCGGCCCGCACCTCGGTGATGCCGTGCCTGGCGTTCATCTCGGCGAGCGCGTCCAGGTCCAGGAAGTTCTGCAGCACGAACAGGTTGTCGAACAGGGTGTCGTGCCCGATTGCCCGCTGGATCTCGCCGAGCCCCAGGTGCTCGTGCTCCATCGCCGCGACCCTCGCCGCCTGCACGGCCGACAGATACTCCCGGACCGTGTCGTCCGGTCGTGCCCGCGTCCACATGGGCACGGTGTTGAGCAGCACACCGACGATGTCGGACAGGCCCTCGCCCTCCCGGCCGGAGACGGTCACGCCGAACACGGCGTCGGTCCGGCCCGTGTACGCGCCGAGCAGCAGGCCGAACGCGCCGGTCAGCACCGAGTTGAGGGTGACACCGTGCGCCCTGGCCGCCCGCCGCACCAGTTCCGACCGTTCGGCGGAGAGCGTGCGCACGAGCACTCCCGGCGGATCGTCCGAGAGCGACGGCGCCGGTCCGGCGAGCAGCGTCGGGCCGGGGAGGCCGGCCAGGTGCTCGGCCCAGAAGCGTTCCGACCCGGAGACGTCCCGGGCGTCGAGCGCCCGGGCGTGGTCCTCGAAGCTCGGCGTCGCCGGGACGGGGTCGAGCGGCTCTCCAGCGAGGACGGCCCGATAGGCGTCGAACAGGTCCCGCAGCACGATCTCGCGTGACCAGCCGTCCCACAGCAGCAGGTGGTAGCTCAGCAGCAGCCCGTCGTGGTCGCCGGGCAGGCGGATCACGGTCAGCCGGATCAGCGGCGGTTCGCCCGGATCGAAACCCGTGTCGCGGTCCCTGGCGCGCAGCGCCTCGACCTCCGCGTCCGTCGACAGCGCGACCGTACGGACCTCGACCCGACGGCCCGCCGCGAGGACCTGGACCGGGTTTCCGTCGGCGTCGGTGGTGAAGCCGGCGCCGACGGCCGGGTGCCGCGCGATCACGTACGCCATCGCCTCGGCCAATGCGTCGGCGTCCAGCCGCCGGTCGAAGGTGAAGAAGCTCTGGGCGACATAGGGCCCGGCCGATCCCGCCAGCTGGGCCTGGAAGAACAGGCCCCTCTGGAGCGGGGTCACCGGCGCCGTGCGCTCGGCCGTCGCGGCGGCGTCCGCGATCTGCTCCAGCGCGTGCCGCCAGTGCTCGGTGAGCTCGTCGGCGATCCCCTCGGCGAGGGTGAAGGTCGCGCGCAGGGTCGCGGTGTCCGCGTCGATCCACGCGTTGACCTCGACGGCGTACGGGCCGGCCTGCTCGCCACCGGTGATGTGCAGCGCCTGGGACTCGCTGCCCCGGCCGAGGTAGTTGAACAGCACCTGCGGGCGAGCGGTCAGCAGTGGGGCCGTCTGCGGGTTGAGGTATCTGAGCTGGCCGTAGGCGACGTGTCCGCGCTCGTCCGGCTGGCGTTCCGCGACCTCGCGCGCCGCAGCGACGGGGTCGGTGTGCGCCGAGAGCCGTACGGGCGCGATGGAGGTGAACCAGCCGACCGTGCGGGTGTAGTCGTGGTGTTCGAGCACCGGCACCCGGCCGTGCCGCTCCAGCTCGATCGCGAGATCGGTGGGCGAGGGTCGGCTGCGCGTCAGCGCGGCGCGCAGCGCGCCGCACAGCAGTTCGGTGAGGCCGACGCCGAGCGCGGCGGGCGCCGTACGCGTCACGCGCGCGGTCACCTCGGGCGTGATCTCCACCGTGATCTCGCGCCGCCCCCCGATCGCGGGCAGCAGCGGGGGCGCTTCGAGCGTGGTGATCCAGTGCCCGAGGTCGCCGATCGCCTGGGCCGACCGGGACAGCAAGGCGTCGGCGTACTCGGCGTACGACGTGGTCGGCGGCGCCGGGGCTGCCCCGCGCAGAGCGGCGGCCAGGTCGTCCAGCAGGATCAGCCAGGACACCGCGTCGACCGCGATGTGATGCGCCGTGACCACCAGGGTCCGGCTCGCCGGCAGCCACGAGAAGGCGATCACTTCCCCTGACTCGGGATCGAGCCGTCCGGCGGCCTCGTTCGCCGCGGCCGTCGCGTCGGTCTCGTCCGTACGGACGACGGCGACCTCGCGGGCGGGTTCCGTGCGCAGCGCCCACACCCCGTGCTCGACGCGCAGCCGCAGCCGGAGGGCCGGGTGCGCGGCCACGACGGCGTTCGCGGCCCGCCGGACGTCGTCCGTTCCGGTGCCCTCGGCCACCACCAGCGCCCTGGCCTGGGCGAACCCGGCGAGGGAACCGCCCAGCTCCCGCTGGCGCAAGATGATCGGCGTGGGCGGCAGCGGGCGGTCCTCGTCGTGGGTCGGCGCGGGCACCGCCGGCCGGGACGTCCGCGTCTCCAGGTGCTCGGCGAGTGCGCGCGGCGTCCTGAGCAGGAACACGTCCCGTGGCGCGATCGGCAGGCCGAGCGCCCTGGCCCGGTTGACCACCGTGATGGCGACGATGCTGTCGCCTCCGGCCCGGAAGAAGTCGGTTTCGCCGTCCACATCGGAGCCGGGCAGCGTCTCGGCGAAGATGTCGACCAGTGCGGCGAGCGTGGAGCCGGTCAGGGCCGCCGGGGTGTCGACCAGTGCGGCGAGCGTGGAGCCGGTCACGGCCGCCGAGGTGTCGACCAGCGCGGCCCGCTCGATCAGGGCCCTGCGGTCCAGCTTGCCGTTGACCGTCAGCGGGAGGGCGTCGACCTGGAGCACCCGGCCCGGCACCATGTGCACGGGCAGCTTCGCCGACAGGAGGCCGGTGAAGTCGCCGGGCACCCGGCCCACGACGTGCGCGATCAGGTGATCACCGCTGTCCGCCACGGTGACGGCCGTGTCGACCACGCCGTCGAGCTCCCTGATCGCGGCCTCCACCTCGCCGAGCTCGATGCGGAAACCCTTGAGCTGCACCTGGTCGTCGGCGCGGCCGACGAACTCCAGCTCGCCGTCGAGCGTGCGGCGGGCGAGGTCGCCGGTGTGGTACATGCGGGAGCCGTCGCCCGCGAACGGGTCCGCCACGAACCGGCTCGCGGTGAGCCCCGGCCTGCCCAGGTAGCCGAGCGACACCTGGTCTCCGGCCACGTAGATGGCGCCCACCCGGCCGGGCGGGACCGGCCGGAGCCGGTCGTCGAGCAGGTACGCGACCAGGCCGGGGATCGGGCCGCCGATCGGGCTGACCTCGTCGCCGGAGGCGAAGTCCTCGTCGGTCAGCACCCGATGCGTGACGTGGACCGTGGTCTCGGTGATGCCGTACATGTTGACCAGCTCGGGCGAGCCGGTGCCGTACCGCTCGACCCAGCAGTGCAGCCGCCCGAGATCCAGTGCCTCGCCGCCGAAGATGATCCGGCGCAGCGACGTGACCGGCTCGTCGGCGTGCCGGTCGGCCTCGATGAACTGGTAGAACGCCGACGGGGTCTGGTTGAGCACGGTCACGCCGCGCTCGCGGACCAGCCGGTGGAAGTCGACCGGTGAGCGGGTCAGCGCGTACTCCGGCACCAGCAGCTCACCGCCGTACGCCAGCGCGCCCCACAGCTCCCACACCGCGAAGTCGAAGGAGTAGGAGTGGAACTGGACCCACACGTCGTTCGGGCCGAAGTCCATGTCCGGCCGGGTGTTCGCGAGCAGCGTCACCACGCTGGAGTGCGGGACGACGACGCCCTTGGGTCTGCCGGTCGATCCGGACGTGTAGATCACGTACGCCGGGTCATGCGGGCCGACCCGGGGTGGCGCGGCGGTGTCCGGCGGCAGCGCGTCTCCCCGCACGAGCACGCGGGCCGGCACACCCGCCCTGGCCAGCAGCTCGGTGAAGCGGTCGCGCTGTTCCCGGTCCACGAGCACGACCTGCGGAGCCGCGTCGGCGAGGATGAACTCGAGCCGTTCGTCCGGGTACGCCAGGTCGAGCGGCACGTACGCGCCGCCCGCCGTGACGATCGCGACCAGGGCGACGACCTGCTCGACGGAGCGCGGGAGGGCGACGGCGACCCGCCCGCCCGGCCCGACACCGGCCGCGCGCAGCGCCGAGGCCAGCTCGTTCTTCGCGTCCGCCAGTTCGCCGTAGGTCAGGGAACGGGTGCCGCCGTCGAGGCCGCACTGGGTGACGGCGGTGGCGGCCGGGTCACGGCTCGCGGCGGCGTCGAACAGTCCGCCCAGGGTCGTCGGCGTGATCGGCGCGGGGCGCGGGGCGCCGCCGGACGTCAGGTCGTCGACCGGGTCGTCCGGCCGGGTGAGCAGGCCGGTGAGGTTCCGGGTGAACGTGCGCAGGATCGCCCCGGCGCCCGTCTCCCGCAGCAGTTCGGTGTCGTAGATCAGGTTGAAGCGCGGACGGCCGTCGCGGGCGCGCTCCACCACCAGCGTCAACGGGTAGTGCGGGGCGCCCTCGTTCACGATGTCGGTGATGACGAACTCGTCGCCGGGCCTGCGCAGGCTTTCCGGATCGGTCGCCACGTCGAACACGACCAGGGTGTCGAACAGGGGGCCGCCGCCGGCCTGGCGGCCGATCCTGGTCAGGGAGACATGCCGGTGCGGCAGGACGGCGTTCTGGTGCTCCCGCACCGAGGCGAGCAGTTCGCGCGCCGTGGTGGCGCCGGTCCATCGGGCGCGTACGGGGATCGTGTTGATGAGCAGTCCCACCATGTCCTCGATGCCGGGCACGTCCGCGTCGCGCCCGGACACCGTGGAGCCGAACACCACGTCTCTGCCGTGCAGGATGCCGCCCAGCGTCGCCGCCCACGCGCTGTGCACGGCGACGCTCAGCGGCACGCCCGCCGCCCGGACGGCCGCGTCGATGTCGTCGCCCGGCTCCGCCGCCGTGTCGGCGAACCGGCCGGACGGGATGTGCCCCTCGGCGACCAGCGAGGGGCCGGGCAGACCGGCGAGCTGATCACGCCACACCCGGTCGCTCGCGTCGTCGTCGCGTTCAGCGAGCCGGCGCACGTAGTCGGGGAAGCCGCCCCGCGGGTGCACGCTCCCCGGCGCGTGGTACTCGGCCAGCAGTGCGCGCAGCATCGGGGGCACCGACCAGCCGTCGGCGATGATGTGGTGCACGGTCTGCACGAGGACGTGCCGGGCGGGGCCCGTACGGATCAGGGTGTAGCGCATCAGCGGGCCGTGGGCCAGGTCGAACCCGGCGCGGCGGTCCCGCTCGGCGTGGTCGCGAATCTCGTCGTCGGTGCCGCCGGGGCGGTCCAGCACGGTGAAGGGAGCCGTCAGACCGCTCTCCAGCACCGAGACCACGCGGCCGTCGGCGAGGGCCACGAACCGCGCGGCCAGGTTCGGGTAGAGCGTGAGCAACCGGGTGGCCGCCGCCGCGAGCCGGTCGGCGTCCACCTCGCCCTCCAGCGTCAGCAACTGCTGCTCGACGTAGCCGCCCGCCGAGTCGTCGTCGAAGACCGAGTGGAAGTACAGGCCCTCCTGCAACGGGGTCAGCGGCAGGACGTCCAGCAGCGCCGAGCCGTCCTCCAGGGCGTCCACGTCGGCCTGGGTCAGGGACAGCGGGCCGAAGTCACTGGGGGAATGGCCGCCCCGATCGAGCGCGGCGAGCCCCACCAGGGCCGCCCGGAAGTATTCGCCGATCGTCGCGGTGTCCTCGTCCGTGAACACCCCGTCCGGCCACGAGATGGCGGTGACCAGCTCGTGCTCTCCGGTCGGGCCGGGTTCGGCGATCGCGTTGAACTCCAGGGCACGCGGCAGGCGCATCCGCGGGTCGCGCTTCTCGCCCAGCCGTCCGGTGGCGCCGGCGAGCCGCCAGTCCCCTGACGTGCCCGCGTCGAAGCGGCCCAGGTAGTTGAACAGCACCTGCGGGGCCGGCAGGTCGAACCGGATGCCGGCCAGATAGCGCAGGACGCCGTAGGACAGGCCGTTGCTCGGCACCCGGGCGAGGTCCTCCTTGACCGCCTTGAGCGCGGACGACAGGTACTCGGGGGTGGTGAGGTCGGCGGCGGCGCCGGGGTCGACGGTCACCGGGAACAGGGTGGTGAACCAGCCCACGGTCCGCGACAGCTCCGGCTCGAAGCCGACGGCGTCCGCCACGAACCGCGCCTCGCGGCCGTGGCCCTCGAGCTCGATGTGCGCGAACGTCTGATCCTGCCCGAGGTCGCGGCGCCACCGGGCGAGCGCGACGGCGAGCGCGGTCAGCAGCACGTCGTTGACGCCCGCGTGGAACCTCGCGGGGATCTCGCCCAGCAGCGCCGCGGTGACCTCGGGGCCGACCGAGACGGTCCTGATCCGCTCACGTGCGACGGTGTCGGACTCGCACAGGGGGCGCCTGCCCAGCGGTCGGTCCGCCCCCGGCAGGGGACGTTCGTAGTGACCGCGGTCCGCGTCGAACGCCGCGCGCTCGAGCAACCGCGTCCAGCGCCGGAACGACGTGCCCACCGGGGGCAGCTCGATCGGCTCTCCCGAGGTGCGCCGCCGCCACGCGGTGGCCAGGTCCTCCATGAGGACGCGCCAGGACACGCCGTCGACCACCACGTGATGTACGACCACGACCAGTTGCCCGGCCTCGCGCCGCCAGACGGCACGGAGCATCACGCCGTTGTCCGGATCCAGTCCTTCGGTGGCGATCGCGACGCATTCGTCGAGCGGCCGGTCGCTCTCCTGCCATCCCGCGACGGCGTGGTCCGCCTCCGGGATGTCGAAACCCCAGCGGTCGCCGCGTACGAGCCTGGCGCGCAGCATGTCGTGCCGTCTGACCACGGCGGTGAGGATCTCGTCGAGGGCGTCGGCGGTCAGGTCGGCCGGGGTGTTCACTACCACCGACTGCACGAAGCCGTCGATCGCGTCCGTGGTCTCGCCGAGCCACCGCACGATGGGCGCACCCGCGACCGAGCCGGTGGCGACGTCCTCGGGGTCGACCGTGAAGACGTCATCGCGGCTCGCCACCGCCGCGAGCTCCCCCAGACCGGCGTCGGTGAAGATCTGCGTCGCCGTGACGTGGAGACCCGCGTCACGCAGCGCGCTCAGCAGCGAGATCGCCAGAATGCTGTCGCCGCCGAGCTTGAAGAAGTTCTGGTCGACACCGACCTCGTCCAGCCCCAGCACCGACGCGACCGCCGCGCACACCACGCGCTCGTTCTCGGTGGCGGGCGGGACGAGCGGGCCCGTCGCGACCACCGGCTCCGGCAGCGCGGCCCGGTCCAGCTTGCCGTTCGGGGTGAGGGGGAACTCCCGCATCACGACGATGTGCGCGGGCACCATGTGCTCGACCATGTGCTCGGCGGCCCACGCCCTGACCTCCTCCGCGCGCAGGTCCTCACTCCCGGCGGCCGGGATCACGTACCCCACCAGGTAGGTGCCGCCCGCCGCGTTCTTCTTCGCGAGGACGCAGGTGTGCCGTACGCGGGGATGTTCCGCGAGACCGACCTCGACGTCCTCGATCTCCAGCCGCATACCGCGGATCTTGATCTGGTTGTCGGCCCGGCCGAGGAAGTCCAGCGACCCGTCGGGGGCGAACCGCGCGAGGTCACCGGTGCGGTAGAGCCGGGACCCGTCCGCGGCGAAGGGGTTCGCCACGAACCGGGACGCCGTCAGGCCGGGCGCGTTGACGTACCCGCGCCCCAGGAGGAACCCGCCCACGTACAGCTCGCCGCCGACGCCGACCGGGACCGGGCGCAGCTCCTCGTCCAGCACGTACAACTCGGTGTTGGGGTTGGCCTTGCCGATCGACGTCGACAGCCGTTCCGCCGCGCCCCGATAGATGACGTGCGAGACGCCGATCGTCGTCTCGGCCGGGCCGTAGCCGTGGTACATGGGGATGTCGAGCCGGGCGCGGAACCGCTCGTACAACTCCGGGGTCAGCACCTCGCCGCCGCACCACACGTGCCGCAGGCTGTCCAGCCGCCCGGAGTCGCCCGCGATCTCCAGCAGCACGTCCAGCATGGACGACACCAGATAGGCGAAGGTGACGCGCTGCTCGGCGATCACGCTCAGCAGGTGATGCGGGTCGCGTTCACCGCCGGGCCGCAGGACCACCAGCCGGCCGCCGCACACCAGCGGCAGGAAGATCTCGTTGATGGAGATGTCGAACGACAGCGGCGCCTTGAACAGCGACGCGTCGTCGTGACCGAAGCCCAGGATCTCGTCGACCTGCCACAGCAGGCGCTCGCTGATCGCCTCGTGCCGGATCATCGCGCCCTTGGGCCGCCCGGTCGAGCCGGATGTGAAGATCACGTACGCCAGGGCGGGGCCGGGGATCGCGACCTGGGTCGCCTCGGTGGGGTACGACCCGAACCGCCAGGCGCCGAGGTCGACGGCCACGGCCTCCGGTTCACCCGGGTCGTGCTCGCCCGAGTCGTTGAGCTGCACCACGACCCGGGCGTCGTCGATCACGACCGCCCGGCGCGCTGCGGGCCACCGCGGATCGAGCGGCACGAACGCGCAGCCCGCCTGGAGCACGCCCAACAGGCCGATCACCATCTCGGCCGAGCGGTCCAGCGAGATGCCGACGACCTGTTCCGCGGTGAGCCCGCGTTCGATCAGGTGGTGGGCCAGCTGATTGGACAGCCCGGCCGCCTCGCGATAGGTCAGCGACCGCCGCTCGTCGACGATGGCGACGGCGTCCGGCCTGGTCAGCGCCTGCTCGCGGAACATCTCCACGATCGTCGGACGGACCCGGTCGACCTTGTTGTCGTTCCACCGGGCCAGGGTCTCGATCCGCACCGCGACGCTGGACGGGCCGATGGTCCCCACCGGCCGGTCCGGGAAGTCGGCCAGATCGTCGAGCGCGAGCTGCGCGTCGGTCAGCGCGACGCCCTCGGGGACGGTGATGCCGCAGTCGTCCGCGCCGACCTGCCACCCGCCGACCCCGCTCCCGCCCGCCTCGGCCCACCCGAGCACGTCGGTGAACGGAGTGCCGGGCGTGAGGTCGAGACCGTCGGGGCCGCGGCCCGTCGCCCAGTAGGCCAGCCCGATTGCGCACGCCGCGGTGATGGTCCTGTCGGAATATCCGCGGGTCCGCCGGCGTACGCCGGCCAGGCGCGCTGGAGAGAGCAGCGCGAGACGAGAGCTCGGTTCCGTCATCGAAGCCTCAGCCGTCCCTTCCGGGGTGTGAAGGTGAACCAGGGTCGCTAACTGCCTTCTTTCCAGGCACGCCACAGTCCGGCGTACCGGCCGCCCAGAGCCACCAGCTCCTCGTGCGTTCCTTGCTCCACGACACGTCCCGCGTCCAGCACGGCGATCCGGTCCGCCGCCATCGCCTGGGTCAGCCGGTGCGCCACGAACAGCGTGGTGCGGCCCCGGCACGCGGCCGCCACGGCCCGATCCAGCTCGGCGGCGCCCTGACTGCCGGCCTCGGCGGTCGACTCGTCCAGCACCACCACCGGCGCTCGGCCCAGCACCAGCCGCGCCAGGGCGATCTGGGCGATCTGGGTGCCGTCCAGCCGCTCGCCGCCTTCGCCGACCACCGTGTTCGGTCCATCGGGCAGCGCGGCGATCCACCGGTCGGCGCCGACCGTGCGCAACGCGTCCATCAGCTCGGCGTCGGTCGCCTGCGGCGCGGCGAGGCGCAGGTCGTCGGCGAGCGGACCGGAGAACACGTGCGTCTCCTGCGTCAGGATGCTCACCAGGGCCCGCGCCCCGGCCTCGTCCAGGTCGGCCAGGTCGACCTGGCCGAGCCGTACCGACCCGGCCTGCGGGGTCCCGATGCCCGCGATCAGCGCCGCCAGCGTCGTCTTGCCCGCCCCCGTCGCCCCCACCAGCGCGAGCGAGCCGCCCGCCGGGATCGTCAGGTCGACGTCGGTCAGCACCGGCCGCTCGGAATCGGGATAGCCGAACGTCAGCCCCTCGACCGTCACCGGGTATGCCTCGACCTCCGGCGACGCGACGACCGCACCGCCCACCAGCCGTTCTTCCGCCGCCTCGCCCAGCACGCCGACCAGCCGGGTCAGGCTCGCGCCCGACTTCTGCGCCTCGTCGAAGGTGAACATGATGGCGCCCAGCGGGACGAACAGCCGGTGGAACAGCAGCGGCGCCACCGAGGCCTCGCCCAGGGTGACGGCGTCTGCCTCCAGCAGCAGGTACCCCATCACGATGATCAGGACGAGCCCGATGAACTCGGCGCGGTTCTCCCTGCCGACGAACCGGCCGAAGAACCGGAACACCTCGATGCCGAGATCGCGCACCCGCCACGACTCACTAGTGACCTTCGCCCGGAAGGCGTCCTCCAGGCGGTACGCCCGGACGGTGTCGATCCCGTTCAGGCCGCTGATCAACGCCTGCGCGCGGTCGGCCTGGGCCTCCCGCTGCCGCTGGTAGAGCGGTGCCGACCGGGGGAGATACCAGCGGAGGGCCAGCGCGTACGCCGGGAGTGCGGCGGCCCCCGCCAGGCCGAGTCGCCAGTCCAGCCCGAACATGCCGACCGTGGCGATGGCCACCAGCACCCCCGACGAGAACACCGTGGGGATGGCCATCCTGATGCCCTTGGAGACCACGGCCACGTCGTCACCGACCCTGGACAGCACGTCGCCCCGGCCGACCTGCTCGATCCGCGCGCTCGGCATACCCAGCACCGCACGGACGACGGCCTCCCGCAGCCGTGCCAGCAGCTCAGCGCCAAGCCGTCCGATCAGGTACGTCGACGCCGCGGTGGCCGCCGCGCCGAGCAGCGCGGCCGCCACCAGCAGCACACCGATCACGACCAGGATCGACCGCGGCCCGCCCTCGACCACCCCGTCGACCACCTGGCCGAGCAGGAGGACCGGCAGCACCTGGAGCGCCGCCCCGGCCACCGTCGTGAGGACGGTGCCGGTCGTCAGCCAGGCCGACTCCCGGCAGTGCGCGGCCAACCATCGGGTGGTCTCGCGCCCGGTGGCCGTACGCAGGATCGCCGGAGCGGCCGGCCGGTCTCCGGTGCTCACACCCGGACCGGGGCGGGTCGGGGACAGGACGCGCGCGCGGCCATCGCTAGCCGACCGACTTGACGAGCTCGTCGATCGCGTACGGCAGAGACAGCAGCGTGCTCTGCGACATGGCCGCGCCGATCGCCGGGCCCTCGCTGTCCAGCAGGTACGACACCTTGCCGTTCTTGACCGCGGACAGGTTGGCGAACAGCTTGAAGTTCTTCAGCGCGTCCTGGTCCGCCTGGTCGGCGATGACGAAGATGTGGTCGACGTCGACCAGGTCGATGCGCTCCGGCGACAGCACGGTGTAGAAGCTGCCGTCCGCGATCTTGTCGATCTCCGTCGCGCCCTTGAAGCCGATGCTCGACACGAGCCGTCCGCGCACGTCGGTGGTGGTGAACGGCGCGACCGAGTTCTTGTACCAGGACAGCGCGACCGCGGTCTGGTTCGCGAACTCCGGGTGCGCCTGTCGGGCGGCCTCGAGCTTGTCCTCGATGTCCTTCACCAGCTTGGCGCCCTCGGCCTCCTTGCCGAGCGCCTTGGCGATGTGCACCGCGTTGTCCTGCCACGGCGCACTGAACGGCTCCGCCTCGCCCTTGGTGCGGCCCACGGTCGGGGCGATCTTGGTGAGCCGGTCGTAGGCGGCCTGGTCGATCTCCGAATAGACCGCGATGATCAGGTCGGGCCGCAGGGCGGCGATCTTCTCGTAGTTCGGGCCGGGGTCGCCGTTGTTCATGACGACCTCGGGCCGGGCGTCGCCCCACTTGTCCTTCACCCAGGGCCACTGGGTGTTGATGTCGGGGACCGTGCCCGGGGGGTTCGGATACTGGTCGACCATGCCGACCGGCTTCACGCCGAGCGCCAGGATGGCCTGGTCGTCGGTGTAGCCGAGGGCGACGACCCGCTCGGGGGCCTTGGGGATCTGGGTGGACCCGAACGCGTGCTCCACGGTGACCGGGAACGCGCCACCCGCGGCGGCCGCCGTGGTGTCGCCACTCGGCCTGTCCACGGAGTCGGAACCGCATCCGGAGAGAAGGCCGACGCCCAGCGTCACGGCGGAGATCGCCGCGGCCAACCGTCGCACGGCCTTGGTGGCCGCCGTTCGCTGGAGAAGCATCCGAAAATCCCTTGCTTTCGCTCTATCGTGGCGACCTTGATCAAGGCGCAGAAGAACCGTAGCACGAAGAGATTAGGCTAGGCTAACCTAAGTTTTGCTGATCTGAATTCTCGGAATGGGTGCGTCCGATCGGCACGATGAGCGGCCGGCCGCTCACCGGGTCGTCGATCACTCTCGCGCGCAGCCCGAACGCCTCATGCAGCAGCTCGGCGGTGATCACGTCGCGTGGATGCCCCTGCGCCAGGATCGACCCCGCCCTCATCACGATCAGGTTGTCGCTGTAGCGCGTGGCCAGGTTGAGGTCGTGCAGCACCATGACCACGGTGCAGCCCGACTCGTGCAGGTCGTCCACCAGGTCGATCACGTCGATCGCGTGCGCCAGGTCCAGGTAGGTGGTCGGCTCGTCCAGCAGCAGCAGGTCGGTCCCCTGGGCCAGGGTCATCGAGATCCAGACGCGCTGGCGCTGGCCGCCGGACAGCGCGTCGACCGGGCGGTCGGCCAGATCGGACACCCCGGTCATGGCCAGCGCACGCTCGACGACGGCGGCGTCGTCCGATGACCACTGCTGCAGCCAGGTCTGGTGCGGATGCCGGCCCCGCGCGACGAGGTCGGCCACCGTCAACCCCTCGGGCGCGACCGGCGCCTGCGGGAGCAGGCCGAGCTTCTTCGCCACGGTCTTGGTCTTGAGCTTGACGATGTCCTCACCGTCCAGCACGACCGTCCCCTTCGTCGGCTTGAGCAGCCGCGACAGGGTCCGCAGCAGGGTGGACTTGCCACAGCCGTTCGGGCCGATGATCGTCGTGATCACCCCGGGCGGGATCACCACGTCGAGGTCGTCTATGACGGCCCGGCCGCCGTATCCCACGGTGACGCCCCTGGCCGCCAGGCGCGAGACGTCCTTCAACTCGGGCTCGACCTTGGCGATGTCTTGAACGGCCATAGGTCCACTTTACTTAGCTTAGGCTAGCCTTCCTAGGATTTTTTCAAGTTCGCCCGCACCAGCAGGTAGACGAGGAAGGGGCCGCCGATCGCGGCGGTGACCACGCCGACGGGGAGAGAGATCGGCAGCGCCGTACGCGCGACCAGGTCGGCGCCGATCAACAGCAGCGCGCCCACCAGCCCGGAGGCCACCAGCGGCGGCGCCGGACAACGCGTCAACCGCAGCGCCACCTGCGGCGCCACCAGCGCGACGAACGGGACCGGGCCGGCCGCGCTCACCGCCACCCCGGCCAGCAGCACCGCGCACAGCAGCAGTACGGCCCGCACCCGCGCGTACGGAACGCCCAGACCCGCCGCGACCTCGTCGCCGAAGTGCATCGGCCCGAGGTGGAAGGCGGCGTACGCCACGATGGCCATGAGGGCGAGCGTGCACCACAGTGCCGTCCAGACCTCGCCCCACGATCGGTTGTCCAGCGAGCCGATCAGCCACGCCTGGGACCGGGCCACGTCCCGGATGTCGGCCGTGACCAGCAGCCAGACCGTGATCGCCTCCATCACGGCGCTCACCGACACGCCGATGAGGATCAGCCGCAGGCCCTCGATCCCGCGCCGCCACGCCAGGAAGTACACGAGCAGGCCCGTGCCGAGGCCGCCCGCAAGCGCCGCTGCCGACAGGCCGACGGAGCCGACGATCGCCGCGGCGACCCCGCCCGACACCGTCACCAGGAACACCGCCATCGCGCTCGCTCCCCCGGTGATCCCCAGGATGTCCGGGCTGGCCAGCGGGTTGCGCGCGATCGACTGCGTGATCGCCCCCGACACCCCCAGCGCGATCCCCACGATGAGCCCGGCCAGGGCACGCGGCATCCGCAGATCCATGATCACGAACTCGTCGACCCGCTCGCCCCGGCCGAAGATCGTGGCGACCACCTGGGGCAGGCCGATGGGGAAGTCCCCGACACCGATGGACAGGCAGAACACCAGAAAGGTCGCCGCCGCGAGCAGCAGCGTCACCGACACCATCCAGGGCCGCCACACGAACGACGCGAAGCCGAGCCGTACGCCCGGTGCCGCCGTACGCTTCGCCGCTGTCTCACTCATGCCTTCTTGAACTTTCCGCGCCACACCAGCGCCGCGAAGAACGGGGCGCCGAGGAGGGCGACGACGATTCCCGTCGGCAGCTCACCCGGCCGTGTCACCACGCGCCCCACGATGTCGCAGATCAACATGATGGCGGCGCCGAGCAGACCCGCGTACGGCACCAGCCGGCGATAGTCCGGCCCGGTGAGATAGCGGGCGATGTGCGCCACCATGAGCCCGAGAAACGCGATCGGGCCGCACGCCGCCGTCGCCGCACCCGCCAGCAGCGTGATGGCGACGATGCCGACGGTCCGGCTCAGCGCGATGTTCACCCCGAGTCCTCGCGCCACGTCGTCGCCCAGGTTGAGCAGGTTGATGGCGGGCAGCGTGGTCAGCGCCAGCGCCAATCCGGCAACGACGAACGCGGTCACCGGCCAGATGACGTCGAACCCGACCCCGGCCACCGAGCCCGCGTTCCAGAACCGCAGCGCGTTCAGCGACGCCTGGTCCGACAGCGCGACCGCCGTGGTCATCGCCGCGAGGAACACCGTGACCCCCTGCCCGGCCAGCACGAGCGTCAACGGGTTGCCCGCGCCCCGGCCGATGCTCGACAGCCCGAACACGACGACCCCGGCGGCCGCCGCGCCGAGGAAGGCGAACCAGATGTACTGGTACGGATTGGCCAGGCCGAACAGCAGGATCACCGACACCACGGCGAACGAGGCGCCGGAGTTGACCCCGAGCAGCCCCGTGTCCGCGATCGGGTTGCGTGTGTACCCCTGGACCAGCGCCCCGCCGACCCCCAGGGCGACGCCCGCCACGATCGCGAGCACGGTCCGGGGCACCCGTACGGTCTGCACGATGAGCGTGATCTCGGTGAGCCGCTGGTCGGGGCCCGGCTCGGCGAACAGACCGTGCCACACCTCGGCGGGGCTCAACGCGCGCGCGCCGACGGCCACCGACGCGACACCCGCGACCATGAGGACCCCCACGAGCGTGGCCAGACCGGCGAGCCGCCGCACGCGGGCCGGCGTGCCGGACGTGGGACGTGTCTTCACAGTCGTGCCCATGCCGACGAACGTTATCCCGTTGATCCACCGCGGGAACACACCCCCCGGGACTTAGGTAAAGCTATCCTCAGTGACAGGCCGAGGAAGTGGGGCTGGCGTGGAGAGCACCTTCGCTGAATTCGGGCTTCCCGGTGAACCCGGCACCGACGAGTTCTGGGCGGCGGCGCGGACGCCCGCGTCGGTGCCCGTAGCCGGCGGCGGCTGGGCGACCCTGTTCCTGTGGCGCGGATCCCCGGCGAGCATCGGCTTCGAGAGCTGGTCCGAGCCGGTGCCCCTGCGCCGATGGGGCGACACGGACTGCTGGTACGCCAAGGTGATCATGCCGGCGCGGCTGCGGGTGACCTACCAGGTCATCACGGGCGCAGCGGCGTACGCCGACCCGTTCAACCCGGTCGGCGCCGGCGGCGACCGGTCCATCGCCGCGACCCCGGACGCCCCCGCTCAACCGCACTGGCCCGTCATCGGCCCGGCCGACGTGCTGCCCGTCCCGCGCGTCCGGCTCCGCTGGACCGGCGAACGGCTCGGCGGGCGACGCACCGTGCGCGTCCATCCGGCGGGCGGCGGCGGCCCGATCGTGCTGCTGCTCGACGGGGACGACTGGCTGTACCTGCACCCGGCCATGACCGCGTTCGACTCGGCCGTCGCCCATGGCGAGATGCCCGCCGTCACGCTCGTCTTCCTGCCCGCGAGGGCCAGGGACGTCGAGTTCGGCTGCAGGCCCGAACTGTGGGAGGCGATCCGAGAAGAACTGCTGCCGCTGGTGGCCGAGAGCGGCGTACCCGCCGACCATGACCGGCTGGTCGTCGCCGGGCAGAGCCTCGGCGGGCTGAGCGCGATGTACGCGGCGCTGGAGTTCCCTGATCTGGTGTCCGGCGTCGCCTGCCAGTCGGCGTCCTTCTGGTGGACGCCCGACGCCGCGAACCTGGCCGACCCCATGGCCGGTCCGGTCGGCGGCGCCATCGCCGCGCGCCTGCGTGAGCGCCCCGACCTGTCCGGTCTGCGGGTCGCGTTCGACGTGGGGGAACACGAGGCGCGGATGCTGCCGCACTGCGAGTTGGTCGAGACCCTCACAGAACAGGCCGGTGCGACCGTACGGATCTCACGGTCGGCCTCGGCCCACGACCGGGCGGGCTGGCGGCACGCCCTGATCAGGGATGTCGCCTGGGTGCTCGCCCGGTCGTGACCTCGGCCATCAGGTCGGTCGCAGGTCGTCCATCGAGGGTCAGCGCGAGAACGCGTAGGTGCCGCGGCCGCTGTCGCGCAGCCGCCCGGCCAGCGCATCGACGATCTCGCCGGCCCGAACGGCGGTGTTGGACAGCAGGGTCGAGGTCAGGCCGTGGGTGTGCTCGGTCGCCCCCTGCACGTAGATGCCGCAGCGCAGGTGCGCCGAGGTGGCGATCCGGTAGTCGCGCTCGATGCGCAGGGCGCCCGAGGGCAGCCGCTCACAGTGCTCGCCGGTGTCGCCCAGCAGGGTCAGCGGGTCGCCGGGCCGGTAGCCGGTGGCGTAGACGAGCACATCGGCCTCCAGGACGGTCCGTTCCCCGGTGGGCAGGAACTCTACGGTGACGCGCAGGCCCTCGGCGCCCCGCGCGACCTCGGCGAGCCTGGAGGCGTTGAGGATGCGCAGTCGCTCCCTGCCCTGCACCTTCTCCTGGTAGTGCCTGCGGTACAGCTCGTCGATGAGGTCGAGGTCGACCACGGAGTAGTTGGTGGAGGCGTGATAGGCACGCAGGCGTTCCTTGACCGTCTCCGGCGCCTGGAAGTAGTGGTCGACCGCGGCGGAGTCGAAGATGCGGTTGGCGAAGGAGCTGTCGTCGGCGACGGTGTAGCCGTACTTGGAGAACACCGCGTACACCTCGGCCCGGGGGAACCTGCTGTGCAGGTGATCGGTCACCTCGGCGGCGCTCTGGCCCGCGCCGACGACCACGAACCGGCGGGGCTCCGTGACCGAGGGGAGTCTGTCCAGGAGTTCTTCGCTGTGCCAGACGCGTTCGTCGCTGACCACCCCGTCGGGTAAGACCGGATCCAGGCCGACGGCGACGACCAGGTTGCGGGTGCGACGGGTGCTCAGCTCGCCCTCGCCCCGGCGTATCACCACATCGAGGCACTCCATCGTTCCGTCGACGGTGACGGGGGTGACCGCCACGACCTCGGAGCCGTACTCGACCTGGTCGGCGAAGTGGGTCGCGGCCCACTCCAGGTAGTCGTGGAACTCCATGCGGGAGGGGAACATCGTTTTGTGGTTGATGAAATCCAGCATTCGACCGCGCGCCTTGAGGTAGCACAGGAAGCTGAATTCGCTGGCGGGATTGCGCATGGTGACCAGGTCCTTGAGAAAGGAGACCTGCATCGTCGTGCCTTCGAGGAGCATGCCGCGGTGCCATCCGAAGGATGGCTGCTTTTCCAGGAACACCGCGTCGATCCGCTCGCCGGTGCGCGCCTCGCGCTCGCGCAGCGCGATGGCCAGGGCGAGGTTGGAGGGTCCGAAACCGATGCCGACGAGATCGTGGACAGGCTGCTCGACAGTGGGCATTGAAGGCCTTTCGAGGGAGCGGTCCTGAACGGGTGGAACCAGGGTTCGATTTAGGTTAGGCTCACCTAACTGCGCGATCATAACCTTTATCCCATCCCCTCACAAGGAGAGCGCCGATGCGGGTCGTGATGTTCGGCTATCAGACCTGGGGGCATCGCACCCTTCAGGCTCTGCTGGATTCCGGGCACGACGTGGCCTTAGCGGTCACCCATCCCCGAAGCGACCACGCCTACGAGAAGATCTGGAACGACTCGGTGGCGGAGCTGGCCGAGGCGCACGACGTCCCCGTCCTGCTTCGCAACCGCCCCGACGACGAACTCCTGCTCACCCTCAAGAAAGTCGAACCCGACCTCATCGTCGCCAACAACTGGCGCACGTGGATACCGCCGGAGATCTTCACCCTCCCCCGGTACGGCACCCTCAACGTGCACGACTCGCTGCTGCCGGCCTACGCCGGCTTCTCCCCGCTCATCTGGGCCCTCATCAACGGCGAGAAGGAGGTCGGCGTCACCGCCCACATGATGGACGCCGACCTCGACGCCGGGGACATCGTGGTGCAGCGGGCCGTCCCGGTCGGCCCGCACGACACCGCCACCGACCTGTTCCACCGCACCGTCGACCTCATCGCCCCCATCGTCGCCGAGGCCCTCGACCTCATCGCCTCCGGCCGCACCGACTGGACGCCGCAGGACCGCTCCAAGGCCAGCTTCTTCCACAAGCGTTCGCTCGAGGACGGCAACATCGACTGGACCTGGCCGGCCGAGGACATCGAGCGGCTGGTACGCGCCCAGTCCGACCCCTACCCCAACGCTTTCACCTACTACAGGGGCGAACGCCTCCGCGTCCTGAAGGCCTCGGTCTCCACGGGCGTCTACGGCGGCACCCCTGGCCGGGTGTTCATCCGCGAAGGCGACGGCGTCGTCATCGTGGCCGGCGCCGAGGCGCGCCGCGGCCGCAGTCACGGCCTGGTGATCGAACGGGTACGCACCCAGGACGGCACCGACCTGCCGGCGGACGAGGTGTTCACGACCATGGGCGGGTATCTGTCCCGTCATCCGTGAGGGCCGTCCGCCCGTTCGATGCCGGCTCCCTTGAACG
The DNA here is from genome assembly GCF_001417795.1 of Sphaerimonospora mesophila. Lineage (NCBI taxonomy): Bacteria > Bacillati > Actinomycetota > Actinomycetes > Streptosporangiales > Streptosporangiaceae > Sphaerimonospora > Sphaerimonospora mesophila. Next base: position 25,704 of record NZ_BCBX01000046.1, on the reverse strand, counting down.
CGAGAGCGGGCCGGGCGCGCCTGCTGACGAGGCGCGGCCACCGGCCCGCTCCCGGGTCCCCTGACCGGAGGTCGTCGATCCCGGTCCCGGGGTCCGGCTCAGCTCACCGTGATGAAGTCCATGGTGCCCGCGCCCTCGACGCCGGTCAGGCCCGTGGTGGAGCACTTGCTGATGTCGGTGGTGGGTATGGCCCTGCCGGATGTGCGCGTCCCCTTCAGCATCCCGGCGGTGATCTCACCGAACAGCAGGGCGTTGCCGGGGTTGTAGGAGTCGATCGCGTTGAGATTGGGGCGCACGGTGGAGGTCCCCAGCTTGGTGCCCTGGGCGTCCTTCCAGGTGATCGTGCCGCTGCCGGTGGCGTTCTTCACGCCGGTGCACGTCGCCAGGCCGCTGCCCTCGAAGGTGAGCTGCCCCGAGCGGGGTCGGGGATGGCTGTTGTCGGGGGAGGTGCAGTTGAGCAGTGAGATCGCGCCGCGGGTGGTCACCGACTGGGCCCGCTGGGTGAGCGGCGGGTCGAAGGTGATCGGCTTGACCGTCTTGGCCGAGCAGGTGAGGACGGTGTGCGGGGTCGCGGCGGGCTGTGCGGGGCGCGAGATCGCCGCGATGTCCCCGACACCGCTTTCGGACGCTCCCTGCGCGACCGACTGTGCGACCGGCTGTGCGACCGGCTGTGCGACCGACGGCGCCGCCACCAGCGCCAGGCCGAGCACGGCCGCCGCGGTGACGCCGAGGCCACGGGCCGCACGTCGCGGGCCAACCGGAGCAATTCTCATCGTGCCTCCCAGGTAGATTACTCTGAGTGATTTATTTATCACAGCAAGTAACACCGGTGCGGCGTTCGACGGCGGGACACGCACGGGATGGTCAAGATCCCGAGGAAGCGGCCGTCGGCGGGGTGGCCGAGCCGGCGGGCGGGAGCAGCCGTGCCAGCGGCCGGGGCAGCCACCAGTTGCGGTGACCGAGCAGCCGCATGAGCGCGGGGACGAGGATCATGCGGATGAGAGTGGCGTCCACGGCGACGGCCACGGCGACGGCGAACCCCGTCTGCTGGAGATCGCTGCGGTGCGTGATCAACAGGCTGGCGAAGGCGACGGTCATCACGGCGGCGGCCAGGGTGATCGGACGGGCCGTGTGCCGCAGCCCGTGGAGCACCGCGGCGGTGTTGTCGCCCGTACGCCGGTAGTGCTCGGCGACACGATGGACCAGGAAGACCTCGTAGTCCAGGGACAGGCCGAAGACGACGGTGAAGGTCAGCAGCGGCACCAGGAGGTTCACGTCGCGGGTCGGGCTCGCGTGCTGGAAGCACAGGGCGAGCAGGCCGAAGGTGGCGGTGACGGACAGCATGTTCATGCAGACGGCCTTCACCGCGATCAGCAGGCTGCGGAAGGTGACCAGCAGCAGGAGGAACGAGAACAGCAGCACCAGGGCGATCGCCAGGCCCAGACCGGCCAGCATCTGCTCGCCGAGGTCGGCCAGCAGGGCGGTGGGGCCGGCCACGACCATCTGCCGGCCGGGGGGCGACAGGCGCGGCGCCACCTCATAGATGTGCCGGAGCAGCGCGGCCGAGGCCGCACTGTCAGGAGGGTTGCGCTCGGTGACCAGCACCACCGTCAGGTCCCGGCCGTTGTCCACGACGGCGACCGGTCCCACCCGCGGATCGGCCTCCAGGGCGTCCATCAGTGCGTCGACGTTCACCGGGCCGCTTCCTTTCGGATGGGGCAGGACCAGCCCGGTGATGCCTGCCATCCGGTCGGCTTCCATCTGGACCAGGCCGTGACCGGTGGCGGTGCCCGCCAGCGAAGGGCGGTCGTAGTGCAGCCCGAGGCGCAGGCTCAGCACCGGAAGGGCGGCCGCCAGCAGCAGCGCCGTCACGGCGAGCGCGTAGCGGACCGGGTGGTTCATCAGGTGCCCGGCCGGACGCAGCCAGGCCGGACGTCCGGTGGTACGGCGCAGGCGCCGCCAGGGAAGCGATCTCCACTCCAGCCACGGATCGAGCAGCGGCAGAAGCACCGGTGTCAGGCTCGACGCGGCCGCCGCCGTGACGAGGGCGGCCACGATCACCGCCAGGGCGATGTTCCTGATCCCCGGCACGGGGACGGTGAAGAGGGCGCCGGCGGTGAGCACGATGGCCACGGCGCACCACGAGACGGTGCCGCCCGCCGTGTCCGCCGCCCGGACGGCCGCCGTCACGGGCGGCAGGCACTCGTCACGGCGGGCCTGGCGGTAGCGCAGCAGGATGAGCAACGCGTAGTCCAGCCCGATTCCCAGGCAGACGGTGAGGGCGACGGTCAGCTGCGTCGAGTCGACCTGAGCGATCATGCCGAGCAGGGAGAGCACCCCCGCGGTCACCAGGATCGCCGCTCCCGCCACGAGCAGCGGTACGACTGCGGATCCCACGGCTCCCAGTCCGAGGACGAGCAGCAGGACCACCAGGGGAACGGTGACGACCTTCATCCGCTGCAGGTCGTCGAGGTCGCCCCGGACCAGCTCGGCGAACACCGCGCTCGCCCCGACGATCGTCACGGTGACCTTTCCTCCGGACGCCTCGTCCACGGCCTGCCGGGCGGCCGCCGCCTGGGCCGGCAGCCGTCGCTGGCGGGCCGCCTCGTCCCCCGTGACGCCGAAGAGCACGTACGCGTGATGCGGGTCCTGGTCCTCACCCGTGGGCAACGGCAACATCCCGCCGATGCCCGGCAGGTCGACCAGTGATCCGACCGTCTCGGCCAGCGCCCGCTGGTAGGCCGGTTCCGTGGCCGTCAGCGTGGCGGAGTCGAAGGCGAGGACCATCTGCTCGCTGCCGAACTGCGGAAACCCCTGGGAGATCAGGCGTGCCGCCACGGCCGATCTGGAGCCCGGCACCTCGAGCGGCGGTGGGCTCAGACGCTGCGTCAGCCCGGGCAGCAGCGCGGCGGATGCCACGGCCAGGAGGAGCCATGCCGCGACGACCACGCGGCCGCGCCGGAGCAGGGCCGCGCCGAGGCGGCCGCACGTGCCCGGCCGCACCCGGCCATCGGAGGGGTACGGCGAGGCCGACCCGTCGTCACGCGACCCGTCGTCCTGCGACCGGGGCGAGCGTGCGGCGCCGAGGCGCATGGGCATGTCCGTTCCTCTGCTGTGAGCCTAGAGCCCGACTCTCACTTTTGGTAGGCGATCAAATGCTCTGCGTGATGATAGAGGTTCCGGCGACGAGCCGACCGTCCCCCGGGGCGATGCGCCGGCGCCGCCGGTCCTACGACCAGTGCGAACACCCCGGCCGGCGCGACCGCCTTTCCGAGCAGCCGGCCCGGGAAGATCGCTGCGTACCGGTCTGCCTGCTATCGTCCGCGATGTTCCGCTGTCCTCCGGCGTGGGCCGAGTTCCCGCGCGGCCAAGATTGGAAGTCTCCTCGTGACCGGTGACGCCGCCGACCATCTCGTGCCGGATCCGAAGCGGCCCTTCCGCCTGATCGTCACCGGAGGCGGGACGGGCGGCCACACCTATCCCGCCCTGACGGCCGTGCGCACCCTGCAGCGCAGGCTCGCGGCCACCGGCACGGCGGTGGAGGTGTTGTGGGTCGGCACGGCCGAGGGGCTGGAGGCGCGCGTCGCGGCGGCCGAGGGCATCGAGTTCGCCACGGTCGCCACCGGCAAGGTACGCCGCTCCCGCAACCCGCTGGAGATCGTCTCGAACATCAAGGACATGGGCCGCGCACTGCTCGGCGTCTTCCAGGCCCGCTCGGTCGTCTCCGGTTTCCGCCCCGATGTGGTGCTGGCCACGGGCGGCTATGTCGCCGTACCCCTGGGCCTGGCGGCCTGGGTGTGCCGCCGCCCCCTTGTGGTCCACGAGCAGACGGTCCGTCTCGGTCTGGCCAACCGGATGCTCGCCCGGGTCGCGACGCGCTTCGCCGTGTCGTCGGAGTCCACGCTGCCGCTCCTGCCGAGGTCGGCGCGTACGACCGCCGTCGTCACGGGCAATCCCGTACGGCCGGAGGCGCTGTCGGGGCGGCCCGAACGTGCGGTGGAGGCGCTCGGCCTGTACGGCTTCGAACGCACCCTGCCCACGGTCTACGTCACCGGCGGCGCCCAGGGGTCGCAGCAGATCAACAGCCTGGTGTACGGCATCCTGCCGTGGCTGCTCTCGCACGCGAACGTCATCCACCAATGCGGGGCGGCGAACCTGGAGGACCTGCGCCGCCAGGCCGGTCGGCTGCCCGCCGAGCTCGCGGCCCGCTATCTCCTCACCGGCTTCGTCGGCCCGGAGCTGCCCGACGTCCTCGCGCTGGCCGATGTGGTGATCTCGCGGAGCGGCGCGGGGACGATCGCCGAGCTGACCGCGCTGGGCAAGGCGGCGGTGCTCGTTCCGCTCGCCACCTCGGCGGGTGGGGAGCAGGCCTACAACGCCCGTCACCTGCACGAGGCCGGCGCTGCGGTCGCCCTGCTGGGCGAGGTGGCGGCCGACGACCTGCGGCAGGCCGTGGCCCCGCTGCTCGCCGACCCGCACCGCCGCGCCGCCATGGCGGGGCAGGCCAGGGCGTACGGCAGGCCCGACGCGGCGGATCGGCTCGTCGACGTCGTCCTGTCCGCCGCACACGGCCGGCGGAGCCGTACGGCGTAGGGGGCTGCGGCACACGGGAGCAGCGATATGGGCATCGCGGGATGAGCGCCGTGGAGGCCGTCGCCGAGCGACCGCGGTGGCCCGCTGAGACGTGGAACCACGTGATCACGGTGGCCGCCGCTGCCGTGATGGCCTTCGCCGGCTGGCAGAACCGCTGGATCAGCGACGACGGCCTGATCGCGGTGCGCACCGTACGGCAACTGCTCGCGGGCAACGGGCCGGTCTTCAACGTCGGCGAGCGCGTCGAGGCCAACACCAGCATGGCGTGGACCTATCTGGTCGCGCTGGTCTCCTGGGTGAGCCCGGGGGACGTCGCCTACGTCGCGGTGCTGCTCGGCCTGGTGTGCACGGTCGGCGCCGTGGTGTTCGCCATGCGCGGCGCCATGCTCCGGTACGACGGCTCGCACCGGGTGCTCCTGCCCGCCGGGGTGCTTATCGTCCTCGCGCTGCCGCCGTTCTGGGAGTTCGCGACCTCCGGGCTGGAGACCGGGCTGGTGTTCCTGTGGATAGGTTCGTCCTGGTGGCTGCTGGTCCGGGCGGCTTCGGGCGGACCGGTGCTCCCGCTGGTGCTCGTCCTCGGTCTTGCGCCTCTCGTCCGGCCCGAGCTGGCCCTGGTCCACCCGGTCTTCTTCGCCGCGCTGCTCGTACTGCTGCGGCCGGGCTGGCGCGCCGCCGCCCGCTGGTCGGCGGTCTCCCTGGCCCTGCCGGTGGCCTGCCAGATCTTCCGGATGGGCTACTACGGGCTCCTCGTGCCCAACACCGCCCTCGCCAAGGAGGCCGGGGAGAGCCGGTGGGCGCGTGGTCTGCTCTACGCCGGCGACACCCTGCTGACCTACCAGTTGATCGGCCCCCTGCTGGTGGTCGTGCCGCTGTCGCTGTGGGTCTGCCGCACCCGCCGGGATCTCGTCGTGACCGCGGCCCCGCTCACGGCCGGGGCGCTGATGCTGCTGTACGTCCTGCGGGTCGGCGGCGACTTCATGCACGGCCGGATGATGCTGCCGGTGCTGCTGCTCGTCCTGCTCCCCGCCATGGTCCTGCCGCCGCGCACGATGACCGCGCTCGCCTGCGCCACCGTGACGCTGTGGGCCGTGGCCTGCGCCGTGGCGCTCAGGGTGCCGTACCCACAGGAGATCGGGCCGGACGGCATCGCGGACGAGCACGGCTTCTACGTCCGGTGGACCGGGGACCCGCATCCGGTGAACGCCGAGTCCTACCTGCGCGGCCGAGCCGACCCGCTGAGCCGGGAGAACGCCACCGGCCTGCATGTGCCGGGCACGGGGGTGGGGCCGATGCCGCTCCGCGCCGATCAGCCCGCCCGCCTGGCGGTCGCGGGCAACATGCTGGGCACCCTGGGAGCGTCGTTCCCGCTGGACGTCCTCGTGATCGACCGGCTCGGGCTGGCCAACGCCGTCGGTGGTCACATGGCGATCGCGTGCGGGCAGCGGGTCGGGCATGAGAAGCCGCTGCCCGTCGAGTACATCGTCGCCGACTACATGGCCCCGGGCACCGGGCTGTCGGACGGGCGGTTCCAGGCCGAGGTGGAGCGGATCAGGGGCGAGCTGGCCACCGGCCGGTTCCGGGACCTGCTCGCCGCCACGAGGGACCCGCTGACCCCCGGCCGGTTCTGGGACAACCTGGTGGGCGCGCCCGCGCGTACGGCCTTCCGGTTCTCGCCGGGGAACACGGAGAACACGGGGAACACAGGGAGCACGGGGAACACGGGGAACAGCTCATGTCCGTCCTGAGATATATCCCCGGTGATCAGCCGGCCGGCACGTCGAGCGGATTGGCGATCTCGTCACTCGTCATCCGCCCGGCGAGAACCGCGGTCATCGCGAGGAGAAGCGGGATGACACCCGCCGCGGTGAAGATGACGGGCGTCGGCACCACCGTCGAGAGCGGTCCCGCCACCGCGACGGACAGCGGCATGAGCGCGATGGAGACGAAGAAGTCAAGGCTCGCCACCCGCCCGATCATGGTCGGCGGAACCCGCCGCTGCAGGAGGGTCCCCCAGATGACCATGCCCATGCCTCCGGTGAACCCGATGACGAAGAGGGACGCGGCCATGACCCAGAACGAGGCGATGTGGCCGATCACGGCCAGCGGGAGGGTGCCCGCGCCCCAGCCGATGACCATGACGGTGAGGTAGCGCCGCGGCAGCGGCCGTGACGAGATCGCCAGGGAGCCGACCGCTCCCCCGGCTCCGAACGCCGTGAGGAGCAGGCCGAACGTCCGCTCTCCGTCGGCGAACCGGTCCCGGGTGATGAACGGCAGCAGCACCTCGATCGGTCCCATGGTCACCAGCAGCATGAGGCAGGCGAACAGCAGGGTCCACAGCAGCCACGGGGTGCGCAGCGTGAAGACGAAGCCCTCACGCAGGTCGCGCAGCATGCCCGGCCGTTTCCCGCCCGCCGCGGCGTTGGCCCGCGCCCCGGCCTGCGGGCGCAGGAGGAGGACGAGAACGAACGCGCTCCCGTGGAGCACGGCCGTGACGGCCGCTCCGGCGGCGGGGATCCACGCGCCGACGACCATCCCGCCGAGCGCGGGTCCGATCGCCTGCTGCAGGGTCGGCCGCAGCGCGCCCTCCATGCCGTTCGCGGCCAGCAGGTCGTCGGCGGGCAGGATGCTCGGCAGGTAGGCGCTGTAGGCGGGATAGAAGAACGCGGCCCCCGCGCCGAGCAGCGCGGAGGCGACGGCCAGGTGCCACAGCCGGATCACGTCCATGAACGCCAGGGCGCACACCGCGGTCACGGCGAGGAGGTTCACCCCCTGGACCAGGATGATCACCATGCGTTTGGAGACACGGTCGGCCACGACGCCGCCCACCAGCGCGAAGGCGAACAGGCCGCCGCTGAAGCACGAGGCGACCGCCGACAGCGCGGTCGGGTTGTCGTCGATGGCGATGACCTGGAAGACCATGACGATCGTCCACGTGCCGGTGGCGAACATCGACAGCGCGGTGGCGCCGATGAGCAGCCGATAGTCGCGGTGGCGCAGCGGGCGCAGCGCACGCCACCGGACGGCGGCCGTCTCGGGGACGGGTCTGACGTCACTCATCCGTTGCTCTCATTCGGATATCCGGGTCGCGACAGGCCGGTCGACCAGCCTCCCAGGGCGCACCTGTCCGGCGCACCTGATATATGGGACGTCAGCGGCGTACGGATGTCACGCCAGCGCGGCCGCCTTGCGCAGCAGCACCGACCGTTCGCGGACGTTGCGGCACAGCCGGGCGGCGAGCTCCAGCTCGGCCCGTGCCTCGGCGGTCCGGCCGAGCCGGGCGAGCAGCTCGCCGCGCACGCTCGGGAGCAGGTACGACCCCGGCAGGCGATCGGCGGCGACCAGCTCGTCCACGATCGACAGCGCCCGCCGAGGTCCGTCCGCCATCGCGACGGCGACGGCGCGGTTGAGCTCGACGACCGGTGAGGGAGCGACCCGGCCGAGCGCCTCGTACAGGAGCACGACACGCTCCCAGTCGGTCTCCCCCACCGAGGACGCCGACGCGTGACAGGCCGCGATCGCCGCCTGCAGTCCGTACGGCCCGAGCCCCCGGCCGATGGCCGTCGCCCGGCCGAGCGCGGCCAGACCGCGGCGGATCGCCGACCGGTCCCACAGCCGCCGGTCCTGATCCTCCAGCAGCACCGCCTCGCCGTCGGGCCCGGTGCGCGCGGGAAAACGCGCGGCCGTGAGCTCGAACAGGGCGAGCAGCCCGTACACCTCCGGCTCGTCGGGCAGCAGCGCGGCCAGCACCCGGGCCAGCCGGATCGCCTCGTACGCCAGATCCGGGCGCAGCAGGCGGTCGCCGGTCGTCGCGGTCGAACCCTCCGTGAAGATCACGTACAGCACGCTCAGGACCCCGCCGAGCCGTTCTCGCCGTTCCTGCGACGGCGGCAGCTCGAACGGCACTCCCGCTGCGGCGATGGTCTTCTTCGCCCGGGTGATCCGGGCCTGGACCGTCGGCACGGGCACGAGGAACGCCCGGGCGATCTCCTCGCTCGACAGGCCGCCGACCACGCGCAGCGTCAGGGCCACCCGGGCCTCGGGCGAGAGCACCGGATGGCAGGCCACGAACATCAGCGCCAGGACATCGTCGTCGATCCGGTCGGGATCCCACGGCAGGTCGTCCGGCCCGTTCGGCGGGTCCGTCGAGCCCGAGCTCGCCTCACCCTCGGCAAGCCGACCGGCGAGCATGGCGTACCGCTCCTCCAGCGCCGAGCGGCGGCGGAAGCCGTCGATGGCACGCCGCCGCGCCGTCGCGAGCAGCCAGCCCACCGGGTTGGCCGGCGCGCCCTCTCGCGACCAGGTGACGAGCGCCTCGGCCACCGCCTCCTGCGCGACGTCCTCGGCGAGTTCGAAGTCTCCGGTGTAACGGGCCAGCGCGGCGACGACCCGGGCGGACTCGATCCGCCAGACGGCCTCGACGGCCCGCCGCGCCGACTCGGCGCTCGGCGGGCCGCCGGTGGCCGCGGACGTCACAGCTGGCCGGTCCGCTCGCGCCACGCCCGCTCCATGATGACCCACTCGTTGTCCTGCGGGAACTCGTCGATGCCCGGGACCCGGCGGATCTCACACTTGCTGCCGGGGATCGCGGGGATGCGCTTGGCCCACTCGACCGCCTCCTCCTTCGACGCGACGTCGATCAGGTAGAAGCCGCCGAACAGCTCCTTCGTCTCGCCGTACGGACCGTCGGTGACCACCGGTGTCTCGCCGCTGAAGTCGACCACCACGCCCTGGGCCGGGTCGTCCAGGCCTTCGGCCGCGACGAGCACGCCGGCCCGGATCAGCTCCTCGTTGAAGCGGCCCACCACCTCGAGCATCTGCTCGAAGGGCGTCGCCATCATCTTCGCGACGGACTCGTCCGTACCCCGCATGATCAGCATGTACTTCGCCATCTTCGATATCCTCGCATCCGCGGTCGCCTTTCGACCGTCTCACTCCAAGGTCGAACGGGACGGCCGCGGATCGACACGGCAGACGGAAACGGTCGACTTTTTCCGTACCCACGCCTTCCGCCCGCGCGTGCCGCGCCGACCGGCCGGACCGGGCCGGCTCGGGCCACGCCGGCGGCCGTCACCGCCATCGTGCCGCGGATCGTGCCGTGATCGTGCCGCCCCCCAAGAAAATCAGGCGCGCTACACGAACGTATGTACTACAAAAAGCTGGTTAGATCGACCCAGACGACGCCGAAGACCCCGAAGAACGGATGGAAAGACGATGAGCATGCCCACCGACCCGCGGCCGCATGCGCCGCACGCCGCCGACAGCCACGACCTGATCCGCGTGCAGGGCGCGCGTGAGAACAACCTCAAGGACGTCAGCGTCGAGATCCCGAAACGCCGGCTGACGGTGTTCACCGGCGTCTCCGGCTCCGGCAAGAGCTCGCTGGTGTTCGGCACGATCGCCGCGGAGTCGCAGCGGCTGATCAACGAGACCTACAGCGCCTTCGTGCAGGGATTCATGCCGACGCTGGCCCGTCCGGAGGTCGACGTGCTGGAAGGGCTGACGACGGCGATCATCGTCGACCAGGAGCGGATGGGCGCCAACTCCCGCTCCACCGTCGGCACCGCCACCGACGCCAACGCGATGCTGCGTATCGTCTTCAGCCGACTGGGCGAGCCGAGCGCCGGCCCGTCGTTCCACTACAGCTTCAACGTGCCCGCCGGCGCCTGCCCGCGCTGCGAGGGCATGGGCAACGTGACCGACTTCGATCTGACCCAGCTCTACGACGAGAACAAATCGCTCGCCGAGGGCGCGCTCACCATCCCCGGCTACAGCATGGACGGCTGGTACGGCCGCATCTTCATGGGCTCCGGTTTCCTCGACCCCGACAAGCCGCTCCGCGACTACACCGAGACAGAGCTGTACGACCTGCTCCACAAGGAAGCGACCAGGATCAAGGTCGACAACATCAACGTGACGTACGAGGGTCTGATCCCGCGGATTCAGAAGTCGTTCCTGTCGAAGGACCGGGAGGCGCTGCAGCCGCACGTCAGGGCGTTCGTGGACCGGGCGGTCATCTTCACCACCTGCCCGGAGTGCGGCGGCAGCCGGCTCAACGAGGCCGCCCGCGCCTCGCGGATCAACGGGATCAACATCGCCGACGCGTGCGCGATGCAGATCAGCGACCTGGCCGAATGGGTCCGCGGCCTCGACGCGCCGTCCGTGGCGCCGCTGCTCGCGACACTGCAGCGGACTCTCGACTCGTTCGTGGAGATCGGGCTGGGCTATCTCTCGCTCGACCGGCCGTCGGGCACACTGTCGGGCGGCGAGGCGCAGCGCACCAAGATGGTCCGTCACCTCGGCTCCTCGCTCACCGACGTCACCTACGTCTTCGACGAGCCCACCTCGGGCCTGCACCCCCATGACATCCAGCGGATGAACAACCTGCTGCTGCGGCTGCGGGACAAGGGCAACACGGTGCTCGTCGTGGAGCACAAGCCGGAGATGATCGCGATCGCCGACCACATCGTCGATCTCGGACCGGGCGCCGGCACGGCGGGCGGCGCCGTCTGTTTCGAGGGCACCGTCGAGGGGCTGCGGGCCAGCGGCACCGTCACCGGCCGCCATCTCGACGACCGGGCCGCACTGAAGCCGTCGGTACGGAAGCCCACCGGCACGCTGGAGATCCGCGGCGCGAGCGCGAACAACCTACGCGACGTCGACGTCGACATCCCGCTCGGCGTGCTCGTCGTCGTCACCGGCGTCGCCGGCTCGGGCAAGAGCTCGCTGATCCACGGTTCGATCCCCGCCGGCGCCGGTGTGGTCTCGATCGACCAGGGCGCGATCCGCGGCTCGCGCCGGAGCAACCCGGCGACCTACACCGGGCTGCTCGACCCGATCCGCAAGGCGTTCGCGAAGGCCAACGGCGTGAAGCCGGCGCTGTTCAGCGCCAACTCAGCGGGCGCCTGCCCCAACTGCAACGGCGCCGGCGTCGTCTACACCGACCTGGCCATGATGGCCGGTGTCGCCACCACCTGCGAAGAGTGCGAGGGGAAGCGGTTCCAGGCATCGGTGCTCGACCACCTCCTCGGCGGCCGTGACATCAGCGAGGTGCTCGCGATGCCGGTGGCCGAGGCCGAGGAGTTCTTCGGCGCGGGTGAGGCCCGCACGCCGGCCGCGCACGCCATCCTCAAGCGGCTCGCCGACGTCGGGCTCGGCTACCTCAGCCTCGGCCAGCCGCTCACCACACTGTCGGGCGGGGAGCGGCAGCGGCTCAAGCTGGCCACCCACATGGCCGCCAACGGCGGCATCTACGTCCTGGACGAGCCGACCACCGGCCTGCACCTCGCCGACGTCGAGCAGCTGCTCGGCCTGCTCGACCGCCTCGTCGACTCCGGCAAGTCGGTCATCGTCATCGAGCACCACCAGGCCGTCATGGCGCACGCCGACTGGATCATCGACCTCGGCCCCGGTGCCGGCCACGACGGCGGCCGGATCGTCTTCGAAGGCGCGCCCGCCGACCTCGTCGCCGCCCGTTCCACCCTCACCGGCGAGCACCTCGCCGCGTACGTCGGCGCGACGCTAGCGGGGTAGGCGCAGTCCGGCGATGAGGAGTTCGACCAGTCGACGCGCGTCGTACCGGGGGTCGTTCTCCACGCCGATGCAGAGGTTTCCGACGCCGCGCATGAGTTCGTAGGCACTCATGCCGGTGCGGATCTCGCCGGCGGCGGCCGCGGCCTCGAGTAGTCGGGCGCACACGGGCACGAGCCGGTCGAGGAAATAGGCGTGCAGCGCTTCGAAGGCGGCGTTGTCGGACTGCAGCACGGCCGCTAGACCGTGCTTGGTGACCAGGAAGTCGACGAAGAGGTCGATCCATCGCCCCAGCGCGGCGTGCGGAGTCGGACCGGCCGCCAGCAGGGCCGGACCGGCGTCGGCGAGTGCCTCGATCTGGTGTCGGTAGACGGCGATGATGAGGTCCGCGCGCGTGGGGAAGTGGCGGTAGATCGTGGCCGTCCCGACGCCGGCCTCCGCGGCGATGTCGCGTATCGGCGCCTCGACGCCCGAGGTCACGAAGACCGCTGCGGCGGCGTCGAGCAGCGCCCTCTCGTTGCGCCGGGCGTCGGCCCGCTTGCGCGGGATCGCACGCCCTGCGCCTCGGTCGCTGTCGTTCACGCGCCGTTCCCTCCGTTACCGGGATTGCTAAACGGGACAATGTCCCGTATCGTCAAACGGGACAAGGTTCCGTTTGCTCATGATGCCAGAGCAGGGACCGGGAACCAAGCACGCATCGCCACCACGCTTCATCGGCAACCAAGGAGACACTCTCTTGCAGTACCGCGATCTGGGCCGCACCGGTGTGCAGGTCAGCTCCCTCGCGCTCGGCGCGATGAACTTCGGAAAGATCGGCCGCACCACCCAGGACGAGGCCACCGCCATCATCGACGCCGCTCTTGAGGCCGGGATCAACCTCATCGACACCGCCGACATGTACAGCGTCGGCGAGTCGGAAGAGATGGTCGGCAAAGCCATCGCCGGCCGCCGCGACGACATCGTGCTGGCCACGAAGGCGAGCATGCCCATGAGCGACGAACGCAACCATCGGGGCGGTTCACGCCGCTGGCTGATCACCGCGCTGGACGACAGCCTGCGCCGCCTCGGTGTCGACCACGTCGATCTCTACCAGATTCACCGGTGGGACCCGGCGACCAGCGACGAGGAGACGCTGTCGGCTCTGACCGACCTGCAGCGCGCGGGGAAGATCCGCTACTTCGGCTCCTCGACCTTCCCCGCGTACCGCATCGTGCAGGCCCAATGGGCCGCCCGCGACAACCACCTGAGTCGTTACGTCACCGAGCAGCCCAGCTACTCGATCCTCCAGCGCGGGATCGAAACCCACGTGCTGCCCGTGACCGAGCAGTACGGACTCGGCGTGCTGGCGTGGAGCCCGTTGGCGTCGGGCTGGCTGTCGGGCGCGATCCGGGAAGGCCGGGAAATCACCACCAGCCGCTCGACGTTCATGCCGGAACGCTTCGACATCACCATTCCGTCCAACCGGGCCAGGCTCGATGCCGTCGAACGGTTGGCCGTGGTCGCCGACGAGGCCGGTCTGACGATGATCCAGCTCGCGCTCGGTTTCGTGACCGCGCATCCCGCCGTGACCAGCGCGATCATCGGTCCCCGCACGCTGGACCACCTGCACTCGCAACTCGCCGCCGCCGACACCGTGCTCTCCCCCGATGTGCTCGACGCGATCGACGCGATCGTCGCTCCCGGCACCGACCTCGCCGCCCACGAGAAGTACGACACCCCTCCTTCGCTGCTCGACCCGTCACTGCGGCGCCGCTGATCGCCGGAGGAACGCGGAGTCCTCGCAAGCCGGAGGAGGAGGTCGCAGCGGGGCCTACGGTCACCCGGGGCCCCGCGGAGGTTCCGGCCTGTCAGGAATTTCCTTGGCGTGGAGCAGGCGCCGTCTGGACCGCGTGCAGCAGGGCATGATCTGTCAGACACGACTTCAGATCAGCCAGTGGCCGTCGCGCATCAGCTCTCGGTCGGGCAGTTCGTTCACCTCGCGCCACGCCTGAATGCGACGCGGGAAGACGCGGAACCAGCGGTACGGCGTGGCCGGCACGCGCGGGTCGAAGCCGGTGTGCTCGGCGAACAGGTCACCCCGCTCCCGCGGCAGCGCGTCCATGTGGAGGACCTCCACCTCGCCGTCGATCATGGTCACGTCGCGGGTGTGGCCCAGCCCCAGCCGTACGGTCCGGGAGGCGGCCAGGTTCCTGCCGGTCGGGCTGTCCACCGGCGTGGCCATCAGCAGCGCCTCGCCGTCCCAGTCGAAGGACAGCGGCACCAGATATGGCGCACCGTCTTCCGAGGCACTGGCCACCCAGATGTCGACGTCGTGGGTGAGCCGATGCTCGGTGTCACGACGACGCTGGGCGCGGGAGCGGGGTTCGGCGCTCATCGCGTCTGCTGGATGCGGACCATGTTGCCCGCGGGATCGCGGAAGGCGCAGTCGCGCACGCCGTACGGCTGCTCGATCGGCTCCTGGACGACCTCGGCGTCGCCGGCCTGCAGCTTCTCGAAGACGCCGTCGAGGTCGGCGGTGGCCAGGATGACGCTGGCGTAGGTCCCCTTGGCCATCATCTCCGCGATGGTGCGGCGCTCGTCGTCGGTGATGCCGGGGTCGGCGGCCGGCGGGTGCAGGACGATGGACGTGTCCGGCTGACCGGCGGGGCCGACCGTGATCCAGCGCATCCCGTCGTAGCCGACGTCGTTGCGCACCTCGAAGCCGAGGGTGTCGCGATAGAAGGCCAGGGAGGCTTCCGGGTCGTCGTGCGGGAGAAAGGTGTTGTGAATGGTGATGTCCATGACGGTCACGCTAGCTGCGGCTCGGGAATCCGGGCTTCTCGATTCCTGATCGGTTTGGTCACCCGTTTCGCCACGCAGGGCGGCATTCCCGCCGTCGCGCGCGCCGACCGGCGACGGTAGGTGCTGGGCGGCACACCGACCAGTTCGGTGAAGCGGGTGCTGAAGGTGCCCAGCGAGGTGCAGCCGACCGCGAAACAGACCTCGGTGACGCTGAGATCGCCGCGACGCAGCAGCGCCATCGCGCGCTCGATGCGCCTCGTCATCAGATAGGCGTACGGCGACTCGCCGTAGGCGAGCCGGAACTGACGGCTGAGGTGTCCCGCCGACATGTGCGCACCGCGGGCGAGCGCCTCGACGTCCAGCGGCTGCGCGTACTCCCGGTCGATCCGGTCGCGGACGCGGCGCAGTCGCGCGAGGTCACGCAGGTGCTGCGCGGTGGCGGGTCTGCTGGTCATCGAAACCTCCGGAGGAAGGCAAGGTCGGCCGCCCGCCGATTCGTGGGCGACACCGCGATCTTCTGTTCCTGTCAACGGCTCGGCGGTTCGATACTGCCCTACGGCACCGACAAGACTCATCGTGCGATGCGGTTCCGCACCCTGATGGCCGGTCCGGGCATCGGTCAACGGTGGAGCGCGTCCGGGGTTGCGTCCTCGACGAGGAAGCCTCCGGACTGGTGATGCCAGAGCCGGGCGTACGGGCCCTGTGCCTGGAGCAGCTCGCCGTGTGTGCCCTGCTCCACGATGCGTCCCCGGTTGAGTACGACGAGTCGGTCCATCCGGACGACGGTGCTCAGGCGGTGCGCGACCACGAGTGCGGTACGGTCCCGCATCAGGCGCCACAGGGCCTCCTGGACGAGGATTTCGCTTTCGGAGTCGAGGGCGCTGGTCGCCTCGTCCAGCAGCAGGATGGGGGCGTCGCGCAGGATGGCGCGCGCGAGTGCGATGCGCTGCCGCTGCCCCCCGGACAGCTTGACGCCACGCTCGCCGACCAGGGTGTCGAAACCGTCCGGCAGGGACTCGACGAACTCCGTGACATGCGCCGCCCGCGCGGCCCGGAGGATCTCGGCATCGGTGGCGTCCGGCCGGGCGAACGCGAGGTTGTCACGCACCGACCGGTGGAACATGGCGGGTTCCTGAGGGACATAGGCGATGAGGCTGCGCAGGTCGGCTTGGCGCAGTCGGGCGATGTCCTGACCGCCGATGAGGATCCTGCCTCCGTTCACGTCCATGAGTCGAAGCAGCAGCCGGGTGAGCGTGCTCTTGCCCCCGCCGGACCGGCCGACCAGCCCGATCTTGGCGCCACTGGGAATGTCCAGGTCCAGGTCCTCGAACAGGGGCCGGCCATCGACGTACGCGAAGCTCACCCGGTCGAAGCGGATGCCCGAGTCGGCCGGGCGCAGCGGCTGCGGATCGGCCGGATCCAGCACGGTCGGCGGTACGAGAAGCAGCTCGGTGAACTGGGCCGCCTCGGTGAGCACGCTCTCCATCCGCCGGTATATCTGGTTGAACTCGAACATGATGCTGATGGTGTTCGAGTAGTAGGTGAACGTCACCACGATGGCCTCGACGCCGAGACCACCGCGAAGCGCCACCGCGAGGAGCAGGCCCACGGTGCTGGTGAGCACCGACAGCGGGGCGACGACGGTGTCCACCTTGAGGTTGCCGTAATCCCAGGAACGCAGGGACAACCTGCGCTGCTCGCCGATCCTGGCCCGATATTCGGCGGCTTCACGATCCTCGGCGGCGAACGCGCGGACCGTCTCCATGTTGGTCAGCACGTCCGCGACGTGGCCCGACACCAGCACCTTGGCGGCCTCGCGTTCGTCGACCAATGCCTGGCGACGGCGGACGAGCGGGGCGACGAGAACACCGGTGACAATGATGAGGCCCACGAGAACGAGGACCAGCAAAGGGTGATAACGCCACAGAACCACCGAGGCGAATGCCAGAGGCACCACCTTGGCCATGATCGAGAATGTGAGCGTATCGGCGAATTCCTCGAATCTTGAGGAGAATCCGAGCACCCGTTTGGTCAGCGACCCGGCGAAGTTGTCATGGAAGAACGTGACGTCTTTGGCCAGCAACTCGTCCATGCCCACCACGCCGAGTCGCTCTATGCCGCGGGCATCGGTGCGATTGAGGAAGTGCAACCCCACCCGCCACAGCGCCTCGCCCGCCAGCAGCAATCCGCCGAAGGCGAGCACGTAGGGCACCAGCGCACCGAGGGTGCCGTCCCCGCCGCCGGACAGGTGCCCCACCAGCCCGGCCACCGCCAGCGGCGCCAGGTAGTAAAGGCAGATGTTCCCCATCGCCGGCAGCGTCAGTGCGAGCGCCGCGATCCGCCACTGACGCCTCAGCTCACCGCAGTAATAGCGCAATGCCAGCAGAATCGCCGATTTCCGCACAGATGGGCCGTCTTCGGCGTTCTCCTCGGCCGTTCCGAGCACAGCCATAAGCCCTCCCCGAATGCCGATATCGCGGTGGCCATGCTGCCGCAGTACGGTACGGAAGAGCGAGCGATTTTCAGCCGCCCCCGGCTGCTTTCCGGTTACCCCCGGCTCTCGATCACCCGGCTGGTCGAAGCGAACGGAGACGATCTCCGCTCCCGGCGGGGGTCACCCGCGTGGGAGTGCGAGCTCCAGCTCGATCCAGTAGACGCCGGTCATGATGGGGGCGAAATCGGCGGTGACCTCCTCCGCGTAGTCGCCTCCCCCGCGGAGCTTCACCGCCAGAGGGCGGCCCGCGTAGTCGGCGGTGATCCGGTAACGGCCGATGGGCACGTCCTCCAGGCCGGAGCCGTCTGGGTTCCTCGTCGCCATCGCCACGATCGGGGACCCTGCGGAACCGTCGATCAGCGGACCCTCCGGGGTGAGGCTGAGCTGCACCTTCTCGTCCTCCAGGAAGACGTTCGGGTCGAGCGGGTCGGTCATGTCGAGATGGAAGAGCACCTTGCCCCCGTAGAAGCCGAGACCGTCGGCCCTCTTCCCCGAGAGTTTCCAGGTGAAGTTCCTGATCGCGCCGCTCGGCCCGGCGAAGGAGGCGTCGTCGTCGGGTGCGAGGCTCAGCCGGTATTCCTGACCGTTGTACTGCGTGATCACGGTCCCCGTCGCGTGGAAGGTCGCCCCGATGTTCGTGTCGATCCGATAGGAGCCGTCCCCATCGGTCCGCACGATCAGGTTGCTGTTGTAGAGCAGCTGATTGTCGGCGGCGATCTCGGCCCCCTCGATCGGCCTGCCCGCCGCGTCGATCACCCGCCCCTTCAGCATGCCAGGTTCGATGCCCCCGTCGTCCACAGACCCCTCCTGGCCCACCGAGCCGCTCGCCCGATCCTCGTTAATGATCCCCGTCGTCCCGCACCCGGTGAGGGCCATCAGCAGGACGCAGATCATCAGCCGTTTTCCCATGTCGCGCCACGCTAAGATCGTGATCTTGCAGGCCACTTGGAAACCACAGGCCATTCGGAAACCGAGCCAAGCGGCCTGCCGGGAACCTCATCCGGCCGGGCGGCGGCCCTGGACCGAATAGAACACGCACGAGGTGGCCCGGAAACCGGGGTCGGCCAGCAGGGCGCGTACGTCGGCGAGCTGCCGGTCGGTCATCCCCTCCTCGACGAATCGATCGCGCAGGTGCCGGGTGTGATGGGCGATCAGGTGCACACCGGGAGAGTCGGCCGTCCACAGCTCCAGTCGGGGCCGCGGGTCGATGTCGACCAGGCCGGCGTCGCGCATCGCCGCTGCGACGGCACGCCCCCAGGCGACGTCGGCGCCGGCCCGCTTCATCACACGGATCTTGGCCGACAGGAAGGTCTCGTACAGCCGCTGCGCGGCGGGGTCGGGCATCAGCAGCCCGGGGCCGTACGTGATGTCGAACTCGTCGAGCTGCAGCACGCCACCGGGTTTGAGCGCCCGAACCAGGCGGTTCAGTACGGCGATGCGCTCGGGCAGGTGCAGCAGGACGAGCCGGGAGTGCACCAGGTCGAAAGCGGCCTCGGGCAGCGGGTCGCGCACGATGTCGTGACGCAGGATCCGCAGGTTGGGGCCGCCGGGGATGCGCTCGGGTTTGATGTCGGTGGCCACGACGGCGCCGGTGGGGCCCACCCGCTCG
This sequence comes from Sphaerimonospora mesophila, assembly GCF_001417795.1. Lineage (NCBI taxonomy): Bacteria > Bacillati > Actinomycetota > Actinomycetes > Streptosporangiales > Streptosporangiaceae > Sphaerimonospora > Sphaerimonospora mesophila. The sequence goes on along the minus strand of NZ_BCBX01000046.1, from coordinate 6,700 downwards.
GCCAGCCACGTCGCCACGCTGCCGCCGCCCGCGCCCACCTCCAGGCACCGCCACCCCGGGCCGACCCCGGCCTGGGCGAGGCGGGCCGTGGTCACCGGGTCGTAGGCGCGGGCCAGGAACGTGTGCTGGTCTCCGGCATGCTCGCTGTGGTTGTCGAAGACGTATCGCGACGCGCTCTGCCCGTCGCCGGTGGTCGTCGTCTGCCCGGTGGTCGTCGTCTGCATGGTCGACTCCTCGATCGCAAGAGTGGTGGCCTGGGCCGCGCTGCCATGAACCGGGACGGCGGACTCGGCCGCCATGCGGGCGAGGGTGGCCGCGCAGACCTTGCCCGTCGGGCCCAGCGGCAGTTCGGGCAGCGCCAGGTACCGCTCCGGCAGCTCGCGCGGCTCCAGTCCGCGCTCGTCACGCAGGTAGGCGGTCAGCGCGGCCGGGGTCGGCGGCGGCATGCCGTTCCTCGTGGCCACGCACGCGCACATGCGCTCGCCCAGGTCCGGGTCCGGCACGGGCACGCAGTACACGTCCGCGAGATCGGGGTGGGCGCCGAGCTCGCGCTCCACCCGGACCGGGGAGATCTTCATCCCGCCCCTGATCACCACACGGCGACTGCGGCCGACGACCCACAGGGCGCCGTCGGCGTCCAGCCGGCCCAGGTCACCGGTGCGCACCCACCCGCCCGCCGCCCGATTGCGGTCGTCCAGCTCGGGGGCGGCCACGTGGCAGAGCGGGGTCATCGGCCCCAGCGCCCAGATCTCCCCGGTCTCCCCGGCGGGCATCGGCCGCCCCGCGTGGTCTCGTACGGTCAGCTCGGCCACGGCGGGGTCGGGCCGTCCGGCCAGCCCCGGGTGCCACCGGTCCGGGTCGCGTCCGGTGTGGCAGTTGACGCCGTCGGTCGATCCGTACACGTTGATGACGGGCCGGCAGAACCGCCGCACGCAGACGTCCCGCTCGTCCTGACGCAGCGGCGCCCCGCTGGCGATCACGGCACGCAGGGACGACAGGTCCACGTCCGCGAGGCCGTCGAGGTCGGCCATCCGGCGCAGCATCGTCGGCACGCCGAACACATGCGTGGGGCGGTGCCGTTCGATGGCGCGCAGCGCGGCGGCCGGGTCGAAGCGGGGCAGCAGCACGAGGGTGCCGCCATGCCGGGCCAGGGTCACCGAGGTGCCGCACGACCCGAACGACGACGCCAGCGAGACGAGCAGCAGGATCCGCATCGGATCGGGGCCCAGCCGCAGCGCCGCCAGGTAGTTGCCCCGCCCGCCGGCCATCGCGTTGTGGGAGTAGGCGACCATCGTGGGCTCCCCCTCCGAACCCGAGGAGACGAGGATCCTGGCCGGTCTCTCCGGGTCGGGGCGGGCGGGCCGCCAGAGCCGGTCGTCACCCGGGTGGTTCAGGTCTCGCGCCCCGGACGGCGACGGGCCGAACGTCCACACGTCACGGAGGTACGGCAGGCCACGCCGCCACTCCCGGGCCGCCCCGGCCGTTGCCGGAGTGGTGATCAGAGCGGCGGCACGGGATCGGCCGAGCAGGGCGACGACGTCGCGGGTCGCCCGCGTGTCGGGAACGGGCAGCGCCACGGCGCCGATCGCCGCGACCGCGAGCTCGGCCACCACGGCGTCGCGCCCGTTGGGGAGCAGCACGCCGATGATGTCGGCCGTGCCCCGCCCCGCGGCGGACAGCGCGGCGGCGGCGCGGCGCACCCGGAGGTCGAGCGCCGCGTATCCGAGTGCGCCCGACTCGTCGACGACCGCTTCGCGGCCGGGCGTCGTACGGACGTGCTCACTGAAGAGGGTGTAGAGGTCCCGGCCCGGGCACAGCCCGTCGGCGGTCCACTGTTCGCGCAGCCTTCTGGGCACGAGATCGGCCAGGACGACGCCGTTGGCCGAGATCCACACCGACCCGCCGACCGATCTCATCTGGCGGCCTCCATCGGAAGAGACGCCGGGGCCGGGACGAACGTCCACGGCGGCCCGCCGTAGACGGCGGCGCCGGTGGTGTCGAGTGCGGCGCGATAGGCCGGGTCCGCGGCCATTCCGGCCAGATCGGTCACCACCGGGGCGCGGCCGGGCATGCGGGGTGCCGAACAGGCCGGGTACGCGGTGTCGACGATGAGGCGGGCCGCGTCGACGAGTGCGGTCTCAGCGCGTACGCCCGCACCGGTCCTGGCCCGGGCCAGCAGCGCCGCGACGACGCCTTCGGCGCAGATGAGCCCGCCCAGCACGTCGGTGAGGGTCAGCAGGGACGGCGCGGGCCGCTCGCCCGGACCGACGGTCAGGGCCGCGACCCCGCAGTGCGCCTGCACCAGATAGTCGGTGCCCAACGGCTGCGGCGGCGGCAGCAGGTCGGCCCAGCCTCCCGCGTGCGCGTAGACCAGGGTCGGTCGGACGGCGGCGAGGTCGTCGTGGTCGAGTCGGAGCCGGGCCGCGCGGCCCGGCGGCCAGTTGTGCAGAAATACGTCGGCCGCGGCGGCGAGCCGCAGGGCGGCCCGGCGGCCCGCCGCGGACTTCAGGTCGGCCTCGATCGCCCGCTTTCCCCGGTTCAGCGCCTGGAACCGGGCCGAGCACCGCCCCGCCATGGGCGGGACACCCCGCATCGGGTCGCCTCCGGGCGGTTCGAGCCGGACGACCTCGGCGCCGAGCAGTCCGAGCAGGTGTCCGGCGAGCGGGCCCTGCACCCTGCTGGTGGCCTCCAGGACCCGCAGCCCGGCCAGCGGAGCCCACTGCCCGGCCGGGGAGATCCGGCGCGGGCCGAGCGGCGGCAGCGGATGACCCTGATGGTCGGCTGCCCGCCCGCGCAGCCGCCACGGCGACTCCCCGGCGGGCGGCGCGGGAGCGCCGGCGTCCCGTACGGGGACCACACTGACCCCGCTGCGCCCGGCCGCGCGCCGGATCGTCCGGTAGTCCAGCGCGGCCGTCACGGCTCCGAGCTCCGCGGGCAACGGGCAGGTGGCGGTGCCGAAACGCCGCTGGAACGGCGGCCAGCCCGCGGCGGCGGCGGCTGGTCGGGCGCCCAGCTCGGCCCAGAACCGCCGCCAGTCCTCGGCGTCGAACGTGTCGATCTCGAAGCGCACCCCGTCCGCCGAGTCGAAGGGCGGGGTAAGGGTCGCCGCGAGTCCGCCCGTTCGGTGACCGGCCGGCGCGGACGGGTCGGAGTCGGGCTCCGCGGTGGCCACCGCGATGTGCTGGGTGATGGCCAGCAGTGCCGCCTGGGCCGCCGACGTGCGGGCCACCAGCGGCGGGCCCTCACGCAGGAGCGCCAGCACACCGGCGGTGACCGCCTGGACCGCGAGCACTCCGGCGCAGACCGACAGGTAGTCCACGGGGAGCGGGCGTGGGCCGCCGGTGGCCCTGCCGTGCACCTCCATGATCCCGCAGGCGGCCTGGACGTCGCTCTCACCGGCCATGGGCACGGTCACGGGTCCGGACCAGCCGATCCTGCATTCGGGCAGGGCGCCGCTCGCGGCGGTCAACGGCACGCGGGTGACGCAGAGCCGGCCCGCTGGGGCATCGTCCGGTGGTGGCTCTCCGCCGCCCGGTTCGACGGTGCAGCCCAGAGCGCGCAGCCGCCGTACGGCGACGCGCAGCGCAACCGAGTCGCCGAGAGCGCGTACGACCGTTCCCTCCAGCGGCCGTACGGCTGCCCGCCCCGACCCGGCGGCCGCCTCCTCCGAGATGTCGGCCGCGTGGCCGCGTGTGAACGGTGTCGCTATGTCCATCGGCCCGTCCCGTGGATCTCGCGCGTCTCACCGATCCGGTCGCGCAGCTCCATCCGGCGCACCTTGCCGCTGCCGGTGCGCGGCACCTGATCCCAGGTCAGCACCACGGGCTCCGCGAGCGGCGGCAGGTCGTCGGTGGCCCGCCCCCAGGAGTCGCGATCGAGTGCGCCGTTCCCGGTGACCACGACCGGCAGCGGAAGGTGGCCGGGGAGCCCCAGGACGACGCACTCCAGCACCTCGGGGACGCGGTCCTCGATGCGGTCCTCCAGTTCGAGGCAGCTGACGCCGGGAATGGCGTCCACCTCGCGGTCGATCAGACGCAGGCCCCCGGTGGGGGTGAGCACGCCGATGTCGCCGGTGTTCCACCACCTTCCCCGCAGCTTGCTCAGCCATCGGCTCCGCTCGCCGACATATCCGAGGCAGAGGGCCTCGGTCCGGCAGTACACCAGGCCGGCCATGCCTCGGGGCGCCGGCCGCAGCGTCTCGGGATCCACGACGCGCAGCCGGGTGCGGGTGGGGACCGGGCGGCCGAGGTAGCGCATGTCGAGACGGCGTCCCAGCTCGCCGGCCACGGCACGCCGGGTGAGGAGCCGGAAGGTCAGCGGGCCGGTCTCGCTCTGGCCCCAGCCCTGCAGCCAGACCGGGCGACGGTGCCGGGTGGCGCCGAGGAAGGCGCGTACGGTGTGCGGGTGCATGGCGTCGAAGGTGCTGATGTAGAGCCGGACCCGTTCGAAAGCGGCGGATCTCCCCTCGGCTCGCCCCTCGGCGTGATGCCGCCAGCGCACGTAGGTCGCCGGCGGTGCCTCCAGGGTGGTGGGCCGGTGCCGGTCGAGGAACGGGCCGGCCTCACCCCAGTCGGCGGCCGAGACCGCGAGGAGCCTGGCGGGGGCCTGCCACAGCACGCTCGCGGTCCAGGCCAGGGCGCGGCCGTGCGCGAAGGAGAGGGCACCGGCCACGACGTCGCCGGGACGGCTGCCGAGCACCGGCCAGCGGTGCGCCTCGAACCCGGCCAACCTGCGCATGATCGTGTGTGTGGAGTGCACGACGAGCTTGGGCACGCCGGTCGTCCCCGAGGTGTGCATGATGGCGAGCGGCTCGTCGGGCCGCGGCCGGTACGGCGGTGGCGCGGCGTGCCCGCGTACGTCGTCGACGGCCAAGGCGCCCTCGGCCGCGCCGTCCACGACGAGGGTCCGGACGGCCAGGCAGGCCATGTCGCAGCCCCGCTCCCGACCGGCCGTCAGCAGCGCGCGATCGGTGATCAGGAGGGCCGGTTCCAGCCGTTTCAGCAGCGTATGCAGCTCGTCGGGGGGCAGGTCGGCGGACAGCGAAGCGGGCACGGCGCCGATGCGTGCCGCCGCGCACGACAGCAGCACGTAGTCCCAGTGATTGCGTTTGGCGATGGCGACCCGGTCGCCGCGCCGTACGTCGGCGGCGGCGAGCCACCCGGCGGCCTCGCCGACGAGCCTGGCCAGACCGGGGAGGTCCAGCGCCGTCCCGAGCTCAGGCGCGATGTCGAGCGGTCTGCTGAGGTGCACGGTCGTGGCGTGGCCTCGGTCGGCCAGGTCGTCGAACAGCGTGCCCAGTTCGATTGGCTTGGTGAACAGCGCCATCTGCTGCCTTTCCGATTCGGCTGACGGGGCGGCCAAGGGGCCTCGCTCACCCGGTCCGTGACAGGTGGGCGAGCATCCGTACGGCGGCCCGCGCCGCCGAGGTGATCGCGCCCTCGCTGCACGGGCGCAGCGTCGTCCAGTCGCCCGCGTACTCGACGGCCGAGACCGGGCGGGCCTCGAACGCGGCGCGCAGCCCGAGGGCGTGCGGCGTCGCCTCGGGCAGGCCGTACCGGAACCGGTGCACGTAGGCGGAGGTGACGTGCGCGGCCACGCCGGGCATGAAGCGCTCGGCTCCGGCGGTGAGGCGCTCGGTCACCTCCCGGTCGGGAGCGTCGATCAGTTCGGCGGTGCCCTTCGGGGAGGCGACGAGCGACACCAGGCCGCGGCCTGCCGGCGCCCGCCCCGGGTGCTTGTGATGGTCCACCGTGATCACGTTGATCAGGGGATCCTCGACGGCCGGGACGAGGGTGGCGAACCCTCGCCGCACACCGGTGGGGGCCATGGGCCGGTCCAGGGCCAGCGTGAGGCGGAGCATGGGGGCGTAGCGGCAGGCGGACAGGTAGGCGCGCTCGCCGTCGGGGGCGTCCGGGCGCAGCCCCGCCGCTATCGGAGCCGGCACGGCCAGCACCGCCGCGCGTGCGATGACGACGCCGCGCGGCGAGTCCAGCCGGACCCCGTCCCGGCTCTCGGTCACCCGGGTCACCGGGTGCCGGGTGACCACGTCCAGCCGGGCGGCAAGGGCACGGGTGAGGGAGTCCATGCCGTCGCGGTAGGTGCGCCAACCGGTCGCGCTTCCCGACGCCTTCAGATGCGCGGCGAACGGCGCGGCCGCCGCGCGCTCGATGTCCCACCCGAAGAATCCGGCCGCCAGCGGCTGGACGAGGTAGTCACGCAGGTCGGGGTGGTAGCGCCGGACGAGGTCGGCGATGGTGGCCGAGCCCAGCGGCGCGGACTCCGGACGCTCGGGGTCGAGGCCGCGCAGCCGGGTCAGGCGGGTCTGGAGGCGGAGCAGGTCCAGGCGTGCGCCCGGTGGCAGGCCCGCGCCGGTGAGCAGTCCCAGCGGACGGCCGGCGTGCGGCCTCGACCGTCCGTCCCGCCAGACGGCGAGCGCGTCGGGCACCCTGGGCACCGCCGCCGGGTCGGCGTCCAGGCCGAGTGCGGCGATGAGCCGCCAGGTGGCCGGGTAGCCCTCCGCCGGGGGCAGCATCTCGGCCCCGGTGTCGATCAGGCAGCCGTCGGCGCGCAGCGTGCGCATCCGTCCGCCGACGGTGTCGGCGGCTTCGAGGACTCGCACGCTGCGGCCCGCCTCGGCCAGCAGATAGGCGGCGGTCAGGCCGGCCGGCCCGGCGCCGACCACCACGACGTCCGGCGTAGA
>NZ_BCBX01000045.1:128977-164378 GCF_001417795.1 Sphaerimonospora mesophila | reverse complement strand
GGGCGACCTCGATGACGGCTATCGGTGAATGGATCGCCGACGTGCCCGGGCCCGTCCTTGCCAGGCTGGGGATCCGGTACGACCCGCTCCGACACCGGTATGAGGTGTCGGATGAGTCGACAGCCTCTCCTCGACCAACACGTGATCAGGAAGAAGTATCACGCCCCGGGCAGGATTACATGACCGGCGCTCTAGGAGTCTCTGGTGTTTCTGCTATGGCATTTGAAGTTGAACTGTGCTGTCAGGTTCGGGCGTGAAACAGCAGAGTCCGGAGCTGCGGAACGCAGGTTGTACGCAGAAGGTACGCAGCACTCGGGCAATCTCGGAGCGTCAGTTATCCGACATCCAAGGAGGGAACATGGTTCGGGCGATGGAGGTGACGATCGGGCGGTTCTCTCGCCTGTTCGCACCGCGGGCCGAGGCGGAAGCAGCGGTTTGCTACAACGAGTACTCCCATTGCGGCGGCGGCTGCCCGCTCTGGATCAACCAGATCTACTATGACCGGATCTGCGATGGGAAGTACCAGTACACGTTCGGTGCCGGCTGTGGCACCTGCGCGGCCTGATCAGTTCCGATTGTAGAGTGGCCGAGACGGCCAAACCCGAACTTTGGCCGTCTCGGCTTTCCCATTGTCCTATACCCGGAGGAGCCCGGAAGTGTACGCAGGCTCACTGCTGAGATATACGATCAAGGCTGTCGATTGGCGGCCACTGGCGCTCGCAGCGGTGCTCCTCGCCGGGCTGGGGCTCTCCCTCGATCCGTTCAGCGGCCACCCATTGCCGGTGCGTGGCTGGGTGGAGGCGCTGCGGATTTCCGGGGTCCTATTGGGAGCCGCCGCTGGTTTCGTCCTCATCGACCCTTTGGACGATGAACTCGGCGCTCTGCCCACTCCTCGATGGGTGCGGCAGGCAGTGAGGATCGGCCTAGCGGTTAGCACCAGTTGTCTAATCTGGTTGGCTTTCTATGCGATCACGAGCTGGAACGTCGCGCCTGGCCATGATGGATACCAGGGCGGCGTCCAACTTGAGGCCATCACCTGCGTAGTCCTTGGTCTGGCCTACGCCGGTACGGCCCTGCGCTATCGGGCCGGAACAGTTGCGGGGCTCACGGGGGCATCGGCGCTCCTGGCCACTCTGATCGTTTCGCTGTTTCTACGGGAAGAGGCGCGTGAGTACTCGCCTTGGGTACGGCCGGAACAGGAGAGCTGGGATCTCGTCCACCGGTGGTGGATAGTCGCTCTGGTCGCGGCACTGGCCTGGCTGATCGCTATGAGTAGGCAGATACGTTCATGAGTTAGGAAAGCCATTGAACCTGTTTTTATCCTGGGGTCTGCGAACCTTTCTCATTGTGATCTTCCTGACCGCGGCCGTTAGCAAGGTCCGTAATAGGCGGGCGTTCCGCGAATTCGTCTTCACTGTGCGTCGCCTGGGTTCGTGGTTTCCAGCGCAGCAGACAGCAATCATGGTTGTGGCGAGCGAGTTTGCTGTGGTGGTGATGCTCGCTTACGAGATTTCGGCCCCTTGGGGAATGCTGTTCGCGTCGGTTCTGCTGACGATCTTCCTGGTCGTCATTCTTACGGCTCTGGCCACTGGCAAAGGTGGCTCATGCAGATGCTTCGGGAGCTCGGCTGGGGAACTCGGGTGGCCGCAGGTCGTGCGGAATCTCTTACTCATCTTGGCGGGCATCGCTGGGTTCTTCGTGCAATCAAATGCGACTGATACAGACCCTGCGGCGATAGCTGCCTCCGTCTTGGCGGGGCTGGGTGCCGGGGGACTCGTTGTCTTCCAAGAGAATCTTCGTGTTTTCGTGAACAATAATGAGAAGAGGTCACCTTGACAAGTCTCATCACGGTCATCGGGGTCCTGGTAACGGCGAATCTCGCGCTCACGCTTATGGTCATCAAGAAAATCCGTGACGGGGAGGTCAGATTTGCTCGGATAGAAGCGAGTCTGCCGGGGAGCAGGCCACCAGCCGAAGTAATGCTTGCTCCGGGGGAGCAAATCGGGGAATTCTCCGTCAAGACGATTGATGGCGAACTCGTCACTGAGCAGACCCCGTTCCTCCTGGTCGGCGTGTTCTCAGCAACGTGCTTCATCTGCCATGAGCGGATCCCCGAGTTCGTCAAGCTGGCTGAAACTCTGACTCCTGGCCAGGTGCTGGCCGTGCTAACCGGGGACCAAGGCTCTTTCGCGAATGAATTGCCGAACCTGCGTCAGGTGGCGATGGTTACGAATGAAGCGGCACACGGTGGCCCGGTGGCTACGGCACTCGATGTCAAAGGCGCCCCTGCCTTCGGCTGGCTCGATGGCGCCCGAACGGTGCTGGCCTCAGGCGCGCGCACTTCGGACCTCACTGTCGTACAGGCAGCCCGTCGATGAGACTGAGCCCGATTCACCGGTCTGCAGCCTCAGCCCGCGCTGCGCTGCGTTCGATAGCATACGCGCTCAAGCTGGTCTGGAGGGCCGGCCGCGCGCGAATCCTCATCTCCTCCGCCACAACGACGGCGATATCAGTGTTGCCGTTGGTGACAGCCTGGCTCACCAAGGTACTCCTCGACCATCTAATGCTCCCAGATGCCGGCGAAGCCCTGGTCGTCATTGGAGTCACCTTGGCGCTGGCCGGAGCGGGTATGTCGGTCCTGCCGCACCTTGAGCGCCACATCCGAGGATTGACCGAACGGGCTGTTGCCCTCGTCGCCCAGGACAGACTTTACGCCTCACTGGAAGTGAGCGTAGGTATTTCCCGGTTTGAGAAACCAGAACTTCTGGACCGCATCCGGTTGGCTGCCCAGTTCGGCGGCGCCACCCCATGCCTCGTGGTGGCGTCGATGCTCGGCGTGGCTGCGTCTGCGGCGAGCATCGGCGGCTTCTTGGCAGGTGTGTTCTACTTGGAGCCTCTCTTGGTGGTGATGCTAGCCGTGTCTCTCATCCCTGTATTCGCGGCGGAGTTGAAGCTGTCGAAGGCCAGGGTTGCTACCATCCGGAAGATTGGACCGCGGGAGCGGAGGGAAATGTTTTTCCGGATGCTTCTCATCGACCCGAAAGCGGCCAAGGAACTGCGCCTACTGGGACTTTCCAGCTACTTCCGGGAGCGTATGCGGCGCGAACGAATCCAGGCCAACACCGAAACCACCAAGCAGGAGCGAAAGGAGGCTGGAACCCAGATCATCCTCGGCTTGTTCACAGCAATTCCGGCAGGTCTATGTCTGCTCTGGGTGCTTCAAAGGGCACGGACCGGCGCGGTATCGGTAGGCGATGTGGCGTTTGTGCTTGCTGCGGTTGCAGGTGTACAGACCTTGGTCATGCGTGTCGTACGGGAGCTAGCAACAATACATCACCAGTTGCTGCTCTTTCAAGAGTATATCGATATCATCAACTTGCCGTCCGACTTGCCAATTCAGATCAAACCGGTCAAGGTTCCCCCCTTGACCTACGGCATTGAGTTCAAGAACGTCTGGTTTCGCTACCAGGACGACGGCGCATGGGTGCTGCGTGGAGTGGATCTCTTCCTTCCGGCAGGCCAGACAACTGCGCTCGTAGGCCGAAACGGCGTCGGCAAGAGTACGCTGATAAAGATACTATTCCGGCTCTATGACCCGAGCCGGGGGGTCATTCTGTGGGATGGAATCGATATTCGAACCTTTGAAGTCAAAGAGCTGCGCCGACGAATGTCCGCAGTCTTCCAGGACTATATGGAATACGACCTGACGGTGGCGGAGAATGTAGGCTTGGGCGACCTGCCGAATCTAGCTGACCTGACTCGCGTGGAGAAGGCGCTCGCGCAGGCCCAGGCCGAAACGTTCGTGGCGGCACTGCCAAAAGGAGCCGAGACATTGCTGTCGCGGACATTCGCTGACGATGGCGATGAGACATCCGGGTTCACACTGTCCGGCGGTCAGTGGCAGCGGCTCGCACTCGCTCGCGCCTACTTTCGCCGGGATCCGGATTTCCTAGTCTTGGATGAGCCGAGCTCCGGCCTGGACCCGGAAGCTGAACATGATATTCATGTACGACTCCAGAGGTATCGGGCCGGCAAAACCAGTCTTCTCATCTCTCATCGGCTGGGAGCGGTCCGCGATGCGGACCAGATCGTGGTTCTGGATGCAGGATGCATCGGGGAAGTTGGCACACACGATACCCTTATGGCTTTTGGTGGCATCTACGCGCACCTCTTCACCGTGCAGGCGGAGGGATATCAGGCGGTCACATGATACTCGCGATTTGGCTGGTAATAGCAGCTCTCGGTGCCTTAGAGTGGCTCCGGCGGGGTTTCGCAGTGGTACGGATTTCGGGAACGAGCATGCTGCCCTCCTATAAGCCGGGCGACGTTCTGTTAATTCGGCGACGCATTCGGGGCAGGATTCGGGTAGGCGACGTAGTTGTGCTGCGGGAGCCGATGCTGCGACGAGACGATCAGGGTAGGCTTCAAATCATGGATGTCCGGATCCGGCGCCGTCGGTGGGTCGTCAAGAGAGTTGCAGCGTTGGCTGGTGACCCGATCGAGCTGTCCGGACGACCCGAGCGGATGGTTCGGAGCGGATCGGTGGTCGTACTTGGCGACAATCCCGACCAGAGCATTGATTCTCGCCAATTTGGCCCGATTGGCATATCGCAGGTGATAGGCGTAGTCATCCAGCGAATGCACGATGGAACGGAGGGGATCAGTGGCTGAGCCGGGACAGCGAGTGATGGTGGATGGCGTGGTCAAAAGGTACAGGGGCCGGACCGCCCTGAATTGGGTTAGCTTTGAGCTGGGGGTAGGTGTGACCGGGCTCCTTGGCCCCAACGGTGCTGGGAAGACCACGCTATTACGGTGCTTGGCCACCGTCCTCGAACGCGATGAGGGCTCGGTGCGGATCTTCGGCCATGATCCAGATGATCGAGCTGGACAGCAGGAGATCCGTGCCCGACTCGGCTACCTGCCACAGAACCCCGGGACTTATCCCAGCTTTACCGCAGAGGAACTCGTCGAGTATTTCGCGGTCCTGAAACAAATCACGGACCGGGCACAACGGAGGGTCGAGGTCAGGCGGGTGCTGGCTGAGGTCGAGCTCACAGACCGGGCTACATCCAAGATCAGGAAGTTGTCGGGAGGGATGCGGCAGCGCCTTGCCCTTGCATGCGCGCTGCTCGGCGCTCCGGAACTGCTCATCCTTGACGAACCAACCGTCGGCATGGACCCGGAGCAACGTCGCAAGTTCCGGGCGCTCATCTCCGATCTTGGAGAGCGGGCCGTCGTGCTGCTCTCGACTCATCAGACCGAGGACGTTGCGATGCTCTGCGAACAGGTGATCGTGATCAACCGTGGCCGGGTGATCTTCTCAGGGACACCACTGGACCTGGCTGCCGTCGCAGCGGGGCGGGTCTGGGAGACTGCTGAGAAACCCGATTCAGGGATCTTCTGGCGTACCGCTGAGGGCCGCTACCGAGGGGTGGGAACGCCACGGGCAGATGCGGTGACGGTGACGCCGACGGTCGAAGACGGATACACGTTGCTTCTGTCTGAACAAGACGAGGGAGCGCTCAAGTGATCATTGCCCTGCTGAGACTCGAGACGCGGCGGGCATTGCGAAGTCCAATGTTGTGGGGAGCCGTGATCCTCGTCATCGGGTGGGGCGTGCTTGCCAACTGGTGGGCCCAGCCATACTGGCCGCTCGTTGTCATCGATACAGCGAGTCTGCTTCTCCTTATCGGCGCCGCCATGTTGATCTACGGGCATTTGGTGGCGACTCGGGTCGTCCGGCACCGAATGGCCGATCAGATGGCCGCGATGCCCCACTCGGGTATCGCCCGCCCGCTCGCCGAGACGGGCGCAGTTGCCATGGTGGCGACTGCCGGGGCCCTTGTATCCACAATGGGGATCTTGGGTTCACTGTTGCCCGGGTCTGTAGCCGCCGGGAAGCCCGACTGGTGGGAGCTGATCGCCGGAATTCTCGCCGTGGTCCTCGTCGCAATGATTGGGACGGTACTCGGGCGGTGGACGGCGAGCCTCTTCGCCGCCCCTGTGATCATTTTCGTGTTGGGTACGTCGATCCTCACCGGGCTCGGTGGCTTGGCGGCATTGCTCCACCCTGTGCTATCGGACCCGCCGCCGGTCCTGTGGGACAGGTCATCCGGTCGGCACGTGGTTTACCTCGGCGCGCTCATCCTTGCGGTCACAGGACTGGCCGCAGTGGCCTGGGGACGGTACAGAGCTGGCGTGTTCCTTGCGCTTATGGGGGTTGTCGGCTCGGCTGGCGTCATTCTCTCAAGCACTGACGGTAGTCGGCTAGCGGCCAAGCAGGAGTGCATGGTACGTGAGACAGTTACTTACTGTGTCTATCCTGGGTACGAAGCCTGGATTCCACTATGGGACGACGTTGTGTCGACGGTGATATCCAACGCACCGGCCCAGGTTCGCGCCACGTTACCGCCAATCCGGCAACGTCAGAGATGGAATTCGCTGCCCATTGACCAGCATCAGGACGGGATATACATAGGGCGGACGTGGGGACGTCACGGCGGTGAGAGCGATTCGCGGCGTATCTTGGCCGCTCGGGTTGCGGCGGCACTCACGGGACTGCCGAGAGAATGGGAACAGAATACGACAGGTGAGGGACTCACTTGCGACGCGCGGGGACAGGCAAGAACTGTCCTCGCACTCTGGCTCGCCGGCCATGCGGAACCACAGCAACTGCCGTCAGTTGAGTATGAGCGGTTCGACCACCAAGGACGCAAGATCGGTGTAGAATACGCCTCGGATATGGGTTGGATTCAGTGGGGATCGGTGGAACTCCGCTATGCGGAACTCCTTACGGAGGTTCCTCACGTTGAGGATCGGATCTGGTCGAACTGGAGCAAGCTAGTTAGCCCAGAGACTACAATCCACCAGGCGCTGCCACTCCTTGGAGTTCACGCGGATCTGCCGGTCAGCTCACCCGAGGGCACCCCCTGCTCCTGAGGAGCCTAGCGACACGCCCTGTTGACGCGCTTTTACGAGCCGAGGAGCTTATCCGCTGTGTCACGCGGCTTTACCTTCGCTCAGCTGGGTGCCCAGAAAACACTCAGTGCGTAAGCGGGTGGAACCGGAAGGTCCGGATTCCGGTTTCATCTCTTGTTAGGATGGCCTGGTGCAGTTCTTGTAGCCGTGCTGAGGGCTCAATGCCCAACTGTTCCACAAGGATGCGCCGGACGTCGGAAAAGGCGATCAGCGCGTCGGACACCGAGCCGCCGAGGAAGAGTGCACGGATGAGCAGTACCCAGGCGGATTCACGAAGGGGGACCTCTGCAACGAGTTGACGGAGTTCCAGGATTAGCTCGGCAGTTACGCTCATCTCGATCGCGGCCTCGGCTCGCAGTTCCCGAAGGCGGACGTGAAACTCGTTGATGGCCTCAAATTTGGCCCGCAGAAGCTCGGAAGCAGTACAGTCCCGGCCGATGGGTCCCCGCCACATTGTGTATGCATGGGTCAGTGTAGCGAGAGCGTCGAACGACTGGCCCCGGCGGAGGAGGGTTTCCCCTTGTTGGGCGAGTCTCCGGTAGATCTCGATATCTAGCTCCCCCTCCTTGATAATCAATTGGTATCCTCCTCCCCATCCTCCCCCTCCTCCTCGAAGCGTGATCAAGCGATCGCGGAGCGAACCTAGCTGGTCGCGTAGCTGGCTGATGTAGCGGCGTAAGTTTGATGCGGCGTGATCGGTTGGCTCATTCTGCATTGAAGTGAGTAATTCATGGATAGAGAGCACGCGGTTCTCGGCTAACATAAAAATAGCGGCGAGTCCGCGCACGGGCGCTGAGCGCAGTGGCGTGGCATTATTTCCCTGAAGAATGCTCACATTGCCCAGTAGAGCAAATCGTATACCTCCTCCATGTCGGGAACAGCAGATAATAGGATTCGACATCCACATGTGCGTGCCCCTCCCATGAGAAGACAGAGTTTCCGCTGAGAACACCGGACTGTGGCGCCAACGGAAGCTGAACTCGCGGAACTCGTTACAAGCCGGTAAGTTTATGGACTGCCTAAGCCGTCCTGGAGATAGGTGCGATGGCCCGGGGGAAAGAAGACGGCACGGGGGGCGGGGCAGCGCGGCCTCTATGCCGGCGAACGGACGTACATGCTGCAGGCCTTTCCCTATGATCCGTGCGGCATGCTCACGCTCCCACTGGCCGATTCATGCAAAGACCACCTTCCTAGCTGCATTTGCGAGGGTTGTCCACAAGATGTCGGATCCACTGTGCACTCATGATTCATGCATGTCAACCGATCCGGGCAAGCGCGTTGTGCTACGAACTCCTCGGTTGACACCTATGTCCACCATGAGCGCAGGCATAGGGCCAGGTCGGTGCCGTAATACAGCCCCCTGTGCCGCGAAGCGCAACCAGGGGTTCCGTACGAGTCGATCCGCTTGTACATTAGTTGACACGCCCCTAACGGCTTCGGAGACCTATGCCTGCATCTCACAGACCCCTCAGCTTGGCGGAGAAGCTGGACACCTTGTTCCAACTGCGTCTACACCCTGAGCGCGTTGAGGACCCAAACCCCGCCCGCCGTCAGTTCTCTTATGGAGAAGTCGCCGAGGCCATCCAGCAGCAGACCGAAGGCCGCGTTCACATCTCCCGTCAGTACTTGCAGATGGTCCGAGAGGGGCATCGTCCGGGTAATTTGAGCCTCGACAAGGTCATGGCCCTGGCGAACTTCTTCGGCGTCGACCCCATCTATCTCTACGAGCCCGGGCAACTGGCTGCAGAGGACGAGGCCCGTGTAGATGCCCAGATCCGCCGTATCGATGAACAACTGAAACTCTTGCGGAGAATGCGGGACAATCAGGTTCAGTGGTTAGTAGGCCGCCTGTTGGACTCTTCCCCCGAAGGTCGGGAGCGAATAAGTCGAATCATCGAGGCGATTCGCAGCTTGGAAGCTGCCATCGGCCCTAGCCCATCGACCGCTTCTCCGTCTTGCGATACGAAAGGCGAGTCTTGAGAAGTTGACTTCCTGCCCGTCCTTTACGGTAGAGTGCAAATGATCCCCTTGGGTGCTGATTCGCAGTTTTGATCCAGTGTGGGTACGGCTATGGGTGAGGGCTGGTTGCTATTGGAGAGGGAGCCACGATCGCCGTGTGAGCTGCTGATTGAGGAGTTGGAGGACAGCGGAGTTTTATCTGACCCCTTTGATATGGGCCTGTTCGTCAAACGTGTCGAGGAACAGCGAGGCCGCCAAATCCGCCTGGTTGCTATGTCAGTGTCTCGTGGCGCCCCATGCGGTCTCTATATCAAATCGGAGACGACTGATTTTCTATGCTATGCCCGCAGCTATTCTCCCTTGCACCAGTACCACATCATCCTGCATGAGATGGGGCATCTCCTGCTTGACCACTATGACAGCGGGTGGCGTAGCGAGGACCTTCATAAGATGCTCCTTCCCGACTTGGATCCTGGACTGATAGAAAGCGTGCTCTGCCGCAACGGCTACACCAGCCCTGCGGAGGCAGAAGCGGAAGCGTTCGCCGACCTCGTCCTTGCTCCCCGGGCACTCACGCACAGATTTGACATCGCGCCTGGAACCGAACCACCGCCTGACGTCGCCAACGTGATTAGAAACATCGAGCGCGCTTGGGGGATGCAGGCGAGGCGCTTGCGTGGCTAGCGCCTTCTATTGGATAGAGGCTTTTGCTATCTGGGCCCTCGCGGTGCAGACGGTTCGCCATGTGACCGCTCGGCGTCGCTCGCCTGTGGTCAGCGCCTCGCTTGCACATGTGATTACGTTCGCTTTGGGGGCTCTGGTGCAGTCCCCAGACCTGCGTCCGCAGTTCGATCTCCTGACCGGTATCAATGGTTTCGGACGCTGGCTGGCATTCAGCCTTTTCCTCTGTTCGATGGCGGCGTTCTGGCTGGTGATCGGTCACGTGACGCACCACCAAGACAGTAGCCCCCCAGGGGTTCGAGTTCGCCTGCTCTGGGTGGTCGGCGCGATCACCATCATGGGTGTGCTGCTATTCAGCTCCGGGTCGCGAGACGACGTGGGTGCGAGCTTTCTAGCTGTCTACGGCAGAGACACTTCGGTCATCGGTTTCTATCTAGTATTCATTGGTTACATCGCCACCGTTTTGGTTGCCACGCTACGTTTGGCCTGGCGATACAAGAAGTATGCGCGACAGCGATATCTTCGCGTGGGGTTGCGTCTTCTTATTGCAGGTGACCTCTGCGGATTGGCATACGGTCTCTACCTAGGGGCCACCGTCGTAACGAGTTACCTGTCCTGGCCGCTGCCGCCGGGGGCGACCACCTACGCAGCGACGTATCTCGGATTCGGTGCCGTAATGCTTATCCTCGCCGGCCCTACGATCAGTGTATGGGGACCTCGGCTGGCAGCGCCGTGGCAAGCAGCAGCTCAGCGACGAGCACTGCATCGTCTCCATCCTCTGTGGCTGGCTTTGACGACCGCGATGCCGTATCTGAGAAGACAACCGACCCATACACTTAGTGATGAGGTGGGGTACCAACTGTACCGCCGCGTGATCGAGATTCGCGATGGCCTACTCATTCTGGAATCGTACAGTGAGCTCCGCCTGGAGCGGCAGCAATCTACGGCCGGTGCAGCGGGGCGTGCGGCGGTTCATGCCCGATCCATCGTTCTCGCCCTGCGCGCTTTCTCGGCCGGCGAGGGCGAGGGGACGGCGAGCTCTTCTGGCGAAGAGTTCTCGGCAGCCGACTGGGAGAACAGTGATTGCGAGGAAAAGAGAGTCACGCCGACGATACCATTCATGCAAGACGAAATCGCCTATCTAACACAACTTTCCGATGCCTTCGCACGTCTCAACAAAGGGAGCTGATAGTCGACATGCCCACCGCCAACTCGTTGCAGCCCCACAGCGAGCACGAAGTTCCGGAGATCGGGCCGGTGAGACGTTACACGCTGCCGTCCGGCGAGGAAGGATATCTGGTAACGCGGTACGAGGACGCCCGACGCGTCCTCACCGACCCGGTCTTCAGTCGGGCCGCCACGCTGGAGCCCGGGGCCCCTCGTTATGCGCCGCGGCCGTCAGTGGGAGTACCTGACAGCCTGCTCGATATGGACGCGCCACGCCATACGCGTCTGCGAAGCATCGCGTCTCGGGCCTTCACCCGCCGTCGTATTGAGGCCATGCGGCCGGGCATCCAGCAGATTGTCACTCGGTTGCTGGATAGCATGGCTACATCTGGTCCGCCAGTTGATCTGGTGGAGGTGTTGTGTACACCATTGCCGATCACGGTGATCTGCCAGTTGCTCGGTGTGCCCTACGAGGACCACGCGATCTTCCGAAAGTGGTCACAGGCCATGCTATCGGTCACAGACTCTACAGAGACGGTGTTCGAGGCTGCCAAGAGCCTGCGCACTTATATGACGGATCTCGTTGCCGCCAAGGTCGCAGAACCGGGCGATGACCTACTCAGTACCCTGTCGTCGGAAGGCGAAGGGGGCGCACTCACCGACTCCGAGTTGGTTAATCTCGCCGTCGTCCTCCTCGTCGCAGGGTACGAGACCACACTCAGCCAACTCTCGGCGAGTGTGTACGCGCTACTGCGCTGGCCGGAGATGTACGCGGCGCTGCAGGCCGATCCCTCGCTCGTCCCCTCTGCGATAGAGGAGCTCCTGCGTGTGCACCCGGCCATCCCTCAGTTGCTCTTCCGGGTGACCACACACGACACCGAGGTCGGAGGAGTACGTATTCCCTCCTGCAGCGGAGTGGTGATCTCTGCCTCAGCCGCCAACCGCGACAATGCTGCCTTCACTGACGCCCACGAGATCAAACCGGACCGCTCCGACAACGCCCATGTGAGCTTCGGGCACGGCCCACATTTCTGTCTGGGCGCGATGCTGGCTCGCACCGAACTTCAGGTGGCGATGGCTGGGCTAGTGAGCCGATTTCCAACTCTGGCACTCGCCGTTCCCGTCTCGGAGATTCCGTGGCGAGCTGGTCATCTTGTCAACGGTCCCACGATGCTACCCGTTACATGGTAGACGGTACCTTTCAACCGCATTAAACCGCAGGCTTGCCATCCGTACGCAGCCTGCTAGTTTTTCTCCGCCGTCGCCCAGTGCTACTTGTTTCGCCTGCTGCAGGGCAGCGTGCCCCGCTGCCGACCGTCGGGGGGGATGCGGCGAGAGAATGGGAGCCGGGATGGGAGGAGATCGCGGCGATGTGCCGTAGGGCGCGCTCGCCCGCGTACCGGGCCGCCTGGCACAGCCGGGGACGGACGTCGGCGGTGTCGAGGTCCATCCGGCGCAGGGCGTGCAGGTAGCCGGCCAGGATCTCGGAGTCGACATCAGTCGGCTCGCCATACGGGAGGTCGCGGGTGAGCGATGCGGCGATCATGCGGAGGGCGGGCATTGCCATGCCGACGGCGGCGACGGTCCACGCGCCTTTGCGCTCCCGCGACCGGGTGACCAGCTCCCGCCAGACGGCGTCGCGGATCTCGTCGGTGACGTGCCGGGCAGCCAGCAACATCCGCAGCTCCAGCAGGTTCACCTCACCTCTGGGGAAACGACCGGGGGCGAGCGCGGCGCAGTTCAGGGCCAGGGCCCCCGGTCCGGTGGCCAGCAGCCGGAACGAGGTCTCCGCGGTGTCGAGCGGCGAGCCGGCGGTGAGTTCGGAGCTCATTTCCCTACTCCAGTCCGAGAGAAAGTTCGTTGGTCTCGAAACCGGTTTACGCATCGCCTCAGAATTTGCTCAGAGCCGATTCAGAGTTCCACTTCAGAGATTTCTCATAATCCGCCGTCCGCGATCTCTAAGCCGTTCAGAGCCCACATGGCTCGCCTCAGAGGCCGATCTTGAGATGAGCTCTCTGAGCGGTCTCTGAGCCCCCTGCTGTCCTGGTCATGCGCCATCGGACCCGCCTGGCGGGCCGACGGTGCACGCATCCGGAGAAACGTGTCCCGACAACACCATGGGAAGCAGGAATGAGAACCAGACAATCGCCAACGAGCGCGAGGGCCTGAACGGCCCGGAGCGTCCGGAGAATCACCGGCTGGTGATTTCACCGGTGGCAACCCAGACCGCACGGGCATTCATCGCCTGGGCTCAGCCCCACCTCTCTCCTCCGGCCGAGGCTGCGTTCGCGATCGGTGTCCAGACCGGTGAGGGCACGCTCGTCGGTGTCGCGCTCGTAGGGTGGCCCGCCGCTGAGGTCTTCGACGACGGCGACGCCGCCGAGCTCCTCGTCCTGGCCACCGACGGCATGCCCGACGTCAACTCCGCGCTGCTGGACGCGGCCTGGCGCGAGGTCCGCGCGATGGGCTACCGGCGCCTGATCGCCTACACCCGCCTCGACGAGCCGATCACTGGCCTGTGGGACGCCGGCTTCCGCACCGTCCCCAGCCCCCTCGGATGGAGCGCGGTCAGCCGGACCGGTTCGCCGGGAGACGGCGACATCGCCCGCGTCCTGTGGGAGATCTGCGACGCCGGAGGCCGCCGATGAGCGGGCTGCGTGAGCCGTACTGGAGCGATGAGCAGGCGGCGATCTACCACGGGGACGCGCGTGCGGTGCTGTCCGAGATGGCGGACGGTTCTGTGGACTGCATCGTCACCAGTCCGCCGTACTGGGGGCTGCGGAACTACTGCGAGGGCCAGTACGGCCAGGAGCCCACGCCGGAGCAGTACGTGGAGAATCTCCGGGCCACCTTCGCCGAGGCCCGAAGGGTGCTCGCCGACGAGGGCACCTGCTGGCTCAACCTCGGGGACTGCTACGCGGCCAACTCCGACGGCTGGGCTCGCGGCAAGGACTACAGCCGCCGCCAGCCCGAGATACGGCCCAAAGCGCGGCTGGCAGTGCCGCCGAAGAACCTGCTCGGCATGCCGTGGCGGGCCGCCTTCGCCCTCCAGGAGGACGGCTGGATCCTCCGCAACGCCATCATCTGGACCAAGCCCAACGCGATGCCGCAGTCCGTCCGCGATCGGATGTCCAACCGGTACGAGCTGATCTTCCTGCTCGTCAAGCAGCAGCGGTACTGGTTCGACCTCGACCCGGTCCGCCAGCCCTACACCGGCGACCGCCCGATCACCCGACGGGCACGCTCCGGGGGCACCAAGGCGAACAGCATCCAGACCGCCTGGCCTCCGCCCGGCAAGTACGGCACCGACGGCGAGGACTCGGCCGGCACCCGGTACGGGGAGGCGATGCGGCCCACGGGTGAGCGGCATGCCGCCGCGCACCCCAACGGCAGAAACCCCGGGGACGTCTGGTCGATCCCCACCCGCCCGCTGCGGGCGGCGCACTTCGCGGCATTCCCGATCGACATCCCGCTCAGGGCCATTGCCGCCGGCTGCCGCCCCGGCGGCACCGTGCTGGACCCGTTCACCGGCAGCGGCACCACCGGCATTGCCGCCCGGCAACTCGGCCGGAAGTTCACCGGCATCGAACTCAACGCCGACTACTGCCAGCTCGCCCGAACCCGGCTCCTCACTGCCGCGGACGCGGCCCTCCCATCGGGAGGCGAGGGTGACTGAACAGCCACAAAGGGCCTGCTCAGGGCCTCCCAAAACGAGTGCCCAGGCGTACCCTGCAGCCCCGGCAGACCGCGAGAAGGAGGCCAGATCGCGGACGGCCGGGGCCAAGAGCAAGCGCGTCGTCACCGTGGTGCTGCCCGCCGAACCGCCACAGCTGACCGCGGGGGCGGCGCGCGTGCTCCTGCGCATCCTTCTGAAAAGTCACGCGGAGCTGACCAAGGGTCAGCGGGAAGAGAGGAATGCTGAATGATCCCGTTCGCCTTCTGGGGGCGAGTGTCCACCGAGGACAACCAGGACCCCACCTCGTCACGGAACTGGCAGTTGTCCCGGTCGCAGGCGCTGATCGAGCCACGCGGCGGTGTGATCGTCGCGGAGTTCTTCGACATCGACAAGTCACGATCGATCCCGCCGCAGCGCAGACCGCAGGCCGCGATCCTGCTCGACGAGCTGCGCAACCCCAACCGGGGGTTCGACGCCGTCGTGGTCGGTGAGCCCCAGCGCGCCTTCTACGGCAACCAGTTCGGCAACACCTTCGAACTGTTCAACCACTACGGGGTGCCCCTGTGGGTGCCGGAGGTCGGCGGGCCGATCGACCCGACCAACGAGGCGCACGAGCTGATCATGTTGATGTTCGGCGGCATCAGCAAGGGCGAGCGCAACCGGATCAAGATGCGTGTCCGCACAACCATGGAAGCCCAGGCCAAGATCGAGGGGCGTTTCCTCGGTGGCCGTCCGCCGTACGGCTACCGCCTCGTGGATGCCGGGCCGCATCCCAATCCGAGCAAGGCAGCCGACGGCAAGCGCCTGCGCCGGTTGGAGCCCGACCCGGTCACCGCTCCCATCGTGGGCCGGATCTTCTGGGAGTTCCTCCACGGCCAGGGCCTCTACCTGATCGCCGAAGGGCTCACCCGCGAGGGCATCCCATGCCCCTCCGCCTACGACCGAACCAGAAACCGCCACCGCAGCGGGATCGCCTGGTCGAAGTCGGCGGTGCGCGCGATCCTCCTCAACCCCCGCTACACCGGCCGCCAGGTCTGGAACAAGCAGCGCAAGCAGGAAGAGCTGCTGGACGTCCACGACGTGACACAGGGGCACATCACCAAGCTCAAGTGGAATCCCACCAGCCAGTGGGTCTGGTCCGAGAAGATCGTGCACGAGCCGATCGTGGACACCGGGACGTTCGAGCAGGCCCAGGTTCTGCTTTCCGCCCAGGAGCGGCCCGCCACCGAGCGGAAGCCGCGCAGGACCCCGCGCCCGTACGTGCTCCGCGGCCTGCTGTACTGCGGCGTCTGCACCCGGCGGATGGAAGGGACCTGGAACAACGACCGCCCGCACTACCGGTGCAAGTTCCCGACCGAATACGCGGTGGCCAACAAGATCGACCACCCGCGCACGGTCTACGTCCGCGAGGACCAGATCCTCGATGAGCTGGACCCCTGGCTCTGCCAGATCTTCACGCCCGCCAACCTCCAGCGAACGGTCGAGACCCTGCTCGACACCCGGGGCAGCGAGGCCGACCGCGTCGCCATCGAGGCGGCCAAGCGGACCATCGACGACTGCGACCGCCGGATGGCCCGCTACCGGACGACGCTGGACGCGGGCGGAGACCCCCAGGAGATCGGCAAGTGGATGGCCGAGACCCGGGCCGAGCGGCTGAAGGCAGAGGGCCAGCTGCGGGCCATCACCAGGAAGAGAGAGATCAGTGAAAAGGAGATCGCGGAGATGATCCCACGATTGGTCGAGATGGTTAAGGTCATCAAGAAGGCGGATCCCGCCGACCGTAACGAGCTTTACACGCAGATGGGCCTGCACCTCGTCTACGATCCCTCAGAGAGGATGGTCGTAGTTGAGGCCAAGCCCAACATGTACCAGAGTGCGTGTCCGAGGGGGGACTTGAACCCCCATGCCCATCACTGGGCACTAGCACCTCAAGCTAGCGCGTCTGCCTATTCCGCCACCCGGACGTAATGCCACACGCGAGACGTTCATCTCGCGTCGGCTGCTACAGGTTAGCACTCTCTGGGCGTTGCGTCATACCGCCGACTCGGCGTCGTACGCCCCCCGGACCGGGGTTGAACCCTCCCGCCCCGAAACGGGCAGGATGGAGGCGCGAACCGTACGGGAACCCGAGGTCGACGTGGCCCGACGGCCGCAGAGGGACCGGCGATCACGACGCGTGGGCCGGCAGCACGTGAGGGAGGATCCGATGACCCTGCTCAACGGGGAGGACGAGGTCGTGGAGCTGTGCCGCGACCTGATCCGCATCGACTCGACGAACGCGGGTGACAACGCGGGCCCCGGTGAGCGCGCTGCGGCCGAGTACGTCGCGGCCAAGCTCGCCGACGTCGGCCTGGAGCCGCGCATCCTCGAGTCCGACACCAACCGCGCCAGTGTGATCGCCCGCATCGAGGGGGCCGACCCGAACCGGGACGCCCTGTTGCTGCACGGTCACCTGGACGTCGTGCCGTTCGACGCGGCCGACTGGCGGCATCACCCGCTGAGCGGCGAGATCGCCGACGGCTGTGTCTGGGGCCGCGGCGCGGTGGACATGAAGAACATGGACGCGATGATCCTCGCGGTCGTACGGCAGCGCCTCGACGTCGGGCGCCGCCCGCCGCGAGACGTCGTCCTGGCGTTCACGGCCGACGAGGAGGCCGGCGGTCTCTACGGTGCGCACTGGCTGGTCGACAAGCACCCGGAGCTCTTCGAGGGGTGCACCGAGGCGATCGGTGAGGTCGGCGGCTTCAGCGTGACCGTCGAGGGGAAGGGCCGGCTCTACCTGATCGAGGCCGCGGAGAAGGGCATCGCATGGATGCGGCTGGCCGCGAAGGGGCGGGCCGGGCACGGTTCGATGCTCAACGACGACAACGCGGTCACCGAGCTCGCCGAGGCGGTGGGCCGCCTGGGGCGGCATGAGTGGCCGGTACGGCTCACGCCGACCGTGCAGGCGTTCTTCGAGGAGGTCTTCGAGGTCGAGGTGAAGGCGGAGGACGCCGAGGCCGCGGTCGCCGCGCTCGGACCGCTGGCGCGGATGATCGGCGCCACGCTGCGCAACACCGTCAACCCGACCGTGCTGCGGGCGGGGTACAAGACGAACGTCATCCCGCAGGCCGCCGTGGCCGAGGTGGACGGCAGGTTCCTGCCCGGATACGAGGACGAGTTCTTCCAGACGGTCGACGAACTGCTCGGGCCGAACGTCACGAGGGAGTTCGTCAACCACGACGTGGCGGTCGAAACCCCGTTCAAGGGACCGCTGGTCAAGGCGATGGCCGACGCGCTACAAGCGGAGGACCCGGGGGCGAAGGCGGTGCCGTACATGTTGAGCGGGGGTACGGACCTCAAGGCGTTCAGCCGCCTCGGCATCCACGGGTACGGCTTCACACCGCTCCGGCTTCCCCCGGACTTGGACTTCTCTGGGATGTTCCATGGCGTCGACGAGAGGGTTCCGGTGGATTCGCTCCGATTTGGGGTCCGGGTGCTTGACCGTTTCCTCGATTACTGCTGAGAAAGCTGTTGCGATCACGTGGCGTACCGCTACAGTGACTCTTCGTTGAGGGCTGGCTCCGCACCAGGCGGACCCAGCGGACTCGGGAGGCCACGTGACGTACATGCCGGAAGGACAGCGGAGGGCTCAGCCGTCCGCCGTCTGCCCGCGCGTGTCCGCGGTGTTTTCCGAGCCCGCCCGGGGAGGTCGGATGGCGCGGTTCGCGGCCGGCTCCCCGCTGGGTCGCCTTCTGGTCATCGGCGGATTGATCACCGTCGCATGGCTGCTTGGCGTGATCTACGGTGTGTTCGGCTCGGCCGCGTCCGTGGCCGGAATGCCGACGCAGTCCTCATCGCACGATGTCGTCGGGCCGGTGCTCTCCGACGTTCTCTCCGCGGCTGATTCCCCCAGCTCGGTCGTACCGAGCCGCCCGCTCGCATCGAGCGCGGGCGGGGACGCCGAGGCGGGTTCGTGGAGTTCCGGCGGATTCCCCACGGCGACGGAAAGTGCCTCGGCCAATGCCGAGGCGATGGCCGGGCGGACGGTCGACGGGCTCACCAGCCAGTCGAAGCCCCTGCTCCCATCGTCCTCCGCCAAGGACCACGTGGGTGACCACGGTCTGGTCCCACAGACGAGCGGTGCGTCGATGTTGTTCGGGGACCTCACGCGGAGCGTGTTCGAGCCGCACTTCACGAAGCTGCCCGCCCCCATGGCGGCAGTCGTCCCCCCGGTGGTCCGCACAGCGGCGGACGATCCTTCCTTCTCTCCTGACTGATCCCGCCATTGTCTCCGGTTCCCTCATCTAGGGACCGGATCGGAGCCTGCCTCGCGTGTCGGGCATCCCGTACGGGTCACAGGCCATGACATCTCAGGCACCCGTCACGCACTCGTACGGCGGGCTCCGCGGGTGACGCGGACTCTCCCAATCTCGTGACCGTCCACAGCCCCGCTGTGTCTCGGCGTGGACATCTGTTGCGAGCTGTCAGGTAACCCCCGAAAAAGAACCACCTAGGAGCATTCATCATGCGAACGTGGGCGAAGGGCTCAACCTCCGCGGCGTTTCTCGCTGTCGGCGTCATGGCACTTGGCAGCGGTACGGCTTACGCCGGCACCGACGGCACCGGCTCGATCGGCGGCGGCAACCAGGTCAACATCCCGATAACCCTGCCCATCGACATCAGCGGGAACGCCGTGGCCGTGGCCGGGGAGTCGGAGGCCTCGTCCCGGGGCGGCGCTTCCGTCGAGGGCTCGACCGCGGCCGGAGGCAACCGGACCTCCGGACGGCACAGCATCCTCGGCGGCAACCAGGTGGTGGCGCCGATCACCGCGCCGGTCAACGTCTGCGGCAACGCGGTCTCGCTGTTCGGCGAGTCCGAGGCCGGCTGCAAGGGCGGCGCGGAGGTCAAGGGCTCCCGGCGAGGCGGCGCGGTCGCGGCCGGAGGCAACCGGACCTCCGGACGGCACAGCGTCCTGGGCGGCAACCAGGTGGTGGCGCCGATCACCGCGCCGATCAACCTGTGCGGCAACTCCGTCGCCATCTTCGGCGACGCCACGGCCGGCTGCAAGGGCGGTGCTTCGGTGAGCGGCCGTCACAGCGCCGTGCGCGCCGGCGGCAACCGCACCTCGGGCCGCTCGTCCGTGCTGGGCGGCAATCAGGTGGTCGCGCCGATCACCGCGCCCGTCAACGTCTGCGGCAACTCCGTCGCCGTCATCGGTGAGGCGTTCTCCGGCTGCCAGGGCGGCTCGTCCGTGGGCGGCGGCCGCGATCGCGGTCACCGTGGGCACGACCACGATGGGCACGGCCACGACGGGAACGGCGGCGGACGCTGGAGCCGCCCCGGCTCCAGCGGCCACGACACCGACGGGCGTTTCTCCACGGGCGGCGGCACCCAGGTGGTGGCGCCGATCAAGACCCCGGTCGAGGTCTGCGGCAACGGGAGCGGCTCCCAGAACTGCCACGGCGGCCGGACGATCAGGAGGGACCGGCCGGGCAACTGGAGTGGCGGCAACCGCACCTCCGGCACCTCCTCGATCGGCGGCGGCAACCAGGTGGTGGCACCGGTCACCGTCCCGATCAACATCTGCGGCAACGCCATCGCGATCGCCGGTGACGCGTTCGCCGGCTGCCGCGGCGGGGCCACCGTGAAGAGCGGCTGGGGACGGCACGGCTACTGGGGCGCGGGTGGGAACCGTACCTCCGGACGGCACAGCATCCTGGGCGGCAACCAGGTGGTCGCGCCGATCACCGCGCCGATCAACGTCTGCGGCAACGCGGTCGCGCTCCTGGGCAAGGCCGCGGCGAACTGCAAGGGTGGTTCGTCGGTGTCGGGCGGCGTCGGCGGAGGCGGCAACATCACCTCCGGCCGGTACGGCATCCTCGCCGGCAACCAGCTGGTGGCGCCGATCACCGCGCCGATCAACGTCTGCGGCAACTCGGTCGCCGTTCTCGGCGACGCCGCCGCCGGCTGCCTGGGCGGCGCCCGGGTCGGCGGCAAGGGGTGGCACCGGGGCCACGGCTGGAGCAAGGCGCACAACTCCGGACGCGTCGGGATGATGCGCGAGACGCCCGCACTGCCGATGCTGTCCGGGCTCAAGGAGGCCAGCGGCCTTCGCCAGGAGATGAGCTCGGCCGCCGCTCCGTCGGCGCCGATCCTCGGTGACCTGGCGAACATGAAGGGCATGTCGGGCCTGCCGAGCCTGCCCGTCGCCGACACGGTGGTCGCCAAGTCGGGGGCCGCGAAGGGCAACACGCCGGTGGCCTCCCAGCCCGCCGGTTCGCTCCCGGTCGGTGACACGCTCGGCCAGGCGACCAGGTCGCTGCCGGTGAACAAGACGGTCGAGAACGCCTCCGGCGGGCTGCCGGTCCGTGACCTGACCCGCAACCTTCCGACCGGTGACCTGAAGGGCGCGACCGATCTCCTGCCGCTCGGCGACCTCAACCTGATGAGCGCCGAGCAGCCGGTGGGCCTGACCGGCATGAACCCCGCCTCGTTCGCCGCGCTGGTCCTGGGCGCCATGTTCGCCGCCTCGGCGAGCCTGTTCGCCCTCACCCGCAGGGTCCGCCTGCGCCGCAAGTAGGACGTCTCCACCGTAAATAGGACGTTCCCACCGTAAGTAGGACGTTCTGGAAGTACGTGCATGATCCGCTGCTTCCGCCTCCCGCGGAAGCAGCACCATCCGAACGCTCACCCTCGGCCTCCGTCGCTGCGGAGGCGGGGAATCTCATTCACTCACGCCTGGTGCCGGCGGGGTGACGCTGGACGCTCCTCCCTTCTTCGGGGGTGAGCATGGATGCTTTGCCCGTTCCGGGGGCGCGGCCCGGAGCGGGCAAAGCGCTTTTGACCCTTGTCTCGTACCGGAGTGGTGTCGCTCACATCGTCCGGGCGGCGCGTATGATCTTGCGACGTAGTCGGACACGCCTGCTGCCGTCGGGATACAGGCGCAGGCGCTCCAGCTCCCAGTTCCCGTACTCGGCGTGTTCCGTCAGCATTTGCCGAGCCACCTCCCGTGAGGTGCCTCGGGGCAGATACAGGTCCAAGTAGGAGTAGTCGAGCACAGCGATTAGTCTCCGAGGGCGTGCCTGAGAACCTGATGGGCTCTATTCTGCGTCCTCGTGGATAACAGGTCCAGGCGGGTTAGATTCCCGGATATAACCGGGTAGCCCGAGGGGAAGGGACTTGCGGCGGCAGGTACCTTCAAAATGGCCCTCCGGGGCGACGGGACCGACCCGGCCTTGTCCAGGCGGACCGGTGCCGAGCCGGAAGGACGTGGTATCACCTAGCCGGGAAGCACCCGGGAGTACGGGGAACGACAGCGGACAGCGAGGTAGGAAGCAGCGTGCCAGCCAACAACGGCAACGCCGGCGGAACCCGCCTGGTGATCGTCGAGTCGCCGGCGAAGGCGAAGACGATCGCCGGGTACCTCGGGCGCGGCTACATCGTGGAGTCGAGCATCGGCCACATCCGCGATCTTCCGGAGCGGGCCGACGACATCCCGGAGAAGTACAAGCAGGAAGCCTGGGCACGCCTCGGCGTGAACGTCGATCACGAGTTCGAGCCTCTCTACGTCGTGAATCCGGACAAGAAGTCCCAGGTCTCCAAGCTCAAGCAGCTCCTCAAGGAGGCCGACGAGCTCTATCTGGCCACTGACGAGGACCGGGAGGGCGAGGCCATCGCCTGGCATCTGCGCGAGGTGCTCAAGCCCAAGATCCCGGTCCACCGCATGGTCTTCCACGAGATCACCCCGCATGCGATCCAGGCGGCGGTGGCCAACCCGCGTGACCTGAACCTGCGGCTCGTCGATGCCCAGGAGACCCGCCGGATCCTCGACCGCCTCTACGGATACGAGGTCAGCCCGGTCCTGTGGAAGAAGGTCAAGCCGCGGCTGTCGGCCGGCCGCGTGCAGTCGGTGGCCACCCGTCTCGTCGTCGAGCGCGAGCGGGAGCGCATGGCGTTCACCGCCGCCAACTACTGGGACCTGCAGGCCGTGTTCGACACCGGCCGCGCGAAGGACGACCCGAGGACGTTCGGCGCCGCGCTCACCGGGGTGAACGGCAGGCGCGTCGCCCAGGGCCGCGACTTCGCCTCGACCGGCAGACTCAAGAACGCCGATGTCCTTCACCTCGACGAGGCCGCCGCCACCGAACTCGCGGCCAGGCTCGGCACCGCCGCCTACTCCGTCAGATCCGTCGAGCGCAAGCCGTACACGCGCAAGCCGTACGCGCCGTTCCGGACGACGACGTTGCAGCAGGAGGCGAGCCGCAAGCTGGGCTTCTCCGCCAAGTACACGATGCAGATCGCCCAGCGGCTGTACGAGAACGGCTACATCACGTACATGCGAACCGACAGCATCACGCTGTCGGAGACCGCCGTCGCCGCCGCCCGCGGCCAGGCCATCAAGCTGTACGGCTCGGCGTACGTGCCGGACAAGGCGCGCGTCTACGCGAGCAAGGTGAAGAACGCGCAGGAGGCGCACGAGGCGATCCGCCCGGCCGGGGAGGAGTTCCGTACGCCCGGCGAGACCGGCCTGAGCGGGGACATGTTCCGGCTGTACGAACTGATCTGGCAGCGGACCGTCGCCTCCCAGATGAAGGACGCGGTCGGCGAGTCGGTGACCGTGAAGGTCGACGGCGTCGTCACGGGCGCGCAGAACGTCACCGCCGGGTCGGAGACCTTGGAAGCACAGTTCAGTGCCAGCGGGCGCACGATCACCTTCTACGGGTTCCTGAAGGCGTACGTCGAGGGCGCGGACGACCCGGCGACCGACCGCGACGACTCGGAGAAGCGGCTGCCCACGCTCGCCGAGGGCGATCGGCTCACGGCGGCCGACCTGACCGCGGTCGGTCACTCGACGAAGCCGCCGGCGCGTTATACGGAGGCCTCGCTCGTCAAGGAGCTGGAGGAGCGGGAGATCGGCCGCCCGTCGACGTACGCGTCGATCATCGGGACGATCCTCGACCGGGGGTACGTGACCAAGAAGGGCACCGCGCTGGTGCCCTCGTTCCTCGCTTTCGCCGTCGTCAACCTGCTGGAACAGCACTTCGGCAACCTCGTCGACTACGACTTCACCGCCGAGATGGAGAAGGTCCTCGACGACATCGCCAACGACCGGGCCGAGCGGGTGCCGGAGCTGCGCCGGTTCTACTACGGGCAGGACGGCGGCGAGGGCCTCAAGGAGATGGTCACCGACCTGGGCGAGATCGACGCCAAGGAGATCAGCTCCTTCCCGATCAAGGGCTCCGACATCGTGATCAGGGTGGGGCGTTACGGGCCGTACCTCGACCGTGACGGCGCCCGCGTGAACATCCCCGAGGACATGGCGCCCGACGAGCTGACCGCGGAGAAGGCCGAGGAGCTGTTCTCCCGGCCCAGCGGCGATCGCGAGCTCGGGAAAGACCCGGTGACCGGCCATGTGATCGTGGCGAAGGACGGGCGGTTCGGTCCGTACGTCACGGAGATCCTGCCCGATGAGCAGGCTCCGGCGGCCGAGGGCAAGAAGCGGACGAAGAAGGCGGACGCCGCCAAGCCGCGCACCAGCTCGCTCTTCAAGTCGATGTCGCTGGACACGATCACGCTGGAGCAGGCGCTGGAGCTGCTGCGGCTGCCGCGTGTCGTCGGAGAGATCGACGGTGAGGAGGTGACCGCGCACAACGGCAAGTTCGGGCCCTATATCAAGAAGGGGACCGACTCCCGGTCGCTCACCGCCGAGGAGGACCTGCTCACGATCACGGTCGAGCGGGCCAAGGAGCTGTTCGCCCAGCCGAAGGCCCGGGGGCGGGGCCGGGCCGCGGCCGCACCGCCGCTGCGCGAGCTGGGCGAGGACCCGAACTCGAAGAAGCCGGTCGTGGTGAAGGAGGGCCGGTTCGGTCCGTACGTCACCGACGGCGAGACCAACGCGTCCCTCCGCAAGGGCGACACGGTGGAGGACATCACGATCGAGCGCGCGGCCGAGCTGCTGGCCGAGCGGCGGGAGCGGGCCCCGGCGCCGCGCAAGCGCGCCACGACGACCCGGGCCAAGTCGGCGACCAAGAAACCCGCGGCCAAGTCCTGAGGCCCCTGCCCAGCCGTACGGCGCGCGCGGCGGTGATCTCGGCCTCGTAGCATCTTCCCAACGGTGGAGGGGAGATCGCGGTGGGATTTCTGGTCACGGTCCTGGTGACCGTGGTCGTCGTGCACTACTACCTGTGGCGACGGCTGGTCAGGTCGACGACCATGCCCGGATCGCGCTCGCGCCGGTGGCTGACCTGGGCGCTGGTCCCGCTCGCCGTGCTGCTGCTGGCGGCCTTCGGGGGCAGCCGGGTTTTCGGCTCGGGGATCGGGTACGTCGCCTGGCCCGGTTACCTGTGGCTGGCGATCATGTTCTATCTGTTCGTGTACTCGCTGGCACTGGAGATCCCCCGGGCGATCGCCCTGCTGGCCGTACGGCGGGCCCGGCCGGCCCGGCGGACGGCCGCCGAGCCCCGGCACGCGCCCGTGCCCGGGACCGGCGCGGTGAGCGCGGCCGACCCGGTCGGCGCGTCGGCGACGACCGCCGTGGAGACCACGATCGCGGTGGAGACCAGGACCGGGGGCGACGCCGATCACGGCCTCGCCGGCCCGGCCGATCGCGGGCCCGGTCCGGACGAGGCGGCGATCGGCCGGCGGCTGTTCATCTCGCGTACGGCCGCCGCTGCCGTGGGCGTCGGCGCCCTGGCCACCGTCGGGTACGGCACGGGCGTCGCCCAGGGCGATCCGGTGATCGAGCGGGTCCCGGTGCGTCTGTCCCGGCTGGACCCCAGGATGAGCGGGTTGCGCTTCGCCGTGGTCAGCGACATTCACCTCGGGCCGCTGACGGGTCGCGGCCACACCGAGCGCATCGTCCGCATGATCAACGGCCTCCAGGCGGATGTCGTCGCGATCGTCGGGGACCTGGTCGACGGCACGGTGGCCGAGCTCGGTCCGCTGGCCACCCCGCTGAAGTCCCTGGAGTCCCGCTATGGGGCATATTTCGTGACCGGCAACCACGAGTACTACACGGCCAACGGCCCACAGGAGTGGATCGACGAGCTCGGCTCCCTCGGCGTACGGTCGCTGCGCAACGAGCGGGTGGAGATCAGCCATGCGGGAGCCGTACTCGATCTCGCCGGGGTGAACGACCTGAACGGCCAGGTGATGGGGGACGGGCCCGACATGGGGAAGGCCCTGGCCGGCCGGGATCCGGGGCGTCCGGTCGTGCTGCTCGCGCATCAGCCGCTGCAGGTGGAGCAGGCCGCCGAGCACGGCGTCGATCTGCAGCTCTCCGGGCACACTCACGGCGGGCAGATGGTGCCGTTCAACCTGCTCGTGCCGCTGCAGCAGCCGGTGGTGGCCGGCCTGGCCGAGATCCCACGGGCGGCCGCGTCATCCGGCGCCCCCGGGGCAGGACCGGACGTCACCCGGGTCTACGTCACCCGCGGCGCCGGCTTCTGGGGACCACCCGTCCGGGTGGGCGCCCCGCCCGAGATCACACTGCTCGAACTGATGCCGTGACCGGACTGCGCGGCGACGGCGAAAGTAATACCCTCAGGCGACGAGCGGTCAGGGCAAATCGGTCCGCTCCATCGTTTCCCAAGCCCAGCGAGCACCTGGATACGCTGACATCATGAGCACCCCTGGCCGGTCCGGAGCGCGACGCAAGACGCCGCACATGCTGGCGAACGTGCCGTATCGCAGGCTGTGGACGGCCGCGTCGGTCCACGGCCTCGGTGACTGGCTCAACATCATCGCGCTGACGGCCCTGGCGGGTAACCTCACCGCCGGGTCCGGCTATCAGGCGCAGAGCCTCGCCGTCGCCGGAGTCTTCGCCGCCAAGCTGCTGCCCTCGATCTTGTTCGGTCCCCTCGCCGGAGCGCTGGCCGGGCGATTCGACCAGCGGGCGACGATGGCCATGGCCGACCTGCTCAGGTTCGTCGTGGTGCTGACGATCCCGTTCGTCGGCGGCTACCAGTGGTTGATCATCGCGACCGTTCTGGTCGAGTGCGTGAACCTCTTCTGGGCGTCGGCCAAGGACGCGACCCTGTCCGGCCTGGTGCCGAAGGAGCGCGCTGGGGAGGCCGACCGGCTCAACCTCCTCGCGGTGTACGGCACGGCCCCGATCGCGGCGGCGCTGTTCGCCATCGTGTCCGCGGTGGTCGGCGTGATCGCGACGGCGGCGCGGACGACGTCCCTGCGCGCCACCGACATCGCGCTCGGCGGCGGCGCCCTGGCCTACCTCGTCGCCGGCATATTGATCTTCACGCTGCGGACCGTTCCCGGTGATCGTGCCCGGCACGTGCCCACGCCCTCGGTGTTCCGGCTGATCGCGGACGGCCGACGCCGCATCGGCCGCGCTCCCGCGGCGCGCGGGATGGTCACCGGCATGATGGCGACGCTCGCGGCCGGAGCCGCGGTGGTCGGCGTCGCCAGGCCGTACGTCCAGGCGCTGCACGGCGGTGACGCGGGCTACGGAGCGGTGTTCTGCGCGCTCTTCCTCGGCGTCGGATACGGCATGGTCTTCGGGCCGCGACTGCTTCCGGGGCTGTCGCGCCGCCGCCTGTTCGGGCTGGCGATCGTCGTGGCAGGTCTGACGTCGGCAGCGGCCGCACTGATCCAGAACCTGGTGATCGTCGTCGTGCTGACCGCGGTCATCGGCGCCTGCGCCGGTGTGGCGTGGATCATCGGCTACCCGGCGCTCGACCTCGAGACCGGGGACGGGCCCGACGTCCGGCACAGCCGTACGACGCCGTTCCTGCAGTCGCTCGGCCGCGTCGTGCTGCTGCTCGTGCTCGCCGTCGCGGGCGCGCTGGCGGCGGTCGTCGGCAGCCACCCGGTGTCCGTCGGTGGCGGGGCGGACGGGGGGCTCGGCTACCGGTTCGACGGGGCCAACGTGGTGCTGCTGGTGGCCGCGCTGCTGGTGGTCGTCGCCGGGCTCCGCGTGCTCAAGCGGCTGGACGACCGGCGCGGCGTCCCCCTCCGCGCAGACCTGCTGGCCGCGCTGCGCGGGGAGAAGTACGCACCCGAGGCGACGGCCGCGACCGAGTCGACCGGCCTGTTCGTGGCCTTCGAAGGCGGAGACGGCTCCGGCAAGACCACACAGTCGCGGCTGCTCGCCATCTGGCTGCGCGATCAGGGGTTCGACGTCGTGCAGACCCGTGAGCCGGGGGCGACCAAGGTCGGCATGCGGCTGCGGGCGATCCTGCTCGACGCCGCCCACCAGGGCCTGTCCGCCCGGGCCGAGGCGATGCTCTACGCCGCCGACCGGGCCGAACACGTGGAGAAGGTCATCCGGCCCGCGCTGCTGCGGGGCACCACCGTCATCTCGGACCGGTACGTCGACTCGTCCCTGGCGTACCAGGGCGCGGGCCGGGCGCTCGACCCGGACGACGTCGCGAGGATCAACGCCTGGGCGACGGGCGGGCTCGTGCCCGACCTGACCGTGCTCGTCGACGTGCCGCCATCGGTCGGGCTGCGCCGCATGGCCTCCCCCGCCGACCGGATCGAGGCCGAGCCGATGGACTTCCACGAGCGGGTCCGGCGGGAGTTCCGCGCCCTGGCGGCGGCCGATCCCGACCGCTACCTGGTCGTCGACGGCACGCTGCCGCAGCAGGAGATCTCCCGCCTCATCCAGGACCGCGTCCGTGAGATCATGCCCGACCCCGTGCCGCACGAGGCGGAGGCCACCACCGGCACGATGCCCGCGATCCGCGACTAGGGAGTGTTGAAAAAGTGCTGCCCGTCGCGAGCGCGGGCCCAGATGGACGCATCGCAAGGCGGAGGAGGAGCCCGTAGCGGAGCTACGGGCGACGACGACAACGCAGCGAGGCGCCATCTGGACCGTGCGTAGCAGGGCATGACTTTTGAAACACGACCTAGCCGCGCGCCGCGGTCACCCTCGCGCCACGGGCCGGGCCGTACGGCTGAGCACGAGCAGTCCCATGATGAGCACGCAGGTGGCGAGCGGCGGGAGCACCCCGGTGGTGAACCCGGTGAGCATGAGGGCGGTGAGCGCCGCACCGATCATCAGCGTGCCGGTGGTCACCATGCGGGCAGAGGCCGTGCCGGGCGGCTCCTCCATGCGGCCGAACAGGCCGACCAGCGCCAGCAGCACGACGGTCAGAGCGGCCAGCAGGAGCGGCATCCGCGCCCACCAGGAGAAGCTGCCCACCTCGGGCGTGTCCGCCCCGAACCCGAGCAGGGCGACCCCCGCCACCGTGACGAGCGCCGTCATGTGCCACAGGTAGAGCGTCATCATCCGGGGGGCGAGGGCGGTGAGCAGGAAGTCGACCGACGGCCTGCGGCAGAGCCGGTCGAGCGCCGGCCGCAGCAGCATCGACAGCCCGAGCTGCCCGGCGAACAGCGCGAGCATGCAGGCGCTCGGCGGCGCCATGTTCGACACCGCGCCGGGCATCCCGATCATGCTCGCCGGGTACGGCCCGGCGGCCACCAGACCGGCCACCATGCCGAATCCGGCGATCGACAGCGCCAGGGCGCGCCGGCCGGTCAGCCACTCCAGGCGTCCCTCGGCGTACAGGAACCCGACCTGGTGCACGGCGAGCCAGACGAACAGCACGTTCAGATAGCCGGCCCCCTCCAGCCAGGAGAACCTGACCACGTCCACCAGCACCGCGCCCGCCGCCAGCACCGGCAGCAGGCGTCCCGACCCCATCCGGCTCAGGTACGGCGTGGCCACCACGGCCAGCAAATAGACCACGAGGAACCACAGGAGCTGCCCCACGGTCCGTGCCGCCACCTCGACCGGCTGCGTGGGCACGCCGAGGGCGGCGAGGACGTACGGCAGCGGCAGCCAGACGAACGCCAGCGGCAGCACCGGCCAGGCGAGCCGCCGAAGTCGCCGCGCCACCCAGAGCCCGGGAGTCTGCCCCCTGCGGTCGGCGGACCGCCAGCTGATCGCGTTCGCGGCGCCGCCGGCGAAGAACACCAGCGGCATGACCTGGCTGATCCAGGTGACCAGCGGCGCCCCGGCCAGCGCGTTCCCGGTGGACAGCCGCCCGTCGCCGTAGACCAGCACCGGCATCGTCCAGTGCTGGACGACCACCAACACCATGCCGAACACGCGCAGGACGTCGACGAATCCGTCCCGGCCCGCCGGACCGGCCGGGACGCCCGCCGGGGATGGGGGGAGCATGGTCAGTGACATGGGGGAAACCGCCTCCGCTGAGATCGACTTCTCAAGCATCGCGAGAAACCCCGGCTCAGCGCAGCGGTGCAGACCCCCGTTTCGATCGGTCGGCTGAGACCACCCCCGACGGTGTAGCCACCTACACCATCGGCTCTGATCAGTGTGAAAGGTCGCCCCGACCGGCCCGGGTCAGTGTGAAAGGTCGCCCCGACCGGCCCGGGTCAGTGCGAAAGGTAGCTCAGCACGGCCAGGACCCGGCGGTGGCCGCCATCGCTCGGCGGCAGCCCGAGCTTGCTGAAGATGTTGCCGACGTGCTTGTGCACCGAGCGTTCCGTCACCGACAGGCGCGTGGCGATTTCGCCGTTGGCCCTGCCCTCGGCCATCAGGGCGAGCACCTCCCGTTCGCGCTGGCTCAGCGCGTCCACGGGATGCCGGCCTCGCCGTACCAGCAGTTGGGAGATGACCTCGGGGTCCATGGCGGTGCCGCCGTCGGCCACCCGTCGCAGCGCGTCCACGAACTCCGAGACCCTGCTGACCCGGTCCTTCAGCAGATAGCCGATGCCGCCGTCGCCGCTCGCCAGCAGCTCGGTGGCGTACGTCCGCTCGACGTACTGCGAGAGCACGAGGATGGGCTGGCCGGGGTGCCTGCGCCGCACCTCGACGGCCGCGCGCACCCCCTCGTCCCGGAACGTGGGCGGCAGCCGTACGTCGACGACGGCGATGTCCGGCCGCTGCTCGGCAACGGCGCTCACGAAGGCCTCGGCGGTGTCGACCGTCCCGGTCACCTCGTGTCCCTCGGTGCGCAGCAGCAGTGCCAGACCCTCGGCAAGCAGCACGTTGTCCTCGACGATCAGCACTTTCAACCGCACAGCAGCTCCACGGTCAGGGTCGTCGGGCCGCCGGGAGGGCTGGCCAGGTCGGTTCTTCCGTCGAAGGCCGCCGCCCTGCGCCTGATCCCCGACAGGCCGGTGCCCGCTGTCTCGTCCGCCGCGCCCCGGCCGTCGTCGGTGACGACGATGGTCAGCCGTCCGTCCGCCTCGCTCAGCCGTACGGACGCCGACGAAGCGCCGCTGTGCCTGGCCACGTTGGTCAGCGCCTCGGCCACGATGAAGTACGCCGCAGCCTCCACGGCCGCCGGCAGCCGGCCGATGCCGTCCGTCGAGGTCGTCACCGGTACGGCACAGCCCGCCGCAAGGGCGGCCACCGCGCCGGGCAGACCTCGGTCGGCGAGGATGGGCGGGTACATGCCGCGGATGATGCCGCGCAGCTCGGTCATCGTCTCCTCGGTGCTCTGCCGGGCCTCGGAGACCAGCCGAGCCGCCGCGGCGGGGTCGCTCACCATCATCCGTTCCGCGATGCCGAGGCGCATCGCGATCGACACCAGCCGGGCCTGTGCGCCGTCGTGCAGGTCGCGTTCTATGCGGCGCAGCTCCGCGCCGTGTGCGTCGAGGGCAGCCGCCCGCGTCTCGGTGAGCTGTGCGACGCGTTCCGCGAGCCGTACATGCTCGGGGGCGGTGAGGATCAACCGGGCCAGGTGGGCGTCGGCGGACGCCAGCCACGGGATCGTCACCAGGGCGAGGGCGGCGACGGCCGCGAAGTGGAGCGGCACGACGACGATCACCCGGAACCAGTTGTCGATGGGGACGCCGATCAGGTCGACGGTGTGCTCGGGCGGCGGCGCCCACCACCAGAACGGCAGGGACAGGTCGAACCCGAGCACGGCCCACAGCGCGAGCGCCGGAGCGACCAGCACCGGGCCGGTGACGAGATGGAGGGCCAGCCAGCCGGTGTCCCGCCAGGTCATCGGGTCGTTCAGGGTCAGCCGGGCCCGGTTGAGAATGCCCGACCGCGGGCCGTACCGCGCCTCGACCGGCCGGCCGAGCCAGTGCGAGGCGAGCCGTCGGGCGAGCCCGGCGACCGCGCGGTTCACCCGCGCCGTGTACGGCAGCAGCAGCAGGCCGACGAACGTCACGCTGAGCAGCAGCGACACCAGGAACTGCAGGAGAGCGAGCACGCAGAGGGGGACGAGCAGCAGGCTGAGAAGCAGGTGGCCGGTGCCGCGTGCGCCCCGCCCCGCGCGCCGAACGATGCCTCCCACGAAGGCAAGACTATTTGGTGGATGAATCCGGCGGTTCATCCCGGCGTACGGCTTGCGCACGGTATGACGAGGTCCGGCCCCGCGGCCGCCGGCGGCGGACAGGGCTCGAGGAAAGGGCTCGAGGACAGGGTTCGCGGACACGCACTAGGTTGAGAGCGTGGATGACGTGGGCGGCGTGTTCGCCGATCTGGTGGGGCAGGACCAGGCGGTCGGCGTGCTCAGGAGGGCGGCCGCGGCGGCGGCGGAGACGGTCGCCGGTGGTCGTGGTACGGGCATGACCCACGCCTGGCTGTTCACCGGGCCGCCGGGATCAGGCAGATCGAGCGCGGCCCGGGCGTTCGCCGCCGCCCTGCTCTGCGACGCGCCGGGACGGCAGGCGGCGGACCGGGGGTGCGGCCACTGTGAGGCATGCCATCTGGTGGGGGTCGGCTCGCACCCCGACCTGACCCGGGTGCGCCCCGAGGGACTGTCGTACAGCGTCCGGCAGACCCGCGACCTGGTGCTCAAGGCGGCGGGGGCGCCGACGCTCGGCAAGTGGCGGATCGTCCTGTTCGAAGACGCCGACCGGGTGACGGAGGCGGCGGCCAACGCGCTGCTGAAGGCGATCGAGGAGCCGCCGGCGCGGACCGTGTGGCTGCTGTGCGCGCCCTCGCCGGACGACATGATCATCACGATCAGGTCACGCTGCCGCGTGGTGACCCTGCGTACCCCACCGGCGGAGGCGGTCGCGCGGATGCTGACCGAGCGCGACGGCGTCCCGCCCGACATGGCGCTGTTCGCCGCCCGGGCCGCGCAGGGCCACATCGGCCGGGCGCGCCGGCTCGCCCTCGACGAGGAGGTACGGCGACGCCGCGCCGACGTGCTGTCGATTCCCGGCTCCCTGGGCGGCGTGGGGGACTGTGTCGTCGCCGCGGAGCGCCTGGTCAAGACCTCCACCGAGGAGGCGGACGCGGCCACGGCCGAGCTCAACGAGACCGAGACGGCCGAGCTGCGCAAGGTGTACGGCGAGGGCTCGTCCGGCAAGGGGCTCAACAGGGGGCTGGTACGCGGCGGCGCCGGGGCGCTGAAGGAGCTGGAGACGCTGCAGAAGTCCCGGGCGACCCGGATCAAGCGCGACTCCCTGGATCTCGCCCTGCTCGATCTGGCGGCGTTCTACCGCGATGTGCTCGCCGTACAGTTCGGCGCGGGCGTCGAGCTGACGAACGAGGACCGCAGGCGGGAGATCGAGGCGCTGGCGCGCGGTTCTTCGCCCGAGGACACGCTGCGCCGCACCCGGGCCATCATGAGGTGCCGCGAACGGCTCGCCGCGAACGTCAACCCCCAGATCGCGGTGGAGGCGATGACCCTCGCCCTGCGATCTCCCGGTGTCGGATAGTCCTGTGTCTGATAGCCCGGTGTCTGATAGCCCAGGCCGCTGTCGGCGCGTTGCCACGCCGTGACCGCCCTTTTGCTTCGGCGCGTATCGTGGGGGGCGGGCGGAAGCCGTACCGGGATCGGAGGAGGGCCGGGCTCTTGGGCATGATCATGGCCGTGAGCTTCACTCGTTACGGACGGCTCTACTACCTCGATCCCGGCGGACACTCCCCGAAGGTGGGGGACAAGGTGCTCGTGCCCACCGACTCCGGCCCGGAGGTGGCCGAGTGCGTGTGGGCCCCGCAGTACGTCAGCGAGGACATCGACGGTCTGCCGGTCTGCCAGGGTCTGGCCGCCGACGAGCACCTGACCCGCGACGAGAGCAACCGCGTCCGCAGGGCGGAGGCGCGCAGCGTGTCGAAGCGTCTCATCAAGCGGCACGACCTGCCGATGAAGGTGGTCGGGGTCGACTACCTGGACGCCGACAACGTCTTCACCGTCTATTTCTCCGCGCCGCACCGGGTCGACTTCCGTGCCCTGGTCAGAGACCTGGCCAGGAACCTCAGGGCCCGGGTCGAACTGCGGCAGATCGGGCCGCGTGACGAGGCCAGGCTGCAGGGCGGCATCGGGCCGTGCGGACGCGATCTGTGCTGCGCGACGTTCCTCAAGGACTTCGAGCCGGTCTCGGTCCGGATGGCGAAGGACCAGGACCTGCCGGTGAACCCGCTCAGGATCGCCGGCGCGTGCGGGCGCTTGATGTGCTGCCTGAAGTACGAGCACCCGCTCTACCAGGAGTTCCGGGCCTCCGCACCGCGTGCGGGGACCGCCGTCGACACCCCGGAGGGTCCCGGCACTGTGGTCGGCCACAACGTGCCGGGCGACTCGGTGATCGTCCGGCTGAACGACGGCGGCCGCCGGTGCGCCTGCTCCAGGGCGAGCGTGTGCTCTCCACGCAAACAGCACGACGAGATGTACGGCAAAGCGGACGACGCGGAAACCTAGATCGTCCTGCCGGGAAAAGAGCTGGAGCCGCAAGAACGTTTCCGGCTGGCTCCCGCTTTCGGTTGACGGCATGCTGGTCGGCGGCAGAGGAGACGGCGGACGACCGATGGGCCGGGGGTTCGCCGCCCTTCTCTGCCGTTCTCTGCCGTTTTTGACGTGGAAGCGGGGGGCCATGGGCCGGACAGACGACAGGGGCGGCACGGGCGACGCCGACGGATGGTCGCCGGGTGCGCGGCGCTCCCCCGAGCCGGAGTCCCGGCCGGGAACGCGCGGCGAGCGTGGCGTGATCCGTCGCCTCGCGGCAGCGGCTGCCGCCTCGGCTCTGCTCCTGGCCGGTTGCACCTCCGCAGCGCGTGGGGACGGCGCCCCGCCGGAGGCGGCTCGGACGGCCGACACGAACGCGGCGGCCGAGGCCCCCACCCCCGGGCTGCGGCCGTTCTACGGTCAGCGAGCGGCGTGGCGCGACTGCGGCGGGGGATTCGAGTGCGCCCGGATCCAGGTGCCGCTCGACTACGCCGATCCATCCGGCGAGCGGATCGAGCTGAGCGTGATCCGGCTGCCCGCTTCGGGCAAGCGGATGGGCTCGCTGCTCATCAACCCCGGCGGTCCCGGCGGCTCGGGGGTCGACTACGCCCGCATGGCCGGCGCCCAGTTCACCGACGCGATACGCGCGAAGTTCGACATCGTCGGCTTCGACCCGCGCGGCGTCGGCGAGTCGTCCCCGGTCCGGTGCATGTCGAGCAGGGAGCTCGACGCCTACTTCGCCCTGGACACCAGCCCCGACGCCCCCGACGAGGCCACCGCGCTGGAGACCGGCTCGAAGACGTTCGCCGACCGATGCGGGGCGGGGCGATCACGCCGGCTGCTCCCGTTCGTCGGCACGCCTGACGCGGCCAGGGACATGGACGTGCTGCGCGCGGTCCTGGGCGACTCCGGCCTCACCTATCTCGGCAAGTCGTACGGCACCTATCTCGGCGCGGTCTACGCGGGTCTGTTCCCCAAGCGGGTGCGTGCCCTGGCCCTCGACGGAGCCGTCGATCCGGCCGTCCCGACGCTGAAGTCCGAGCTCGTCCAGGCCAAGGGCTTCGAGGTCGCGCTGAAGGCGTTCGTCGAGGACTGCGTCAAGGACGCCGCCTGTCCCTTCACCGGACGTACGGTCGACGGCGCGCTGCAGGAGATCACCGACCTGCTGAAGCGGGCCGACCGGAAACCGCTGAAGAACGACCTCGCGGACGGCCGCGAGATCAACGAGTCATGGACGATCACCGGCATCATCACCCCGCTCTACGAACGCGAGGCGTGGCCGTTGCTGCGCCGGGCCCTGGGCCGTGCGCTCAAGGAGGGGAACGGCACGGACCTGCTGCGCATG
>NZ_BCBX01000045.1:0-128718 GCF_001417795.1 Sphaerimonospora mesophila | reverse complement strand
CCTCCTGGTCGACCGCAAGCCCGACGGGTCGTACGCGAACCAGACCGAGGCCAACCTGGCGATCAACTGCCTGGATCATCCGTACCCGAAGGACATGGCGGCCTTCCGGAAGGCGGCGGCCGAGGCGGTCAAGGTGTCCCCGCGTTTCGGTAGCTTCGCGGTGTGGGGCTCGCTGCCCTGTGCGTACTGGCCGATTCCGGCCAAGAGCGAGGACAAGCCGATCAAGGCCGAGGGCGCGCCGCCCATCCTCGTGATCGGCACCCTGCGCGACCCGGCCACGCCGTACGAATGGGCGCAGGGCCTGGCATCGGAGCTGTCCTCCGGCGTGCTGCTCGGGTACGACGGGGACGGCCACACGGCCTACGCCACCGGGTCGAAGTGCGTCGACCAGGCCGTCGACGACTACCTGATTTCGCTGCGGGTGCCCGCCTCCGGCACGATCTGCCGGAAGACCGGATAGCCGTACCCGTGCCGTCTCCAAGCCGTGCGCGAGGACCCCGGTGAACCTGTAGACTGGGCCACGCCGTCTTACGGCATCGCCGCCTTAGCTCAGTCGGCCAGAGCGACGCACTCGTAATGCGTAGGTCAAGGGTTCGATTCCCTTAGGCGGCTCCACATCAGAGGCCCCTTCCGGTCGAGGAAGGGGCCTTCTTGCCAACACGCATGGCCCTCACCTGGACCCGGACACCGCGAGACGGCTCACCTGGTTCGTTTACGCGAGCAGAAAATATCCGGACGGCCATGTCGAGAACCCGTGACCGGCTCCGTCCTCGGAATGAACGTGACCACAATGGGTCGCACCAGCACCGAGGAGAAACCCGATGGCCAAGTATCTGCTGCTCAAGCACTACCGCGGTGCTCCGGCTCCGGTCAACGACGTGCCCATGGACCGGTGGACGCCGGAGGAGATCTCGGCGCACGTGCAGTACATGCGCGACTTCGCGGCCCGGCTCGAGGAGACCGGTGAGTTCGTCGACGGTCAGGCACTCGCCCCCGAGGGGACGTTCGTCCGATATGACGGCGAGGGTCGCCCGCCGGTCACCGACGGTCCGTTCGCCGAGACCAAGGACCTCATCGCCGGCTGGATGGTGATCGACGTCGACGGCTACGAGCGCGCCATCGAACTGGCCGGGGAGCTGTCGGCCGCCCCCGGGGCGGGCGGGAAGCCGATCCACGAATGGCTCGAGGTGCGCCCGTTCCTGGCCGCGCCGCCCACCATCACGGAGTGACCTTCTCAGTGGACGAGGCCCTGCTCCGGAGTCTCACGCCGAGCGTGCTCGGGATCATCGTCCGCCGCGGAGCCGACTTCGCGGCGGCCGAGGACGCCGTGCAGGACGCGCTGGTCGAGGCGGTCCGCGTCTGGCCGGCCGACCCGCCGCGCGACCCGAAGGGCTGGCTGGTCACCGTGGCCTGGCGCCGGTTCCTCGACGCGACCCGGGCGGACGCGGCCCGGCGTCGGCGTGAGGACCTCCTCGACGAGGAGCCGGCGCCCGGACCGGCGCCAGAGGTGGACGACACGCTCCGGCTCTACTTCCTGTGCGCCCACCCGTCGCTGACGC
The DNA here is from genome assembly GCF_001417795.1 of Sphaerimonospora mesophila. Taxonomy (NCBI): domain Bacteria; kingdom Bacillati; phylum Actinomycetota; class Actinomycetes; order Streptosporangiales; family Streptosporangiaceae; genus Sphaerimonospora; species Sphaerimonospora mesophila. The sequence goes on along the minus strand of NZ_BCBX01000045.1, from coordinate 127,159 downwards.
CGTCGTCCGCGGTCGCGCTCACGCTGCGCGCGGTCGGCGGGCTGACCACCCGCCAGATCGCCCGGGCCTACCTGGTGCCCGAGGCGACCATGGCGCAGCGGATCAGCCGGGCCAAGCGCACCGTCTCCGGTGTGCGGTTCGACCAGCCCGGCGACGTCGCCACCGTGCTGCGCGTCCTCTACCTGGTCTTCAACGAGGGCTACTCCGGTGACGTCGACCTCGCGGCCGAGGCCATCCGGCTCACCCGGCAACTCGCGGCCGCGATCGACCATCCCGAGGTGGCGGGGCTGCTCGCCCTCATGCTGCTCCACCACGCCCGGCGCGCCGCCCGGATCGCGCCCGACGGCAGCCTGGTGCCGCTCGCCGAGCAGGACCGCGACCGGTGGGACACCGAGGCGATCAGCGAGGGCGTCGAGATCCTGCAGGCGGCCCTCGCCCGTGACCGGCTGGGCGAGTTCCAGGCCCAGGCCGCCATCGCGGCACTCCACGCCGACGCGCCCACCGCCGAGGAGACCGACTGGGTGCAGATCGTCGAGTGGTACGACGAGCTCACGCGCCTGACCGACAGCCCGATCGTCCGGCTCAACCGCGCGGTGGCCGTCGGCGAGGCCGACGGACCGCGCGCCGGCCTGGCGGCGCTCGCGGCGCTGGACGCCTCACTGCCCCGCTATGCCGCGGTGGCTGCGTACCTCCACGAGCGCGACGGCGACCCGGTGACGGCGGCACGGCTGTACGCCGAGGCGGCCCGGAAGGCGCCCAACCTCGCCGAGCGCGACCATCTGACGCGCCAGGCCGCCCGGCTCAACGCCCGCCGGTTGCGCTGACGGGCCACGTTCTGACTCTCCCGGCACTTGACACGGCCCCGCCACAGTGCCGATGAGGATCCGCCCCGGAGCCCACCGGGCATCGCAAGCCGATCTTAGAATCGGACACCAATGGACAAACGTGACTTTATTAGTTTAATCATGGATATAGAATGACAAGCCTGGATAAAACCGTTATGTGGCGGTTTGTGGTGGGTTCGTCCCGGCAATCAAGCAGATGCAGGAAAATAGTCCGTTAGGGGGCTGAGGGGGTGTTTCTCCTGCGAGGCTACAGAAACGCCTCCGAAAATTAAGGGCAATCGAATCCTGTCAAGGGGGACACGTAATGCCCGCATTCAAGAACATCATCGCCGGACTGGCGCTGGGGACCGCGATCACGGGCGGTGCGCTCGCATTGGGTGCCACCGCGGCCAGCGCCTCCGTCGTGCCGGCCTGGGGTGGCGGACTCGGCGGCTTCGGGGGCGGCTTCGGCGGCTTCGGAGGCGGATTCGGGGGCGGCTTCGGCTGCGGCGGCGGATTCGGAGGCGGCTTCGGGGGCGGCTTCGGCGGCGGTGGGTTCGGAAACTGCAACACGGGCTGGATGAACAACAGCATGTGGAACCAGAACATGTTCAACGACCAGTTCAACGACGACTCCGCGTTCGCGGTTTCCAACGGTGTCTCCACCATTGCGTTCCGAGGCAGCACCAACTCGAACACCAACTGGTGGAACAACTCCATGTTCAACAACAACATGGGGTTCGGCAACAACACCTGGTTCAACAACGGCAACAACAACAATTGGTGGTGAGAAAGAACTCAACTGTGACGGCCGGCGGATGCGACCGGCCGATGGCCCGACGGCCCGATGGCGCATGGTCGTCCTGGTAGGCGTCTGACAGTTCGGCGTGAATACCGAACACGACCTGGTCACGTACGGTTGAGAAAAAGGGCTCCGGCGGACGTCGCTCCGCCGGAGCCCTGTTCGCTGCTCGCGAGGGCATGGCCGCCGGGTGTCGCTGCCGTTCGGTACGGCCGGGCATGCGCGAGTGTCAGGCCCGGATGACCCCCTTGGTGCGCATGAGGAACTCGGCGAGATAACCGTCGTGCGGGACCCAGGGCGCCATCCAGTGGGTCGGTTGATCACCGATGTAGACGTTGCCTATCGTCGGCTCCGCCATCAGGCGGTCGATCAGTTCTCCGTCCCGGGTGATCGCGGTCAGCACCAGCGTGTCCTTCAGCGGCTCGACGCCGTCGCGGGGTGACCAGGGCGCGACCCAGACGCAGGGGAAGGAGAGCTCGATTCCGGTCTGGGAGGCGTCGGCGCGATCGACCAGCATGACCGCCGGCCGCAGGACCCCGATGCCGTCTCCGAGATCGTCGACGATGCCGTCGCCGCCGAGCAGAATCTCGGCGTCGCCCACCCGATCGAACAGGTACTTCTCGACGGCCCGGGCATCGGCGAGAGACCGCGCGGGCAGCACGGCATCGTCGTCCGCCGGCGGAAGACTCGGGATGGCGGACAGCCGCTCGGCCACGGCCTCCGCCAGGGGGCGGGGGTCACCCGCAGCGAACACCGCCGTCGTGTTCACACACGCGGTGCCGCCCTGCGCGCTGACCGAGTCGACGACGACGTCCAGGTGCGGGGCCCAGTCCTCCCCGGTGATCAAAATCTTGGACCGTCCCGGCCCCTGCGGAAGTACGTCGGCGTGCCGGCCGTACTTGCGCGTCACGTCCTCGCCGCCGTACACCATCGCGAGGTCGGCGCCGCGGATGATGTCGTCGGCCACCGCGTGGTCGGCAGGCAGGAAGACCACCTGGTCGTCGGCGAAACCCGCCTCGCGCAGCGCCGTGATCAGACGGTGGGGGGTGAACGGCTCCCGCCGGGAGGGCCGGACGGCGACCCGATACCCCAGCGCCAGTGCCTCCAGCCACAGCGTGTGCACGGCCGGATGATTGCCCGCCGCGTGTACGGCGAAGACGTCGCCACGCCGCACCCAGAGGGCGCGGCCCTCGCGGGTCGCCGGATCCCGCCAGTCGTCGACGGCCCCGTACGGCCTGGCCCACCGCGTCGAGCCGTACGCCTCGGCGGCGCTGCGCGCGATGGCGTCGGTCGCCGCCCGCACCACCGAGATCGGCATTCCGGAGACGCGGCTCACCATGCGCTGATAGTGCTCGGCGGAGAGTCCGTTGACGGGCCCGGTGGCGAACAGACGGCCGGCGCGTGCGAGAGCCTCGGCCCGCTCCCCGGGCGGCAGGGTCCGCGCCCGGTGGAGCGCCGCCATGGTGCGTTGCACGTACAGCCGTGGCACCAGGCTGAGCTCGGCGACCGGGTTTCCGGCGAGATCCGGAACGGTCGACCGGCTGCGGGTACGGTAAGGACCGGTCGGGCCGAGCGCGTCGAGCCGGCCCGGCTCGATCGACAGCGCGGTCATCAGTACACCCCCTCGATGACCCGCTCGTCGCCGAATACGGCGAGCGGTGCGACGTCGGCGACGGCATCGCCGAGCTGACCCGGTGGCGGCTGGATCCGCAGCGCCGTGTCCCGTTCGAGATTGTTGGGCAGCAGCAGGTTCTTGCTGATGTGGTTCATCACGACCTGTCCGCGCTCGCCGTACGGAACCTCCCGCCGGGTCTTCGGATCGACGACGGAGAAGGTGATGTACGGAGAGAACGGGTCGAAGACGCAGGGGTCGTCGTCGCCCAGTCCCACCCGCTCGCTCACCGCCCCCATGATCATCGTGCTGCCGTAGTTTCCGATGATCTTGACGTTCGGGAACACCTCGTCGCGCAGCAGCACGCGGGTGTCCGGATCCAGATGGGCACCGGCCCAGACGATGACCCGGACCTTCTCATTGACGAGGGCGACCAGTTCGTCCCTGCGGGCGAGCCGGACCAGCAGCGGCGGAGTGATCACCAGGATCCCGACGTCCTGGGTGCGCAGCGGATGCGCGCTCTGGTCGATCAGGTGCTCGGCGTAGCGATCGGCCTCGTCGAGACGGCCGTCGCCGATGAGCTTCTTCACCCACCGGGGATCGAGGTCGATGGAGAACCTGAAGCCACCGCGCCGATCGGCCTGCTGTTCGATCAGTCCGCCGAAGATGTGCGGCCCGCTCGGGCCCACCGAGAGCCAGTCGGCGCCCCGCGGATAACCGTGCGCGTCCATGATCCGGTTCTGGTGGTGCATCAGCCGGTCCATCCAGTCGGCGAGCGTGACCACGCGCTTGGGCGGGCCGGTGGTGCCACCGCTCTCGAAGACTCCGATCACCTCGGCCCGGGAGCCATAGCCCCTGGGCACGAGATCTTCGACGCGAACCTCGCGAAACTCGTCCACCACGTCGGGGAAGAGCCGCAGGTCGGCGAAGGCGCGCACATCGGTGCGGGGGTCGAAGTCGAGGGTCTTGGCTCGCGCCAGCCAGAATGGCGAGCCGGTCCGCGGGTCGAAGTGCCAGCGCATGGCCGCCTCGATGAACTCCTCGCCATCCGGCACCTGGTCGACCGGGCAGTCGAGAACCGGATCCGCAGCATCAGACATATGGTCTCCCGCTTGCTCCGGTGCACGTCCGATCAGACTATTTCGCTTTAAGCCATTTATGTGTCAAATCTCCACTTATGTCCTGTTCTGTGTACGGAAAGAACCCGTCGGTGCGCGAGGTGATCTGCCGAGCATCGGCTCGCGACCTGGTCGCCCGACCGGCGGGAGTTCTCCGCGTTCCACCCCGTATGAACGCTTGGCGGCCAACCGTTCACATGGGGCTCAGCGGTGGGAACATCTCCGATCCGAGGGGCCGGGCCGTGGAAAAACGAGATGCCGCGAGGCGGGGCCGCTGGATAGCCTGCGCGAGGAGCGCAGGAGGAGATCACCGTGGGACACGTCGAGGTCGGGCATCTCACGTACGTGCTGCCGGACGGCAGGCCGCTGCTGGACGACGTCTCGTTCCGGGTCGGGGAGGGCGTCAAGGCCGCGCTCGTCGGTCCCAACGGAGCGGGCAAGACGACCCTGATCCGCCTGATCGCCGGCGATCTCCAGCCGGTCGAGGGCTCGGTGGCGCGCTCCGGCGGCCTCGGCGTGATGCGCCAGTTCATCGGCGGGATCCGCGACGGCAGCACGGTCCACGATCTGCTGCTCGGCGTCGCGCCCACACGGGTCAGGGAGGCCGCGGCCCGGCTCCACGATGCCGAGCTGGCGATGATGGAGCGCGACGACGAGAAGACCCAGATGCGGTACGCCCAGGCGATCACCGACTACACCGACGCCGGCGGCTACGACGCCGAGGTGCTCTGGGACGCGTGTACGATCGCCGCCCTCGGCATGCCGTACGACAAGGTGAAATATCGTGACGTGAGCACGCTGTCCGGGGGTGAGCAGAAACGGCTCGTGCTGGAGGCCTTGCTCCGCGGCCCGGACCAGACCCTGCTGCTCGACGAGCCCGACAACTACCTCGACGTGCCGGGCAAGCTGTGGCTCGAACAGGCCCTGCGCGAGACACCGAAGACCGTGCTGCTGGTCTCCCACGACAGGCAGCTCCTCGCGAACGTCGCCGACCGGATCGTCACCGTCGAGTCCGGAAACATCTGGATCCACGGCGCCGGCTTCGCCACGTACGCCGAGGCCCGGCGGGAACGCAACGAGCGGCTCGACGAACTGCGCCGCCGCTGGGACGAGGAGCACGCCAAGCTCAAGCGCCTGGTCAACATGCTCAAGCAGAAGGCGAGCTACAACGACGGCATGGCCCCCGCCTACCACGCGGCCCAGACGCGGCTGCGCCGCTTCGAGGAGGCCGGGCCGCCGGAGGTCCCGCCGAAGGACCAGCGAATCAGCATGCGGCTGCGCGGCGGCCGGACCGGCAAACGGGCGGTGACCTGCGAACGCCTGGAGCTGACCGGGTTGATGAAGCCCTTCGACCTGGAGGTCTGGTACGGCGAGCGCGTCGCCGTGCTCGGCTCCAACGGATCGGGCAAGTCCCACTTCCTTCGGCTGCTCGCGGGCGAGGAGATCGGGCACACCGGGGCGGCCCGGCTCGGTGCACGGGTCGTTCCCGGGCATTTCGCCCAGACCCATGCCCGTCCCGAGCTGTTCGGACGGACGCCCTGCGAGATCGTGATGACCGGACACGCCCGGCTCAGGAACGAGGCGATGAAGGCCCTGGCCCGGTACGAACTGGCCGGACGCGTCGCCGACCAGAGGTTCGAGACGCTGTCGGGAGGCCAGCAGGCCAGGCTGCAGATCCTGCTGCTGGAGCTGTCCGGAGCCACGCTGCTGCTGCTCGACGAGCCGACCGACAACCTCGACCTGGCCAGCGCCGAGGCGCTGCAGGAAGGCCTGGACTCCTTCGACGGCACGGTGCTGGCGGTGACCCACGATCGATGGTTCGCCGCCGACTTCGACCGTTACCTGGTCTTCGGCGCCGACGGACGGGTATACGAGTCGCCGGAGCCGGTCTGGGACGAACGCCGGGTGGTCCGCCCGAGATAGGCGGCGGCACAATGCGGTCGGCGGCGATTCGTCGTAACCCCGGCGGAAGCCCGTAAAGATACCGTACGGCCTGCGCGTGTCCGAGAGGTCACCGTCCGTTTCAGCGGTTATGACGACTAAGTGACACGACGTAGCCCAATGACGATCGCTCTCGCACTCGCCCTCGCCGCGCTGGCGCCGGCGGCGTGCGGCGAAGACAAGCAGGCGGATGCCCGTCCGCTCGTCCTCAAGGAGCAGGTCTCCTCCATCGCGAAGTCCGGCGCCGGCTATGTGGTGAGCTGGGCGGGCGTGCTCACCAACGCCAACCGCTGGCACTTCGGAGAGAACGCGATCGCGACGATCACCGCCGTGGACGCCGCCGGCAAGGAGGTCGTCCACATGAAGCAGCCGCTGGACGCGGTCCCGCCCGGGAGGTCCGTGGCGTTCAGCGGCCAGACGACGGTCAGCGGACGGCCGGTCCGGGTGAAGATCGAATGCGGCCACGCGACCTGGAGCCGCGTCCCGCGCATCCCGTCGGCCTTCCTGCCGTTCCCGATCTCCGACGTCGTCACCGAGCGGCTGCACGAGGGGAGCTACCTGATCACCGGTTATGTGCTCGATCCCTTCCTCAAGGCGGCGAGCGGCGTCGCGGTGACGGCCCTGCTGCGCGACCCCGCCGGCAAGCTGGCCGGCGGCGGCACCGCCTACCTCGACAAGGTCCAGGCGAACCTCAAGCGCCGGTTCGTCATCACCGTCGACGGCGTGACCGGCGGCACGATCGCCAAGACCGACGTGCTCGCCAGGACGTGGGGGACCACCGCCAAGCCGTACATCGACCTCGCCCTCGCCGGGGCGGCCCCGATCCACACCGTCGCGCCCAGCACCAAGCCGTTCGTCAAGGACCGCGGCTACCAGGTGCTCGCCGACCGGCGGCAGTGAGCGGCGGACGGCGAGCAGCGGATCGTGGGCGGGGACCGGCACCGCCGCCCGGTCAGGCGGCCGGGGCAGGTTACCGTGAGGGCATGAGAACCCCGAGGATCGTGCTCTTCGGAGCCACCGGGTTCACCGGCCGGCTCACCGCGGCGGCGCTGATCGCGCGGGGAGCCCGGCCGCTGCTCGCGGGGCGCGACCCCGCCAGGCTGGAGGCGTTCGCCGCCTCCCTGGCGGTACGGCCGCCCACGGCGGTCGCCGACGTGACCCGCCCGGAGTCGCTTTGCAAGATCGTCGGCCCAGGCGATGTGCTGATCTCGGCGGTCGGGCCGTTCATGCGCTGGGGGGAGGTGGCGGTCATGGCGGCGACCGAGGCGGGCGCCGTCTACCTGGACACCGCCGGCGAACCCCCGTTCATCAAGCGGATCTTCCAGCGGTACGGCCCGGCCGCCGGCGCGGGCGGGGCCGCGCTGATCACCGCCTTCGGGTACGACTACGTGCCCGGCAACCTGGCCGCCGCCCTGGCCCTGCGCAAGGCCGGATCGGAGGCGGTGCGGGTGGACGTCGGCTACTTCGTGCGCGGTGATCTGGCCGGTCGGCTCAGCCCCGGCACCCGCGCCTCCGCGCTCGGCATCCTCCTCGAGCCGATGTACGGCTTCCGCGAGGGCCGCATCGTCCACGAGCACGGCCGCACCCGGGCGTTCCTCGTCGGGGGACGCCGCCGTTACGGCATCGCCGTGGGCACCTCCGAGCACTTCGCCCTGCCGCCGGCCCACCCCGGCCTGCGCGAGGTCAACGTCTATCTGGGCTGGCTGGGCCGGTTCACCCGGGCCGCAGGGACGCTGGCTCGGGTGAGACCGGTGCTCGCCACCCTGCCGGGCGCCCGCCGGGTGACGGATGCGCTGGCCGACCGGGTGATGCGCGCGGGAAGGTCACCCGTCCCCGCCGGTCCGGCCGTCTCCTCCCAGATCATCGCCGAGGCGTACGACGCGAGAGGCCGCCTGCTCGCCGCCGTGGAGCTCGACGGGGCGGATCCGTACGATTTCACCGCCCGGATCCTGGCGTGGGGCGCCACCACCGCACTCGCCGAGGGGGTAAGCGGCACCGGCGCCCTCGGCCCGGTGGACGCCTTCGGCCTCGATGCGCTGACCCGGGCATGTGCGGACGCCGGGCTGGCCGCGCAGACCCGTTGAGCGGGCGGGTTCGACCGGAACGGTGCCGTTTAGCGCGGATCAGTGTGGTTCTCCCCATTAAGTCATTACATCAACAGGTAAATCTGGAAATTGATGAATAATTTCGATGGGCAGGCCGCGGTGAATTCGCGTCCCTCTCGTCACAATTCAGAGAATCGGTAGAGCTGGTAGTTACCGAGCATTTACTCTGCGTTATATGAATGATGGCGTCCTGGTGGAGGCGTTGCGCGCCCGCGATCCGGGTGCTCTCGCCGCGCTCTATGACACGTATGCAGAGAGCATCTACCGTTACTGCCGGATGATGCTGGGCGGCCCCGACAACGCCCAGGTCGCGTTACGAGACACGTTGATCGCCGCCGAGGCCCTCGTCGGCGCCCTCGCGGACCACGAGTCGTTCCGGCCGTGGCTGTACGCCCTGGCGCGTGGAGAGTGCCGGCGCCGCAGGACGCCGGACGTCTCGCCGGTCGATCGGCGAAGCGAGCAGCCCGGCGATCAGTCGAACGACCGGGTGGGCGAGCGGACGGGTACGGCCCAGGCGGCGCCGAGCACGATGCCGTTCGACGCCGCGCGGTCCGGCGCCGCCCAATTCGATGGCGCGCAGTTCGACGCGGGGCTGCGGGACCCGGGCGATGTCACCGGTCCGATGGGTCCCGCCGGCGTCGCGGTGGCCGACCTGCGAGTGGTGGCCCAGGGCGCGGTGTCCGCGCTGTCGCTCGCCGACCGAGAGGTTCTCGACCTGACCACCCGCCACGACCTGTCGACGGCAGAGGTGGCGGCCATGCTCGGCGCCGGGCAGCGTTACGTGGAGGGGCTACGGGAGTCGGCGACCGATCGCCTGCGCGATGCGATCACCGCCGAGATCCTCGCACGGAAGAACGATCATGACTGCGATCGGGCCGCCAAGATGCTCACCGGGTTCTCCGGCGTGCTCGCCGCTGAGACGCGACACCGGCTGATCAGGCATCTGGCGCGGTGCGAGACCTGTTCCCGGCATCGGATGCGGCAGGTCTCCGCGACCAAGGTCTTCGCTCAGCTGCCCGAGACGGGTCTGCCGGACACGCTCCGCGTCCGGGTGCTGAGCTCCTTCGTCGACCCCGAACTCGTTCCCTACCGGAGGTTCGTCGCGAAACGGGTGGGTGCGCTCGATCCGTCGGGCTTTCCCAGGGCGGGCACCCGGCGTGAGGGCCGCCTGGCGCAGGCGGTGGCGGGGGCGGTGGCCACGGTAGCGGCGGCGGCGGCGATCGCGCTGGTTTTCGCACAGTTCTCCGGTGATCTGTCGGATTCGGTCTCCGATATCGCCGCGCGCCGGTGGCCGGTGGCGGACGGGTCCGCCACCGGTCTGTCGCCGGGTACGGCACAGCCGGACCCCGAGGCCGTCGCCCAGCGTCCGCCCCGGACTCCTGAGGAGCGGTCGCCAGAGGACCGATCTCCGGAGGCCCGGTCTCCGGGCGGTCGGGCGCAGCCCCAACCCGGCCGCCCCAACCTGGCCGAGCCGGTGATCCCGGTGATCCCGGCCGGACCCGCTCCACTGCCGGCCCCCGTGCCCCGGCCGGCTCCGCCGCCGACCGCACCCCGGCCCAAGCCCAAACCGCGGCCGGTGCCGACCGCCGAGCCGTCGGGTCCCAAGCCGACACCGCCGGGTGGAGAACCGGGAGAGACGCCGTCCATACCCTCGCCTGAGCCTCCCACCCGGCCTCCGTCCGGAGGCCCTCCGCCGCACTGGCCCGGCCACCATCCACCCCCGCATCGCCCCGGGCCCTGGCCGGGTCACGGTCACTGGCCCGGCCGAGACCACCAGCACCACCGTTGGCCGTGCCATCACTGCGACGAGAAGCCGAGGCCGCGTCCGACACCCCGGCCGTCGGCCCGGCCATCGCCCCGCCCGTCGCCCGAGCAGTCGGGTCGGCCGTCGCACCGGCACCCGACCGCTTCCGGTCGCTGGTTCCATCGCAGCGGGGCGGACCGGTCCGGAGCGGCGAGGGAATCCATGGACGATCGCCGAAGGCCGCAGGCGAAGCCGTCCCCGCCGTCCAGATCGTCCAGATCGTCGCGTCCGTCCGGGCCGGCTGCCGGGTCGGCCTCTGAATCCGCTCAGAGGCCCTTGCCCGAGCCCACGTCACAACCGGCCACGCCGTCCGATCCTCCGTCTGCTCCGCCACCTGCCCCACAGACCGCTTCTCAGCAGGATGCCTGAGCGGTTCCGGCCACTGTCTTATCAGGACGATCTCCTACATATGATGATTACCCTACGTATCTGAAACGTGTACTCAGAGTAATCAGAGGGAACTTGGGGGAGTGGAAGCACGGAAGGGGTAGTAATGCCACTCCTCAGAGCATCGGGGCTCGTCGTCGGCCTGGGATCGGGTCTGGTCCTTACCCTCGGCGGCGTGGCCGGAGCCGATCCACGACCGTCCGCCAAAGACGTGGCGAAGGCCCAGGCGCATGCCCAGGAACAAGCCCATGAACTGGACAGGGCCGAGGCCGACCTGACCGCGGCCCGGGCCCGTCAGGACGAGCTGGCGCAGAACGCCGAGAGCCTCGTCGAGGCGTACAACGGCGAACTCGTCCGCCTCGAGGCGGTCAAGGCGAGTTACGAGCAGGCGGCCCGGCACCTGCGCGGCGCGGCCGATCAGGTCGAGGAGGCCCGCGCCGCCGTCGCGGCCGAGGCGACGGCGAGTTACGGCGGATTGGCGATCTCCGTGCCGGGCGCCCTCGCCGAGAGCCTGAGCGACATCGGCGGTCTTCTGCAGCGGGCCAGCCTGCTGACGCACATGTCGGAGGCCCGGGTCGCCGCCCTGCGGCGCCTGAGCGACACACAGCGGGTCTACGAGATCCTCCGCGCCCAGGCCGCCCAGGCGTACGCCGCACAGCTTCGCGCGGCCGAGCGGGTACGGCTGGCCAGGGACGCGGCCCAGGAGGCCGTCGACCGGCAGATGGAGACGACACGGCGGATCGAACAGGAGAAGCAGGAACTGTCCGAGAGTCTCGCGGCCGCCCAGTCCAGAGTGGACGAACTGAAACGGGCGAGACAGGAGTCGCGACAACGGTCGACGCGAGAACGATCGGCGGCAGGCCTTGGCGGGGGCGGTGGAAGGGTCCCGGCGTGGGCCGGCCGCCTGGGGTCGGGCCGAGGCGGACTCGCCGCCCAATGGGCGCTGAAACAGCTCGGCAAGCCGTACGTCTGGGCGGCCGACGGGCCGGCGGGCTTCGACTGCTCAGGCTTGACCATGAGAGCCTGGCAGCGGGCGGGGGTCTCCCTCGATCACTGGACCGGCACCCAATGGACTTCGGGACGCCGCGTGTCGCTGAAGAACCTGCGCACCGGGGACCTGGTGTTCTTCGGCAGATCGGGCCGAGATCCGCACGGCATCCATCACGTGGGGATCTACATCGGGCGAGGAATGATGGTCCACGCCCCCCGAACGGGGGACGTGGTGCGCATCTCACCGATCTGGCGGCACGATCTGGTCGGCGCCACCAGGCCCGCGACCTGACCGGCGGACCACTTCGCGCTACGGTCGGCTCAATGCTCCTCGGCGCCGCCCTCTTCTTCCTGGAACCGCTTGAGAGACGCCATGATCTCGGACTCGGCCTCGGTGCGGCCGACCCAGTTGGCGCCCTCGACGGACTTGCCGGGCTCCAGGTCCTTGTAGACCTCGAAAAAGTGCTGGATCTCCAGCCGGTCGAACTCGGCGACATGATGTATGTCGCGGATGTGCTCCATGCGCGGATCCGTCGACGGGACGCACAGCACCTTGTCGTCGCCGCCCTTCTCATCGGTCATGCGGAACATGCCGACCGCGCGGCAGCTGATCAGGCAGCCGGGGAAGGTCGGTTCCTGGAGCAACACCAGCGCGTCGAGCGGATCTCCGTCCTCACCCAGAGTGTTCTCGATGAAGCCGTAGTCGGCGGGGTACTGGGTCGACGTGAAGAGCAGGCGATCCAACCGGATGCGGCCAGTCTTGTGGTCCACTTCGTACTTGTTCCGTTGTCCTTTGGGGATCTCCACGACAACGTCGAACTCCACTGGTTCCTCCGCTCAAGCCCCCGGTGTCCCGGATGGGCATTAATGTCTCGTAGGCGTGGTTCCGGTCGGCGCGAAATGAGGGTCTCGTGGTGCTGCGACGTGAGCGGTGGATGGTGGTGGCCACCCTCGCCCTCCTGCAGATCTTCGTCGTCGTCGCGGGTGTTTATGGCTACATGGTCATCCATGACGGCACCCGGACGCCGGCCCCTATCGCGTCCCCGGAACCGGCCCCCACCCCCATCATCACCGCGGGTCCGGTTCTGGCCGCGGCTGGGGACGGGGTCCTTCCCGTCAAGGGTACTTTGACCTCCAGATTGCGTGACGCCATGGGTGCCCCGGGGCTGGGGAAGAACGTGGCGGGCGTCGTACTCGACGCCAGGACCGGGGAGTCGCTCTTCGACGGCGATTCGGCGCGGCCGGTCACCCCGGCGTCGACGACCAAGGTCGTCACCGCGGTGGCCGTGCTCGCCTCGGTCGGTCCCGACGCCAGGTTCGCTACACGGGTGGTCCGGGGGAGGACCAGGAACTCGATCGTTCTCGTCGGGGGCGGCGACCCCACCCTCGCCGGGCCGAAGGGCACCGGTAAGGACGGCGGATATCCGCGACCGGCCTCGCTCGCGCAGCTCGCCTCGCGTACGGCCAAGGCGCTCAAGGCGGCCGGGATCACCCGGGTGAACCTGTCGTACGACTCGTCCCTGTTCGGCGGCCCGCGGTCGGCGCCCGGCTGGAAGCCGAACTACATCCCCGAGGGCAGTGTGGCACCGGTCACGGCACTGACCATGGACGAGGGCCGGACGACCGGCGGCGGACGGCTGACCGACCCGCCGCGCGAAACCGCCGCCGCCTTCGCCGCGCTGCTGCGGCGGGCCGGCATCGCCGTCGGCGGCGACATCCGGCCCGGTGCCGCCCCGGGACCCGAAGGACAGAACGCAAAAAACCGGACCGCGCAAGACGGCACGGCTCAGGACGGCACGGCTCAGGACGGCACGGCTCAGGACGGCACGGTTCAGGACGGCACGGTTCAGGACGGCACGGTTCAGGACACCGCGGCCAAGGACGGCGCGGCCCGATACGCGGCGGGTCAGGAACTGGCCCGGGTGGAGTCGCCGCCGGTCTACGCCCTCGTCGAGCGGATGCTCACGCTCAGCGACAACGATCTCGCCGAGGCCCTCGCCCGTCAGGTGGCGGTGAAGGAGGGCCTGCCGCACACCTTCAGGGGCGCCACCGACGCCGTCCACCGGATCCTGGCCGGATTGAACCTGGACCAGGGCGTCGAGGTACACGACGGCAGCGGGCTGTCCACACGCAACCGCGTCACCCCGGCCGCGCTCGGCCGTCTGCTGGCCGCCGCGTCCTCTCCCGCCCACCCCGACCTGAACTCGCTGATCAGCGGGCTGCCCGTGGCCGGGTTCACCGGCACCCTGCACGGCCGGTACGGAAAATCCGAATCGGCGCCCGGTGCCGGATTGGTCCGCGCCAAGACGGGGACGCTCAACGGCGTGAACACCCTCGCGGGCATCGCGTACACGGCCGGCGGGCGGCTGGTGACGTTCGCGTTCATGGCGGACGAGGTGACTGATCCGGACAGAGCGATCGCCGCGCTCGACAAAATGGCCACGATCGTCTCCCAGAGCTGATTCGGCGTCCCCTCGCGCGGGGGGAACGCGGAGAACGTACGGTGGTGGGTATGCAGGTGATCGACTGGGATCTGGCCGTCGCGACCGGAGTTCGCCTCGTGCGCCCCGGGCCACAGGTGAGCCGTGAGGAGGCCAGACAGGCGGTCGCCGAGCTGCGGCGCCTGTCCCGAGACGCCGAAGGACACGTGCGGGAGTTCACCCGTCTCGACTCGGCCCCGCCCGAGGCGGCGACCGTCGTGGACCGGCCGGGCTGGATCCGGGCCAACGTGGACGGGTTCCGGGTGGTGCTGGAGCCGCTGACCGACAAGATGTCGAGCATGCCGGCGATCGTGTCCGCCGTCGGCTCGCGCATCACCGGCCTCGAGGTGGGCGCCGTGCTGGCGTTCCTCGCCTCCCGGGTGCTGGGGCAGTACGAGCTGTTCCTCCCGCCCGACCCGAGCGGGGTCGCCCCGGCGGGGCGGCTGACGCTGGTCGCGCCCAACATCGTGCACGCCGAGCGTGAGCTCGGGGTCGACCCCCGTGACTTCCGCCTGTGGGTCTGCCTCCACGAGGAGACCCACCGGGTGCAGTTCACCGGGGTGCCGTGGCTGAGGGAGTACGTCCGGGGCCAGATGACCGAGTTCCTCCTGGCCTCCGAGATGGACCTCATGACCCTGCTGGAGCGGCTGCGGGCCGCCTCGGGCGCGGTCGCCGACGCCTTCAAGGGCGGCGAGAGCAATCTCATCGAGGCCATCCAGACCCCCGAGCAGAAGGCCGTCCTCGATCGCGTCACCGCGGTGATGACGCTGGTGGAGGGACACGGCGACTACGTCATGGACGCGGTGGGGCCGTCGGTCGTGCCGTCGGTCGCCGAGATCAGAGCCAAGTTCCAGCGCCGCCGGGAGGGCGGATCGCGCATGGACCAGCTCATCCGCCGGCTGCTGGGCATCGAGCTCAAGATGAAGCAGTACGCCGAAGGCTCCAAGTTCGTCCGGACCGTGGTCGAGGAGGCCGGGATGGACGGGTTCAACCAGGTCTGGACCTCCCCCGAGACGCTGCCCACCCGCGACGAGATCGCCGCCCCCGACACCTGGATGTCGCGCGTCCTCACCTCCGCATGACCCCGCGCCCCGGCGTGATGCCGCGGGTCTCGTCCCGCTGAGAGATCACCGGGAGAGAATGGGGGTATGGGTCCGCATCCCGCTGTCGCCGACGTGCGCCGTGCCGTACGACTGTGCCTGGCCGATCTGTCCGGTGGCGAGCCCGGGAAGCCGGGCGGGAAACCTCGCCGGGCCGACCGGGGCGTGCTTGTGCTGGTCGCGTGCAGCGGAGGGGCCGACTCGCTCGCGCTCGCCGCGGCCCTCGGGTTCTGCGCGCCGCGCCTCGGCCTGCGCGCCGGGCTGCTGACCGTCGATCACGGTCTGCAGGAGGGCTCCGCCGAGCGGGCCCGGGAGCTCGTACGGCTCGCGCCCACGCTCGGCCTGGACCCCGCCGAAGCCCTGACCGTGGTCGTGGACGGGGACGGCGGTCCGGAGGCGGCGGCGCGTGACGCGCGTTACGAGGCGTTGTCCGAGGCCGCGCGGCGTCTTGATGCGGCGGCCGTGCTGCTCGGCCACACGCTGGACGACCAGGCGGAGACCGTGCTCATGCGGCTGGCCCGTGGCAGCGGCAGCCGTTCCCTTTCCGGTATGCCGGAGGTGTCCGGCATCTACCGTCGGCCGCTGCTCGGCCTCGCCCGCGCGAGAACCCGGCAGGCGTGCGCGGCGCTCGGCCTGTCGCCCTGGGACGATCCGCACAACGTCGACCCCGCCTACACCAGGCCGAGGGTGAGGCACGACGTGCTGCCGGTGCTGGAGGCGGCGCTGGGGCCGGGGGTCGCCGAGGCGCTCGCCCGTACGGCACGGCTCTGCCGAGACGACGCGGACGCGCTGGACGAGTGGGCCGACGACGTCTACGCCAAATCGCTGATGTCCGACGGCGGGCTGATCGCGGCCGTGCTCGCGCAGGCGCCTGCGGCCGTACGGCGGCGGGTGCTGCGGCGGGCCGCCGTGGCCGCGGGGTCTCCGGCGTCAGCGCTGGCCGCCGTCCACATCGAAGCGGCGGATCGCCTGGTCACGGACTGGCACGGGCAGAAGGGCGTCGACCTGCCCGGCGGGGTCGGAGTGGTCCGGCGCTATGGCACCCTGTACTTCGTCGACAACCTCGCGTAAGGAAACCCCCAGGTGGATGCAGCCGACATGGGCAAGGACCTCTCCAGCGTCCTCATTTCGGAAGCGGAACTCCAAGCCAAGATCAAAGAGCTCGCCGGCCAGATCGACGCCGACTACGCAGGGCAGGATCTCCTGATCGTCGGTGTGCTCAAGGGCGCCGTCATGGTCATGGCGGACCTCGCGCGAGCGCTGCACATTCCGGTGCGGATGGACTGGATGGCCGTTTCGTCCTACGGCGCCGGGACCAGGTCGTCCGGGGTCGTCCGCGTGCTCAAAGATCTCGACACCGACATCGCGGGCCGGCACGTGCTCGTGGTCGAGGACATCATCGACTCCGGCCTCACGCTGTCGTGGCTCATGAACAATCTGAAGTCGCGTGATCCCGCATCCGTGGAGATCTGCGCACTTCTGCGCAAGCCGGATGCCGTGAAGGTGCCGATCGACGTGCGTTATGTGGGGTTCGACATCCCCAACGAGTTCGTCATCGGCTATGGCCTCGACTACTCGGAGCGGTACCGTAACCTGCCGTTCATCGGCACTCTCGCACCACATGTCTACGGAGGCGAGTAAGCCCTGAGCGAATCCCCCTTCCAAATGGGGTGTCATTCGCTCCCAGGTAGGGGAACACGGGAATGCCTGACGTACGTTGGAATGGCGAAGCCGGACGCCGTGCGGGCGGTTACCCCGAGCGGCGGGCGGGTGTACCTTCGGATATCCGTAGGGTGCCGAAGGTAACCTCCGGTAGTCAGTAGGAGCGGTAAGGGATGCCGCGACCCCGGGACCTCCCGGGGCCAGGCCTCGGTCAGGAAGGAACGGGCCCCCCGGGGTTCCGCAACGGATGGATCTCAAGCGATTTACACGTGGGCCACTGCTGTGGATCCTGGGCATCGGTTTGCTCATCCTGCTCGTCACCACGATGTTCGGCGGTGACGGCAACTACACGCCCGCCGACACCTCCACGGTCGTCCAGCAGATTCAGCAGGGCAATGTCAAGAGTGCGACCATCGTCGACAAGGAGCAGCAGGCCAAGCTGACCCTGAACTCGCCGATCGCGGTCGGGGGCAAGCAGACCGACCGCATCCAGTCCTCCTGGGTCTACGGACAGGGTCCTGAGCTGACCAAGGCACTGGAGACGGCCAAGCCGAAGCAGGGCTGGACCGTCGAGGTTCCCAAGGACAACTTCCTCGTCAGCCTGCTGGTCAGTTTCCTGCCGATCATCATCATCGTCCTGATCTTCCTGTTCATCATGAACCAGATGCAGGGCGGCGGCTCCCGGGTCATGAACTTCGGGAAGTCGCGGGCGAAGCTGATCACCAAGGACACCCCCAAGACCACGTTCGCCGATGTCGCGGGTGCGGACGAGGCCATCGAGGAACTCCAGGAGATCAAAGAGTTCCTGCAGGCCCCGGCCAAGTTCCAGGCGATCGGCGCGAAGATCCCCAAGGGCGTGCTGCTGTACGGCCCGCCCGGCACCGGTAAGACCCTGCTGGCCAGGGCCGTCGCCGGTGAGGCCGGCGTGCCGTTCTACTCGATCTCGGGTTCCGACTTCGTCGAGATGTTCGTCGGTGTCGGCGCCTCCCGGGTCCGCGACCTGTTCGAGCAGGCCAAGGCCAACGCCCCGGCCATCATCTTCATCGACGAGATCGACGCCGTCGGCCGGCACCGCGGCGCGGGCCTCGGCGGTGGCCACGACGAGCGCGAGCAGACGCTGAACCAGCTCCTCGTCGAGATGGACGGCTTCGACGTGAAGGGCGGCGTGATCCTGATCGCCGCGACCAACCGGCCCGACATCCTCGACCCCGCCCTGCTGCGTCCGGGCCGTTTCGACCGGCAGGTCGTCATCGACCGGCCCGACCTCGAGGGCCGCAAGGGCATCCTGAAGGTCCACGGCCGCGGCAAGCCGTTCGCGCAGGACGTCGACCTCGAGGTGATCGCGCGGCGGACCCCCGGCTTCACCGGCGCCGACCTGGCGAACGTGATCAACGAGGCCGCCCTGCTCACCGCACGGCAGGACCAGAAGCTGATCACGATGAACACGCTCGAGGAGTCCATCGACCGTGTGATGGCCGGCCCCGAGCGCAAGTCGCGGGTCATGTCGGATCAGGAGAAGAAGATCATCGCGTACCACGAGGGCGGACACGCACTGGTGGCCCACGCGCTGCCCAACTCCGACCCGGTCCACAAGATCACGATCCTGTCGCGCGGCCGCGCCCTCGGCTACACGATGACCCTGCCGATGGAGGACAAGTTCCTCGCGACCCGCTCCGAGATGATGGACCAGCTCGCGATGCTGCTCGGCGGGCGTACGGCCGAGGAGCTCGTCTTCCACGAGCCGACCACCGGCGCGTCCAACGACATCGAGAAGGCGACCTCGATCGCCCGCCGCATGGTCACCGAGTACGGCATGAGCGAACGGCTCGGCGCGCGCAAGTTCGGCAGCGGCAACGGCGAGGTCTTCCTCGGCCGGGAGATGGGCCACGAGCGCGACTACTCCGAGCAGATCGCGTCGGCGATCGACGAGGAGGTCCGCCGCCTCATCGAGAGCGCGCACGATCAGGCGTGGGAGATCCTCGTCCAGTACCGTGACGTGCTCGACAACCTGGTCCTCGAACTCATGGAGAAGGAGACCCTCTCCCGCGAGCAGGTCCTGGAGATCTTCTCGCCCGTGGTGACCAGGGAGAAGCGGCCTTCCTACGCCGGGTACGGCAAGCGCCTCCCGTCCGACCGCCCCCCGGTCATCACTCCGAAGGAGCGGGCGAACGGCAACGGCTCGGCACTGCCGGCCGGTGGTGGCGCCACCCCCGCGCCGTGGACGGGGGCCGGTGAGCAGTCCGCGCAGCGAGACGAGGCCTGACGATGGTTCCCCCCTTCCCCGGCTTCGATCACGATCGGATCGAGAAGGCCGTCCGCGAGATCCTGCTGGCGATCGGGGAAGACCCGGATCGTGACGGGCTGCGCGAAACGCCCGCACGCGTCGCCCGCGCGTACGCCGAGCAGTTCGCCGGGCTCGGCCAGCGCCCCGAGGACGCGCTGACCACGATGTTCGACGCCGATCACGACGAGATGGTGCTCGTGAAGGACATCGAGGTGATGTCCACCTGCGAGCACCACCTCCTGCCGTTCCACGGCGTCGCGCACATCGGCTACACGCCGAACCAGAAGGGGCAGATCACCGGCCTGTCCAAGCTGGCCAGGCTGGTCGACGTCTACGCACGCCGGCCTCAGGTGCAGGAGAGGATGACCTCGCAGATAGCGGACGGCCTGATGGCCGTGCTCGAGCCGCGCGGGGTGATCGTGGTGATCGAAGCCGAGCACATGTGCATGACGATGCGCGGTGTCCGCAAGCCGGGCGCAAAAACGATCACGTCGGCGGTCCGCGGCGACTTCCGCACATGCGAGGCGACCCGGGCCGAGGCCATGTCGCTCATCCTGCGCGGTTGATCTCTCGGCGGCCCGCTTCCGATTCCCGCAGGCCCCTGTCCGTCCACAGGCGCACCCCCATGGGACCGATCGTGACCCCTGAGCATCTAGGCTGGACTCCATGACCGCATGGAGCGTGCCCGGGATGCCCGACCCCGGCCGCTGCCTGGTCATGGGTGTCGTCAACGTCACCCCCGACTCCTTCTCCGACGGAGGCCGGTGGTTCGATCCCGACATCGCGATCCGGCACGGCCTCGAGCTGGTGGCCGAGGGCGCCGACATCGTGGACGTCGGGGGCGAGTCCACCCGCCCGGGCGCCGCCAGGGTCTCGCTCGACGAGGAACTGCGTAGGGTCGAGCCGGTGATCCGGGCACTGTCCGGGGAGGGCGTCACGGTCAGTGTGGACACCATGCGCGCCGAGGTGGCCGAGGTGGCGGTCGCGGCCGGGGCCCGGCTCGTCAACGACGTGAGCGGCGGCCTGGCCGACCCCGAGATGCCCCGGGTGGTGGCGGCCACCGGCGTGCCGTACGTGGTGATGCACTGGCGCGGCCACAGCCGCGACATGGACAGCCGCGCCCTCTATCACGACGTGGTGACCGAGGTCGCCGAAGAACTGCGCAAGCGAGTCGACTCCGTGCTCGCCGAAGGCGTGAGGGAGGAGCAGATCATCCTCGATCCCGGTCTCGGGTTCTCCAAACAGGCGGAGCACAACTGGGCCGTGCTGGCCGGCATGGACACGCTCAACCGGCTCGGCCGTCCACTGATCATCGGTGCGTCGCGCAAGCGGTTTCTCGGCCGCCTGCTCGCGGATCCGGACGGCACCCCGCGGCCGTTCGGCCGCAGCGACGACGCCACTCTCGCCGTCACCGCGCTCGCCGCGCGAGCCGGCGCCTGGTGTGTGCGGGTGCACAAGGTCGGCCCCAACGCGGACGCCGTACGCGTCGCCGCGGCGTGGCGGGCCGCCGAAAGAGACGGTGCCGGCACGGGCACCGGTCGGGGCCGGGCTGAAGAGGGATGGCGATGCCAGGAATGACGGATATCGAGGAGCTCGAGGCACTCAACGAGGCGTTCTACCACGCGTTCGAGAGCGGCGACCTCGACAAGATGTCCGAGATCTGGATCGAGGACACCGAAGACCGGGTCGCGATGTGCGTGCATCCCGGCTGGGCCATGCTGAGCGGGCGGACGGCGGTGCTCCGGTCGTGGGCGCTGTTCATGGCCAACACGACGTACATCCAGTTCGTGCTGACCGACGTGCGCACCATGCTGAGCGGGGACGTCGCGGTCATCACCTGCACCGAGGACGTCCTGGTCCCGGCCGGGGCCGACGAGCTGGGCTTCGCGACGGGGCTCGTCGTCGCCAGCAACACCTTCATCAGGACCGAGTCGGGCTGGCGGCTCTGGATGCACCACGGGTCCCCCATCCTCCAGGCGGAGGACGAGGCGGAAGCGGACGGCCATGAGCGGTGACACCATCCGGCTCGCCGGGTTACGGGTGCGCGGCAGGCACGGGTGCCTTCCCGCCGAGCGCGAGCTCGGCCAGGAGTTCGTCGTCGACGTGACGCTCTTCCTGGACACGGCGCCCGCCGCGGCGCATGACGATCTGAGCAGGACGGTCGATTACGGCGCTCTCGCCGTACGGCTCGCCGAGATCGTGGCCGGTGAGCCCGTCGATCTCATCGAGACCCTCGCCGACCGCCTCGCGTCGGCCTGCCTGGCGCATGACGTGGTCGAGGCGGCGGAGGTGAGTGTGCACAAACCGGCGGCGCCGATCCCGCTGCCGTTCGACGACGTGGTGGTGACCATCAGAAGGAGCCGCGCATGAGGGTGGTGCTCTCGCTCGGAAGCAACCTGGGCCGCCGGATCGACTATCTCCAGGGCGCGCTCGATGTGCTGTTCGACGCTCCGGGGCTGACGTTCGTGGCGGTGTCCCCCGTGTACGAGACCGATCCCGTGGGCGGTCCCGAGCAGGGGCCCTATCTCAACGCCGTCGTGATCGCCGAGGGCATGCAGGATCCGCGTGCGCTGCTGGAGCGGGCCCAGGGCGTCGAGACCGCGTTCGGCCGCAGACGTGAGGAGCGGTGGGGGCCACGCACCCTGGACGTCGACCTGATCATGGTGGGCGGCATGGTCTCGGACGACCCGGAGCTGACCCTGCCCCATCCGAGGGCACATGAGCGGGCGTTCGTGCTGGTCCCCTGGGCCCAGATCGATCCGGACGCGGTGCTTCCCGGCCATGGCCCGGTCGCGGCCCTGCTGGCCGACCTGGACCAGAGCGGGGTACGGCTACGGCCCGATTTCTCACTGGTACCTCCCGACTGAACGGAAGGATCCCCGGTCGGCCCCATCGAAACGGAGCGTGCGTGAAACCCAGCAACCCCGGCGTCCTCGTCGGTCTGGTGGTGGTGTTCGGGCTCGTCACCTGGGGTGTGCTGCAGCAGGCCTACGCCGTGCTGCCCACCCTCCCGTGGACGGCCATCCCCACCACGTTGCTGCTCGCACTCGGCGAGGCGTACACCGGCTGGCTGACACGTGCGAGGATCCTGCGCAGGCCGGACACCAAGCCCGTCGAGCCGCTGGCCGTGGCCAGACTGGCGGCGCTGGCCAAGGCCACGGCGTACGCGGGGGCGGTGTTCGCGGGGGTGTTCGCCGGGTTCGTGTGCCGCGTGATCGACATGCTCGAGCTGCCCAAACCCCGCCAGGACGCGCTGATCGCGGGAGGATCGTTCCTGTCATGCGTGATCCTTATCTGCGCGGCGCTGTTCCTTGAGTACTGCTGCCGCGTCCCCGGCAAGCCGGAAGGCGAGGAGTGATCCCGGGCTCAGCTCTCGGTGACGGGGATGTCCTTCACACGGCCGAGCAGTACCAGATCGACATCGACCTTCTCGACTTTCCCGGGCAGGCGATCGAAGATCGCGTGAAACCTGCGTGATCGGCCGGCCGGAATGGTGTCGCCGTAACCCCAGTGCGTACAGACGCATTTGTCTTGCCGCATCGCCGGGTGGACGGGTTCGGTCGCACCCGCATATGAGAGGCTGATCTTCTTGGTGTCGGATTGGAACCCGCCGTCCAAGACCGACTCCAGGCGGACTTCGGCGCCCGACGGGCTGTCGTTCCTGAGCGTCCAGAACAGCGTCACCTCGTCACCCTGGCGGACGAGGGAGTCGATCGTGATGTGCACCGGAATGCTCTGGTTCTTCTCGTCGCTCGTGATCGTGTCCCGCTCGGCCAGCACGCCGTCCTGCTGCGTCCCTCGCGTCCCGCTCCCCTGCTGTGCGGCCACCTCCCACGGCCGCCAGACCAGTACCGATGCACCCAGCGCCATGGCCGCGACCGCGATCGCCGCCGCCGGTTTCATCCAGCGGCTGCGGATCGGCCGCCGTGGCGGGGAGATCGGCGATTTGGGCGGGAGGGTCGGTGACGGCGTCCAGGTGCCGGTCACCAGGCGGGTGGCGGAGGCCGCCGTGATCGACTCACGGCCGAGCAGGCGATCCAGAAGCTGCTGCGCCGTCGGCCTGCGGGACGGATCCTTGTCCAGCGCCTGTTCCACCAACGGCCTGAGCCGCTCATCCACGCCCTTCAGGTCGGGCACATGGTGGGCCACGCGGTACAGCACCTCCGGCATGTGGCCGGTGCCGAACGGTGGTCGCCCCGTGGCCGCATAGGCGACCACGCCGCCCCAGGCGAACACGTCGCTCGCCGCGGTGACCGGCTCGCCCTTGGCCTGCTCCGGGGACATGTATTCCGGTGTCCCCATGACGGTCGCCGACCGGGTCACCTCCGGCTCCGCCAACTGGGCGATCCCGAAATCGATCACACGGGGACCTACGGGGCTGAGCAGGATGTTGGCGGGTTTCAGGTCCCGATGCACGACGCCCGCTTCGTGGATCGCGGTGAGCGCGGTGGCCACACCGACCGCCAGCGCCTCCAGGTTGGCTCCGGACAGCGGGCCCTGCTCCTTGACTACGCTGCGTAGATCAGGCCCTTCGACATAATCGGTGACGATGTAGGCGGTTTTTCCGTCGATGCCCGCATCCAGCACCGGAGCGGTGCAGAACCGCGCCACCTTGCGCGCAGCGGCGGCCTCCCTGGTGAAACGGCGCAGGAAATCCGGGCGTGCCGCCAGCTCGGGACGGAGTTCCTTGACCGCGACCAGCTTGAAGTCGCCGTCCTGGGCGAGATGGACGATGCCCATCCCACCTTCACCGAGGACGCGGATGAGGGTGTACGAACCGATTTGTCGAGTGGGGTCGCTCACGCCCGACATTCTGGCAAGAGTTTCTCAAAGTGGGTAAAAATTGATGGCCAGACCGCCTCCGGACCGAACTATCGGGTTATTTGTCGATATCTCCAACGACGAAGAACATCGAGCCGAGGATGGCCACCATGTCGGAGACCAGGTGGCCGGGCAGCATCTCCCGCAGCACCTGGATGTTGTTGTACGAGGCGCTGCGGAGCTTCAGCCGCCACGGAGTCTTCTCACCCCGGGACACCAGGTAGTAGCCGTTGAGGCCGAGCGGGTTCTCGGTCCAGGCGTAGGTGTGGCCCTCGGGGACCTTGAGCACCTTCGGCAGCCGCTGGTTGATCGGCCCCGGCGGAAGCTCCCGCAGCCGTTCCACGCAGGCGTCGGCCAGATCCAGGGACACCTTGACCTGGTCGAGCAGCACCTGGAACCGGGCGTTGCAGTCCCCGGCCGAGCGGGTCACCACCTTGACGGGCAGCTCGCCGTAGGCGAGGTAGGGTTCGTCGCGCCGCAGGTCGAAGTCCACCCCCGAAGCCCGGGCGATCGGGCCGCTCACGCCGTACTGCATGATCGTGTCACGGTCGAGGACGCCGATGTCCCTGGTCCTGGCCAGGAAGATCTCGTTGCCGGAGATCAGCTCCTCGATGTCGGGCAGGCGGTGCCGTACGTCGGCGACGGCCTGGGCGGCCCGGTCGAGCCAGCCGAGGGGAAGGTCCTCCTTCAGCCCGCCGACGCGGTTGAACATGTAGTGCATGCGGCCGCCGGAGATCTCCTCCATGACGTGCTGCAGCGTCTCGCGTTCCCGGAAGGCGTAGAAGACCGGGGTGATCGCGCCGAGCTCCAGGGGATAGGAGCCGAGGAACATGAGGTGGTTGAGCACCCGGTTGAGCTCGGCCAGCAGCGTCCGGGCCCACACCGCCCGTCGGGGGACCTCCATGCCGAGCATGCGCTCGACGGCCAGCACGACCCCCAGCTCGTTCGCGAAGGCCGACAGCCAGTCGTGCCGGTTGGCGAGCACGATGATCTGCCGGTAGTCGCGCACCTCGAACAGCTTCTCCGCGCCCCGGTGCATGTAGCCGACGATCGGCTCGGCGGCGGCGATCCGCTCACCGTCGAGCGTGAGCCGCAGCCGCAGCACCCCGTGCGTGGACGGGTGCTGCGGGCCGATGTTGAGGACCATGTCCTCGGTGGCCAGCTCCTTCGGCTGGACGGCGGCCGCGCCCGAGCCGATCCCGACCACGCGCTCCCGCCGCATGCCCTCCTCGGTCATACCGTCCATGCTCCCACGCTCGTACGGCACCGCGAAGTGCACCGCGAAGTGCGCGGCGAAGTGCACGGCGAAGAGCACGGCGAAGAGCGCGGCGAAGAGCACGGCATGGAGGCCGGGTCAGCCCATGGCGTCACAGCGCCGCTTCATTGGGCAGGTAGACGGCATGTCCGTCCTTGCGCGCCCGGCGGGCGGCCGGGAGCCGCGGCGCGGTGGCGGCCGGCAGCAGGGCGGTGGCCTGCTCCCAGGGGAAGAATCCCGCGTCGTCCAGTTCCTCCTCCTGTAGCAGCAGCGGCGTGCCATCGGCGATCGTGCCGCCGTCGAACAGGAAGTTGACCATCGACCGCGGCCGGTCGCCGAGCGGCGGCGCCCAGTCGAGCACGAGCAGCGCGCCCGCCTCGACCCGGAGGCCGAGCTCCTCGTGGACCTCGCGGCGGGCGCCGTCGTGGGGTGACTCGCCCGCTTCGACGATGCCGCCGGGGATCGCCCAGCCCGGCCGGTAGTTGGGTTTCACCAGCAGGACGTGGTCGTGGACGTCGGTGAGCAGCAGACACGCCGAGGCGTACACCGTGGGCAGGGTGGCGAACCACTCCGGCGGCTCGAGATATGGCTTGCTCATTGGATCACGTTACCCGCCGGGTGACCGCGTGCGGCGACGGGCACGCGCGAGGCCGGCGAACCTTTCGGCGCCGGTCGCGGTAGTGAGGGTGTGGTTCACCCGAACCACTCTCCGACGAAGGGGAGGATCGGATGCGTCGGACCCCGAAGGTGAGCGTTTCGGCGCTCGTGATGTCGCTCGTGGTGATGCTTCCGGCGTGCGGCGGGCCGCAGGCCGTCTCGACGCCCTCGCCGCCGCCTTCGCCCACGCCGGATGGATCGCCGGTGGCGGAGCCGGTCAGTGTGCCGGTGACGGTGGGCGAGCCCGCGTCGGCGGTGGCCAAGGGGACGTGTCCGGTGACCAGGCCCGCCGACCGGCCCGTCGAGCCCCCCGGCGCGCTGGTGAGATGGCTGGAGGGAGAGGGCACGGCGGACGAAGCCGCCGAGTGGTACGGCGGGGGCGGCCTCTGGGTGCTTCCCGCCCAGGCGCGGCAGGCCTATCCGCGGCCCGAGGACGGCAAATGGGGGATCAAGTTGCCGTGGTGGCGTGACCGTGATGAGCGCCTGGAGATCCGCGCGGTCTCCCTGGACACGGGGGAGACCGTCGTCGGCGACGTGCCGGAAGGTTACTCGGTGCCCGGCCTCCAGGTCAGCGGGTTCGACTTCCCGAGACTCGGCTGCTGGCACATCACGGGAACTCTCGGCGCGACACAGGTGCGCTTCGTCACGAAGGTCGTACGAGCCCCCCGGGGGTGAAGTGAGCCCGCGGGCCGGCCGCCGCTCTCAGTCGTCTTCCACGGTGACGCCCAGGATGTGGGCGAACATCGGGGCGAGCTCCATCAGTTGGAGGCCGCTGATGGTCGCGCCGCGCAGCGCGTCGTACCCGTCGGAGAGGCCCAGGGAGGTGGCGCCCCGCAGGTCGACGTCGGCCATCTTCGCCTTGTCGAACCGCACCCTTTCCAGGGCGGAACCGGGGAACGCGACGCCCGTCAACGTGGCGCCCGCGAAGTCCACGTCGCGCAGCGTGCACTCCACGAACACCACCTCCCGCAGCTCGGCGGCCCGGAAATTGACCGAGTCGAGCTTGCATCGGTGGAAGGTCACCCGGTTCAGCTCCGCGCCGGGCATCGCCGTACCGGCCGCAGCGCTCGTGATGATCTCGGCGTCCGCCCATGTGCTCTCCGTGAGATCGGCGCCCACCCAGCGCGCGGTGTGCAGCCACACGTCGGTGAAGCGGGCACGCCGGAAGCGGCCGCCGACGAACGTCACCGACGTGAACGCCGACTCGATGAATCTGGCGGCGCCGGCGTCCTCGTCCTCGAACTCCTGCCCGTCGAACAGGAGCGTGTCGTAGTCGCCGTTGCCGACCAATCTGCCGTCGAACGGCTCGAGATGATCCGCGTACGGCAGCGCGGCGAGCTCGCGGGGCTGCTCATAGGTGTGTCCACGGCGTTTCGGCATCACCCCAACGTAGTGGGCGCCTCCGACAGAACATCGCCTCATGCGCCCCGGGCATGATCCGTCAGATGCGTCTGAGTGCCTCGATGAGACGGTCGACGTGCTCCTCGGTGGAGCCGATGCCGATCGACGCCCGGATCGCTCCGGTCGTGCCGTCCGCGCACCCGCCGTCCTCGGCGACATCGCCCGATGTCGAGAGGAGGTGCCGGACGAACGGGTGAGCGCAGAACTTGCCGTCTCTGACACCGATGCCGTGCTCGGCCGAGAGCGTCTCGGCCACCTCCCTGGCCGTGTGACCGGCCACCGTGAACGACACGATGCCGACGCGCGGGTGGTCGGGCCCCCACAGCGACAGCTCCCGCACCCCCTCGATCGTGGCCAGGCCGGCGCGCAGGCGGGCGAGCAGCCGCTTCTCCTCCCGGACGAGAGACCTCCAGCCGGTGGCGCGCAGCGCGTCGCAGGCGGCCGCGAGCGCGATCGCGCCCAGCACGTTGGGGGTGCCCGCCTCGTGCCTGGCCTCGGGGTCGTCGCTCCATTCCGCGTGGCCGGCGGAGCCGGCGGAATCGGCGGCTTCGGACACGGCGCCGACGGCGCGCACGGCGCCGCCGCCCCGCAGGTAGGGCTCGGCCCGGGCGAGCCAGTCGGGCCGGCCGATCAGCACCCCGGCGCCGAACGGCGCGTAGAGCTTGTGCCCGGAGAACGCGACGTAGTCGAGGCCGAGCGCGGTGAGGTTGAGCGCCCGGTGCGGGACGAGCTGGGCGGCGTCGACCGCGATGCGCGCGCCGTGCCGGTGGGCGATGTGCGCCAGTCCCGCGATCGGCCACAGCTCGCCGGTGACGTTGGAGGCCGCGGTGACGACCAGCAGCGCGGGGCCCTCGATCGACGCGAGCGCCTCGTCGGCCGCCCGCACCGCCTCTCCCGGGAACGCGGGCGGCGCGAGCCGTACGGCACGGGGCCAGGGCAGCAGCGAGGCGTGGTGCTCGGAGTCGAACACCACCACCGTGGTGTCCTCGGGCAGGCAGCGGGCCAGCAGGTTCATCGCGTCGGTCGTGTTACGCGTGAAGATCAGCGCGTCGTCCTCCCGGGCCCCGGCGAAGGCCCGCACACTGTGTCTGGCCTGCTCATATCGGGCGGTGGTGAGCTGCGAGGCGTACCCCGCGCCGCGATGGACGCTCGAGTAGGCCGGGAGCGCGGCGGCGACGGCCGCGTTCACCGGCTCAAGACAGGGCGCGCTCGCCGCGTAGTCCAGGTTGGCGTACGGCACGAGCCTGCCGCCCTTGACCGGAACCCGCAGGTCGCCGCCGAGAACGGCCGGGATGGGGCGGGGACCGGAGGAGACCGGACCATGGGCGGCGACATCGGCGGCTGGGGTGATATCGGTGCTGATGACATCGACGGCGGCGGCATCGGTGGCGGGGGTGAGAGCGGCGGGGGTGAGAATACTGAGAACAGCGGACAACGCCAGGCCTCCTTGGGGTCGGGGACCCCGGCCATGGCGTCGTACGGCGGAGCCCGCGCTTGTCCGGCACACCTCGTGCCGGACCCGGTCCTCACCCGGGGCACCCCGCCGCGGACGCGAGGGTTGCCGGCCAGCGAGCCGGGGCTTGGCGCTGGCACTCATGACCTGAGTCGCACTATAACCCATCGGCCCGGCCTGTCACCATGAGCCCTCTCGCCCCCCTGAGCGCCGACGACCTGAGCGCCCACGACGTCCACCGGGATCAGACGTCTACTGGGATCGAGGGGGCGGAGCGGGAGGGAGCGAGGACCGCACGCGACAGCCCGCACCAGCGGGCTTCGCGGCGGACCGCGGCTTCCTCCCGGCGCAGCTCCCGGGCCCACCCGATGCGGCTCCCGGGCCCCAGCCGATTCGGTTCCCGAACCCCGGCTGATTCGGCTGCCGGGTCTGAGCTGATTCGGCTCCCGGGCCCTATCCGATTCGTGGTCACCGCTCTGCGAGACGAATGCCCTGATAGATGCGTATGGTGTGCATTGTGAAGTTTGATCCCTGGAATCCCGAGTTCATCGCTCACCCGTACGACGCCTATCGCGCCCTGCGCGAGAACGACCCGGTCAGCTTCTTCGAGCCGACGGGCCAGTGGCTGATCGCCCGCCATGCCGATGTGAACGCGCTGCTGCGCGACCGGCGGCTGGGCCGGTCCTACCTCCATCTCGGCACGCACGAGGAGTTCGGCAGGGAGCCGGAGCCGGAGTTCCAGGAGCCGTTCTGGCGGGTCATCCGCGCCGGGATGCTGGACGTCGAGCCACCGGTCCACACCCGGTTGCGGCGGTTGGTGTCCAAGGCGTTCACGCCCAGGATGGTCGAGTCGCTCCGCCCCCGGGTACGGAAGATCGCGACCGAGCTGACCGAGGGACTGGTCGAGCGCGGTGGCGGCGATCTGCTCGCCGAGGTGGCCGAGCCGCTGCCGGTTACCGTGATCGCGGAGATGCTCGGCGTGCCCGAGGCCGACCGGCACCTGCTGCGGCCGTGGTCGGCGGACATCTGCGGGATGTACGAGCTCAGCCCCTCGCCGGAGGTGCAGCACACGGCGGTGCGAGCGGCCGAGGAGTTCGCCGCCTATCTGCGCGATCTCGCGAGGACGCGCCGGGACCGGCCGGGCGACGACATGATCTCCGCGCTGGCCCAGGTCGTGGACGACGGGGACCGGCTCACCGAGGACGAGCTGATCGGCACCTGTGTGCTGCTGCTCAACGCCGGCCACGAGGCGACGGTCAACGCCACCGGAAGCGGCTGGTGGGCGCTGTTCCGCAACCCGGATGAGCTGGCGCGGCTGCGCGCCGACCCGGGTCTGATGCCGACGGCCGTCGAGGAACTGCTGCGCTGGGACACCCCGGCGCAGATGTTCGAGCGGTGGGTGCTGGAGGACATCGAGGTCGGCGGGGTGACGATCCCCCGCGGGGTCGAGGTGGCGCTGCTGTTCGGCTCGGCCAACCGCGACCCCGAGGCCTTCGCCGACCCGGATCGCCTCGACATCGGCCGAGCCGACAATCCGCACATCTCGTTCGGAGCCGGCATCCACTTCTGCCTCGGCGCGCCGCTCGCGCGGGTCGAGATGGCGGAGTCGTTCAGCGCACTCCTGCGGATGGCGCCCAGGCTGGAGCTTGCCGAGGAACCCGCATGGAAGCCCAACTACATCATCCGGGGCCTGGAGTCGCTCAAGGTCACCATTTGACCTGGGCGAGCCAGCCGAAGCCGCCGAGGCCGGCGGGATCGATCAGCTCGGCCTCCTCGGCCGCCCGTCCGAGCGCCCGGACATAGCCGACAGGATCGGCGGCGGCGAGTTCGATCGGCGGCCGGACGCCGGTGACGCCGAGATCGCGCAGCGCCTCTCGCTGGGTGGTCAGCGTCGTGGCCACGGCGCCGGCCCGCTCGCCCGCCGCCGCGCACGCGTCCAGCGCGACGTGCGCGGTGATGTCGCACGACCCGTCCGGCACGGCCGACGTCATCGAGCCGTTCCGGTAGGCCGTGAGGCTGCCGAGGGTTGGCCGGTCGTCGACGCGGTGGGCGTAGTCGACGGCGATCGCCGTGCCGCGCGCGAGCCGTACGATCACGGTGGCCCAGGCCTCGTCGCGCGGCCGGCCGATCTCCGCGCGCCGGCCGATGAGTCCCTCGCCGCGTAGCGGCTTCTCGGCACCCCCCAGCGGCTTGTCGGCGGCACCGCACAGCGGCCACCAGCGGTCGAGCCAGGCCAGATCCTCCGGACAGGGAGGCGGGCCGAGGCGTTCCGCGCCGGTCTCGGGGTCGACCAGCACCAGGCGCGGCCCCGACGGGGTGCGCTCGACGACGTCCACCGGGATGTTGTCCAGCCACTCGTTGGCGATGACCAGCCCTTCGACGCGTTCGGGTACGGCGTCCGCCCAGGCGATCCGCGTGTCCAGGCCGGGGGGACGCGGGGAGAGGTCGACGGCGGTGATCCGCAGCCGTTCCGCCAGTCCCGGCGGCGCGATCGTCAGTACGCGGGCGGGCAGCAGGCCGTCGCCGCTGCCGACGTCGACGAGATCGATCACCTCGGGGCGGCCGAGGGACTCGTCGACCCGCTCGACCAGCCGGAGCACGGCCCAGGCGAAGACCGCCGACACGTGCACCGAGGTCCGGAAATGCCGGTCGGGCCGTTCCCGTAGGTAGAAGCCGCCGTCCCCGTAGAGCGCGCGTTGCATGGCCGCGCGCCAGGTCAACCACACACGCCTCACGTTACCCAGGCCGTGGAAGATGACGAAAAGTAGTCACCTTCGTACTCGTGGCTCAACATAGTGCAGGGGGAAGTGGGACAAAATCGGACCATGGGTCAAGGCCGGGCAGCCCCGCACGGCTACGCTGGGCGGGGCGGAGGGGAGGCCTCATGGAGACAAGCGACCGCCCGGGACGGCTCGCCGTGGGAGTGCTCGGCGCGGGACGGGTCGGTTCGGTGCTGGGCGCCGCGCTCCGGCTCGCCGGACATCGGGTGGTGGCCGCGAGCGGGGTCTCCGACGCGTCCCGCCGGCAGGCGGCCGAGCGGCTCGGCGTGGAGTTGAGCAGGCCGGAGGAGGTGATCCGGCAGGCCGAGATCGTGCTGCTCACCGTGCCCGACGACGTGCTCCCCGAACTGGTCTCCGGTCTGGCCGCCACCGGCGCCGACCTGCGCGGCAAGCTGCTCGTCCACGCCAGCGGCGCGTACGGCCTGGCCGTGCTGGACCCGGCGGCCGAAGCGGGCGCGCTGCCCCTGGCGCTGCATCCGGTGATGACGTTCACCGGTCGCGACGACGATCTCACCAAGCTGAACGGATGCTCCTTCGGGGTGACCGCCCCGCTCGTGCTGCGCCCCGTGGCCGAGGCACTCGTGATCGAGATGGGGGGTGAGCCCGTCTGGATCGCGGAGTCCGATCGCGCCCTCTATCACGCCGCCCTGGCCAATGCCGCCAACCATATGGTCACGTTGATCGCCGAGTCGCAGGAGCTGCTTTCGAAGATCGGTGTCGAGCATCCCGGGCGGATGCTCGGCCCGCTGCTCGGCGCGGCGCTGGACAACGTGCTGCGCCTGGGCATCAGCGGGCTGACCGGGCCGGTGGTGCGCGGCGACGCGGGAACGGTGCGAAAACATGTCGACGCGCTCATCCTGGCCGCCCCCGAGGCCGCGGACGCCTATGTGGCCCTCGCTAGGCTCACCGCGGACCGGGCGCTGGCCGCCGGGCTGCTCAAGCCCGAGACGGCCGAGCGCCTCCTGGACGCGCTGGGAGGGAATGTATGGACTTGACCGTCGCGGGCACCCTGGCGGAACTCGCCGAGGCCATGAAGGCGAGGGAGCACGCCGGTGGCAGGGTCGCCCTGGTTCCCACGATGGGGGCGCTGCACGAGGGCCATCGGTCGCTGATCCGGCTGGCGCACGAGCATGCCGATCACGTGGTGGTGAGCGTTTTCGTCAATCCCCTACAGTTCGCCCCAGGTGAGGATTTTTCCCGATATCCCCGGACTTTCGAGGCGGACCTGGCGGCATGCGCCGAGGAGAACGTCTCGGTCGTCTTCGCACCGTCGGCCGACGATCTGTACCTGCCCGACCGACAGGTCGGCGTGTCCGCCGGGCACATGGGCACGATCGTCGAGGGCGCCTTCCGTCCGGACCACTTCGACGGCGTGCTGACCGTCGTGCTCAAGCTGTTCAACCTGGTCCGGCCGGATGTGGCGGTCTTCGGGCAGAAGGACGCCCAGCAACTCGCGCTCATCCGTCGGATGGTCGCCGACCTGAACGTGCCGGTCTCCGTCGTCGCCGGACCGACCCTGCGCGAACCCGACGGCCTCGCGCTGTCCAGCCGCAACCGCTATCTCTCCCCGGACGAGCGGACCACCGCCCTCGCCCTGTCGCGAGCGCTCCGCGAGGGCGCCACGTACGGCACGCCGAAGGAGGTCCTCCGCGCGGCCGGCGCCGTACTGGCCGAGGCGGCCCGGACGGAGCCGCCCCTCGTGCTCGACTACCTGGTGCTGGCCGATCCCGCCACGTTCACCGACGTCGGCGACGACCACCGGGGCGAGGCCGTGCTCGCGGTGGCGGCCAGGGTCGGCACCACACGCCTGATCGACAACGTCGTGATCCGGCTGTCCGGCTGATCGGAAAGCGGCTGATCGGAAAGCGGCTGATCGGAAAGCGGCCGATCGGAAAGCGGCCGATCGGAAAGCGGCCGATCGGAAAGCGACTGACCGGTGCGACTGATCGGAAGCGTCTGACCGGTGTGACTGACGGGAAAAGCGGCTTACCGGAAAGGCAAGCCGACCGGAGAAGCGGTCTGATCAGGAAAGTGGTCGTTTCGGGAAAGCGCGACTGATCGAAAGGGGCGGGGCGGGGACGCATCACCGCGATGGGGGCGTTATCGTCATACTGACGAAAGGGGAACCCCCGCATGGTGGCGATTCCGAGGAAGCTCACTGCCCCTGCTCCCGGATGGAGCGTGCACGCCGACGCGGTAGTCGTCGGGTCCGGCATCGCGGGCCTCACCGTGGCCCTCCGCTACACCGAGCTGACCCCCGCCGGACGAGTGCTCGTCGTCACCAAGGACGCGCTCTCCGCCGGGTCCACCCGATGGGCCCAGGGCGGCATCGCCGCGGTCCTCGACCCCGAGGACACCCCGGACGAGCATCTCAACGACACCCTCGTCGCCGGCGCCGGACTCTGCGACGAGGACGCCGTACGGATCCTCGTCACGGAGGGCCCCGACGCGCTCAAGCGGCTCATCGACCACGGCGCCCGATTCGATCGGGACACCGACGGGCAGCTTCAGCTGACCCGCGAGGGCGGACACCGGCGCAACCGCATCGTGCACGCGGGCGGCGACGCGACCGGCGCCGAGGTGCAGCGTGCGCTGGTCGAGGCCGTGCTGGCCGAGCCCAGGATCGAGGTCATCGAGCACGCGCTCGCCCTCGACGTGCTCCTCGACGCGGCCGGCCACGCGTGCGGGGTCACCCTCCATGTCATGGGCGAGGGCGCCGGAGACGGCGTGGGCGCGGTACGCGCCGGGGCCGTGATCCTGGCCAGCGGCGGCATGGGCCAGATCTACGCCGCGACCACGAACCCGCCCGTCTCCACCGGCGACGGCGTCGCGCTCGCCCTGAGAGCGGGCGCAGTGATACGCGACCTGGAGTTCGTGCAGTTCCACCCGACCGTGCTGTGGCTCGGCGAGGATTCGACCGGCCAGCAGCCGCTCGTCTCCGAGGCGGTCAGGGGCGAGGGCGCGGTGCTCGTGGACGCCGCGGGCGACCGGTTCATGCGCGACGTGCACGAGCTGGCCGATCTCGCGCCGCGCGACGTGGTCGCCAAGGCCATCACCAGGAAGATGCGGGAGACCGGCGCCGATCACGTCTACCTGGACGCCACGCACTTCGGCGAGGAGAAGTGGCGGGTCAGGTTCCCCACGATCCTGGCGGTCTGCCGCGAGCACGGCATCGATCCGGTCGAGCGGCCGATCCCGGTCGCGCCCGCCGCCCACTACGCGAGCGGCGGCGTGCGCACCGACCTGTCCGGCCGGACCAGCGTCCCCGGTTTGTACGCCTGCGGCGAGGTCGCCTGCACCGGCGTGCACGGCGCGAACCGGCTCGCCTCCAACTCCCTGCTCGAGGGGCTCGTCTTCGCCGAGCGCATCGCCTGCGAGCTCGCCGTACGGGACCTGTCGCCGGGCGAGCCCGTAGAGCATGACGATCGGCCGGAAGGGCTGGTCGATCCGCGCACCCGGCCGAGGCTCCAGAACCACATGAGCCGGGGGGCGGGCGTGCTGCGCAGCGCGCGAAGCCTCGCCGAGGTCGCCCGTGCCCTCGGGGACGCCAGGTGGACGCCCGTCGCGGTCGAGCCACGCACCGAGTCGTGGGAGGCGACCAACCTCATGACCGTGGCGTCCGCCCTGGTGGCCGCAGCCGCGGGACGCGAGGAGACCCGCGGCTCGCACTGGCGTGAGGACCATCCCGACCGCGACGACGACCGCTGGCGGTCGCACATCGACATCGTCCTGGGAGCGAAAGGACTGACCATGCGGTACGCGCCCCACACGGAGCAGCCCGAGCAGGCAGAGCAGGCAGAGCAGCCGGGGCGTACGGAACCGGAGGCCCCACTCGGGACCGAGCTGACCGGGCTCGGCATCGATCCCGACCGGCTGCGCGACCTCGTGCGCACCGCGCTGGCCGAAGACCTCGCGGGCGGACAGGACGTGACCTCGGCGGCCACCATCCCGGCCGGGCAGACGGCCGTGGCCGACGTGGTCGCACGCAAGGCGGGCGTGGTGGCCGGCCTGCCGATCGCCGAGGCCGTCTTCCGTCAGGCCACCGGGCCCGTGACGATCGAACGGCGCGTGGCCGACGGCGACCGGGTGGGGCCCGGCGACGTCCTCATGACGGTGCACGGCCCGGTGGCCGACCTGCTCACGCTGGAGCGGACCGTGCTGAACTTCCTCACCCACCTGTCCGGGATCGCCACCCTCACCCGGCGCTGGGTGGACGCCGTGGCCGGCACGGGGGCGCGGGTGCGCGACAGCCGCAAGACGCTGCCCGGTCTGCGTGCGCTGGAGAAGTACGCGGTGCGCTGCGGTGGCGGGGTCAACCACCGCATGGGCCTCTACGACGCCGCGCTGATCAAGGACAACCACGTCGTGGCAGCGGGCGGGGTCGCCGAGGCGTTCCGTGCCGTACGGCAGGCCTTCCCCGGCCTGCCGATCGAGGTCGAGGTGGATCGCCTCGACCAGATCGAGCCGGTCCTGGCCGAGGGTGCCGACGAGATCCTCCTCGACAACTTCACGGTCGAGCAGCTCGCCCGGGCCGTACGTCTGGTGAACGGACGGGCGCGGCTGGAGTCGAGCGGTGGGCTCACCCTGGACACGGCGCGCGCCGTGGCGGAGACCGGGGTCGACTACCTGGCGGTCGGGGCGTTGACGCATTCGGCACCGGCACTGGACATCGGACTGGATCTTCGTGGTGCATAATCGGGGCATGCTGCTCACCATCGACGTCAGCAACACCCACACGGTGCTTGGCCTGTTCGAGGGTGAAGAGGTGATCGAGCACTGGCGCATCGCGACCGATCCCCGCCGCACGGCGGACGAGATCGCCGTCGTGCTGCAGGGCCTGCTCGGGCAGTCGCCGATCCTCAAGGACGCCGACATCGGCGGCATCGCGATCTGCTCGACGGTTCCGTCGGTGCTCAACGAGATGCGGGAGATGTCGCGCCGCTACTTCGGTGACGTCACGACCGTGGTCGTCGAGCCCGGTGTGCGCACCGGTGTCCCGGTGCGGATGGACAATCCCAAGGAGGTCGGCAGCGACCGGATCGTGAACGCGCTCGCGGCCGCCACCCTGTACGGCGGGCCGTGCGTGATCGTGGACTTCGGCACGGCGACGTCGTTCGACGCGGTGTCGGGGCGGGGCGAGTACATCGGCGCCGTCACCGCCCCCGGCCTGGAGATCTCGGTGGACGCGCTCGCCGAGGCCGGGGCGCAACTTCACAAGGTCGAGCTGATCCGGCCGCGGTCAGTGATCGCCAAGAACGCGGTGGAGGCGGTGCAGTCCGGCATAATCTACGGTTTCGCCGGGCTGGTCGACGGCATCGTGGACCGGATGACGGCGGAGCTCGCCGCCGACCCCGACGACGTCACGGTGGTGGCCACCGGCACCGGCGCCCCGCTGGTCGTCGACGAGGCCCGCACGATCGACGTACACGAACCCTGGCTCACACTGATCGGACTCCGCCTGGTCTATGCCCGTAACACCTCGTGAAACCCGGAGAAGCGCGGCGAAGGGCGGGCGTGCGCTTCGACACTTGACGAGTTTCGTGGGAGGTGTTTACCTACCCGTGGAGGGTGGGTCGGCCATTCGTCATCGTAGGGAGGGGCAGGCGATGGGGTTTCCCGACGTCGTCTCCCGAGGTGACAATCTCGCCTCGGACCTGGACCGTGCCGGTCTCACCGACGACGATCTGCTGCTTCTCGCCGAGCTCGCCAAGGGCGTCAGCGCCGATCGGGTGGGCCGCCGTCTGGACGTGAGCGGTCGGACCGTACGGCGGCGCCTGCGCGGCATCTGCGACAGGATCGGCGTGGAGACGGCGATCGAGGCGGTCGCCTGGGCGGCCCGCCGCCGCCTGATCTGATCTCCCGGCGTATGCCTCGGACCGCTCTCCAAGCGGTTGGTCTAATCGGTTGATCCGATCGGTCGGCGGCGGGTGCGCCCGCCGGTCGAGGGAACGGGCGCGGCCGGCTCCACATGGAGCGGATGCTCCTCGTCGGCCACGGGATCGGACAGATATCGTGCGACGCCCGGTTTCGGTTCATGGCTGTGGAGCCAGTGCAGGGTCGCCTGGGTGGCGCGCTCGATCAGGTCGGCCGTCTGGCGGAAATCTATCGGCAGCACCTCGACCGGGCACAGCGGCGGGAGCACGTGCATCGTCGTACGACGCCGGTTGTGCCTGATGGAGGCGCTGATGCGCTGCTCGCTCAGCAGGTTGTAGCCGTGCAGGGCCATCGCGATGGCGGTGGACGGCGGCGCGGGCAGATGGCAGGAGAAGCCGGGCGCGAACAGGTACACCTCGTCGGCGCCCGCGTTGACGGCCAGATCCAGGACGGTCTGGTCGGCCACGCCGCCGTCCATCAGAATGCGGTCGCCGATCCGCACATTGGGATAGAGCGCGGGAATGGCGGTGCTGGCCAGCAGCGCGGGAAGCACGGGTCCGTGCGACAGCACGGCGGCCCGCCCGCTGAGGACGTCGGTCGTCAGCACCAACAGCGGGAGCCGGGTGTCCTCCAGGTACTCGAACGAGATGAAGCGTTCCAGGAACCGGCGCAGCGCGTTGTTGTCGAAAAGGTGGTTGCGGGTGCCGAGTGCCGTGCCGAGGACGGTCACGGGGTTGAACGGGAAGGTGTAGTTCAGCGTGCCGATCGCCCGCAGCGCGCCACGCAGCGGATGGAAGGGAAGGTTGTCCGCCAGGCTGCGCAGCGCCTCCTGCCTGCTGAGCGGATACACGTCGTGGCTGCTCACCGTGAGCCACAGGCGGGCGAGCTCCTCGACGCCCTCGGCATCGGGGTGGGCCGCGTAGTAGGCGCCGTTGAGCGCGCCCACCGAGGCGCCCACCACCATGTCGGCGCGCACCCCGTGCGCCGTCAGTGCGCGGAGCATGCCCACCTGGACGGCCCCCAGGCTCCCACCGCCCCACAGCGCGAAGGCCCTCGTCATCGCGGCTCCTCTCACGAGAGCGCAACGGTCGGCCGGGACGCGCTGAGCGCGCCCCGGTCTTCATAGTCGGTTCCCGGCGACGTCGCACCGAATCGGCGAACGACGCTTCGACGTACGGGCCGGGTGTTCCCGGTGCGTGTCCGCCTCGGCCGGGGGAGCCGTCCCGATGCTCAGTCCGCGATGCTCAGTCCGCGATGCTCAGTCCGCGATGCTCAGTCCGCGATGCTCAGCCGGAGATGCTCAGTCCGCGATCCGTACGGCTCCCGCGAACGGCCGACCGGCGATCTTGGCGACGCGTACGACGTCCCCGGTGCGCGGCGCGTGGACCATGTAGCCGCCGCCGATGTAGATGCCGACGTGATGCAGGTCGTTGTAGAAGAACACGAGGTCGCCCGGACGCATGTCTTCGCGGTTGATGTGCGCGCCCGCCGTCCACTGGTCACCGGTGTAGTGCGGCAGGCTGATCCCGACCCGCTGGTAGGCCGCCATGACCAGGCCGGAGCAGTCGTAGGACGAGGGCCCTTCCGCGCCCCAGACATAGGGCTTCAACTGCTGGGTCAGCGCCCAGCGTGCGGCCTCGGCCGCCTTGCCGTTGCCGACGATGGGGAACGAGATCCGGGTCGCCCGGCCGCCGATGCTTCCGGCGACCCTGCTGTAGAGGCTGCTCTCGGTCTTTCTGATCAGGCCCCTGATCTTTTCCTTGCGGGTTTCGAGGCTGGACAGCAACTTCTTCACCTCGGCCTGGCGGGCGGCGGCGCTGGCCTTGGCCCGCTCGGCGGCCTTCATGACGTTGGTGACCTCGGTGACCTCCTGACCCTGCTGCATCTGCAGCGCATAGGTGGTCGAGGCCTGGTCGAGGTAGGTCTCGGGGTCGGTGGCGCCGACCATCGGGAGCAGCGGGCCGATGCCGCCGTTCATATAGGAGTTCTGCGCGAGCGCGCTCGCCTTCTGGCGGCGGTCGGCCAGTTCCGCCTCGCTCTTGGCGAGGTTCTTCTTGGCGATGGCGGCGGAGCGCTGGGCGGCCTTGAGCCGTACGCGCTCACCGTTGTACTGCTCGGCGAGGCTCTCAATCTCCTCGTGGAGGCGTTCGACCTCCGCCGCGAGCTTCTTCAGATCCGGCTTGGGTTCGGCGGTGGCGGCCACCGTGGGGGCACCAAAGGTGATCACGGTGAGTGCGACGCCCACGAGGGCTAACCGGCGGATGCTCCTGGACCCGGCCTTTCGGGCTCGGGCGTGCCTGCCTGCGGGCCGTCCTCCACGCATGCGTTACCAAGCTCCTCTCCTCGGCTGTGCCATCGGAGGACCGCCTGTTACGGCCGTTCGCCGGCCGCGCGGTGTCCGTACGGCACTACTGGACGCCTACCGGGTTAGCTGACGGGTTCGGGCCGGAGTAGCCCTACCTTTCGGATTCACCCCGTTATCGACGGGGTCCGGCATCGAGCCGGACCGCGATCCGTACAGTTGGGTCCCCGGTTCCCCTCCACACCTGGTGCGTTGAAGACTCGGCATCGTCGCTGGACATTAGTGCACGCCGAGTTCCTGCTCAACCGGAACTCCCGATCCCATCTAGATTTCACAACTGAACGATCACGTTCGGGTCACGGTCTCGGCGTGCGCGTACCCTCATCAACCTGCCTTTACTTTCCCCGTAAGATCATGAAGGTCCGTCGGCCCGGTGTCTCAATTAGCTAAAAATTGGGCAAGGTGACGTTAATCACTACTCCCACTCACGGTACTTTCGCCGCGACTGTGCGTTACTCTGGTCCGCGCCCTCCCCGTTATGGTGTGACCGTTAATCCGGTCGCTTCGGTCGCAGGGCTACGCTGACCGTTCATGGAGCAGGTCGCCGAGGAGACGCCAGCCGAGTCCGGTCCACCGGCCCTTGTCGTACGTCGTGCCAGGACGCCCGACGTACGGGTGATCCGCCGCCTCGTCGACGCGTACTCCGGAGTCGGGCCCCGCCTGCTGGAGAAGAGCACGGTCACGCTCTATGAGGACATCCAGGAGTTCTGGGTGGCGGAGAGCGCTGGGCGGGTCATCGGCTGCGGTGCACTGCACGTGCTCTGGGAGGACCTGGCGGAGATCCGCACGGTCGCCGTCGACCCCGAGGTCCGTGGCCGGGGCGTCGGCCATCGGATCGTTTCCGCGCTCATAGAGACGGCGCGTGAGCTGGGAGTGCGGCGCGTCTTCTGTCTCACGTTCGAAGTCGAGTTCTTCAGCCGGTACGGCTTCATGCCCATCCAGGGCACGCCGGTGTCACCCGAGGTCTACGCCGAACTCCTGGCTTCTTACGACGAAGGCGTCGCCGAGTTTCTGGATCTTGAGCATGTGAAGCCCAACACACTCGGCAACACCCGTATGTTGCTGCACCTCTACCGTGGGTGATCCTTGCGCTGCTTGACTATATGGGAAACCAAATGCAAAGGTGACTGTTGATACGCCGGTCGCTACTTTGGGCGATATCAGCATGGAGCCTGAACCGCGGGCGCATGCGTATCTGAAACGAGGTGACACGGTGAGCACCGGACAGCCACCGTATCCGCAGGGCGATTCGGATGGTACGCCAGCGCCGCCTTCCGGCCGCGGTGCCGGCGCGGACAGGCAGGCGTTCGACCCTGAGGCTACTGTCGTCAACTATCTGAACCCGCCCCAGCAGCAGGGCTCGCCGCAGACCCCCGGGCACGGACAGCAGTACGAGCAGCAGCAGTACGGCCAGCAGGGCTACGGCCAACAGCCGGGATACGGTCAGCAGCAGGGCTACGGCCAGCAGACCGGCCCGCAGTCGTACGGTCAGCAGCAGTACGGCCAGGAGCAGTACGGTCAGGCCCAGCAGCAGTACGGCCAGCAGACCGGGCCGCAGTCGTACGGTCAGCAGTCGGGTTACGGCGGCCAGCAGCCCGGCTACGGTCAACAGCCCGGCCATGGCCAGCAGCAGTACGGGCAACAGGGATACGGCCAGCAGGGATACGGTCAACAGCAGCCCGGCTACGGTCAGCAGCCGGACTACGGCGGCCAGCAGCCGGGGTACGCGCAGCCCCAATACGGACAGCAGCAGTACGGCCAGCAGCAGTACGGTCAGGAGCAGTACGGCCACGACCAGTACGGCCAGGCCCAGCAGCAGCCCGCCTACGGCCAGCAGCAGGGGTACGGCCAGCAGGGCTACGGGCAGCCCGGTTACGGGCAGGCGGCCTACGGCCAGCCGTACGGCGCCGCGGTCCCGCCCGGCGCTCCGGCCCCGCTCGCCGAGTGGTGGCAGCGTCTCGTGGCGAGGATCATCGACGGCATCGTCGTCGGCATTCCCTTCGGGATCATCTCGGCCATCATCACGGCGATCGTGGTGACTCAGGGGTCGATCAACCTCAGGACCCGCGAGTACGTCGAGCCGAGCGGTTACTTCCTCGCCGCGCTGCTCATCGCGATCCTCAGCGGTGTGGTGATGATCGGGTACGAGTTCCTGATGCTGAAGATGCGCGGGCAGACGATCGGGAAGATCGCCATGGGCATCAAGGTGGTCCCGGTCGGCGGCACCCTCACCCAGGGCGGCCTGTCTCCGGATGTCGCGGGCAAGCGCGCCGGCGTGCTGTTCGGGCCGCAACTGCTGCGGTGGATTCCCGTCGTCGAGTATCTGATCGGCGTCTTCGCCCTCCTGAACGTGCTCTGGCTCCTTTGGGACAAGCCGCTGCAGCAGGCCCTGCATGACAAGGCGGCGGGCACGGTGGTGGTCAAGGTCAAGTAGTGCCATAAGGCGGGGTCGATGGAACGGACCATCGGCCCCGTTTTTTCGTACCCTCCCCCAAAGAAGGGGCGTAGGGCGTGTTTCAAAAGCGCTGTACGACGCGAAGGGCCCCCGCGGCGGAGTCCGGGGTGAACTCCCGTGGGGTGGAAGAGAACGCGGCGAGGAGCCGGCTGGACCGTGCGTGGCAGGGTATGACTTTTGAAACATGGCTCGGGTGATGCATCGCGGAAAGCCCGTAACAGGAGGGGCTAAACCGTGGGATGCCCGGCCAACGCCCGTGGGACCGCCCACGCCGAAGCGGATCGGGGTAGGGTCCGATCGACGCCGCGCCGCTCGTCGGCCGAATCCCAAGCGGTCCGGAATCCATGGTCTGGAATCCATATGGTCGTCTCCGGGTCGTCCGGCCCGGTTCGCCTTCCCGGCCGTACCGATCGTGGAATGGTAGGTCGTTTGGATCGCTCGAATCGTTCCCGTCCCCCCTTCGGCCCCGTCGACGTGATTTTTTCCGGACGACCTCAACTGATCTTCGGTACTCCCCGTCGATCTTCTGGGAACTTCCGTAGAATGCTCCGCCGACCGGTTTTCGTCGTGTTTCGCCGACCTTCAAGAGCGGTCTTCGCGGGCCACCTTCACCGTCGGTCTTCATGGTCGACCTTCGCGCTCGGCCTTCACCCCGGTCTTCTCGACTTCCCCGGGCGCCGGAACCTATCGCGTGCGGTGATCGTGCAGAAGTTGTCGGGAGGTCTCATCCGCCCGTGCGACCTCCTTTCAGGGATCTTGCAGAAACTCGCATTCAAGGCGCTTGGCCGGAGTGAACGATGGCGGCGACCTCGCGTGGCAAGATCACGCAAAGTGGAGTCGCGGGTGAACTGGCTCACAGGAAGTTTGTCTGAGATCGCGGGAGGAGGTCGGCGCTCAACGGCCGGCGTCGTGAGCTTTTTCAAGATCAACGCATGTTTTGTCGTTCCCCCGTCTTCCCTGCTTCACATTGCGGGTGCGTCTATGGCGGCTGTCCACCGGCCGGTCGACGAGCCGCGGGCCCGCCGCCTGCTCGCTGCTGAGCAGTGTGTTTCCCGAGGTGAGGCATGTGGAGAAGGGGCCTGCCCGGCGGAGTGCCGCCGACCTGCCGATGTCGCGCCGATGCGGGGCCGACTCCGCGCGGACCGGTACGGATCTCAGTCGAAACCGTGGATGTCGCTTCGGCGGTTCCTCTCACTTGGCATTCTGGGTACGATTTCGAGTGCATCCGGTAAGACGGCTGGAGAGACGGAGATTACCTTCGGCATCACGGGTAGGCTGGATGGGCGTACGTGGT
Organism: Sphaerimonospora mesophila; assembly: GCF_001417795.1. NCBI lineage: Bacteria > Bacillati > Actinomycetota > Actinomycetes > Streptosporangiales > Streptosporangiaceae > Sphaerimonospora > Sphaerimonospora mesophila. The sequence continues at coordinate 83,698 of NZ_BCBX01000045.1, read as the reverse complement.
CTGTGGCGGCTGCCGGGAGTGTTTGACGAATGCCGTCCGGTGTGCGTGTGGATCGCAGATGGATCGCCATGAGGTGGAGGAGGAGTCCGCAGTGGAGCCGCGGGCGCCGAGACCGCCCTCGGATCTACGCGGAAAGCCCGAGCCCGCGAGGAGTTTTCGCGGGAGGGGCGACGATGCGGCGAGGCGACATCCGGGCCCCGGGCACCTGGACATGATTTGTTGAACGCGACCCGAGAGCGCGACGGGGCGCCTGCTCTGACAAGATGTCCCGAGAGGCCAGGACCCGACCCGAATTCCACCCGGGTGCCGTAAGACACCCCGGCACGAGCGAGGCAGAATGACAGAGGTATTGTCCGCCTTGATACCTTCCGTGGTCGCCGCCGGAGCCGTCGTGTACGGCATCGTAAAGTTGGTGCGTTCCGACGCGGCGGGTCTACGGACGGCACGTGAGCCCCGTGAGAACCCGCCGGACTCAGAGGTCGCCGAGAAACCGCATAGGTGAATTGTCAAACGGCGAAACCGGGTATATGTTTGGCTGACGAAACAAACTATGCTCTGCGAAAGGATTGCCGGATGGCCAGGCATACGCAGGTGATTCTCATCGATGATCTCGATGGCAGCGAGGCCACTGAGACGATCAACTTCGGGCTTGACGGCACGTCATATGAGATTGACCTGAGCGAGGGCAACGCCAAGCGACTGCGTGAGGCCCTGTCGCCATTCGTCAGCGGCGCGCGGCGTGCGGAGTCCGCACCGGTTCGTGGTCGCCGTCGTGGCGGTGCCGGACAGCGGGCGATGTCCCGTGAGAAGAGCGCGGAGATCCGGGCCTGGGCTAAGGCGCACGGTCACCCCGTCAGTGAACGTGGTCGAATCGCCCAGTCGATCGTCGAAGCGTACGAGGCGGCACACTAACTACGCCCTTGATCGTGCGGTTATGCCGGTCGTCGGATGTTCTGACGATCGGGATAACCGCACGATTGTGCATGTGGAGAGGGCATGAGAGAGATCGTGTCCATCCCTCTTAAAACCTCGTTCGCTTGCGGCGTATCGGGAACATGTCACGCCCGGCAAGGGGTTGGATAGAGCGTGAACGCCCTGCTCTCGGGGAACCCTTCAACAGAGGAGCGGTCGCTGGGTCGGGGCTACCATGCGGAACGACGGGCCGGATCTCCCGCGCTCGCCTGACCGCTCTGTGAGGAGCGACGAGATGTTCGAAAGGTTCACCGACCGTGCGCGGCGGGTTGTCGTCCTGGCCCAGGAAGAGGCCCGGATGCTCAACCACAACTACATCGGTACTGAGCACATTCTTCTGGGCTTGATCCATGAGGGTGAGGGCGTTGCCGCCAAGGCTCTGGAGAGCCTGGGCATCAGTCTTGAGGGTGTGCGCCAGCAGGTCGAGGAGATCATCGGCCAGGGCCAGTCGGCGCCGTCGGGGCACATTCCCTTCACCCCGCGTGCCAAGAAGGTCCTTGAGCTGTCGCTCCGTGAGGCCTTGCAGCTTGGTCACAATTACATCGGTACCGAGCACATTCTTCTGGGCTTGATCCGTGAGGGCGAGGGCGTGGCGGCCCAGGTGCTGGTGAAGCTTGGGGCCGACCTCAACAGGGTGCGGCAGCAGGTGATCCAGCTGCTTCACGGTTACCAGGGCAAGGAGCCGGCGGCGGCGGGGGGTCCGCAGGAGTCCACTCCGTCGACCTCTCTTGTCTTGGACCAGTTCGGCCGCAACCTCACCCAGGCCGCACGCGAGGGCAAGCTCGACCCGGTCATCGGCCGGGAGAAGGAGATCGAGCGGGTGATGCAGGTCCTGTCCCGCAGGACCAAGAACAACCCGGTTCTGGTGGGTGAGCCGGGTGTCGGCAAGACCGCCGTCGTCGAGGGACTGTCCCAGAAGATCGTCAAGGGTGAGGTGCCCGAGACGCTGAAGGACAAGCAGCTCTACACCCTCGATCTGGGCGCGCTGGTCGCCGGTTCCCGCTACCGCGGTGACTTCGAGGAGCGCCTGAAGAAGGTGCTCAAGGAGATCCGTACCCGCGGCGACATCATCCTGTTCATCGACGAGCTGCACACGCTGGTGGGTGCGGGCGCCGCCGAGGGCGCGATCGACGCCGCCAGCATCCTGAAGCCGATGCTGGCCCGTGGTGAGCTGCAGACCATCGGCGCGACGACGCTCGACGAGTACCGCAAGCACCTGGAGAAGGACGCCGCCCTGGAGCGGCGGTTCCAGCCGATCCAGGTGGCCGAGCCCAGCCTCAGTCACACGATTGAGATCCTCAAGGGGCTGCGGGACCGCTACGAGGCGCACCACCGGGTCTCCATCACCGACGGCGCTCTGGTCGCCGCCGCCCAGCTGGCCGACCGTTACATCAGCGACAGGTTCCTGCCGGACAAGGCGATCGACCTGATCGACGAGGCCGGTTCCCGGATGCGGATCCGTCGGATGACCGCGCCGCCGGATCTGCGCGAGTACGACGAGAAGATCGCCAACGTGCGGCGCGAGAAGGAGTCCGCGATCGACGCGCAGGACTTCGAGAAGGCCGCGGCGCTGCGCGACCAGGAAAAGCAGCTCCAGCTCAAGCGGGAACGCCGTGAGAAGGAGTGGAAGGCCGGCGACATGGACGTCGTGGCCGAGGTCACCGAGGAGCTCATCGCCGAGGTCCTCGCGACGGCCACCGGCATTCCGGTCTTCAAGCTGACCGAGGAGGAGTCGCAGCGGCTGCTCCGGATGGAGGACGAGCTCCACAAGCGGATCATCGGGCAGGACGACGCCATCAAGGGCCTGTCCCGGTCCATCCGCCGGACCAGGGCCGGACTGAAGGACCCGCGTCGTCCCGGTGGCTCGTTCATCTTCGCCGGCCCGTCGGGTGTCGGTAAGACGGAGCTGTCCAAGGCGCTGGCCGAGTTCCTGTTCGGGGACGAGGACGCGCTGATCATGCTGGACATGTCCGAGTTCATGGAGAAGCACACCGTTTCGCGGCTGTTCGGCTCTCCGCCCGGCTACGTCGGGTACGAGGAGGGCGGCCAGCTGACCGAGAAGGTGCGGCGCAAGCCGTTCTCCGTGGTCCTGTTCGACGAGATCGAGAAGGCCCACCCGGACATCTTCAACTCCCTGCTGCAGATCCTGGAGGACGGTCGCCTGACCGACGCCCAGGGCCGGGTGGTGGACTTCAAGAACACCGTCATCATCATGACGACCAACCTCGGCACCCGGGACATCTCCAAGGGCATCGGGGTGGGCTTCGCGAAGGCCAACGACACCGAGTCGAACTACGACCGGATGAAGTCGAAGGTCCAGGAGGAGCTCAAGCAGCACTTCCGGCCCGAGTTCCTCAACCGTGTCGACGACATAGTGGTCTTCCACCAGCTCACGCCGAAGGAGATCATCCAGATCGTGGACCTGATGCTCGCCCAGGTGGACGAGCGGCTCAGGGACCGCGACATGGGTCTGACCCTGAGCCAGGCGGCCAAGCAGCTGCTGGCCGACCGTGGGTACGACCCGGTCATGGGTGCCCGTCCGCTCCGCCGGACGATCCAGCGCGAGCTGGAGGACATCCTGTCGGAGAAGATCCTGTACGGCGAGCTGCGTCCGGGTCAGGTCGTGAAGATCGACATCGAGGGCGAGGGCGACGCCGCGAAGTTCACCTTCGTCGGTGAGACGAAGGCCCCGCAGGTCCCCGACTCGGCAGCGGCCATCGCGGAGCCGATCCAGCAGTGAGCCGCCACCGGGCCGGTGCCGTTCCGGCGCCGACCGAAGACAGCGGCTGAGGAAACTCGGCTGAGCAGAACGAGGGGCGTCCCCCACTTACGGGGGGCGCCCCTCGATTTTTCGCCGCCCCGCCGCCGGCTCGTCCCGCCGCCGGTTCGTCCCGCCGCGGGTGCGGCCGATCACCGGTGTGGCCAGTCACATATCGCAGTCCGCTTTCGCGCCACGCGATGTAGTACTACACTCTGTAGAGAATCGCGGCGCCGCGGTCGGGAAGCCGGGACGCCACCAGGAGGGGTGGCAGATTCGACCTGGTCAGACGCCCCCCGACACGTACGCGTGTCATCCGGGCGGCGTAGCGGCCAATCAGCTCAGCGGCGGACGCGAGGACCCGAGTGAACGGGGGAGACTCGATCGGAGCCGGGCCGCGTCCCGGCCGCAAGAGGATCACTCCGGCATCACGCCTGCCCACAGCGAGCGCGTGAGCCGACGGTACGCAAAGCGCACAACGCCTGGGAGGTACCTTATGCGCCTGTTGCATGAGGACGGGACGCTCGTTCACCTTGCCTACAACGCGGGGGTACACCCGGCGGAGGACCTGGAGAACCTGATCGCCCACCTGACCCGCTACGCGGTGCCGGTGCGCCGGAAGCTGGGCGTCGACCGGCTCGGGATCGGGCTGTGGCTGGCGCCGCCCGTCGCCGACCATCTCATCGCCGATCGCATAGAGCTCGTACGGCTGCGGCGTTCGCTTGAGGAGCGGGGCCTGGAGGTGGTCAGCCTCAACGGCACCGGCGGCCGCAACCAGGAGGTGCCGGGGCCGGACTGGGCCAAGCCCGAGCGTTACCGCTACACGATGGCGCTCGCGAAGATCCTCGCGTTCCTGCTGCCCGAGGACGTCCGCTTCGGCAGCATCTCGACGATTCCGATCGGCTGGCGCCGCGACTGGCCGAGCGATCTCCACGACATAGCTTCACGCCGCCTGGAGCGGCTCTCCCGTGAGCTGCGCGGCCTCTACAGCGTGACCGGCAAGACCATCCGGGTCGGGTTCGAACCGTGGCCGGGCTGCGTCCTGGAGACGACGGAGCAGGCACTGGAACGCGTCTGCGACATCGACTCCGAGCATCTCGGGGTATGCCTGGACGCCTGCCACCTGTCCGGCGGCCCGGAGGAGCGGGACGCGGCGCTGCGGGGCCTGGCCCAGGCGGGCGCCCCGGTGGTGAAGCTGAGTCACGTGCACGACCACGGGCACGAGATACCCAGCACGCAGCCGGTGCTTCAGGACACGCTCAACGCGATCCTGTCCGGCGCGGTGAACGGCACCGCACACGTCGAGGTCGAGGCGCACCACGGCACGGCTCCGAAGACGAAGGGTCCGGCCGCGCTCGTCGCCCGGCTCGCCGACGAACTCGACTGGACGCGCAACCACCTCACCGCGCTGGGCCTCAAGCTCGCCGCCTGATCCGGCCCGTCGCAGTCAGCGGGATCAGGCGGCGCAATCGTCGTGGGCTCCAGGCGGCCCGGCGGTCAGGCGGGGAGCCGGTAGGTGCCGTCCGGCAGCACCTCGGCCAGGCCGTCGTCCAGCAGGCCGTCCAGCGCGCGCTCGCGCTGGACGTGGTCGGCCCAGACCACGTCCAGGGCCTCCTTGGGCACGGGGCCGTGCGCGTCCCTCAGCACGGCCAGCAGGCGTCCGCGGCACTGCCGGTCGGTCCCCGCGTAGGTCTGGCCCCGCCGCGCCGGGCCGGCGGGCCGCCCGGCCGACCGCCATGCGCACTGGGCCGAGACCGGGCAGCGCTCGCACCTGGGCGCGCGGGCCGTGCATACAAGGGCGCCCAACTCCATGATCGAGACCGCCCAGCGCGGCGCGCCGACCGGCGGGATCAAAGACTCGGCCAGGCGCCGCTCGGCGGCCGTCGTCGTCTTCGGCGGGTGCTCCTCGCCGCGTACGGCTCGGGCCAGCACACGGCGGACGTTGGTGTCCAGGACGGCGTGACTGCCGCCATAGGCGAAGCTCGCCACGGCGGCCGCCGTGTAGTCGCCGATCCCCGGCAGCGCGCGCAGCTCGTCGTACGTCGACGGCACCCGCCCGCCGTACTCCGCCGTGATGGCCCTGGCGCACGCGTGCAGGTTCAGGGCACGCCGCGGGTAGCCGAGGCGTCCCCAGTGGCGTACGGCTTCGCCCGGGGGCTCTTCCGCGAGGGCTTCGGGGGACGGCCAGCGTGCCATCCAGTCCGTCCAGACGGGCAGCACCCGCGACACCGGCGTCTGCTGGAGCATGATCTCGCTGACCAGGATGCCCCAGGGGGTCGCTTCGGGACGCCGCCACGGCAGGTCCCGATTGTGCTCGGCGTACCACTGGAGGATCGGTTCACGAAGCGAGACGGCCACGATCAGACCCTATCCGCCAGATTCTGTCCGCCAGACCCTGTCCGCCCCTCCGCATCCGGCCACAAGTTCCACATCCGACCATAAGTGCCGCCTGAGCTCCGCCACCGGATCCTCTTGTCGCGGCGTGCCGTTTCCCCTGGAAGGGTAGGGCTCACCATACTGAGAGTATGGATCCGGACACGTTCCGTGGTGATGTCGGTGTCGAGGGGGCGGACGTCTACTGGCGCCGCAGGGTGTCGGTGCTCACGGGCATGCTCGTCGTCGTGGCGGTGGTGGCATGGGCCTGCACGAGCGCCTCCGGCAAGCCGGGTGACAAGACGGGTGGCGTCAGGGCCACCCCGGGAGCCTCCGACCCGATGGTCGTCTCGCTGCCTTCCAGTCCCGCCTCGGGGAGCCCGTCGCCGACGGGCGCCGCCGCCCTCGCCGCGCAGGCCGAACCGTCTCCGTCGCCGTCCGCTTCGCGCTCTCCGTCGCCCAAGCCGGCGAAGCCGCGGCGGCCCGGCGATCCCTGCGATCCCAAGAACCTGGTGATCGCCCTGCGCAGTGGTCAGAACGTGTACGCCGGGGACGCCGCGCCCACGTTCCTCCTGACCGTGGTGAGCACCGATCGGATCGAGTGCACGGTCGACGTGGGGCCGCGCACGCTGGAGATGCGGGTGACGTCGGGCGGGCAGCGGATCTGGTCGACGGCGGACTGCGTGGCGGGTGAGGGCGTCGACCGGCAGACGCTCGAACGCGGCATCCCGTACGTCCGCTCGATCACCTGGGACCGCCGCCGCTCGGGGACCGTCTGCTCGGGCAAGCGTCCGACGGCCGGGCCGGGCACGTACGTCGCGAGCGCCCACTCCGGCCATCTCAAGAGCCCTAAGGTCGTGTTCCACCTGCGCTGAGGCTCGGCTCGGCAATGGCGACCGAGGCCTGGAAACAGCGACCGAGGCCTGGGTACGGCGACCGAGGCTCAGAGGTAGCGATCGAGGATGGTGGCGTCGGCGAGGCGGGACAGCCCCTCACGGACGCTGCGGGCCCGGGCCTCGCCGACGCCCCCCACGGCCTGCAGGTCGTCGGTGCTGGCGGCGAGGAGCTTCTGCAGCCCCCCGAAGTGGTCGACGAGCCGGTCGACGATGGCCCGGGGGAGTCGGGGCACCTTGGCGAGCAGCCGGAAACCGCGGGGACTCACCGGCGCGTCCAACGTGCCCACTCCCGAGTGGCCGAGCACGTGGGCGACCTTCACCAGATCGAGCAGATCGGCCGAGGACAGCTCGTCCAGCTCGTGCATGGCGTCCGTGAAACTCCGGGGGTGCCGGGCAGGCGGGCCCGACGAGGCGGGGGAACCGGTCGAGGCGGGCGGGTCGGGGAGATAGTCGCGGACTATCTGCTCGCGGTCGGTGTCCACGCCGGCGACGAGCTCGTCGAGTTGGAGTGACAGCAGCCGGCCGTCGGTGCCGAGCTCGACGACGTACTCCTCGATCTCCCCGGCGATCCGACGGACCATCTCCAGCCGCTGGATGACCACGGCCACGTCCCGGACCGTGACGTGATCCTCGATCTCCAGAGCCGACAGGGTGCCGGACACCTCGTCGAGCCGCTTCTTGTAGCGCTCCAGGGCCGCCAGGGCCTGGTTGGCCTTCGAGAGGATCGCCGCCGAGTCCTCCAGGACGTATCGTTTGCCGTCAAGATAGAGCGCGATGATCCGCATCGACTTGCTGATGGCGATGACGGGCAGCGAGGTCTGCTTGGCCACCCGCTGGGCGGTGCGGTGCCGCGTGCCCGACTCCTCGGTCGGGATGGCCGGATCGGGCACGAGGTGCACGGCCGCCCGGACGATCCGCGAGCCGGCGTGGTCGAGCACGATCGCGCCGTCCATCTTGGCCAGCTCGCGCAGCCGGGTGGCCGAGAACTCGACGTCGAGCGTGAAACCGCCGGTGCAGATCTCCGCCACGGTGCGGTCGTAGCCCAAGACGATCAGACCGCCGGTGTAGCCGCGCAGGATGCGCTCCAGCCCGTCGCGCAGGGCGGTGCCCGGCGCGATGGCGGCCAGCACGGCCCTCCTGCGCTCGTCCGATCCCTTGTCGTCGTCCAGCACCCTCTCCCTCGCGATCGGACGGCCGTCCCGCCAGCTTACCGGCGTACCCCCTCTTCACCCCTGTCTCACTTGACGTGGGCGAGGGCGTCCCAGACGTTGTCGACCTCGGTCACCTCGAAGCCGGGCGCGAAGGCCCTGGTCCGCGCGTCGGAGGGCCGCAGGGCGATCAGGTTGCCACGGGCGACCACGTTGCCGCGGCGCGGCGGCGCGGACTCCAGCGAGTTGCTCTCGTCGTCCAGCGAACCGGTGGGGACGATGGCCCGGGTGAAGCCCAGCCGGGCCGCCTCGGCGAGCCGCCGCCGCACCTCGCGCACCTGGCGCAGCTCGCCCGCCAGCCCGACCTCGCCGAGCACGACGAGCCCGGCGGGCAGCGGGGTGTCGCCGAAGGCGCTCACCACCGACAGCATGAGCGCGAGGTCGACCGACGGATCGGTCAGCCTGATGCCGCCGACGGTGGCGGTGAACACGTCGCATTTGCTGACGCTGGCACGCAGTCGCCGCTCCATCACCGCGAGCACCAGCGCCACGCGGTAGGGGTCCAGACCGGACGAGGTCCGCCGCGGCTGCGGGGCCTCGGTCGGGCCGACGAGGGCCTGCAACTCGGCCGGGAACGGCCGGGTGCCCTCGATCGTGACCGTGACGCAGGTGCCCGGCACCGGCTCGCGGTGCCGGGACAGGAACATGCCGCTCGGGTCAGAGATGCCGGTGATCCCGCCTTCGTGCAGGTCGAAGCAGCCGACCTCGTCCACCGGGCCGAACCGGTTCTTCACCGCGCGCACCAGCCGCAGCCGGGAGTTGCGGTCGCCCTCGAAATGCAGGACCACATCCACCAGGTGCTCGAGCACCCGGGGGCCGGCGATCGAGCCGTCCTTGGTCACATGGCCGACGAGCACGGTGGACATGGCGCGCTCCTTGGCCAGGCGCACCAGGTTGCCCGCGACCTCGCGGACCTGGGTGACGCCGCCGGGCACGCCGCTGGCGTCGGCCGAGCCGATCGTCTGCACCGAGTCGACGATCAGCAGCGTCGGCTGCACCTTCTCGACATGGGTGACCAGCGCGGACAGATCGGTCTCCGCGGCGAGATACAGCCTGTCCTCGATCGCGCCGATCCGGTCGGCCCGCATCCGCACCTGGGCGGTGGACTCCTCGCCGGTGATGTAGAGCACGGTCTCCCCGCGTGCCGTGCGGGCGGCGGCCTCCAGCAGGAGTGTGGACTTGCCGATCCCGGGCTCACCGGCCAGCAGCACGACTGCGCCGGGCACCAGGCCGCCGCCGAGGACGCGGTCGAGCTCATCGACCCCGGTCGTCCTGGCGCTGACGGTCTCGGCCTTCACCTGGCCGATCGGCACGGCAGGAGCCGACACGGCGCCGGGCTTGACCACGTTCACGCCCTGCCGGGCGGTCGCCTCTTCGACCGTGCCCCAGGCCTGGCACTCCCCGCACCGGCCGACCCACTTGACGGTCGTCCACCCGCACTCGCCGCACCGGTACGCCGGCTTCGCTGCCTTGCTCACGACCGGGAGGCTACCTGGCCCGGCTGACAATCCCCATGGGATTCAGGAGTCGCTTCAGAAATACCGCCAGCGCAGGACGTTGGGGTAGGCGAGTTCGAGGCCGGGCGTCTCCGTGATGGCCGCCTCGGCCACCTCCGGGGTGAACTCGATGCGGAGCACCGCCTCCAGGTCCGCCCGTGACCCGAAGACCATGCGCAGGTCGAGCTCCCTACGCTGCCAGCCCTGCCGTACCCAGAACCGCTCGACCGCCTCGGGAGAGTAGGACGGAACCGACCGGAGGAACCAGCGGCCGAAGGCGCCACGGGAGCCGTCGAGGTCCACGACGAAGGCCGCGCCGCCGCGCCGTACGACCCGGGTCAGCTCCCGCAGGCCCGGCTCGCAGCCCGGTCCGAAGAAGTAGGCCCAGCGGGCGACGGCCACGTCCACCGACGCGTCGGGCAGTGGCAGCGACTGGGCGGTGCCCGTACGGACGGCGACGTTGCCCAGTGCGGCGCAGCGTGCGGCGGCCATGGCCGCGAGGTCGGCGTGCGGTTCGATCCCCACGACGCGCCCGGCGGTCACGGCCAGCGAAGGCAGGTGGAAGCCGGTCCCGCAGCCGATGTCGAGCACGGTCGCGCCGTCCCAGGGCCGGATCGCCCGCATGGCGCAATCCACGGCGCCGTCTGGATCCACCGCGCGATTTTCCAGTTCGTAGACCTGGGGGGAGTTCCAGATGTTCGGGCTGGGTATGGCCCCGCTCACGATCCGCGCCATGCGCCCACGATAGGCCTCACCGGGCCCGCACGCGGCTTAGGCTGGATCCGTGAACGGGCGCAGGGACCGCCAGGGGAGGCGGGCTTGATGAGTAACATCCGCGTGCCCAACGCGAAGGTGGCGCTCTCGACGGCGTCGGTCTATCCGGAGCGTACGCCGGATGCTTTCGAGTTGGCCGCACGCCTGGGCTATGACGGCGTCGAGATCATGGTGGGCCAGGATCCGGTGAGCCAGGACGTCGACGTCCTTCAGCGGCTCAGTGATCATTACGAGATCCCGATCCTGGCCGTGCACGCGCCATGTCTGCTGGTCACGCAGCGGGTCTGGGGCCGTGACCCGTGGGTCAAGCTGCGGCGGGCCCGCGACGCGGCCGAGCGGCTGGGCGCCTCCACCGTGGTGGTCCACCCGCCGTTCCGCTGGCAGCGCGACTACGCCAGGGAGTTCGAGGCCGGGCTGGCGCGCATGCGCGAGGAGACCGACATCGTCTTCGCAGTGGAGAACATGTTCCCCCTTAGAGCCAGGGGCAGCGAGGTCGTGCCGTACGCGCCGGACTGGGATCCGGTCGACTACGACTTCCCGCAGGTGACGCTCGATCTGTCCCACACGGCGGTGTCCGGCTCCGACGCGATGGAGATGGCCGTCAAGCTCGGGGACCGTCTCGCCCACCTCCACCTGGCCGACGGCATCGGCACCACCAACAAGGACGAGCATCTGGTGCCGGGGCGGGGCACGCAGCCGTGCGCGCAGATCCTGGAGCGTCTGGCGACCACCGGCTACACCGGCCTCATCGTGCTGGAGATCAACACGCGTAAGGCGGCCAGCCGTACCGAGCGGATCGACGACCTCGCCGAGGCACTCGCCTTCGCCCGGCTGAACTTCGCCGCGTCCGCGGCGGCTTCATGATCGAGCATGACGGAACACAACCAGACATTGCCGCACGTGGCGGACACGGCGGAGGCACGGCGGCGGCCGGGGCGGCCCGGCCGCCGGCCCGGCTCGGCCGACACCCGTGGGGAGATCCTCGCCGCTGCGCGCAAGGTCTTCGCCGAGAAGGGATTCGACAAGGCCACGATCCGGGGCATCGCACGGGCCGCCGGGGTCGACCCCGCCCTGGTCCACCATTACTTCGAGACCAAGGACGGGGTGTTCGTCGCGGCCATGCGACTGCCGTTCGATCCGGCCGTCGTGATTCCCATGATCGTCAATGGTCCGCGTGAGGAGGTCGGCGAACGCCTGGTGCGCTTCATCCTGACGATGACCGGTGATCCGAACGCGCGCGAGCACGTGCTGGGCCTGCTGCGGACCGCCATGGTAAACGAGCAGGGCGTGGCCATGGTGCGGGAGTTCTTCTCGTCCGCCGTGCTGGGCCGGGTCGGCGCGGAGCTGGGCGTTCCGCAGATCAGGATGCAGACCGCCTTCTCCCAGATGCTGGGTATGGTCATGGCCAGGCACATCATGCGGCTGGAGCCGCTGGCGTCGGCCGGCACCGAGGAACTGGTCGAGCTGCTGGCCCCAACCGTTCAGCGCTACCTCACCGCGTGACCTGACCACGTCACCTGATCGGGTGATCTGACCGTGTGGCCTGATCCGGTCGGACGGCGTCACCGGGACGCCGCATGACCTGACCCCGCGTAATCTGGGCCAGAGCCTTGTTCTAGCATCGGCCTTCAAGTAGCCATCGGTGATGGACATATGTTACTCGACGGTACCATTCGGTGTGCCCTGTCACCGTTCCATATGGGAGGAACCCGTGCTCTGGGTAGCGATAATCGGGCTCGTCATGACCGTGGCCGCGGTCGCCTTGGCCGGACGCCGTGTACTGTTCCTCTTCCGGCTCGCCACCAGCGGCCAGCCCGCCCCGGAGCGGATCGAGCACGCCAAGGCGAACGTGGGCACCGAGATCAAGACCCAGCTGGTGGAGGTCTTCGGTCAGCGCAAGCTGCTGAAATGGACGCCCTCCGGCACCGCGCACTTCTTCGTGATGTGGGCGTTCTTCATTCTGCTGACCGTCTACATCGAGGCGTACGGCGCGATCATCAAGGGCGCGATCACGGGGCACGCCGACTTCCACATTCCCTTGATCGGCACCTGGCCGGTGCTGGGCTTCCTGCAGGACTTCATCGCGGTCGCCTGTCTGCTCGGCCTGGTCGCCTTCTCCGTCATCAGGATCAAGAACTCGCCCAAGAAGCTGGGGCGTGACTCCCGGTTCGCCGGCTCGCACCTGGGCGGCGCCTGGCTCACGCTGTTCATGATCTTCAACATCATCTGGACGCTGTTCCTGGCCCGTGCCGCCGCGGTCAACACCGGCAACTTCCCCTACAAGTCCGGGGCGTTCGCCTCCGAGGCGGTCGCCAAGATCCTGCCGCACGGTGAGACGGCCGCGGAGTTGCTGGAGCAGGTCGCGCTGCTGCTGCACATCGGCTTCATGCTGGTGTTCCTGGTGTTGGTGGTGAACTCCAAGCACCTGCACATCTTCACCGCGCCGCTGAACGTGCTGTTCTCCCGTCGTCCGGACGGCATGGGCGCGGCGCAGCCGATGCGCAGCAACGGCAAGGTGCTGGACTTCGAGGAGGCCGACCCCGACGTCGACGTCTTCGGCCGCGGCAAGATTCAGGACACCACGTGGAAGGGCTTCCTGGACTTCTACACCTGCACCGAGTGCGGCCGCTGCCAGTCCCAGTGCCCGGCGTGGAACACCGGCAAGCCGCTGTCGCCCAAGATGCTCATCCTGGACCAGCGTGACCACGCGCTGGCGGTGGCGCCGTACCTGCTGGCCGGCGAGGAGGAGCGGGCCGGCTTCGGTGAGGACGTGCTGGCGCTGCTGGACAAGCCGCTGGTGGCCGAGGACGGGGTCATCCACCCCGACGTGCTGTGGTCGTGCACCAACTGCGGCGCGTGCGTGGAGCAGTGCCCGGTGGACATCGAGCACATCGACCACATTCTCGACATGCGCCGCTACCAGGTGATGATCGAGTCGTCCTTCCCCTCCGAGGCGGGCGTCATGCTCAAGAACCTCGAGAACAAGGGCAACCCGTGGGGCATGTCGGAGATGAAGCGGGCCGAGTGGATCGAGGAACTCGCCTTCGAGGTCCCGATCGTGGACGAGAAGATGCCCGCCGACACCGAGTACCTGTTCTGGGTCGGCTGCGCCGGGGCGCTGGAGGACCGGGCCAAGAAGACCACCAAGGCGGTCGCCGAGCTGCTGCACATCGCCGGGGTGAAGTTCGCCGTGCTGGGCCCGATGGAGGCCTGCACCGGGGATCCGGCCCGCCGGTTGGGCATGGAGTTCCTGTTCAACATGCTCGCCCAGCAGAACATCGAGACGCTGAACGACGCGGGCGTGAAGAAGATCGTGGCCACCTGCCCGCACTGCTTCAACACCCTGGCCAACGAGTACCCGCAGCTCGGTGGCATGTTCGAGGTCGTCCACCACACCCAGCTGCTGGCCCGCCTGGTCGAGGAGGGGAGGCTCACCCCGATCACGCCGATCGAGGAGAAGATCACCTACCACGACCCGTGCTTCCTGGGCCGGCACAACAAGGTGTACGCCCAGCCGCGCGACATCATGGCCAAGGTCCCCGGTGTCCAGGCGCAGGAGATGCACCGCTGCAAGGACCGCGGGTTCTGCTGCGGCGCCGGCGGCGCGCGCATGTGGATGGAGGAGCGGATCGGCAAGCGCATCAACACCGAGCGGGTGGACGAGGCGCTGACCACCGATCCGGACACCGTCTCCACGGCCTGTCCGTTCTGCCTGGTCATGCTCGGCGACGCGATCAATGAGAAGAAGAACGCGGGCGAGGCCAAGGAGACCCTCGAGGTCGTCGACGTCGCCCAGCTTCTGATCAAATCCGTCAAGGGAGCGTAAAGCGTCTTTGCGGAAAGAATGCACTATTTGTGTAGGCGGTGTGTCAATCCGCGAGAAAGTGGGGTTTATCTGGTGACGGCGACAAAGTCTTTCTCCACATAACAGGAGAATCACGGTAACCTCAACGTTGGCTCAATCGACGGGGAGGGAGCTGGACGGTGCGCTCGGCAACGAGGTTGACGGGGTTGGTCGTCACCGACGCGGAGGTCACCCTGGCCGATGTCCTCTCCCTCCGGATCGCCGTCGAGGAGCCGTTGGCCGACGGCACCCTGCTCGTCCTGCGCCAGCGGGGCAGCGGGGTGGAACGTCACGTGACACTTGGCTCCCCCGACGGCGAGCGGTCCACGGACCGGCGGAGCGGGCGCCTGCGGACGTCGGACGCGAGCGTCGCGGTCTCGCTCGCGCCGCTGGCGCTCACCCCCGGTCGATGGGACGCCTATCTCCAGCAGGGCGACTCCCGGACCCGGATCCGAAGCGTCGACCCGGGCTTCTCGCTCGACCGGCTCGACGCGTACGCGCTGGGGCGGCGCACGATGGCCTACCGCACCTATCGCACCCGCAACGGCTTCCTGGCCATCAAGATCGATCACGCCGAGCCGATCGCGGATGTCCGGGCGGTGTGGTTCCGGGAAGGGCGGTTCGAGGTGACCGGGCTGCTCGCCTACACCGGCCTCGGCGACGACGAGCAGCATCACGAGGCCAGGCTGACCATGCGGCTCGCCGACCTGGACGGCGACTTGTCGAACGGTGACCTACTGCACCGTGACCCACTGCACGGTGACCTACCGGCCGAGACCGCGGGGGCCGCACCCCAGATCGTCGTCGCGGCCACCGTCCACGGGGTCCGGTTCCACGCCGCGCTGTCGCTGTGCGACGTGCTCGCCGCCACCCCGAACGGCCAGGGCGTCTGGGTGCCCCACCTGGACGTCGACGGGATGGGCCGGCGGCTGCCGCTGGGCGCCCGGCTCGACGACGTCGAGGGCAAGCGGCGCCGGGTCCCCTACCCCCATGCCCTGATGGACGGCGTTCCCATCAGACCCGCCTTCACCATCGACGACGAGTTGCGGCTTGAGGTGGGAGTGTGAAGATCACCTTCCTGGTGCCCTCGGCGTACGGCATGCGCGGAGACGTCCGCGCCACCCTGAACCTCGCGGGAGAACTCGCCGCACGGCACGAGGTGGAGGTGGTGAGCGTACGGCGGACCAGGGAGACGCCCTTCTTCCCCGTCGACCGTCGGGTCACGATGCGGTGGCTGGTGGACGCCCGTCCCCGCGCACGCAGGCTGCTGCCACGCGGGCAGATGCGCACCGAGGTCGCCCTGTGGCGAATGCTGCGCGGGCTGCGCAGCGAGGTGCTGGTGACCGCCCGGCCGACGCTGAGCGTCCAGGCGGCCAGGCACGCGCCGCGGCACGTCATCCGCATCGCGCGGGAGTGGACCCGGCCGGCCGTACCGGGCCCCGTCCAGCGCTTCTATCCGCGCCTGGACGCCGTCGTGACCAGCACGGAGAGCGGACGGGAGGAGTGGGCCGACCTACTTGAGGATGATCTGTCCGTACACGCCATCCCGGACGCGCTCCCGACGGGGCCGTGGCCGCGTTCGCGCATGGACAACAGGATCGTCAGCGCGGGCGGCCGGTTGGTGCGGGGCAAGGCGTACGACCGGCTGATCCGCGCGTTCGCGATAGTCGCGGACAAGCGCCCAGATTGGCGGCTGCGCCTCTATGGCAGTGGGCCCGAGGAACGGCGGCTGCGTGCCCTGGTCCAGGAGCTCGAGTTGCACAACCACGTCTACTTCATGGGCGTCACGCCCGATCTGCCGGGCGAGTTCGCCAAGGCGTCCATCATCGCGGTGCCGTCCAGACAGGAGGTGCTCGGGATGGCGGTGATCGAGGCGCTGAGCTGCGGGGTGCCGATAGTCGGATTCGACGGGGCGCGCGGCCCACGGGGTTTCCTGCGTCCCGGACGTGACAGCGTCCTGGTCCCCGAAGGCGACGACGAGATCGAGTCGTACGCCGGGGCACTGCTCGGGCTCGTCGACGACGAGCGCCGCCGCATGGCGCTCGCCGCCGGTGCGCTGGAGTCCGCGTCGGCGCACGCGGCGCCCGCCATCGTCGGCCGCTGGCAGGAACTGATGTACGGCCTGCGCTCTCGGGAGTAGCCGCGGCCCGGCGTCGTCTCCCACCGTCGTCTCCCACCGTCGTCTCCCGGCGTCGTCTTCCACCGTCGTCTCCCGGCGTCGCTCCCCGGTGTTGACATGGGGGCGATATGGGGGGTCGATAAGGGGTGCGATATGGGCTTCGACACCGGGTTTCGATACGGGGAGAGGGTATGGTGGGGGCATGCACGGGTACAGCGGGGACAAGCAGGCATACCTCACCCGCCTGCGCCGGATCGAGGGCCAGATCCGCGGGCTGCAGCGGATGGTCGAGGAGGATGCGTACTGCATCGACATCCTCACCCAGGTCTCCGCGGCCACCCGCGCACTGCAGGCCGTGGCCCTCGGGCTGTTGGAGGACCACATCGGGCACTGTGTCGCGGAGGCCGTGAGCCACGGTGGGCCGCAGGCGGAGGAGAAGGTGAAGGAGGCCTCGGCCGCCATCGCCCGTCTCGTCCGGTCGTGAGCCGGAATGGTTCCGTACGGGACCGTGTGGCCTGAGCTCGCCCCGTTCGGGGCCGTGCCGCGGAGTAGCGGCGAAAACCGCCCCGGACTCGTCGAGAGGAGTCCGGGGCGGCCGCTATGGCTTCAGTGGCTCGCCGAAGTCCGCAACCCCAGCGCGTTGTCGAGCTCTTCCAAGGTCAGTCGGTCGTCTGCGATGTTCACGGCCTCCAGCACCTCGGCATAGAGCGCGATCTCGTCCAACGCGACACGGTCATGGACCCGAGAGTCCAGGTCGTCGTGCCCCACCGCGTCGTCCTTCCTTCCGCAGCCAACACCCATCACGAGGTTACGTCCGGGTACCTTTCCGGGACATGGCCCATCGGGACCATTCCGCCGGGCGTCATCCGTCCCCCCGTGACCATTTCCGCGATACCGGGATCACGATTTGATGAAACGGTTGGTGATGGTGGGAAAGGATTGCTAAGCGGGTAAGACGGAAATATCACCAACTCTCGGATCTTGGGGTGGTACGGCTATGACCCCGCCCACGACGGGGGGAGCGGATCGTCGCGCTCGTGGATCAGGCACTGGACGACCGCCCGGCAGACGGCGAAACCGTTCGTCGGGGTGGAGGTGCCGGTGAGCCGGCACCAGGCCAGCCCGGTGGCGTAGGCAGAGCCGAGCAGTGCGGCAGCGGTGTCCCGGTCGGGGGGAAGAATCGCGACCGGGAGGGTGCCGTTTCGCGGCCAGCACCCGCGCAGCGGATGCCGTGGATCCGAAAGCGAGGCATACAGCGCGTCACGCAACTCGTCGTCGATCCACGGGTAGATGCGCGTCACGATGTCCGCGGTGCCGGAGGCGCCGGGCGCCCAATGTGGTTCCGCTGTGCCGCACACCCCCGCCACGTCGGCGGCGAGCAGCGCGGCGGCGGCCGTTCTGGGATCGACCCCGCGCGCGGCCAGGTAGCCCAGCGCCTCCACCATGTCGTACAGACTGTGCAGGAAGTGGTCCCCGGCCGAGAGTTCGGGCAGCGTCGCCGCGACCAGGTGCGGCGGACAGCGTGCCAGCCAGGCCTGCCGTACGGCACCGGCGTGGAGAGCCTGGTGGTCGAGCCAGGGCTGGGCGGACAGCGGGCCGACCATCGCGAGCAGGGCGTCGGCCCGTGGGCGGAACCGGGCGTCCGCGCGCAGCACCGCCGCGGTCTCGGCCATCACGCTCGCCAGGTGGAGGCCGGCCTGCTCGGCTCCCGACCGCATCCGCTCGACGTAGATGGTCACAAGAGCGTCGAAGGACCCCATGGGCAGCCAGCGCACCCAGTCGTCACCCGGTAGCGGCCGGGCGAAGAACTCGCCGAAAGTCGACAGCAGCACCTCGTTGCCGTCGAAGGCGGGCGCGTAGGCGCACCACATGATCGTGCCCCAGATGGCCGCGATCGTTCCGGCGACATCCCGGGCGAAGACCTCCCCGAACCCTCCGGTCAGGGGGAACTCATCGAGCGGTGCGCCCCGATGGGTCTTGATCAGCACCCGGATCCCCTCGGTGACGTCATGCGGCACGTCGGGCCCCACGAACGCCTGAACGGACCCCCGGTCGTAGGCGAAGTCGGGACCCGTGGGGATCAACTGGGGCGGCACCGGCGGTGTCACCGTCCCGAATACTCCCGGCGCCATCGGCGTTCCCGGGGCTCGGGGCGCTCCGGGTGCTCCCGGGCGTGCGGCCGACCTGATCGCGGGATGCGACGGAGGAGCGGACAGATGCCAGCGGCCGTCGGCGCGGTCGAGCCGGTACCACCGGGCGTGTGCGCCGAACACCCACTGCGAGCCGTCCGGAGTGGTCAGCACGCGCTGGGCGATGGCCTGGGTCTTCGTGATCGGCGGAAGCGTGATCCAACGCGGATCACCGACCATGGCGCGAACATCCCGTTCCGTCGCCGTGAACCCGTCCCACCACACGCGGCCATGCTAGTTCCGCAGTGGTCGCGCGGCACCGCCACGGCCCTGCCACAGCACCGCCACGGCATTGCCGCGTCACTGCCGCAGTGGCTCCGGGGTAGTTTCGGCAGTGGTTCGGCGGTGGCTCCGCGGTAGTTCCGCGCTGCAAGTTTCATATAGTGCAACAGGCTGACCTGCCGGAACGCCGAATGAGGCGATGGGCGGTCACAAAGTGATCGTAACCTCTTGGCATAACCCTTTCCCGGCGTATGGAATAGGCCATCGTGACGGAGAATCAGCGCAGGGGGTCCGAGCAGGAGACGGTCTCCGACGACGCCGCGTCGGAGAATACGGTTGCCCGCGGCGTGGCTGCCGAGGACGCGGCGGAGCCTGACGGTGGGCGGGTGGACCCGCCGCCGCGGCCTGACCTGTCATCTCGCATGTCCAGCGCCATGTCGTCTTCGTCTGGGATGTCGTCACGGGTCCTGTCCCGCCCGGGTGACCGTACGGCCCTGCTCATCTGGTTCTTCTGGCACGTCGCCACGTACATCTACATGGTTCTGGCGGCCCCCGGCCGTACGGAGGCTCCCATCCTCGACCGGCTCACGCCGTGGGACTCCGACAATTTCATCGCCATCGCCCAGTACGGCTATGACGGCCCGCCGGACATGCCCGACGCGCCGAAGCTCACCGCCTTCTTCCCGGGCCTGCCACTGCTCCTGCGCTCCATGCACGTGGTCATCGAGGACTGGAGTCTCGCGATCGTCCTGGTCTCGTTCGTCGCGAGCGCCGTCGTGGCGGTGGCGCTGTCGCGGCTGAGCGAGTCGTACCGCGAGGGCAGCGGCGTCTGGACCGTACTGGCGTTCTTCCTCAGCCCCTTCGCAGTGTTCATGCTCGCGGGGTATTCGGAGGCGCCGTTCCTCGCGCTGGCCATCCCCGCGTGGCTGCTGGCCCGCAAGGGCCGTTGGGAGGCCGCCGCCGTCTGTGCGGCTTTCGCGTCGTGTGTCCGCATCTCCGGGCTCTTCCTCGCCCTCGGTCTGGCCGTAATGTTCCTCGTCGCACGCAATGGTCTGCGCGGCGTCGGCTGGCGCAAGGCACCCTGGCTGGCGCTGCCGGGGGTGCCGGTGCTGGCCTACATGCTCTATTTGTGGGGTCGTACGGGAAACCCGCTGGAGTGGAAGCACGTCGAGGCGGAGTACTGGGGTCGATACGCGGAACTGCCCTGGACCGTGCTCAAGAACACATGGCAGCGCTCGCTGGAAGACCCGGTGAGCCTGCAGACGTCCTATCGTGAGGAGATCCTGGCGGCCGCCGTGCTGGTGGTGCTGATCATCTGGCAGCTCGTCCGTCGCCGGTGGGCCGAGTTGGCCTATCTCGCGCCGCAGGCCGTGGCGCTGCTCGCGATGTCGTCCTTCTATATGTCGGTGGGCCGAGCCTCGCTGCTGTGGTGGCCGCTCTACCTGTCGATCGGCATCGCCGGAGCACGAAAGCCCTGGGTTTTCATGGCCTACCTATCGGTCGCTGCACCGGTCATGGCAATCAATGTCGGAAATTTCACCACTGGCGCCTGGGTGGGTTGATCGATTTCTGGCTATGTCACCGGTTATGAGGGGATTTGTCGCTCATGACCGGGCTGGATGGCCGGTGCTGGTGGTGGTCGCCGGTTTCGCGGTCATCTCGATGACGGTGGCCTGCACCACGACCGTTGGGCACGCCGGCGCCCGGGGCGTGCCCGGAGGCTCCGGGGCCGCCGACAGCCGTGCCGACAGCCGTGCCGACGGCCGTGTCGGTGGCAGGACTGACGGCCGTGTCGGTGGCAGGAGTGATGGCCGTGTCGGCGGTCGTGTCGGTGGCAGACTCGAGAACAGGTCCGGGGCCGGCGGACACCGGGTCAACGTACTGACCTATAACGTCTGCGCGGCCGACAACCGAGACGGCACCTGCACCCGCAATCTGACCCGGGGACGGCGCAAGCTGTGGGCGAGCCGGGTAGCCGGGCTCATCCGGAGCCGGAAAGTGGACGTCGCCTCCTTCACGGAGATGTGCTACGCCCAGGTGAACCTCCTGAAGCGTGAGCTTCCCCACTACCGGATGGTCTGGTACGGCATAGCCCGGGGCGGCGGGAACAAATGCCGTCGGCTGTGGAGCGACCTCCTCACCACGAAGGCCACGCCGCCGCCCGATGGAAAGCGCTTCGGCATGGCCCTGGTGCTGAAAGGCCGAGTCGACGGAGCTCCGCTGCGGCGGATGCTCAGGGTTGACCGGGCTCCGGCCAGCGAGAACACCACGATTCACCCGCGTGGCCTGCTATGCGCGCGAACCACCACGGGTCCCCGCCGCTCGGTATGCTGCGTGACACACATCTCGGACACCGAATCCCCCCGCCAGGTAATCGACATCGTCGCGCGGTACGCCGGTCGCAGTCCGGTGATCCTGAGCGGTGACTTCAATCGTCTGCCCGAGGACCGCCAGCTCGCTCCCGTGTACGGCCTCGGCCTGGGCAAGGGCGAATACACCGAGGTGGATGCGGTGCCGAATGGCGAAACCGACCGGGCGGCCGCACCCACGACCAGGGGCGGCCGAAAGATCGACTACATTTTCGCCAGTGAGGACGACTACCGTACGGCGGGTGCCGAGGTGATCAAGACTCGGCCTGAGCTTTCCGACCACAGACCGCTGGTAGGAACACTCATCATGAAAGCCCGCGTCCCATAGCCCGCGCCGACTTCGCTGAGTAAAACCACTTCGAGTTAGGCCAGTCGGAGCTGAGCCAGTCGGAGTCAAACCAGTCAGAGCGAAGCCAGTGTGACGAAAGCTTGCCTTGTGAAAGCGGCTTGGGCCTCACAACGGCCGCATCGCGAGACGCATCACAACTCCACGGCCTGCGAATGGCGGCGCGCCTTCGCCCGGTATCGCTCCGGCGTTTGGGCGAAGGAGGCCCGGTCGTCATCGGTGAGTTCGCGAACGATCTTCGCGGGGATCCCGGCGACCAGGACGCCCGCCGGGATCTTCCTGCCCGGTGGGACCACGGCTCCGGCCGCGATCAGGGAACCCGCTCCGATCACCGCGCCGCCGAGCACGACCGCGCCGATCCCGATGAGTGCCCCGGTCTCCACCCTGGCGCCGTGGACCATCGCTCGGTGGCCCAGGCTCACCCGGTCGTCCAGGACCGTGGGCTCTCCGGGATCCGCATGAAGGCAGCACAGGTCCTGAATGTTGCAGTCCGCGCCGACCTCGATCCGCTCGTCGTCGCCCCGCAGCACGGATCCGTACCAGACGTTGGCCCCCCGATCGAGCCTCACCCGCCCGACTACCACCGCGCCCGGTGCCACCCAGGCCTCGGGATGAATGGTCGGAGTGTCGTCGTCGTCCAGGCCAGCTATGTACGGCATGCCGCCATGATTCCACGGGCACCGTGAGCAGCCCGTCCCGGCATCTCACGACAGCCGTGACCGATGCAGTCGATCACGTGCGCTGGTGCCTTCTGGCGGGTGAGGGGCCGATGTAGATGAACTCCCAGCGGTCGGGGCCGGTCTTGCGGCGTTGGTAGCGGTCGGGGTGCAGGTAGCGGTCGCGGTTGTGGAATTGGCAGGCGGGGCCGAGTCTGGCCAGGTCGGTGCGGCCGCCTTCGCTCCAGTTGTCGATGTGGTCGATCTGGCACATGCTCGCCGGGAGGGGGCAGCCTTTCACCCAGCAGGTGTCGTAGCGGGCGGCGACGGCGCGGCGTTGGGCGGGGGTGGCCAGGCGGGTCTTGCGGCCCATGTCCAGGACCTGCCCCTCGGTGTTCATGACCAGGCGGACCAGGGTGGAGGTGCGGGCCAGGCGGTGGATGTCGGTGATGGGCAGCAGGTGTCCGGTGGACAGCAGCAGCCCGGGCAGGGTGCGCAGCACCGACTGCCACCGCCAGTCCCCGGCCTCGGGTCCGCTGTCCCCGAACCCGCCGTCGACGCTCCAGAAGCGGAAGCCTGTGCTCCTGGAAGTCGCACCCCCGGGGTCCACACCCCCACGGGGATCGCCGCGTCCGGGATCGCCACCGCCGGGATCGCCGAGGTCACCTCTGCCGGGGTCTCCGGGGTCGTCTCTGCGGTCGGCCCCGGGAAAGAATCCAGGAGCAGGCTCGGGAGCGGGAGTGGATTCGGGGGCGGGCGCGGGCGCAGAAGCGGCGCCGGGAGTGTGATCAGGATCGAGGTCGTCACCGGCGTCATCGCAGGTTTCCGGGCCGGTCCCTTTGCCGGTCGCATGTGCCGGGCCGTCGCTCCGGCCAGCGTCACCGGGCGCGGTGTCCTCAGGCATGGTGTCCTCGGGCATGGTGCCCTCGGGCATGGTGACATCAGGCACGGTGCTGTCGGGCCCGGTGCTGTCGGGCACGCTGTCACCAGCCATGGTGCCGTCGGGCGTGGTATCACCAGGCGCAGTGTCGTCGGGCGCGGTCTTGCCGGGAGTGACGTCGTCAGGCACGGTGCTGCCGGGCGCGGTGTCCTCAGGCTCGGTGTCACCGGACGTGGTGCCCTCGGAGGTGCCGTCTTCGGATGCGCTGTCTTCGGGCGCGACATCGTCAGGTGCGGCGTCGCCGGGAGTGGCGTCGCGGGGAGTGGTGCTGTGGTGGGTGGACTCCCCGGGGGCGGTGCCGTGTTCGGAGTTGTGGGGGGTGGGGTCGTCGGGGAGGGATTCAGCGTTGATCAACACCAGGAGTTCGGTGGTGATCTGCTGTTCCAAAAGTGCGATCAGCGTGTCGGCGTTACGGACTCGAAGCGGCCGGTCATCTCCCTGGGCCTTTGGTTTGGCGTAGGCGTCCAAAAGGGCCCGTAGCCGGGCGGCGGCCTCCCGCGGCAGACGGAACTCCCCCTCCACCCCACCGCTCTCGGTCTCCCGCAACAGCAGAAACCGGGCGTCGTAGTCGGCGGCGGCGTCCTTGACCTCCCCATCGGGGTCCAGGACCGCCCGCAGATACCGTCCCGCTTTGGCGATCTCCTGCGGGCCGGCGCAATCGGCCAGTTCCACAAGGATCGTCTCGGCCTTGGCCGCGTCCTCATCGCTGAGTCCGGTGGTGGCCGCGCAGATCGCCGCCACCACCGCCTCGGTCAGGTTCCCGGCGGCGTACCGTGCTTGTACTTTGGGCAGGCGTGCCAGTTCGATGCCCAGGGCGACGGTGCGGTAGGCCGTCCGGCGGCTCATCCCGCACACCGACCGCAGCCACGTCCGCGTCGAGGCGTGCCCGGTCTGGCGGGCCGCTCCGGCCGCGTGCACCCGCGCGGCCCGTAGGGCGATCGCCGCCTCCAGCCGATCCCGCGCGAACGCCAACTCCTCCACCTGCGCCAGACACACCTCCGCAGAGCCTGGGAGCGCCGTCACCGCCAACGCCAGCGCGGCCTCCCGCACCTGGCTCACCAACGGCCACGACAACACCCCGTCCGCGTCCGCGGAATCCGCCGCACACGCACCGCTCAGACCACCCGAAGAACCACCCGGAAAACCGCCCGGGGACCCCTCTGCAGGGACACCCGAGGCGCCGACCTCAAAAGCATCCGAAGCATCACCCGGGGAACCGCCCGGGACACCGCTCGGAGCATCACCCGGAGGGCCGACCGTCGCAGCACCGGAAGGATCACCTGAGGAGTCACCTGGGGAACCGTCCACGGGACCGCTTGAAGCACCAGTTGCGGGGCCGTCCAGGACACCGCCTGGAGCACCACCCG
This sequence comes from Sphaerimonospora mesophila, assembly GCF_001417795.1. Lineage (NCBI taxonomy): Bacteria > Bacillati > Actinomycetota > Actinomycetes > Streptosporangiales > Streptosporangiaceae > Sphaerimonospora > Sphaerimonospora mesophila. Next base: position 59,169 of record NZ_BCBX01000045.1, on the reverse strand, counting down.
AGACGCCACCCCTAAAAGCGCCCGAAGCATCACCCGAGCTGCCGCCTCCGGAAGCGCCCGAAGCATCATCGGAGAAGCCATTCGAGGAGCCACTGAAGGAGCCACCGGAAGGGACATCCGCAGCCTCCCGGACACGCCGAAGAGCATCGTGATCACGGTCATCGATGCGCGCCTGGGGAACGTCGGCCGTACGAGCCGCACCAGCGGACACAGGAGCGCTTACACCGCCGCTGCGCGCGTCGCCTTCACGTTCTCCTGGGCGCGCACCGTTCCCGGGCACGCTGCTCCGAGGCACACTGCTCCCGGCCACTCCGTCTGAGAATGCGACATCCGAGGGCGGGCCGGGAACGGTGGCAAGCCAGTCAGGCCAGCCAGACCACGACGCGGTACCTCCCCGATCGTCGGAGGAACGGGCGGCCGCACGCGCCGACGCCTCGGCCCGCACCGCAGCCCACCACTCAGGACCCAGCAGCGACCGTCCCCCAGAACGCGACGAATCCGGATCGAACGATCCGAGCGGCTGGGTCAGCTCTGCCGGCTCCACGCGTCCCCCTTCCCGACTTCTCGCGAGTCACTGCCGCATCGAAAATCTGTACTAATAATCTCACAGCAAGTTAGTGAACGGCAACAGCTTTCCTCGATTAATTGAAAATAATTATGAGAGATAAATATCGATTGCAACGGATGTTCGTTATGTCGGAAATGAGGGATCGAGGAGATGGGATGGCAGATCAGGAGAAGATATTTACTCCGTGCCGCGGGGTGTGGACAGGGGGAGGTGCGAACTTGTGGATATGTCGAGTCAAGAGCGGACTCCACAATCACGTGCCACCGACCTGTCCACCGCCACCGACCGGCTTCCACCGATCGGCTTCCACCGACCGGCTTCCACCGATCGGCTTCCACCGAGACGAGACGACGACGGGGGACGGGGTGAGACGAGACGGGGTTGACGGGGGACGGGGTGAGACGGGGTTCCATAGATGGGGTGTCTGCACCGGGTGTTCGTCCGTCGAATGTCGTCCATGCACCGTCACCTATGGGATGGTCGATGGCGTCTTCCGGCACTCGCTCCTTGCCGGTCGTCGACGCGGGGCTCGGCTGACCCCTGCGCTCGTCGGCCCCCGCTGCCTGTCGTCTCTTCCACCCGCCGCGTCTGTTGCCCGAACGGTGGTGATTCTTCGGGAGGTGCGGCGTTCAGGTTGCGAGGGAGGTCGGATAGCAGGAAAGTCGTGTCCGGACGGGCGTTCCGTCGTTACCTTCCAACTCCCAGGGCTTGCCGATGACGAATCAGACCGACAACTTCCCCGACCTGATGAGCGACGACTCCTTCGAAGTGGTGATGCGCGGGTACAGCCGCCGCCAAGTCCACGACTACATGGTCCGGACCCGCAACCAGATCCGAGACCTGGAGGAGCGCCTCGCGCGTACGATCGACCAGGCCGAGCAGAGCCGTCTCGAGCTAGCCGAGGCCCGGCGCAAGCTGACGGAGTCGCCACAGAACCCCGACGAACTCGGCGAGCGGCTGAGCCAGATCCTCAAGCTCGCCCATGAGGAGGCCGCGGCCAACAAGCAGGCATCCGAGGCGGAGGCGGCCAGGCTGCACGACAACGCGGTGGCCGAGGCCGAGCGGCTGGTGACGTCGGCGCGAGAGCAGGCCGAGGCCATAAGGGGAGCGGCGCAGGAGGAGGCCGAGCGCCGGATCGCCGATGCCACCGCCACCGCAGAGCGGCTGCTGGCACAGGCCGGTGCGGACGCCGAGGAGGCTCTGGGTACGGCACGGGCCGAGGCAGAGGAGACCCGGCAGAACGCACGGGCCGAGGCCGACCGTCTTCTCGGCGAGGCGCGTTCCCACGCCGACGCCATTCTCGGCGCGGCACAGCAGCGGGTGGCGACGCTCGACGAACACACGGGCCGTCGTGTGGCCTATCTCACCGATACGCACACCGAGGTGATGCGCCGCCTCAACGAGATCGGTACGGTTCTGGGCGACCTGCTGCAGCGGGAGACGGCAGCGGGGCCGCTGATCGACGAGGCCGCCGTCCTGCCGCCCATGCCGTACCAGCCCTACCAGCAGCAGGCTCATCAGCCGGGCCAATCGGTCGCCCCTGAAGAGGCCCAGTCCTCGCCTGTACCGGTGGCGCCGGCCGATGCCGTCGCGGACGTCCAGGGGCATGCCGCAGCCGCTGAGGACATGGATCTGCGGGTGATCGTGGAGGACACGCGGCAGGAGGAGCAGACGTCCGTCGACACGGACCAGGTGATGGCGGAGCCGGTGATGATGGACGCGGTGACGGCGGAGTCCGTGGTGGTAGAGGACGACGTCGATTTCGGTCGGGTCCGTCGAGCGTCCGATTAGGTGACGTCTGACGAATCCGGCCGTGCTGCGCGTGGCCCAGGCGGCGCCTGCCTCACTCGGCGGAGACGGCGCCGACAATGCTGTTGTCGGCTCCTCCTCCGCCTTGCGACGCGTCCACCTGGACCCCGCCCGCGAGGGGCGGCATTTGTCGGAAACTCCCGACAGGGGTCCATGCGCCCTTGATGCCTCGATGCCGTTGATGGTTGACGACGGTTGACGCGGCGCTGAGGTGCACGCGTACGCGTTGGCCTCCCGCCAGACGATCTACAGGCGATCCGGCGCGGGGCTCTGGCACGGAGATCCGTCGCGGAGATCTGCCACGGAGATCTGGCGAAAAGATCTGGTAAGGCGATTCAGCGAGTCTCTGGTAGCGGAAGCCCCCGCCCCCGATCGGGTCGGGGGCTTCCGCGCTCATGGATTGGCGGCAGCGGCGCGTCGCTCCTGCTCGTGAAGCTGCTGACGCAGCCCGTCGGCCTCGTCGGCGTCGACCGTCATCGCGCATCCGGCACTTCGCTGGGCCGGCGTGAGCGGGCGATGCCGAGTGGCCCACCATCGGCCTACGTCACTCCGCCAAATTGTCCATTCCGGAAAGTCTCGGGCAATCTCGGCAAGGTGCCGGTCAAAGGGCATCCGTCACCTTCCCTCGCCTGAACGTGCGGCTGTTCTTGACTTCTCTCACCAAGGTGCGGGACATCTCTAGAGAAATCAATGATCGGGACGGTCAGGTCAACCTATCGGTCACATCTCGTACGGACACGATCGGGGGAAATATGACGACAGAACGGCAGAGTCGGCCTCAGGAGAAGGCTCCGAAGCGGTCGTGGGCGTTCGAACCGGGGTCGGCCGGGCCACTGCCCGCCTTCGTGTACGACCTGACGGAGCTGGACGCCCATGCGAAGGCCGTGAAGGACGCTCTCGGCGACGTCGAACTCTATTATGCGGTCAAGGCGAATCCCGACGCCGAGTTGCTGAAGGTGCTAGCGCGCCACGTGGACGGCTTCGAAGTCTCCTCGGGTGGGGAGCTGGCCCATGTGCGGGGGCTGCACCCTGACATGCCCGTCGCGCTCGGCGGTCCGGGGAAAACGGACGAGGAGCTGCTCAGCCCGGTCACCCGGCTCCATGTGGAGAGCGCCGGCGAACTCCGGCGTCTGATCGCGTCAGGACGCTCCGCCGACGTGCTGCTGCGCGTCAACCTCGATCTCCCCGTCGACGGTGCGGCGCTGGCGATGGGCGGGGGCGCCACTCCCTTCGGAATGGATCCGGGGGGCATAGCGGAATGCCTGGAACTGCTCGGCCGTCAGCACGCGGTCCGGCTCCGGGGGATCCACGCGCATCTGGCGAGTGGTCTTGACGCACACCGGATGCTGGAGCTGGCCGCGGCCACGCTCGACTATGTCCGCGGGCTCGGCCTCGTCGAGCACGGTGTCGGCCCCTCCGCAGGCGTGGGCGGCACCGGTGTCGACGGCGCCACGGATGTCGACGGCGCCCCGGGTGTCGACGACACCATGGGCTTCGGCCGCTCTACCAGGGGCGGCCGGGCCACCGGGGCCGACCAGGCGATCGAGATCAACCTGGGCGGCGGGATGTCGGTCTCCTATACCGATCCCGACCTGCGCTTCGACTGGGAGACGTACGGCAGGGGCCTTGCCGAGCTGCGCCGTCCAGACGAGGTGCTCAGGGTGGAGCCGGGGCGGTCGCTCACCGTCTACTGCGGGCGTTATGTGACCCGCGTGATCGACGTCAAGCGCGTCCACGGCGAGCTGTTCGCGGTGGTGGCGGGCGGGACCCACCACATCCGGACCCCGGCGACCAGGGGACACAGCCAGCCCATGGTCATCGCGGAGTCCGGCGAACCGACCACGATCGTCGGCCAGCTCTGCACGCCGAAGGACGTACTGGCCCGGCGCGTCCCCGTCGGTTTGAAGCCCGGCGACGTCGTGGAGTTCACCATGGCGGGAGCGTACGCGTGGAACATCTCCCACCATGACTTCCTCATGCACCCCAAGCCGGGCTTCCACTACATCGGAGAGTGATCGCCTGGAAGCTCCTGGCGTCACGCGTCGAAGTCGTACTGCAGCACGTAGGAGGCGGAGTCGAGGGTCATCTCGTTCAGTTCGACCGGTACGCCTCCGGAGGCGAAGGCGACCCTGGAGATGACGATGATCGGGGTGCCCGCCGGGAGCCCCAACAGCTTCGCCTCCCTCGGCTGCGGCATCCGTGCACGCACCTCCTCGGTGAAATGCACGGGCGGGTAGCCGAGATCGCCGAGGCGGGCGTAGACGCCTCCCGGCCCGGTGTCCGGCAGCGTTATCGCGCTTCCCTCGACGATGTCGGCGGGGAAGTACGAGGTCGCGAGCTGCACGGGCCGTCCGTCCACCGAATAGCGACGGCTCCGTACCCACACCTCGTCACACCTCAGCGCTCGGGAGACCGGCGCGTTCGCGGATTCCCGCCGGAGGTCGAGCTCGTCCACGGCGTACGCCCGGCCCGGTGTGTCGGAGTCCCAGATGGCCCGGCCCTGACCCCACTGCTCTCTGGCGAGCCGCCGTGATCCGTGCCGCCGGATCGGACGGAACAATCGGACATACACTCCCGAACCACGCCGCGGTACGGCCAGGCCCTCGTTGATCAGTACGGCGAGTGCCTGGCGTGCTGTCGCCCGAGCTATGCCATATTCGGCCATGAGCGCGTTCTCGCCGGGTAGTCGATCCCCGTCGTCCAGCGCGCCGGAGAGGATCTGATCGCGCAAACGATCGGCGATGCGGCGATAGACCGGTGAATCCTGATGCCTCGGGGGTACCGGGGGCGGTGGGGGCACGGGGGACTCCGTCACGTTTGATCACCCTCTGTCACCAACGGGGATTGGCGTCTCCAGAGAACTTGCCCCGTCCTGTCCACGATTGCACAGAGTCTGTCGTTGATCCCGTGCTTATTTTGAGCGCATCGTGCTCGTGTGGTGATCTCTGGGGGTTATAGCCGTCCGTTACCGCGACGCTGTCTTGGCCGCATTGATCCTTATTGATCCTCCGCCCGCCCTCCTCTGTCGCACCCGGCGTGGCCACCTGGCGAGACCAGCCCATAAAGGGTTATTTATGGACATAACCGCAGCAACCAAGGGAGCCGACCTGTGGCCATCACCCGCGCTGAATGCCAGGCCCTCGACGCCGAGGACCCGCTGAAGGACTTCCGGGAGGAGTTCTCGCTGCCTCCCGGAGTCATCTACCTCCTGGGGAACTCGCTCGGCGCACTGCCTCGCCGGACCCCCGAGCGGGTCGCCCACACCGTCGAGACCGAGTGGGGCGTGCATCTCGGAGCGAGCTGGAACACCGCCGGCTGGTGGGACCTGCCCCAGACGACGGGCGACCGGATCGCGCCCTTGATCGGAGCCCGGCCGGGTGACGTGCTCGCCGGCGACTCCACCTCGGTGAACATCTTCAAGGCCGTGACGGCGGCGCTGCCGCTGCGGCCGGACCGCCGCGTCATCGTCTCCGACCTGGACAACTTTCCGACCGATCGTTATGTGGTCGAGGGCGCGGCCCGGGTGCTGGGGCCGTACGAGATCAGGGACATCGGCGGGAACGGCGGATCGCTGGATGAGGCGCTCGACGACCACGTGGCGCTGGTCCTGCTCTCCCACGTCGACTACCGAACCGGCGCGATGCGCGACATGGCCGAGGTGACCGCCCGGGTCCACTCGGCGGGCGCGTTGATGATCTGGGATCTGTGCCACAGCGCGGGCGTCGTGCCCGTCGAGGTGGGCGAGATCGACCTCGCGGTCGGCTGCACGTACAAGTACCTGAACGGCGGCCCGGGGGCGCCCGCGTACATCTACGTGGCTCCCCGGCATCAGGAGGCCGTGCACAATGTGGTGTCCGGCTGGCACGGGCACGCGGCGCCGTTCGACTTCGAGCCGAGCTACCGGCCGGCGCCCGGGGTGCGGCGGTTCGCCGTGGGCAGCCCGCCCGTGTTGTCGTACGCCGCGCTGGGCGCATCGCTGGACATCTGGGAACGGGTCGACATGGCCGCGGTCAGGGCCAAGAGCGTGGCGCTGACCTCCCTCTTCATCGAGCTGACCGACGCGCTGTGCCCGGAGGTGGCGCTGGTGACGCCGCGCGATCCGGCCGGGCGGGGCAGCCAGGTCAGCTACCGTCACGCCGATGGCTATCCGGTGATCCGGGCGCTGGCGGATCGCGGGGTCGTGGGCGACTACCGGGAGCCGGAGATCATCCGGTTCGGGTTCGCTCCGCTCTACGTGCGGCATGTCGATGTCTACGACGCCGCGACGACGATGGCGGAAGTGCTCGGCGGGGAACTCTGGCGGGACGAGCGATACGGCCGGCGGCTGGCCGTCACGTGAGCCGGACTCGCGGCGGCCGCCGCCTCTTCAACGGCGGCCGTTCACCCGCGGCGGCGGTTGAGCCCCGCGACGATCTGGCCGGCCAGGGCCACGCAGCGGTCGCAGATGCGGCCGCCCTCGCCGTGGACCATGTGGACCCGGGGGCCGGGCGGACGCCGGCAGAAGGAGCAGGCGGCGTCGCGCTTGCGCTGCCGGTTGACCAGGTGGCGGTGGGCGAAGGCCGGAGTGAAGCGCCGTCGCCTGGCCGGATGCCTGACGCGCCGGAACCGTTCGATGATGGCGATCCAGGACAGCCCCGCGGCGCGGGCCTCCCGTACGGCCAGGTCGATCAGGGGGTCCGCGTCACCGGGCGACTCCACGCCGAGGGCGATCGCGGCCGACAGGGTCTCCAGGGGATCGGCGGGGTCGGACGAGCGGGAGCGGGCGTGCTCCAGTAAATCTGATGGCTCCATGGCGGCAACCATAAGTCTCGGTTATAAGATCATCAAGCGGTCCTGACGGGGCCCATGCGCCGGAGGCGCATGCCGCATCCGGGATGCTTCCGGGATGTCTCCGGGACGCCCGCCGGCCTGTCCACGGGCCTGCCGATGGGGACCGCGGACGGCACCCGACGGGACCGCGACGGGACCCGACGGGACCGCGACGGGACCCGACGGGACCGCGGACGGCACCCGACGGGAACGCCGACGGGGACGTCATGGGAACCCGATGGGAACCCGGTGGGAACGCCGCCGGGAATCAGGAGAGGCATCCCGAGGTTGCTTGAGACGAACCCAGATGGCGGACCACGGCGGCCGGTCGCGACCCCGGCACCGGCCTGGCTCGGTCACGCCACTCCTACCCAGGGCCGTTCGAATCAGGAGAACATTTGATGACGGAAAGCGTGCAGCGCCCCAAAGTCGACTTCTACTTCGACCCCGTCTGCCCCTTCGCCTGGATCACCTCCCGATGGATCCTGGAAGTGGAGAAGCAGCGCGACATCGAGCTGCGGTTCCGGGTGATGAGCTTGTCGGTGCTCAACCAGGACAGGGAGAACCTGTCCGAGGAGTACCGCGATCTGCTCGGCCGTGCCTGGGGCCCCGTACGCGTGTGCATCGCGGCCGCCGAGCACAGCGGCGAGGGTGTGCTGCGCGACCTCTACTCGGCGCTCGGCACCCGGATCCACAACCAGGACATCAAGGACTACAGCGTCGCGATCAAGGAAGCGCTCGCCGAGATCGGCCTGCCCGCCGAGCTCGCCGAAGCCGCGGACGTGACCGACTACGACGAGGCGCTGCGCCGGAGCCACCACGAGGGTATGGACCCGGTCGGCATGGACGTCGGCACGCCGACGATCCACATCGACGGCGTGGCGTTCTTCGGACCGGTGCTGAACCGCATCCCGCGTGGTGAGGAGGCGGTCAAGGTCTTCGACGGTGCGCTCGCGATGGCGAGCTATCCGTACTTCTTCGAGCTGAAGCGCACCCGCACGGGCGAACTCGACTTCACCTGATCCGCTTCCCCCTGATCCGCTTCCCCCTGAGCCGCTTCCGTCTGATCCGCGTTCGCGGTGGTCCGCGTTTGTCGGACACTCCCTAAGGTCTGTAAAACCATGGGAACGCGAATGCGGAGGAAACGTGCTTAAAGAGATCGATGACGTCCCAGACGTTCCGGATGTCAGCATCGGGTGGTACCGGGACGTCGTCGGCTTCGCCCAGGGGACACCGTCGTGGGTCAGGGACTGGGCCGAGATCGGCACCGACGCGATCCCGGCGCTCATGGCGGCCTTGTTCGCCGTCGTTCTGTGGCGGGCATGGCGGGGTGCGGACCGGCCTGGTGTGGGCCGGTCGGGCGCGGACCGGTGGGGTTCGGACCGGTGGGGTTCGGACCAGGGGGGCGCGGGGCAGGGGGGAGCAGGACGGCCTGACCCCCGGGCGTTGGCGCTGGCCCTTCTGGGGCCCGTCGCGACGGTGACGGCGTACCTGTGCAGCGAGCTGATCAAAAGCATCCTGAGGATGCCCCGGCCGTGCTGGCTGTCCGGTGAGACGCTCATCATCGCGACCTGTCCGGAAGCGGGGGACTGGTCGCTGCCGAGCAACCACGCGACGTTCGCCGCTGCCGCGGCCACGGCCCTGGTCATCGCCTGGCGTCGGATGATCGTCATCGCGCCGGCGCTGGCCGTGATCGCGGCCGCTTCACGGGTCTTCGTCGGTGTCCACTACCCCCATGACGTCGCGGTGGGGTTCCTGCTCGGCGTGATCGTCGCGTCCCTGGTGATGGCGGCGCTGCTCACCCCGGCCACCGCGCTGGTCGCCCGGCTGCTGACTCGGCTGACTCCCCAGCGGCCGGCCCGGCATCGCATTCGGTGAGCGCGGAGGGCGGAAGCCCGCGGACGCCGGGCGGTGCCGACCGAGGACGGTGCGGGAGCGGGCTATCTGCTCGCGGGTGCGGGTGTACCAGACGTGCTCGCCGTACGAGCCCAGCAGGGCGTAGCAGGCCATGAAACGGTCGAGGGCGGCGCGCTCGTCACCCCGCCACCGGCAGACCTCGCCCAGCGTGTAAGCCGACAGGGCCTCCCCCAGGGCGTCGCCGACGCGGGCGGACATCTCCATGCATTCGGCGAGCATGGTCCCGGCCCGGTCGCGGTGCCGGCCAACGCCCTCGGCTGCCGCGACCTGTGGCGGGTCAAGACGCTGCCGCTGCGCCGTGCGTTCGGCCGGCTGACTTCCGAGCAGGCCGCGGAACTCGCCGGGGCCGCCCCCGCCGACCTGCGGACCGGCCGCTGGTTCCGCTGGCTGTGGGTGGCCGGGTTCGCCGGAGTCCTCGCCTGGTTCCTCTTCTTCGTGGTCCCCGTCGCCGTGACCGTGATCGAGTGGGCCGTGACCGGCCTGCTCCTCGGACCGTTCGACCTCCGGTTCTGGTATTCGCTGCTGTGCACGGCACTGCTGCTCGGCCCGGAAGTCCTCGCCGTCTTCCTGGCCGTCAGGGAGTGCGCCCGCCGGGCCCGCGCCGGGACGACGACCTGATCCGCATGCCGGACCCGTCTCGGCCGAGGCCGGTCGCGTCACCCGAGCCGACCGGTCGCGTCACTCGAGCCGCGGCCGGTCGATAACCCGGGCTGGGCGGTGCCGATGGCGGAGTCTGACCATGACGTCATCGGCTGGTAAATCCCGTTCACAGCGCCACTCGACTGATAATGAAAAACATTCGCATCCCCGGTGTGTGTGATCCGCGACCGGCGTTACCGGGCCTGGCCGAGTCGCCATACTTATATTTCCGAATCCGGGCGAGTCCGGTGATCCGGCGAGGAGCGTCTCCAGAGAAGTCGGAGGTCATGGGCATTGAAACGGATGGTCCTGCCATGCCGTTTTCGGATGACCATATCTTCGCTATTTGGGGTTATCATGAAGTGATGATTTCTGAGGTTCTTTTCCTTCCCAACAGAAGGGTGTCAGTCTAAGATCTCAATCTATGTATCGGTATGTAGCAGATTTTCCAGCAAGGTGCGTGCGGCTCCAAAGTCGCAGTGATGCTCACGCCGAACATGCCTCATACGCCACTGCCCCCGTGCCCGGACGCCGATGAACCCGCCGACCGGTACCGGGGATCCCGCGCTCGATCCGGGACGCGGGACGGTGGCGGTTTGGGTGGGCGAACACGGCGCCCACCTCGTCGACTACGCCTCCCATCACCTCGATCCGGCCCGGACGATGACGGTGGTCACCGCCGCCCTGGCGGCCTGCGTCCGTCAGAACGAGCCCGGGAACGTTACAGACCGCGCCCGGCTCCTGGCCGCCGTACGCCGTGGGTGCGCCGACGACCCCGAACGCAGGGAAGGGTTCCGGCCGGGCCCGGGCCCCGGTACACCCGACGACGAGGCGGTCAGGCGGGCGTGGTCCCTGGTCGATCCGCTCGGCGCGGAGACGCTGCGCCTGCTGTACCGCCACGAGCTGACCCCCCATGATCTCTCGTATGTGCTGGCGCTGCCGTTCCGTGAGGTCGGCAGGCTCGTCGCCCGGACGCAGGACATCGTCGAGATCCTGGTGAGCGGGCTCGACGGCCTCGCGCGCGGGCGTCCCCTCTGCCCGGACCTCGGCCCACTCGCCGCCGCGGTCTTCCCCGCCCACCCGGAGCGATCGACGACGCGGTCGGCTCACCCGGCCGCCGCGGACGCGGGTGCCCGTACGGCCCTGCTGAGGCACATCGTGACGTGCCTGGTGTGCAAGCGGCCGATCAACATCCGATACACGGTGCCGCAGATCCTCTCCCACCCGCCGATCGCCGCCCTCACCCCCGAAATCAGACAACGCCTCACCGAGGCCGATCCACCACCGCCCGAGCCCGACGCCGGCACGCGGTCTCCGTCCCCTCACGGGCCTCCCGCGTCGTTCGGCGTGCCGCTCGCCGCGCCCGTCGTCGCGAGCCCGGCGGCCGCCGCGCCGGCCCGGCAGCCGCCCACGTCTCCGCCGCCCACGTCTCCGCGGCCGCCCACGTCTCCGCGGCCGCCCAAGCCTCGGGCACTGCCCGCGGGGGACGGCCGGGCGGAGACGCCGCTGTACGACGCGCTGCTCTCCCAGATCAGAGCTCGCGCGATCCCGGCACGTACCGGTGACGAGACCCCGGCGGGGGCCGAGCCGGGCCCGGGCGGCTCTGCCGAGCCGGGTCACGTGTCGATCCCGAGCGAGGCGCCCGCGCTGAGCAGTTTCTCGGTCCCGGGCGCCGATCCCGCCGCCGGCAGGCGACCCAGGGAGCTCGGACCGGGCGCCCGTACGGCACGGCACGCGCTGCCTCGCGGCCGGGATCACGATGATTTCGACCTCGAGGGCGGCACCCCGGTCAGAATCCTCGAGATGATCGCACGGGTGGGAGCGCTGATCCGTGCGACCGCCATCCGGATCGTGATCATCGTGGTCGCGGGCGCGGCGGGCACGGTGGCCGGGATCAATCTCCTGGCCCCGGCCGGCCAGACCGGCGAGGCGACCGGATCTCTCCACCCTTCCGCCGCGGGAGCCACGGCCGTCGGCGGCACCGCCGACGGGACCACCGGAGCGCCGACGTCGGCCGCCTCCCCCGATGCCGATACGGCCGAGCCCGCCATCTCGGAGTCCACCGCCTCGGTGCCCGGTGCCTCGGAGCCCGAGGTCCTGAAGGCCGAGGGTGAGGGCGCGGAGACCGACATCCTGTCGGTCGGCGGCCTGCGGATCCCGTCAGAGGTCGAGCTCGACGATTTCGGCCGAGGTGAGATCACTCTCTCGACCACCTCCGACAAGCCCCTCAAGTGGCGCATAACGGCGAATGATCTGGACGTCAAGCCGTCGAGCGGCACGCTGCGGCCCGGTCGGAGCGACACCGTGAGCGTGCGCGCGGCGCGGGTGCGCTACTGGTGCGGCCCCCCTCCGCCCGTGTCGGCCCCGCTGGTCCTGCACGGGTCGTCCCGCTCCAAGAGCGCGATCGTGACGGTGCACTGGCGTACATGCTGACAGCCCCCCTCATCTTTTCTCCGCGAAAGGACCCCGGCCATGCGCGAGACCCACACCCCTGCGCCGACTCCGGCAGCCGAGCATTTCCCGGAGACGGTGCCGCTCACGGCGGAACATCTGCTCACGAACCGCCGCAGTGAGCCGGCGGGCGGGTGGCGGCGGCTCGTGTACCGACTGACCGGGGGCAGGATCATCCCGGCGGAGTCCACAGCGGAGTTGGAACGGCGTACGCTGATCGCCCACGCCCAGACCCCCGTCGCGAGCGGTCATCACCGGATAGCGGTCATGAGCCTCAAGGGCGGCGTCGGCAAGACCACGACGACGGCCGCCTTAGGCAACACGCTGGCGTCGCTGCGCGGCGACCGGGTGATCGCCATCGACGCCAACCCGGACCGTGGGACGCTGGGGCTCAAGGTCAAGTCGGAGACCGCCGCGACCATCCGCACTCTGCTCGCCGAGGCGCCCAACGTCGTCCGTTACGCCGACGCCCGGGCCTTCACCTCGCAGTCGCCGGCCCGGCTGGAGGTCCTGGCGTCCGACTCGGACCCGGCGGTCAGCGAGGCGTTCGACGCGGAGGACTACCGTACGGTCGCCGGGTTGATCGAGCGGTACTACTCGATCTGCATCACCGACTGCGGCACCGGGCTGCTGCACGGCGCGATGGGCGCGACGCTGGAGATGGCCGACCAGATCGTGCTCGTCACCATGGTCGCGGTCGACGGTGCGAGCTCCGCCGCCGCGACGCTCGACTGGCTCACCGCGCACGGCCACGGCCGCCTCGTCAAGAACGCCATCGTCGTGCTGAACGCGGTGGAGCCGAAATCGCACGTCGACGTGGACCTGCTGGAGCGACATTTCACGCACCGCTGCCGGGCCGTCGTACGGGTGCCGTTCGATCCGCACCTGAAGGAGGGGGCCGAGGTCGACCTGACCCGGCTCCGGCCGACCACCCGCGGCGCTTACCTGCGTCTGGCCGCCGCCGCGGGCCAGGCGTTCGGTCAGCGTCCCGACCGGAGCAGCTAGTGGCGACGATCGATCGCGATCCCCCACCGGACCCGATGCTCGACTGGGACTCGGATCTCGACTGGGATCTCAGCCCGCAGCGGCGGTGGAATCCGCGCCATGTGCTGCTGGTGATCGTCGGGCTGGTCACCGTGCTCGCGGCCGTGGTGATCGTGCTGCAGACCCGGCGGGCGGAATCGAAGGAGGTCCCGGCCCCCGTCCGTACGGCACCCGCCGTCGCGCTGGCGGAGCCGGGTGGGCGCGAGGGCGCGGCCGGCTTCCCGATCGGTTTTCCCCAGACCGAGATAGGGGCGGTGTCCGCCGCTTCCGCCACGCTCGAAGGCGCCTGGACGCTGGACGGCGCCCGGGCCGAGCAGGCGGCCGTGCTGTACGCCCCGCCGGACCAGCGCGAGGCCGCCCGCGAGGGCGCCAAGGCCGTCGTGCGGGGATGGCGGGAGACCCTCGGACTGCCCACCAAAGGGGAACTCCCCGAAGGGGCGGCGCTGCGTACGCAGACCATCGGCGTCCAGTGGCAGGCCCGAGACGACGACCAGGTCCAGGTCTCCGTGCTGGTCCTGGTGACCGCCACCAAGGGAGGAGACGACGACACGTCCGTCTACTCCAGTCCGTATGCCATGAACCTGCTCATGACATGGCTTCCCGACGCGCGCGGCGCGGGCCAGGGGGACTGGGTCAACATTCCCGATCCCACGCCTCCCGCCGTGCCCGCCGCGGCCCTCCCCGGAACTCCCGAATTCGCCGCCGCCGGCTGGAAGTCCATCACCGGCCCCCGGCCGACTCCCTGACCACCCCCCACCGCACCGAGAAGAGCCTCACATGACCCCTCGCATGTCCCCAAGACGTACGACCCTGGTCTCCGGCCTGCTCCTGGCGGCGGTCTCCGCGACGGCGGGCGCGGTCGTCGCCCAGCCGTGGAGCGCCGCCGCGCTCGGGTCGACACAGGCGTCGAACACGCCAGGTACGGTTCCACCTCACGACGCGATGTCCCCGGCTCCCGTCTCCTTGATCGAACCGGCCGCCACGGGCGACAGGACGCCCCGGGGGGAGACCTCGGCCGGGGACGGCACCGCGTCCAGAGGCGGCTCCCGGGCTTCGACCGACTCGGTGGCCTCCACCGATTCGGCGTCCTCGAACGACGGCACGTCGGCCGGGGACGGCGGGGCCTCCGACGACTCGACGTCGGCGGACACCGGCGGCGATCGGTCCGCCGCAGCCGACTCCCGGTCGTCTTCCAGTGAGTCCACCTCCAGTGAGTCCACCTCCGGCGAGTCGTCTTCCGGCGAGTCCGCCTCCGCTGCGTCGACCTCCAGCGAGTCGAGTTCCGGCGAATCCGCGTCAGGTGAGTCGTCTTCCGGTGAGTCGTCTTCCAGCGAGTCGAGTTCCGGCGATTCCGGCTCCAGTGGATCCACGTCGGGTGAGTCGACCTCCGGCGCGTCCACGTCGAGGGTTCGTGAATCGAGATCCCGTGAATCGGACGGGCGGGATTCGGCCACCGCCGACTCCGGACGCACGAGTCGGACGTCCGACTCGGACTCCACGGCCACCGCGCGTCGGTCACGATCCCAGCCGGCTGACGGGTCGGCGGGCGGGACCGCGAACACGGCCTCGGCCTCTTCCGCTCAGCCCGGCGGACAACCCGCCACAACCCCGTCGCCCATCGCGAGCCCTGCACCCACCGCGAGCGCGACGCCGAGCGCCACTCCGGTGGCCACCGCTTCGCCGGGCCCGAAGCCCGATCCCACGCCCAGCCCGGCGCCCGGCTCAACCCAGAATCCGACGCCGACTCAGAATCCGACGACCGCGCCGAGCCCGTCTCCCACCGCCAAGCCTTCACCGAAACCCACCGCGAAGCCGACGGCCAAGCCCAACCCCAAGCCGACGGCGAAGCCCACTACGAAGCCGACAGCGAAGCCGACGGCCAAGCCTGCACCGAAGCCCACCGCGAAGCCGACGGCGAAGCCCACCCCCAAGCCGACCGCCACACCGACGGCGAAGCCCACCACCAAACCGACGGAGCAGCCGCCGGCGCCGAAACCGAGCCCGTCCGGCGAGGTGTCGCCGACGCCGCTCCCGACGCCGCTCCCGACGTCGACCGCCACTCCCACGGGCCCGGCCACGCCGCTTCCCACGACGAGCCCTCCGGCCCCCACACCGACCCGGGCGCCTGTTCCTCCGCTGCCCACTCTCCTCCCGACACCGCCCACGTTCGAGCCGTCGCAGCCCGCTCGCGTACTCGACGTCCGGCCCATCCCGCCGCTCAAGATTCCCGGGGCGGTGCCCGCCCTCGTCTCCGGTGCCGAGGCGGACGCCTGCGGGTACGGCGAGGGCGCAGCGGAGTGCTGGACGCTCGCGCCCTGGCGTGGCCGTACCGTCCCGCGGAGCGCCTGGGTCTCCGGTCAACCGCTCTCCCCGTCGGCCACGCCGAACTGGGCGTTCGCGCCGCCCAGCGCCGAGTCGGCGGCCAAGACCGCGGCGCCGCCGGCGGACCGGGCCGGCTGCTGGGCCTTCAGCCCGTTCACGCGGTGTGCGACGACCGGGTGACGTATCGGAACGGAAAGCGGTGAGCCCCCGGTGATCGCCGGGGGCTCACCTCGTCGCCGGCGCCTTTGCGGCGGCCGCTGAACCTGACGAGACCGGGTCGCGGCCGTCGTCAGTCGCGCGGGTCCCAGCCGTCGGTGTCCACGTCCAGGTCGAGCTCATCGGCGATCTCGTCCCAGCCGACGAACTTGAAGTTCGTGTTCTCCCGGTCCGGGGTCGCGGGCGTGTTGGCGCCGTCGTGCGCGACGAACAGTCCCTCGTCGAACTCGCCCAGTGGGACGTTCAGCACGGTCGATCCGTCGCTGTGCTCGACGCCGTCCACGCCGTCGTCGGTACCGATCCGGAACTGGCCGAGGTAGGAGTTCGACCCCTCCCTGCGGTAAACGGCGAAGGTGTTGTCGCCCTGGCTGGAGGCGAGCAGATAGCCCTTGCCGTCCTCCCGATAGTAGATCGTGAGGCCCTCGGCGTCCGCCGCGAGGTGCCGCCCGCCATAGCCCGGATCCACACCGGGCGTGCACTCATCGGTGGCCGGGTCGTAGGTGGCCGGCACGCCGTACTCCTTCACCCGGTCGACCAGCACCGGTGTGCCGGTGAGGTCGGCCCGCATCCGCCAGATGCCGACGTCCTCCTGAGCCGCGTAGAGGACGTCCCTCTCCTGGTCCACGACCATGCCCTCGACCTGGGGCTCCCTGCCGGGCTCATCGCACGGCGTCCAGACCTGGCCGTTGGGCAGGGTGAACGACGCGGGCAGGTCCAGTGTCCTGACGACCTCGTAGCCGACCTTGCCGCCGGGCTTGGCCAGGAGCTTGACCAGTCCGACGGAGGTCCTGTGGCGGCGGCTCACCAGCGCGTAGGTGCCGGTGGAGTCCTTCCAGGTGGCCAGGCCGTACGCCGTCTCCTTGTCGTTGACCTGCTCCTGGGTGGCGTTGAACACGAACGGCGCGGCCGGGTCGGTCACGTCGGTGAGCCCGCCGCGCGAGATGGAGTAGATCCTGATCTGGTCGCGGCCCCGGTCGGAGACCACCGCGAGGTCGCGGCCGTCGAAGCCGTAGGTGACGTCGACGTTGTTGAACCTGCCGACCTCGTCGTCGGGGGTCGGTCCGGGGGGAGCGGGGAAGTGCTGGCGCTGCCGTCCGTCGAGATCGTAGACGAACAGCCCGGCCTCCTTGGCCGTACCGATCACCACGCTCCTGCCGGAGTCGTTCGGGTCGACCCAGATGGCGGGGTCGTCGCCGTTGGCATTGCCGCCCGCCTCGTCGTCGAACAGGGCGGGGGTCTCCAGTTCCGGGTCCACCGTGGGAACCCCTTGACCTGACGCGGGTGCCGCCAGAGCTCCTACCAACGTGATCGACATCGCTGCCAGGAGCAGACCGGGCAGGGGACGCATCGCGCCTCCTCGGTTGGGGGGATGATGTCACCGCGAAGGTAACTATGAAATGAGGTCAATGCAATAGGATATTCATATGTCTTAACATACTGACGTAAGTCCGCAGGATGGCGAGCAGCGATGACGGATGACGCCGATCCGGGTCGGGGCCTTCGGCGTCGGAGACGGCCGACGCACGCGCCCGGCCGTCTCCTTCGGTCGCCCCGCAACCGCCGGGCCGTTCGCCGTCGACCGACGCTCAGTCGTGTTCTGTCACCCGGGCGTCCGGCGCTCCGCCGACGCACCGCACCTCGACCTCGATTTCGATGTCGGGATCGTCGGATTCGAATTTCACCCGGACCTTGTCGTCCGGCCCGGGTTCGACGTCGTCCGCCTGGAACCCCTGGGCCGGCGTCCACGAACGCAGCCTGGCCAGACCGCCCTCGCATCCGGCGATCACGTGTCCGCCGGCGGTGGGGATCAACCGGACACGCGTTTCCGTCCCGGGAGAGGGCCTCCCCGGAAGCTCCGAGGGACTCGGCGAGCTCGCTGCGTTCGGTGAGCTCGGGTGGCTCGGGGAACCCGGAGAGCCGGAGGCGGCGCGGGGATCTCGGCTCAGGGTGAGCGCGCTGCGGACCTCGTCCGGCGTCATCGGACGGTTGGCCGCGTCCGTGTAGTGCCCGCCGAACAGGCTGATCAGCATGACGCCGGCGCCCGAGGCGAGAACCGCCGCGACGAGCCAGCCGGCTATCGCGAGTGCGAGACGTCCGATCACATCGTCCACTCTTCCACCGGCCAGGCTAAACGATGGTTAAGAGCGTGATAACGGACCTGTCCACGCCGCAGAACCGGGGCTACCGTAACGGCAAATGGTTCACGTGCTGCTCATCGAAGACGACGCGACGATCCGCGCCACCCTCACCCGGGGCCTTCGGGACCACGGCCACGCCGTCTCCTCCGCGCACATCGCGATGGACGGCCTGCGCGCGGCGGTTTCGGACCGCCCCGATCTCATCGTGCTCGACCTGGGCCTGCCCGACCTGGACGGAGCCGATCTGCTGCGCATGCTCCGGGCGGTGAGCCGGGTCCCGGTGATCGTGGCGACCGCGAGGGACGGCGACTCCGAGATGATCCGCCTGCTGGACGCGGGAGCCGACGACTACGTGGTCAAGCCGTACAGCGCCGCCCAGCTCGACGCGCGGATCCGGGCCGTGCTGCGGCGGGCGGGCACGGCCGGCTCGGCTGACACCTCGGTGACCGTCGGCGGGCTGCGGGTCGACCCGCGCACCCGCGAGGCCACCCTCGACGGCACCACGCTGGAGCTCACGCCGCGCGAGTTCGAGCTGCTGCACTACCTGGCGGCCCGTGCGGGTGAGGTCGTCACCAAGCGCGAGCTGCTCACCGAGGTCTGGCAGGTGCCGTACGGCGGGGCCGACAAGACCGTCGACGTCCACCTGTCCTGGCTGCGCCGCAAGCTCGGGGAGAGCGCCCAGGAGCCTCGTTATCTCCAGACCGTCCGGGGCGTCGGCGTGCGCCTGTGCGCCCCGTCGTGAGGCGCTGGCTCGCCGTACTGGTCGGGGCGACCACCTCCCTGGTGCTCGTGTCCCTGCTGGTGCCGCTGGCGTTGCTCGTCCGGACGACGGCCGAGTCCGAGGCCGTCGACGCGGCGACCGGGGCGGCGGAGACGGTGGCGGTGGCGGCCGGCTCCGTCGACGAGGAGACGCTGCGGCTGACCGTGGAACAGGTCAGCGCGTCGATCGGCGACCCGGTGACGGTCTTCCTGGCCGACGGCCGGACGCTCGGCGCCCCGGCGGAGCACACCCCCGCCGTCGATCTCGCGGCACGGGGACGCAGCGTCACCGCCCTGGCACCCGGCGGCCGGGTGATCCTGATGTCCGTGCACGGCGCGCCGGGCGGCACCGCTGTGGTGCGCGTCTTCCTCTCCGACGCCGCCCTGACCCGGGGGGTCCGGGAGACCTGGACCGCGCTGCTGATCTTCGGCGTGGTCCTGGTCGGGCTCGGCATCCTGGTCGCCGACCGGCTGGCCCGCGCCATCGTCCGGCCGACCACCGCCCTCGCCCGTGTCTCCCACCGGCTCGCCGCCGGAGACCTCGCGGCGCGGGCGAGGCCGGACGGCCCGCCCGAGGTCCGGGCGGCCGGTCTGGCGCTCAACCATCTCGCGGGACGCATCACCGACCTGCTCGCCGAGGAACGTGAGAACGCGGCGGACGTGTCCCATCGCCTGCGTACGCCGCTGACCGGGCTGCGTCTCGAGGCGGAGTCCCTGACCGACCCGGAGGAGGCGGCCCGGATCGAGGCCAGGGTGGACGACCTGGAACGAGCGGTCACCGCCGTGATCAACGACGTCCGGCGACGATCGCGGGAACGCGCAGCGTGCGACGCGGCCGCCGTGGTCGCGGATCGGGTGAGGTTCTGGTCGGTGCTCGCCGAGGACCAGTCCAGAAAGGTCGGGCTCGACCTCGCTCCCGGCCCGCTCGTCGTGGCGGTGTCCGCCGAAGACCTGGCCGACTGCGTCGACGCCCTGCTGGGCAACGTCTTCGCGCACACCGCCGAGGGGACGTCCTTCGCGGTACGGCTCGCGCCGGGCGGACCGGGCGGCGCCGTCGTCCTCACCGTGTCCGACGCCGGACCCGGCTTCGGGACGGCGGGTGGGCCGCGGCGTGGGGAGAGCGGCGCCGGGTCGACCGGGCTCGGCCTGGACATCGCCCGCCGTGTCGCGACGTCGTCCGGCGGCTCGCTCGACCTCGGCCGCTCCACGCTGGGCGGCGCGGAGGTTCGCGTGAATCTAGGACTCGCTTAGCGCGGTGTTAGCCTGCCCGGCGCGATCCTGATGGCATGAGAAATCGAGCTGTCGGAAAGACGACGGGAATCGCGCTCGCGGGCATCGCCGGCCTCGTGGGCATCGCGTTGCTGGCCGGCGCCGGGACCGCCACCGCGGGCGCCACCTCCGCTTCGAGCGCCTCGACCACCTCGACCACCTCGACCGCTTCGACGGCCACCACCGCTTCGACGGCCACCACCGCTTCGACGGCCACCACCGCTTCGACGGCCTCCACCGCCGGCGTCTCCCGGGAGAAGGCCGTCGAGATCGCCAAGAAGCGCGTCCCCGGGGCCCGGGTCACCGAGGTCGAGCGTGAGCGGGAGCATGGTCACCGCACCTGGAAGGTCGAACTCCGCAAGGGACAGTGGGAGTACGAGGTCTACGTCTCCCGGAAAACCGGAAAGATCGTCAAATTCGAGAGCGAATGGGACGACGACTGAGTCCGCCGGTGCGCCTCGCCCGACTCTGAGAAAGGCAAAGAATCCCTCGGCTGTCGATCACATGTGTACGCCCCGGGTAATTGGACAACTACTGAAGGTGATGAGTAGTCCACGGGGCACGACTGCCGGGGGAAAGGTCGGTGAGGCGCATGGGCCAGGGACATGGGCAGGGGTACGGCTCGGCGGGCGTGGCGGAGAGCGAGCCGTCCCTACGCCCCCGCTCCGACTCCTACGCGGTGGCGGGATTCCTGAGTCCGGCGGCCGTACGCAACCAGGTGTTCACCGTCGTCCGGCTGCGCGAGGGGTACGACCTGGCGGAGGTGGACAGGTTCCTCGGCCTGGTGGAGATCACGCTGACCCGGCTCCTGCGGGAGAACGAGGAGCTCAGGGCGGTTCGGTCGCAGCAGGAGCCACCGCTCTCGGGGGAGAACGCGGTGCGCATCGTGGAGATCGTCCAGGAGGCGGCCGACCGGACGATCACGATGGCCCATCAGAAGGCGCAGGCGATCCTCGCTGACGCCCGGGAGCGCGCCGCCTCCCTTCGGGAGGAGATCCGAGACTGTCGTGACGCGACCCTGGAACGCCGGATCGAGGGCCTGCACGCCTTCGTCGCCGGTTTCGGCAACCAGCTGAAGGAGAGCCTGGACGGCCAGCTCAACCGGCTGCACAACCTGCTCGACGGCCTCCAGGACCCGGACGGGTGCGAGACGGGAACCATGCAGTCCGCGGGGTCACGGGACGCCGCACTTCCAGAGGGCTGAGCCCCTCAGTCCGTGTCGGAAAGCGACGACAGAAGGTCTCACCGATGCCGATTTCGGATTGGGCACGGGCCGTGGGGCCGGTGCTGGAAGGACAGGCCGCCGATCGGGAGGCATGGGCGGCCGTGCTGCTCGTCTGCGCCGCCACCATGGTGGGTGCGTGGCCGGCCAGGCGCAATTCCCGGCGCATCGCCGTATGGCTGGCGGCGGCTTCGGCGGTGATGCTGGTCACGGCCGTGGTCGACCTGCTGCCCAGCGCGTGGCTCGCGGCATTCCGTGCCGGCACCCCGCTGTGGTGGCTCGGGCTCGCCGCCGGGTTCGGATTCCTCGTCACCACCTATTTCACCCGCGGGGGAGCCGATCGGACACCCGATCACCCGGCCACCCGGCTCGGTGGGCTGCACGCTCCCGGCCGGCACCGCCGGGTCAGGGTGGCCGTCGACGCCGCGCTGTTCGGCGCACTGGGAACCGCGGCGGCATTCACCCTGCAACGCGGGATCGAGGGGGCGTCGCCGGCGCTGACCACGTCCGCGGTGGTCGTCATCGCCCTGGCCGTCCATTCGGCGAGCGAGGGGCTGGCGCTGGCCGCGCTGCTGGGCGTGGCCCGGCAGCGCCTCGCACCGTGGCTGGTCGCGGCCTGCGTCAGCCCGGCCGTCGGCGTCCTGTGCGCGGGCTTCACCCCGCTGCCCGACACGGTGGTGCCCATCCTGCTCAGCGTGGTCATGGGAGTCCTGCTCAGAACCTCGATGGTCGGCCTGCGACTCGCCGCACGCAGCAGGGAAAGCGGCAGGCTCACCAAGCGCCAGGTGGCCATCGTGCTCGTCGCCGCCGCGGCCGTCGGGAGCCTGCTGGCGACCACGCACAATCCGCGGGACTATGAGGCGATTCTGTCCGTCGCACCGCTCGTACGCTGAGCCCGGCGGCGGGGATCGGCATATCCTGAGCAGGGGGTGGGACAGATGCCGTCGTCGTCCATCGCGGTTCGCCGCGTCTACGACGCCCCGGAGTCCGGGGACGGGGCACGGGTGCTCGTCGACCGCATCTGGCCGCGGGGCCTGCGCAAGGAGGCCGCACACCTGGACGAGTGGCTCAAGGACGTCGCACCGTCGTCTGAGCTGCGCAAGTGGTACGGCCACGTGCCGGAGAGGTTCGAGGAGTTCCGGCACCGCTACCTCGACGAGCTGACCGACCCCGCCCGGCGGGCCGCCTTCGACCGGCTACGCGGGCTGTGCGAAGAGGGTCCGCTGACGCTGCTGACCGCGACGAAGGACGTGGCGCACAGCAACGCCGCCGTACTCGCCGATCTCCTGTCGGAGCGGGCCGGCTGAGCCGTACGGCCCATGCCTGAATCCCTGATCACCGCCTGACCGCGCGAAACACGACTTGGTCGGCGGGCGGTCCGTTATGTGCAGATTTGCGTTTCTAGTCCCCCTTCTAGGGCATGCATCCGGTTTGTCCGGGATCACCGTACGGCAGGCCCTCGGCGATGCCACGAGGAGGGGCGATCATGAAAGACGGACTGAAGGTGGCCCTGGCCGTCCTCGCCGGCTACTACCTTGGGCGGCGCCGCAAGCTGGGCCTGGTGGCCGTGCTGGCGCTGATCATTCTGGCGAACCGGCTGCGTGGGGAGGGGACGGCGGGCGGCCTCCTGCAACAGGGCGTCAAGGTCCTCGGCGGCGCATCTCCCGAGCTGGGAAAGATCACTGAACGGGTGCGCGGCGACCTGCTGGACATCGGCAAGGCGGCCGTGGTGGCCGCGACCAGCAAGCAGATCGACGCGCTGAGCGACAAGCTGCACGAGCGCGCCGAGGCCCTCCGCCATCCCAAGGTCCCCACGGGGCGGCCCGCTCCGGAGACCGCGGAGCCCGAGGCAGAAGAGGGCTACGCGGAAGAGGAGGGCTTCGAGGAGGAGCCGTACGAAGAGGAGGAGCCCGAGGAGATCGCAGCCGAGGAACGGCCCAGGCCGCGCGTCCAGCGCCCGTCGCGGCCGGTCTTCCGGCGGAGGTGAGGCCCGATGACCGAGCAGTTGAGGAAGACGACCACCCTGGCGACGGGGGTGCGGAAGACGGGAGCCGGAAAGACGGGGACACCGAAGACGGGAGCCGGGCAGACGGCGGTCCCCGAGATGCCGACCCGCAGGCTCGGCCGGGAGGTGCAGAACCTGGCGACGGCGGTGGCGGAGCGGGCGCTCTCGTCGATCACCGACAAGGTCGACGGTATGGCCGGTCGGCTGACCGACTACGTCGAGCACGGCGAGTCGGGCCTGTTCGGCGCGGTGACGGGGCGCGGAACGGGGCTGCTCGCCTCGATGGCCCAGGCGCTCACCGGTGATGGCGGCGACGGCGGCAGCCATCCCATCCGTGCGGCGCTCGGAGCGTACGCCAAGGAGAAGATCAAGGGCATCTTCGGCGGAGGTAAGAAGGGCAAGGGCGGCAAGGGCAAGAAGCTGAAGGTCACGAACATCGTCGAGACGCTCGACATCGGGGCCCCGCTGCCGGTGGTCTACAACCAGTGGACACGCTTCGAGGACTTTCCGTCCTTCATGAAGAAGGTCGAGTCGGTCGAGCAGAAGTCCGACGAGAAGCTGGCCTGGAAGGCCCAGATCTGGTGGTCGCACCGCACCTGGGAGTCCACGATCGTCGAGCAGGTCCCCGACAGCCACATCATCTGGCGTTCCAAGGGGGCGAAGGGGTACGTGGACGGCGCGGTGACCTTCCACGAGCTCGCGCCTCGGCTGACCCGTGTCCTGCTGGTTCTGGAATATCACCCCCAGGGGCTGTTCGAGGGCATGGGGAATCTGTGGCGCGCCCAGGGCCGCCGGGCCCGACTGGAGTTCAAGCACTTCCGGCGGCATGTCATGACCCAGACCCTGCTGCACCCCGAGGAGGTCGAGGGCTGGCGGGGCGAGATCCGCGACAGCCGAGTCGTCAAGGACCAGGAGGCCGCCCTGCGCGAAGAGGAGGAGCACGGGTTCCCCGGCGAGCCCGGACCCGAGGCGGAGGCGGAGTACGAGGCCGAGGTGGAACCCGAGACCGAGACCGAGGCGGAGGAGGCGGCGGGCGAGCGCGAGGCAGGACAGTACGCCTCCGTCCCGTTCGAGAGAGCCCGCCGAGGTCGTGAACCCATGGAGCGGCCCGTACGGCGCCGCCGGCCGCCCATGGCGGAGACACGCACATCGAAGGGGAGGAACGCATGACCGTAGCCGTTCCGTCCGGAGGCGGCGGCCTACCCGGTCGCTCATCCGGATCCGGCCTGGCAGACGTCATCGACACGATCCTGGACAAGGGCCTCGTCATCGACGCCTACGTCCGGGTGTCACTCGTCGGCATCGAGATCTTGACCATCGACGCGCGCATCGTCATCGCGAGCGTGGACACCTACCTCCGGTTCGCCGAGGCCGTGAATCGGCTGGATCTCTCCAAGACCCAGGACACGCTGCCGGAATTCCTGAGCGGCATGACCGAGGGTGTGGCGCAGGGCAAGTCGAAGGGCGTGGCCAAGGGCGTGCTGGAGGCGGCCGGGGAGAAACTGCAGGACTTCGTCTCCGGATATGCGGAGCAGAACGAACCGGCGTCCCGCCCGCGCCGTCGACGGGAGGGGAGCTGAGATGCCGGGCCACACCGGGATGTCCGGCGGCGCCCGGGCGTCGTCGCAGGCCACGCCGCGGGCCGCGTCCCGAGCCGCCGCATCGGGAACCACCGCAAGAGCGGACGGCCGGGCAGCCGACAAGACCGCCCACAAGGCCGCCGACAGGACCGCCGACCGGGGCGGGGCCGCCCCGCGCGACATCGCGTGCTACGTCTACGGCATCGTGCCCGCCGACGTCGAGACCAGCCCGGACGCCGTCGGCGTCGGCGACCCGCCCAACCAGGTCAAGATCGTACGGCATGGCGAGATCGCCGCGCTGATCAGCGACGTCGACGTGAGCCGTCCCCTGGGGCGGGCGCGGGATCTCGTGGCACACGAAGAGCTGCTGGACGCCGCCGCCGTCGAGGTGCCCGTGCTGCCGCTTCGGTTCGGCGCCGTGCTGACCACGCCGGACGCGGTCGTCGAGGAACTGCTCACCCCGCATCACGACCAGTTCGCCACCGCCCTGAAGCAGATCGAGGGCCGCGTGCAGTACGTCGTGAAGGCCCGTTACGCGGAACGCCCGATCCTGACGGCGGTGCTGGCCGAGATCCCCGAGGCCAGACGGCTGCGTGACCGGATCCGCGACCTGCCGGAGGACGCCACCCGCCCAGAACGGATCAGGCTCGGCGAGGTGATCACCCAGGCGATCGAGGCCAAACGCGAGGCCGACACCCGACGGCTGATCGATCACTTCGCCTCGTGCACGGCGGCCGCCAACGTCCGGGAGCCGACACACGAGCGGGACGCCGCCCACGTCGCGTTTCTCGTCGAGGCCGACCGCATCCCCGACTTCGAGCACACGCTGGACGAACTGTGCCGCGAGTGGGCGGACCACGTCGAGTTCCGCCTGCTCGGCCCGATGGCGTTGTACGACTTCGTCACCACCGGATGAGACGGCACATGGCACGGGTGAGACGGCACCGGATGCGGCAGGGAGGACGACCCGAGCGCGTGAAGGAGGAGGACAGATGGGACTGTTCGGCGTGCTGTTCGGCTGGCCGCTCGCCCCCGTCCACGCGGTGATCCGGCTCGGCGAGCTGATCCAGGAACAGGCCGAGCGCGAACTGCGCGACCCGGCGGCGGTCCGGCGGCGCCTGGAGGCGATCGAGGAGGCCAGGCGCGCGGGAGAGATCTCCGAAGAGGAGGAGGCACAGGCCGTGGAAGAGGTGCTCCGGCTGATGAGCGGCCCGCGGAGAGGGTGATGATGCGATGCCTCCCAGCCGACGATCGCGCTACGAATACCAGGCCGGGCCGTACGGGCGCACCGCCGTGTCCGAGGCGGAGGAGGGCGACGAGCGGGTCGAACAGTCCCGTGCCCGGCAGCGCCCACTCAACGCGGCGACGGCGGGACGGGCCGGCGCGCGCTACATAGCCGACCTGACCGCGAAAGTCCCGGAGGGCGTCACGCTGGTGGAGCCGCTCGAGAACGGCTGGGTGGTCGGTGTGGAGGTGGTCGAGGACCATCGGATCCCGTCGTCCGGCGACATCCTCGCGGTCTACGAGGCGGAGATGGACGACGAGGGGAACCTGCTGGCCTACCGACGGGTGCGGCGCTATCGGCGGGGCACCGGAGACTGCGTCGAGGGCCTGCCGCGATGACCGATCCGCGTGCTCGCCCGGTCCTGCGGGATTCGTACGTGCCGGCCGCCCCCGCCGCCAGGGAGTCGGCCAACCTGGGCGACATCCTGGAGCGGGTGCTCGACCGGGGCATCGTGATCGCCGGGGACATCCGGGTGAACCTGCTGGACATCGAGCTGCTGACGATCAAGCTGCGGCTGGTGATCGCGTCGGTGGACACGGCGCGTGAGCTCGGCATCGACTGGTGGGAGCACGATCCCTGGCTGACCGGGAAGAACCGTGAGCTGCTGGAGGAGAACCGGCGGCTGCGCGACCGTCTCGCCGCCGCCGAGCAGCACGCCTCCCTGCCGAGACGTACGGCTCCGGAGGACACGGTTCTTGAAGACACGGCTCTTGAAGACACGGCTCCTGAAGACACGGTTGTTGAAGACACGGCCCTGGAGGAGAGGGCTCAGGGGGACGCGGGTCGGGAAGGCGCGGGACCGGAGATCACGGGCGAGCGTCGGCGACGCGGGACGGAGCGGCACGGTGGGTGAGCGGGACGATCACGGTGGCCAGGGCGTGTACCTGTACGCGGTGACCGGCGACCTGGGAGAGGACGGCCGGCGGGAAGGACTTACCGGCATCCTCGGCGCGCCCGTCCAGGTGATCGGGCACCGAGGACTGCTCGCGCACGTCAGCCGGGTGCCGCTGGACCGGTTCGGGGAGGAGCCGCTGCGCCGCCACCTGGAGGACCTGGACTGGGTCGAGGGGGTGGCCCGGGCCCATCACCACGTGGTGGAGACCCTCGCGGAGGCCGTACCGACCGCGCCGGTGCGGCTGGTCACCGTCTACAGCGGCGAGGAGCAGGTCCGCGGCCTGCTCGACCGCAGGCACGCCGACTTCGCCGCCGTGCTGGCGCGGGTCGCGGGCCGGCGGGAGTGGGGTGTCAAGGCGTACGTGCAGCCGGACGCGGCGGCGCCCGGACCAGGCGGCGGGCCGACCGGCGGATCCGCCGCAGGCGCGGCGGGTGCGGCGGCGGACAGCCCGGGCACGGCCTATCTCCGGCGGCGCAAGGCATCGCTGCGCAGCCGGCAGGACCTGTGGCGGGCGGCGGCGGAACGCGCTGAGCGGCTGCACGCCGCCCTGGAGACCGTGGCGGTGGCCGCACGCCGGCATCGCCCCCAGGACCCGCGGCTGTCCGGCAGGACCGACTGGATGGTGCTGAACGGCGCCTACCTCGTGGACGCGGGCCGAGAGGAGGAGTTCGCCGCGGTGCCCGCCTCGTTCCGCGAGGAGGGGATCGACGTGGAGATCAACGGCCCCTGGGCGCCCTACTCCTTCACCGAGCTGCCCGCCGAGACACACGGGGATGTTCCCCCGGAGGCATCGCCATGACCGTCGAAAGCGGCAGGGGGGCGGCACTGGCGGCCGAGGGACGCCTGCCGGCCGAGCGCGTGGCGCTCGTCGACCTCCTCGACCGGCTGCTGGCGGGTGGCGTCGTGGTCGCCGGGGATCTGGTGCTGTCCATCGCGGACATCGATCTCGTCCGGATCTCTCTGCGCGCGCTCATCGCGTCCGTACGGGAGGCCGATGTCGTCGGTCCTGAACTGGGATATGAGGAGCGAGAGCATGAGCCGTACCGATGACGACCGGAGCCGGGACCGGTGTGACGGCGGGCGGCCGGCGACCCAGTGGCGGCTCAACACCGACCCGGAGGCGGTCGAACGCGACCTGAGCCGCCTCGTGCTCACGCTGGTGGAGCTGATCCGCCAGCTCGTCGAGCGCCAGTGCATCAGGCGGATGGACCAGGGCGATCTTTCCGACGAGCAGGTCGAGACGCTGGGCCTGACGCTGATGCGCCTGGAGGAGGCGATGACCGAGCTGTGCGACCGCTTCGGGCTGTCGCTCAGCGACCTGAACCTCGACCTCGGGCCGCTCGGCACGCTGCTGCCCACCGACTGAGCCGCCCACCGACTGAGCCGCCCACGGCTCGGATCAGCCGTGGTTGATACGCCAGAAGTCCGATATCCCCTGCCGGTTGTGCAGGTCCTGGACGAGCCCCTTGGGGTCGGTGTGGAAGAGCTGCCCCTGCCAGTCGGGCAGGCCGGGCGGGGTGACGATCGGCTTGACCGTGCTGTTCCCGGAGACACCGCCCTCGCCGATCTCGTGCTTGACGCCCTCCTCGGTCATGATGAAGTGCACGTACAGCTTGGCCGCGTTGGGATGCCTGCTCTTGCTGGCGATCGCGACGTACTTGGGGTAGCTGAAGCCGACGAACGGCACCAGGCCCTCACACGTCGACTGGTGGTATCCCTTGTCCTCGTTGTTGCGGAACTTCGAGAACGACATGAAGGCGATCTTCTTTTCGGTGGCGCTCGGCGCGCCCACCGCCCCCGAGATGTCCTCATCCGAGCCGGTCAGCACAGGTTTGTTCTTCGCGATCCGCTTGATCCACTCGTAGGCCGCGCTCTCCTCCTCGGTCTTCAGCGGCTCGCCGTACTTCTCCTGGTACGCCTGCTCGAGCGCCTGGCCGCCGTGTGTGACGAGCTGGGTGAAGAACGACAGCACGGTCGGCTTGCCGAGCGGATCCTGCATGACCAGCTTTCCGGCCCACTCCGGTTCGGTCAGGTCCCACACGTTCTTCACGGGACAGCCGTCGGGGGACAGCCGGGTGTTGTAGGCGAAGACCGTCGCCTTGGAGAGCGCGAGCAGCGGGTTCTGGTTCTCGGCCGGGATCTGGTCCTTCAGGTCGGCCGGCACCCAGGTCTGCACCACGCCCCGCGGGATCAGCTGGCCCACGAGCACTCCGCCGTCCTCGTACATCGTCGCGTCGATCGTGACGTTGTCGGCGGCGTGCTCTCTGATCATCTTCTCGGCCGTCTGTGGAGAGTCCGACTTCACCCCCTCCATGGTGATTCCGTACTTCGCGGTGAACGCCTTGGCCACCTCTTCGATGTCGCCGCTGGAGTCGTAGACCAGCACGCTGCCCTCCTTCTTGGCGGCCTCGACCAGTGCGTTGAGATCGAAGCTCGAGTCGATCGAGGGGCCGGGCAGGGCCTGGGTCGCCGATGACGCGGCGGAGGTGTCCATGGACGTGGAGGGCGCGCACGACGCGACGGCGGCCGCCAGCAGTGCGATGGGAAGGATCTTTCGGGTACGCCTCACGTGGCGTCACTCCTCTTGCTTCTAGGGGGTGTAGGCGCCTTCCCCGAACCCCGATCGAGCGCCATGAGCTCAACGATGAACGTCCGGTAGATAATTTGTCAAGACATTCTTACCTGCGCTCCTTCGTCCGCGCACTCGCCGGCCTGCGACGATCGGGCGGGGTCGTGACGTACGGCTCCCACGCCTCCCGGTGGTCCCACAACGTTCCGGTCGTCACTCTGGCGGCGTGCCTTTTGATCTTGAGGATGATAGTTCGTCCGAATGTCAGGACAAAGTCTTGACTCTTTCCCTACCGAACACTTAGAACTGGAGGCCTCCGGACGAGGAGCCTTCATGCCTTTGTGCTTGCCGGGTCTGTTGCCGGATCTGTCGCCGGATCTCGGTCGAACAGGTCCGTTTCGCTTCGCCCTCCTCCCGACTCCCGTCTGATGGGGTGGGCGGCGGCGTTCGCCGTGATGGCGATCCTCTTCGTGCTGATCAGCGGGGCCAACGACGGCGCCACCCTGATCGGGCTCGGGCTGCGGTTTCCCCGCTCGCCGGGATGGCTGATCACCGCGATCCTGCTGGTCGCGCTCCTGGCCGTGCCGTACGTGCTGGGGGTCGCGGTCGCGCGGACCTTCACCGAGGGGCTGGCGGAGCTCGACACCCCCGGCGGCACGGCGACGTTCCTGGCGGGAGTGGTGGTCGCGGTCGTGGTGATCGCCGTCCTGACCCGCAGGGGGCTGCCGACCAGCCTGACGCTCGCGGTGATCGGCGGCATCGCCGGTGCGGGTCTCGGCGCCGGGCTGCCGGTGTCGTGGCGGCGGTTGGGCACGGTGCTGGCGATCGGGGTCTGCGCGCCGCTGGTCGGCCTGTTCCTGGGCTATCTGCTCGGGGCGCTGTCGCGGCGGGTGCCGTCCCATCGGCGGATGTCCCGGCTGATGTCCGCCGCCCACCTGGTGGCGTACACGGCCCAGTGCGTCGCCTACGCCGCGAACGACGGACAGAAGATGATCGCGGTGGTGAGCGTGGCGCTCGATGTGGCCGGCCGGGCGGGCGGGCTCGGCGCGGTGGGCCGGGTCGAGGTCTCGCCCGGCTGGGTGGCCGTGCTCGCCGTGCTCTTCCTCGTCGGGTCGTTGACCAGCCTCACCCGTGTCGGGGAGCGGCTGGGCCGCGGCTTGGTGATCACCCGGCCGCTGCACATCGTCTCGGCCGAGACCGCGGCGACCTGCGCGGTCCTGGGCAGCTCGGCCCTGGGCAGTCCGGTGAGCATGACGCAGTCGATCACGGCGGGCGTCGTCGGCGTCGCGGCGAGCGAAGGAGTCAAGAGAGTGAGGTGGCAGGGGGTGCTGAACGTGGGTACGGCATGGCTGGTCACGCTGCCGTCGTCGATGGCGCTGGGCTGCCTGGCGGGCCTCGCGGTGAGGCTGCTGTGAGCGGCGGCAGGGGCGGCCGCACCGGAGGAGAGCCGGGCGGCGGCCGGAAGGGCGGCGGCAGAGGCCGCCGACCCCGGGGGCTGATGCGAGCCTGGGACGAGCTGCGCGGCCGGTCGGGATGGCGGGTGGTCGGCCTGGTCCGCGGTCAGGTGACCGTCGCGCGGGCGGGGGCCGTGCTGGCGCGATCGACCGCGGCCGGCGTGATCGACCGGTCGGCGGCCCGCGCCCGGATGGCCGAGGTGGAGCACGAGGGCGACGCGGCGCGGGCCGAGCTCGTACGTGCCCTGCGTCGCATGCTCGCCACCCCCGTCGACCGCGAGGACCTCTTCCGGCTCTCCCGCTCCATCGACGACGTGCTCGACCACCTGCGCGACTACGTGCGCGAGACCGATCTGTTCGGGCCGGAGGACCTCGACTTCGCGGTCGAACCGCTGGAGGCCGTGATCGACGGACTCGACGAGCTCGAGAACGCGGTGCTGAAGATGCTCGACGATCCCGGCTCTGTCACCGTCGCCGTGCTGGCCACGCGCAAGGCCTGCAGCCGGATCCGTCAGCTCTACCAGACCAGGCTCACCGAGTTGTTCGCCGGTCCGCTGGAGATGGACACGCTGCGCAGGCGTGAGCTGCTGTCCCGGCTCGACGCGGTGGGCCGTCGGCTGGGGGAGGCCGCCGACGCCCTCGCCGACGCGATGCTCAAGCGCAGCCACTGACCTCCGTCGTCGCCCCTGGAGATCCCCCGACCGAACCCGGCCGACCGACCCCCTAAGGAAGTGGACATGGCCGTTGCGACCAAGGCGGAGACACCGCCTTCCCCACCCCCACCCCCGCCGCGGCTGCGCAGGCTGGTCTACCGGCTGCGTGTGCTGCGCCACGAGCCGACCGCGGCGCTCGGGCTGATCCTCGTCGTCCTGCTCGCCTACCTCGTGGTGGCGCCGCTGGTCGCGGTGCTGTCCGACGCCTTCCGCGTGCAGTACGGCGACGACGTGCACGCCGGGCAGCAGGCGGGAGAGTGGACCGGCTACTACCTGTGGCGGGTGCTCCGCTCCCAGATCAGCGGTCTGCTGTTCTGGGAGCCGCTGCTCAACACGTTGGTGATCGCCGTGGGCACCACGCTGTTCGCACTGGTCATCGGTGGCGGCATGGCCTGGCTGGTGACCAGGACCAACGTGCCCGGCCGCAAGTGGCTGGCGGGCGCGCTCGTGGTCCCCTACATGCTGCCGTCGTGGACCTTCTCGCTGGCCTGGCTCTCGCTGTTCAAGAACGAGCGAGCCGGCGGCCAGGTCGGGTTCCTCCAGGCGCAGGGCATCCGCACCCCCGACTGGCTCGCCTACGGCGCCATGCCGATCATCATCACGCTCGGGCTGCACTACTACCCGTTCGTGCTGCTCCTGGTCGGCAACGCGCTGCGCCGCATCGACGTGCAACTGGAGGACTCGGCACGCATCCTCGGCGCGCCACGGCGGACCGTCGTGCGGCGGATCGTGGTGCCGCTGATGCTTCCGGCGCTGTCGTCGGCGGTGCTGCTGGTGGTCGGCCGGGTGCTCGGCACGTTCGGCACGCCGTACGTGCTGGGTCTGCCGGCCGACTACCGGGTGCTGTCCACCGGGCTGTTCCAGTCCATCCGCGACCGCAGCACCGGTGTGGCCTCCGTGCTCGCCACCGTCATCGTGATCATCGGAGTGCTGATCGTCTTCACCGACATGCGGCTGATGCGGGAGCACCGCCGCTTCGTCACGGTCGGCGGCAAGGGGGCGATGGACCGGCTCGGCGACCTGCGCCGCTGGCGCTGGCCCGCGTTCGCGCTCGGCCTGCTGGCCTTCGGGGTGAGCGTGCTTGTCCCCATACTCACGCTGCTGCTGTCCACGGTCACCCGTACGCCGATGGACCTGAAGACCTTCACCCTCGACTACTGGTTCGCCGAACGGCTGCCCGGGGCCGTCGGTTTCCCGCACGGGGTGTTCCGCGGCGCCGAGATGTGGGAGGCGGCCTGGAACTCGCTGCGGGTCGTCGGTCTGGCCTCGCTGATCTGCGCGGTCGTCGGGCTGCTGGTCGGATACGTGGTGGTCCGGGGTACGGCGCCCAAGGTCGCGGCCTTCCTCCGCCAGGTCTCCTTCCTGCCTTATCTCGTCCCCGGCATCGCCTTCGCCGCCGCCTCGCTGTCGCTGTTCGCCGTCGCCCGGGGCCCCATCCCCGCGTTGTACGGCACGACCTTCCTGCTGATCCTGGTGATGGCGGTGACGCATCTGCCGTACAGCTCGCGCTCGGGGATAGCGGCGATGACGCAGCTCGGCGTCGAGCCCGAGGAGGCGGCGCAGATCGCCGGCGCCTCGTGGTGGCAGCGGATGCGGCGGATCATCTTCCCGATCCAGAAGGGCGCCCTCGTCACCGGGGTGGTGCTGCCGTTCATCTCGGGGCTCAAGGAGCTCAGCATCGTGATCATGCTGACCACGACCGGAACCCAGCTGCTCACGACCCTCTCGATCGGCCTCGTCGACTACGGATACACCCAGCTCGCCAATGCGGTCGTGCTCGTGATCGCGCTGGTCTCCTTCACCATGACCTACCTCACCCAGCGCCTGACCAAGAGCAGCCTGGCGTCCGGCATAGGAGGATAGATGCCGAACATCACCCTGAGCGGAGTCGCCAAAAGCTATGGCGGGGGCGACTACGCCGTGAAGAACCTGGATCTCACCGTTCCCGACGGAGCGTTCATGTGTCTGCTCGGCCCGTCGGGCTGCGGCAAGACCACCACGCTGCGGATGATCGCCGGGCTGGAGCAGCC
Source organism: Sphaerimonospora mesophila (assembly GCF_001417795.1). Classification (NCBI taxonomy): domain Bacteria; kingdom Bacillati; phylum Actinomycetota; class Actinomycetes; order Streptosporangiales; family Streptosporangiaceae; genus Sphaerimonospora; species Sphaerimonospora mesophila. Next base: position 25,475 of record NZ_BCBX01000045.1, on the reverse strand, counting down.
GACCTCCGGGACCATCGCCGTGGACGACCGGATCCTCGACTCCGTCGAGCGCGGTCTCTACGTCCCGCCCGAGAAACGCGGGATGGGGCTGGTCTTCCAGAACTACGCGCTCTGGCCGCACCTGTCCGTACGCGAGAACGTCGAGTTCGGTCTGCGCATGCGCAAGGTGCCCGCCCCCGAGCGGCGGGCCAAGGCCGAGGCGGCGCTGCGGATGGTGCACGTCGACGCGGCCATGGACCGCTATCCCTCCCAGCTGTCGGGCGGCCAGCAGCAGCGCGTCGCGCTGGCCAGAATGCTGGCGATCAACCCCTCGGTGCTGCTGCTCGACGAGCCGCTGTCCAACCTCGACGCCCGGCTGAGGCTGGAGATGCGCGCCGAGCTCAAGCGCATCCACGAGGAGTCCGGCGCGACGATCGTCTTCGTCACCCACGACCAGCTCGAGGCGCTCACCATGGCCACCGACATCGCGGTCATGAACGAGGGCGAGCTGCAGCAACTGGCCGCGCCGATGGAGATGTACGCCCGGCCGGCCAACCGGTTCGTGGCGGAGTTCGTCGGCAGCCCCCCGATGGCGATCATCGACGTCGTCCCCCCGGGCGGCGGGCGGGCCTCCACCGGGCTGGCCGCGTCGCTGACGCGCTTCGCCGAGTCGCGGGTGGGCCCGTGCGCTCCCGCCGCCGTCGGCGTCCGGCCCGAGGCGCTGCGCCTCGGCACGCCGCCGTCCGGTGCCGGATGGCGTGAGGAGGCCGTCGTGGAGGCGGTGCTGCCGGCCGGATCGTCCTGGACCGTACGGCTGCGCGTGCTGGACACCGAGCTGTACGCGGTGTCCTACACCCCGGTCGACGCCGCCCCCGGCGACGTGCTGGACTGCTGGACCGAGCAGATGCACCTGTTCGACGCGGACGGCATACGGATCTTCTCCCTGGACGGGGCGGAGGTCCGGGCGTGATCCGGCCCGAGGCCCTGCTGCTGGATTTCGGCGGGGTCGTCGTGGAGACCACGAGGCGCCCGTCGTGGGTGGCCGAGCTCGCCGCGGAGGTGCACGGCCTCCTCCTCCGGGCGGGTTTCGAGGGCCTGGGAACGGAGGACATCGAGAGCGACATCCGCGCGGGCGCACGGGCCGACAAATATTGGAAGGACTCCACCTCCCGGCAGTTCGCCCCGGCGGAGATGACCCATCGCGGGTTCTGGGCCGACTACGTCGCGGCCGACTGGCCCGACCAGGCCAGGGCACTGGTCACGGCGGAGGCGACCCCGCTGTGCCGGCGGATGGGCGAGCTGCGCAGCGGCCGCAAGGTCAGGCCCGGGATGGTGGAGCTGCTGACCGCGTGCTGGGCGCGCGGGATCAGGCCGGGCGTCGTCAGCAACGCCCTGTGCGGCATCGTCCACCGCGATTTCCTGGCCGCCACCGGCCTCGACCGCCAGATGGCCGTGCAGGTCTACAGCGACGAGGTCGGTGTGCGCAAGCCCAACCCCGAGATGATCTGGATCGCCTGCCGGGCGCTCGGCGTCGATCCGGGGCAGGTCTGGTATGTGGGCGACAACTACGACCGAGATGTGGTCTGCGGCGCCCGCGCCGGCGTGGCCGCCACCGTTTTGATGATCTCCCGGAGCACCGAGGAGATCCCGTACCGGGTGCGGCAGAACCCGCAGGCGACCGTCGAGGATCCGCGCGGTCTGCTGCACCTGCTGGAGGAGACATGGATCTGAACACCTCGCGTGAGCTGGCCGCGATCGCGGTCGAGGCGGCGCGGGCGGTCGGCGACCGGCTACGCGGCGCCTTCCGTTCCCGGCCGGCCGTGCAGACCAAGCGCGACTTCCACGACCCGGTGACCGAGCACGACAAGGCGGCCGAGGAGCGCATCCGGGAGGTCATCGCCCGCCTGTGCCCGGACAGCGTCGTCGTCGGCGAGGAGAAGGGGACCCGGGGGCAGGGGGACATCAGCTGGTATGTCGACCCCATCGACGGCACCGCCAACTTCGCCGCAGGGCTGCCCTTCTTCTGCACCTCCATCGGGGCCGTGGTGGACGGCAGGGTCGTCGCGGGAGTCGTCTACGACCCCGTGCGCGACGACGAGTTCACCGCCTCCCTGGCGGGAGCCACCTGCAACGGTGAGCCGATCCGCAGCACCGGCGCGCGCACGGACCGCGAGGCCGTACTGCTCGCGAGCTATCCGACCCCGCGCGATCTGGCCGCCGACGGGGAGGAGACCGCGCTCCGGCGGTTCGCCAGGATGCAGTACGCCTTCGCCACCACCCGCCGGCCGGGAAGCGCGGCGCTGAAGCTGGCGCACATCGCCGCCGGCTGGTCCGACGTCGCGTTCGGCACGCACGTCAACGCCTGGGACGTGGCGGCCGGGTCGCTCCTGGTCGAGCGGGCCGGAGGCGTCTTCATCCCGCTGTCGGGCAGCGTCCTTACTCCCGGCGCCTATCTCGCCTGCGTCGGCGGTTTCGACCTGGCCGGATCGGTGCTGGCCGAGGTCTTCCCGGCGATCTCGGCGGCCGTCGCGACAGGGAAGCCGACAGGGAAGCCGACGGGGGCGTCGACAGGGGAGACGGCAGGGATGCCGGCAGGGGACGCCCCGGGCCGGGGGGCCTCGTGATCCGCTGGATCGTCACCGACCTGGACGGCACACTCGTCGGACGCGACCTCGCCATGGTGCCGTCGGGCCGGGAGGCACTCGGCCGATTCCGCGCGGCCGGCGGCGAGGTGATCATCGCGACCGGGCGGATGGAGGCGTCGGCCCGCCCCTACTACGACGAGCTGGGGCTGAGCGGGGCCGCGATCCTCTACAACGGCGCCAGGACGGTCGACCTCGCCACCGGGGAGGTGCTGCGCTCACGCCACCTGCCGGTGACCGCGTGGAAGGTGCTGCTCGACCTGTTCGACGACCTTCCGGAGGGCGTCTATCCGGTCGCGTTCTCCGCGGGCGAGGCCCTGGCCCGGCATGACGTGCCAGAGCTGCGGGCCTACGCCCGCCGAGACGGGATCACGCTGCGGGATCCGGGCGCGTGGACGGCGCTTCCCGCCGATGAGATCACCAAATGCATGCTGATCGGCGATCGGCTGCCGCGCCTCGAAATCCCGGGCACCGTGGCGGTCAAATCCGAGGTGACCTACCTGGAGGTGCTGCCCGAGGGGGCGACCAAGGGCGCCGCGCTGCGCGAGCTGGCCGCCGCCCGGGGCGTGCCGCTGGAGCGGATCGCGGCCGTCGGCGACAACCCCAACGACATCGATATGATCACCTCCGCCGGGCTGGGGGCGGCGGTCGGCGACGGCCACCCGGACGTCCTGGCGGCGGCCGACGTCGTGGTGGGAACCTGCGCCGCCGGGGCCGTCGCCGACGTGGTGCGGCTGGCCATGTCGTGATCCGGACACTCCCCCGGCCGGTCGTCGAGTGAAGATCGCTGTGAGCCGTTCACCGCCCCGATCCGTTTCAGTAGGCATGAGGATTTCGCGAATCGTGCCGTCGGCGGCACTCGTCCTGGCCGTGAGCAGCGGTACGGCACTGCCGGCCGCCGCCGGTGCCCAGGTGGGGCAACAGGCGGGTCAACAGGTGAGTGCACAGTCGAACGGGCACAAGAAGGTGCTCGTGCAGCTCCACGAGACGGGCGGCTTCGCCGGCATCGACGACCGCGTGACTGTCTACACGAACGGATGCGCCCGGTTCAGCCGCCGCCAGACGCCCGCCGTGAAGAAGTGCCTGACCCGCGGGGAGATGCGCGAGCTGCGCGGCCGGCTGAAGCGCCTGCGCGTGGGCTGCTCGGAGAAGCGGCCGCAGGGCGCCGACTTCATCAAGTACACGCTCACCTATCAGGGGCACCGGGCCAGCCGCTACACGCTGCCCAGCACCTGGGGCCCGGTCGTCCGGCAACTGGAGAAGGTCCTCCACAAGTACACCGCCCCCGCCTGACGCCGCTCTTCCCCTGCCTCAGGCGGTCGCCCCCAGAATTCTCGTGTCGATTCCCGCGATGATGTCGAGAATCGGGCCGCGTGCTTCGACCCATGGGTGAAAGTCGCGGAGAGGCCCCGCGCAGACAGGGAGACGATCTGATGAAGTACATGCTGCTGATGCAGTTCAGCGACCAGACCGGCCTGCCGCCCATCGGGACCTGGCCGCCGGAGGACGTCAAGGCCCACATCGAGTTCATGCGCGACGTGGACAGGAAGCTCGTCGAAACCGGGGAGCTCGTCGACGCGCAGGGGCTGGCCATGCCGGACCAGGCCAGGATCGTCCGGTCCGGCGCGGGCGGATCTCCCGTCGTCACCGATGGTCCGTTCCCCGAGACGAAGGAGTTCCTGGTCGGTTACTGGATCGTCGACGTCGAGAGCCAGGAGCGTGCGGTCGATCTGGCGGCGTACGTCTCGGCCGCGCCCGGCCCGGGCGGCGAGCCGCTGAACATGCCGATCGAGGTGCGCCAGGTGATGTCGGCCCCGCCAGCGGAGCTGTGACCCTGGGCGGCCCGGCCGTCGACGACCTGCTGCGCGAGCTGGCGCCGCAGGTCGTCGGCGTGCTCACCCGGCGGTTCGGCGACTTCGACATGGCGGAGGACGCGGTGCAGGAGGCGCTGCTGGACGCCGCCGCCCAGTGGCCTGAGGAAGGCGTGCCCGGCAACCCGCGAGGCTGGCTCGTCCAGGTGGCCAACCGCCGGATGATCGAACAGATCCGCAGCGAGCAGGCGCGGCGCCGCCGTGAGGATCTCGTCGCCGCGCAGGCGCCCATCGAGGGCAGGGCGACGACGCCGCCGGCCGACGAGACGTACGAGACGGACCGGGACGACACGCTGACCATGCTGTTCCTGTGCTGCCATCCCGCGCTGACCCCGGCATCGGCGATCGCGCTCACCCTGCGGTCGGTCGGCGGTCTCACCACCGCGGAGATCGCCAAGGCGTTCATGGTGCCGGAGGCGACGATGGCGCAGCGGATCAGCCGGGCCAAGCAGCGCATCAAGGCGTCCGGCGTCCCGTTCCTGCTGCCGGAGGCGGAGGAGCGACGCGGCAGGCTCGGCTCGGTGCTGCACGTGCTGTACCTGATCTTCAATGAGGGGTACGCCAGCAGCGACGGGCCCGAGCTGCACCGGGTCGAGCTGTCCCGGGAGGCGATCAGGCTGACCAGGATGGCGCACCGCCTGCTTCCCGACGACTGCGAGGTGGCCGGCCTGCTCGCATTGATGCTGCTGACCGATGCACGCCGCCCCGCCAGGACCGATCAGAACGGCGTCCCGATCCCGCTGGCCGAGCAGGACCGGAGCAGATGGGACGGCGCCGCGATCGCCGAGGGAGTGGAGCTCATCACCCGCACCCTGGCCAGGGGCGCGGTCGGGCCCTATCAGCTCCAGGCCGCGATCGCCGCGCTGCACGACGAGGCGGCGACGGCCGAGGAGACCGACTGGCCGCAGATCCTGGCGTTGTACGGCCTGCTGGAGCGGATGTCGGACAACCCCGTGGTCTCGCTCAACCGCGCCGTGGCCGCCGCGATGGCGCACGGCCCAGCGACCGGCCTCGAAATGCTCGAGGCACTCGAGGCCGAGGGCCGCCTGGCGGGCAACCACCGCTTCCACGTGGCCCGGGCGCACCTGCTGGAGATGGCGGGCGAGCACCGGGCGGCCGTCGACGACTATCGCGCGGCGGCGAGCCGCACGCTGAGCATCCCGGAACGGGACTACCTCACCACCCGGGCCGCCCGCCTCGCCGCCGCGGCCGACTGAGGCAGGCCTTCCCGAGATCGGAAAGACCGCGACCCGAGGCGGCATATCGGCGGCGTCTCTCACGGCGAAGGCCGCTCCCGGTCAAAGGGGAGCGGCCTTCGTGGGTGGCTGGGGGCGGGTCAGCGGCCCTGAAGGGACCTGACGTTGTCGCCGAAGGTCCAGCCCTTCGACCCGTCCCAGTTGATGGACCAGGTCATCAGACCCTTGAGCTGACCGTTGAAGCTGTTCCAGCTCTGGCTCACCAGCGAGGGCGACATGTAGCCGCCGCCGGCTCCGGGCTGCGCGGGCAGACCGGGCACCTGCTTGTCATAGGGGACCCTGATCGTGGTGCCCTGGATGACCAGGCCCTTGTCCAGGCAGGTGGTCTGGGCGACGAAACCCTGAACCGTGCCGGCGGAGTAGGAGTCGCCCGAGCAGCCGTACATGCTTCCGTTGTAGTACTGCATGTTCAGCCACCACAGGCGGCCGTTGTCGGCGTACTTCTTGATGATCGGCAGGTACGCGCCCCAGATCGAGCCGTAGACGACGCTGCCGCCCGTGACGTACGCCGTCTCGGGGGCCATGGTCAGGCCGAAGTTCGACGGCATCTGGGCGAGCACGCCATCGATGATCCGGATGAGGTTGGCCTGGGAGGCGGACAGCTGGTTGATGTTGCCGCTGCCGCTGAGGCCGGTCTCGATGTCGATGTCGATGCCGTCGAAGTTGTACTTCTTCAGGATCGGCACGATGGTCTGGACGAACCGGTCGGCGACCGTGCTGGAGCTGAGGTCGATGCCGGCCGTCGCCCCGCCGATGGACATCAGGATCGTCGCGCCGGCGGCCTTGGCCTGGCACATCTCGGCGGGAGTGGCGACCTTGACGGTGCTGTCCATGCCGTCCTCCCACAGGACGGTGCCGTCAGAGCGGATGACCGGGAACGCCGCATTGATCACGTTGTAGCCGTGCTGCCGGATGCGGGCGTCGGTGATCGGGGTCCAGCCGAACGGCGGGTGTACGCCGTTGGACGCGCCGTCCCAGTTCTCCCAGTAGCCCTGGAGCACCTTGCCGCTGGGCTTGCCCTTCACCGGGCAGGTCACGTCCCCCGGAGAGGGTGACGGTGACGGCGACGGAGACGGCGAGGGGGAAGGCGACGGCGAAGGAGATGGGGAGGGCGAGGGGGACGGCGAAGGCGAGGGTGAGGGGGAAGGCGACGGGGACGGGGAGGGCGACGGCGACGGAGAGCCGCCGGGGCCGTCGAAGTTGACGTCGTCGACGTAGTAGGTGCCCTGGCCGTACCATCCGTGCAGGTAGATCACGGCGGTGGTCTGGTTGGCGCCCGTGGTGAACGGCACGGTGAGCTGCGTGTAGGCCGAGGCCGACGAGGTCCAGGTGGACGCGCCGCCGTTCACACCGAGGTAGACGTAGCTTCCGCGGACCCAGGCGCTCAGCGTGTAGGCCGTGTTCGGCTTCACCGAAACGGTCTGCGTGCACTGTGCGTTGTCGGAGGCACTGGCCGCACCGGCGAGTGCCTTCGTGCCTGAATGGACCGGGGAGCCGACGACCGACCCCAGCCCGCCGGTGCAGGACCAGGGCGAGAGGTTTCCGGTCTCGAAGCCGGGATTCACGAGCAGGTTGGCCGCGTTGGCCGGCGCCTGCGTGAGGACGATGCCCGTGGCCGCAAGCAGCAGCGATGCTGCCAGCGTCAGCAGGCGGGACGTGCGCTTTCGCATGGAGGTCTCCTGAACCAGGAGTGATCGGAGCCATGGCGCCGATCGTGGGGGGTGAGGGCGCACCGGCGACGCCGCCGGTGGTTGTGTTCACCAGCGAGCCGCTGGACGAGTACGGATCCGTGCTCCCATGGTCGGGACCGACGGCCTCATTTGTCAAGATTCTTAACAAATAACGCTGTCACCAGCGCGAACGCTTTCCCGGTCACGATTCCGATGGTGGCGGAATCCGCCGGGGTCAGGAGAAGCGCTCGATCGTCACCGGGATCAGACCCTCGCGGCGCATCGCCGTCGTCAGCTCCCGCAGGAGCCGTCGGATCACGCCGCCCGTCCGGGGGGACGGCTCGCCCAGGCAGGCCGTCAGGTCGACGGACCAGGCCATGCCGCCGACCCGGCGGAGGTCCCAGGAGAACAGGTCGCCCGCCAGGGTGATGTGCGCCGTGCCGACGACGCGACCTCGGGCGTCGTCGTCGGCGGCGCGCATCCGCCATCCGGCCGACAGGTTCACCAGGCCGGTCTCACTCAGGTCCCCGGCGAACAGGATCCGATAGACCCGCCGGTCGTGGAATCCCTCGGGCGCGTCCGGAGGGCCGAGCCGCAGCGGCGCCGACCCGTCGAACGGCAGGGTGTCGTGGAAGTAGGTCCTCAGCGTGGCCTCGCCGGGCAGCTCGCCCGCGCCGAGCCGTCGGTAGGCCGCCTCCGCTTCGTGCCGGGAGACCGCGACGATTCGGCCGCGCAGCTCCGGATCCGCCCGCATCGCGCGGGTGAACTCGGCCGAGCTCCACCACGCGCCGTCGGGGGCACCGCCCGCGGCGCCGTCCATCCGGGTCCAGGCCGCGCCGTTCAGGCCGGTGGCCGTACCGTCATCGGAGAGCACGAACTCCTCGGCCACGATCCCCGCCGGCGGTCCCGCGGGAGCCGCGGCCTCGCCGGTGATCACGTAGTAGTCCAGCTCGGGTTCCGGTGTCCGCATCCCCGGCCGAGCCGGTTCGGGCCGGTACGTCGTCTCGGGCAGGTTCGGCTCAGATCGGTACGTCTCGGATCGGTGCGTCTCGGCGTCCATGTCGCCTCACGCTCCGGTGGCGCCGTCGGTCCGTTCGCGGAGCAGATCGGCGTGGCCGTTGTGGCGGGCGTACTCCTCGATCATGTGCAGATAGACCCAGCGGAGGTTCATGTCGACGTTCCGGCGCGGGTGACGGAAGGTCTCCTCCAGGGAGTGCCCGGCCGCCGCCGCCCGGGCCAGCTCGACCTCCCGGGCGAAGGCGGCGAAGTCCGCCTCGGCGTCCGCGGTGTCGACGTCGTCGAAGTCGCCGTCCGGATTGGTCTCCGGATCACAGTAGAGGAAGTCGACCGCCTCGCCGGCGAACCTGCGGCGGAACCACGAACGCTCGACCTCGGCCATGTGGCGTACGAGCCCGAGCAGGCTCATGCTCGACGGCTCGACGGCGCGCAGCTTGAGCCGGTCGGCGGTGAGCCCGGCGCATTTCAGCAGCAGGGTCTCCCGGTGATGGTCGAGCCAGGCCTCAAGGAGGGCGCGTTCATCCCCGACCGTCGGCACCTCGGCACGGTCGATTGGCGGAGCGATCCAGTTCATCGCCCCATCATGTCGAAATGACCGGACAAGATAGGGGCATTCGCCCGATCGAGGGAGTGTCACCCGGGCCCATGCGCGTCCAGTGCCCGGGCCGCTGCCGCCACCTGTCGCGACCTCATGAGCCCTGCGAAGCGGTGACGCGGTCGTCCCGCTCGGCCGCTGAAGACGCGTCCTGAACCCGGCCCGGCGCCGGAGCCGGCCTCGGCCGGATGTGGTGGCGGCCGATGGGGAGCATCAGCGGGCGGCCGGACACGGGGTCTTCGATGATGCGGCTGTCGAGGCCGAAGACGGTGCGGACGCTGTCCTCGGTGAGGACCTCGGCCGGCGTGCCGCAGGCGTGCAGCCCGCCATCGGCGAGCGCGATGAGGTGGTCGGCGTACCGGGCGGCGAGGTTGAGGTCGTGCAGCACCATCACGATGGTGGTGCCACGGGTGTGATTCAGGTCGGTCAGCAGATCGAGGACCTCGATCTGGTGGCTGGCGTCGAGGAAGGTGGTGGGCTCGTCGAGCAGCAGCAGATCGGTCTGCTGGGCCAGCGCCATGGCGATCCAGACCCGCTGGCGCTGGCCGCCGGACAGCTCGTCGACGGGCCGGTCGGCGAGATCCGCCGTACGCGTGGCCTCCAGGGCCGCCGCCACCGCTGCGTCGTCCCTGTCGTTCCAGCGGGAGAAGATCCCCTGGTGCGGATGGCGTCCGCGACCGACGAGGTCGAGCACGGTGATGCCCTCGGGTGCGACCGGCGACTGAGGCAGCAGCCCGAGAGTGCGGGCCAGCTCCTTGGCGGGCATGCGGTGCACCTCCTTGCCGTCCAGGACGACACGGCCCCCGCGGGGTGCCAGCAGCCGCGACAGCGAACGCAGCAGCGTCGACTTCCCGCAGGCGTTGGCGCCGACGATGACCGTGATCTCGCCGGGTGGTACGACCAGGTCGAGGGCCTCGACGACGACGCGGTCGCCGTAGCCGAGCGTCAGGTGCTCGGCCGCGAGGGAGTGGGATGTGGTCACAGCGAACCTCCGGCCCGATGGCTGCGGACGATCAGATAGACGAGGTAGGGCGCCCCGAGGACGCCGGTGACGACGCCGACCGGATAGCGGGTGCCGAACGCGAACTGGCCGGCGAAGTCGGCGACGAGGACCAGGAGCGCGCCGACGAGGGCGGCGGGCACGAGCAGGGAGCCGCTCACCCCGATGATCCGGGCCGCGATGGGGCCGGACAGGAACGCCACGAACGCGATCGGCCCGGCCGCAGCCGTGGCGAAGGCGATCAGGCCGACGGCTGCGACGATCACGGTGATGCGGGTGCGTTCGACCCGGACCCCGAGGGCGGAGGCGGTGTCGTCGCCGAGCTGCATCGCCGACAGGTCACGCGCCCGGGACAGCAGGACGGGGGAGAGGACGACAAGCGCGGCGAGGGCGGGCAGGACCTGTTCCCAGGTCGTGCCGTTGAGGCTGCCGGTCAACCAGCGCATGGCCTCCTGCAGGTCCCATTCCGGGGCCCGGGACAGGACATAGGAGGTGATGCTGTCGAGGATCGCGGAGATCCCGATGCCGATCAGGATGAGCCGTGTGCCGGCGACGCCGTCCCGGAACGCCAGGCCGTACACCACCAGGGCGACGGCGAGTGCGGCGACGATGGCGATGATCGACACCTGGGTCCCGCCGAGGGAGAACGACACGATCGCGATGGCCGCGGCGGCACTCGCCCCCGAACTGATTCCGATGATGTCGGGGCTGGCCAGCGGGTTGCGGAGCATCGTCTGGAAGGTGACGCCGGCCATGCCGAAGCTGAGTCCCGCGATCACGGCGAGTACGGCCCGGGGCAGCCGGAGCCGCCCGACCGTGAACGACGCCCCCGGGACCTGCTCGCCGAGGACGACGCGGATCACGTCGCGGGGAGGGTAGAAGGTCTGCCCGGCCATCAGGGTCACCGCGAACCCGGCCACGACGAGCACCGCCAGCGTCAGGATGACGAGGCGGCGGCGGGCGGAGCGCCGGCGGCGTCCGCTCGCGACGGCCTGCAGGATGGACGGCCGGGTGACCGCTGGGGCGCTCACAGGTCACGCACTTTCTGCCGGCGGACGATGTGGATGAAGAACGGCGCGCCGATCAACGCGGTCACGATGCCCACCTCGACATCCGAGGGACGCGTCACCATGCGGCCGACGACGTCGGCGGCGGTGAGCAGCGCCGCGCCGACCAGGGTGGAGAACGGCAGCAGCCAGCGGTGGTCCACGCCGACGAGCAGACGGCACGCGTGCGGGACGACGAGTCCGACGAAGCCGATCGGCCCGGCGACGGCCGTGGACGCGCCGCACAGCACGATGGCGCCGAGAGCGGCCGTGGCCCGGACGACGGCGACACGCTCGCCGAGCCCGGCCGCGAGCTCGTCCCCGAGCGCGAGCGAGTTCAGCGCACGGGCGGACAGGAGGCATATGACGAAGCCGACGGCGAGGAACGGCAGGACGTGCCCGATGCGCTCGTACGACGCGCCGCCGACACCGCCGATCTGCCAGAGCCGGAAGCTTCCCGCGATGTCGTTGCGCGGCAGGACGACGGCGCTGACGAGGGACGCGAAGGCCGCCGACGTGGCCGCGCCGGCGAGCGCGAGCTTGAGCGGGGTGGCTCCGCCCCGCCCGAGGGAGCCGACGATGTACACGAACACGGCCGAGGCGGCGGCCCCCGCCAACGCGACCCAGATGTAGCCGGTCGGAGATGTGAGCCCGAAGAACGCGACGGCGGTGACGACGAAGAGCGAAGCGCCCATGTTGACGCCGAGGATTCCCGGGTCGGCCAGCGGGTTGCGGGTCACCCCCAGCATGACCGCGCCGGCGAGGCCGAGCGCGGCGCCGACCACCACGGCGAGCAGGGTGCGCGGTATCCGCTTGGTCACCGCCGCCTGTTCGAGGGAGTCGTCCGCGCCGCCGAGCGCGGCCCACACGTCGGCCCAGGAGACGTCACGCGAGCCGAGGGCGACGGAGGCCACCATGAGCGCGGCCATGACCAGGATCGTGACGAGCAGCCACAGGACGCGGACACGCGCCGGACGCCGCACGAGGGCGGCGTCCGGCGCGTGGTCGACGTCGACGACCGACGTCACTTGACCTTGTCCGCTGCCTTGGCGAGCGCTGCGACGTAGTCCTCCAGCACCCAGGAGATGGACAGGGGCGTCGGGTTCGCTGCGGTGCCCAGGGGTGTGCTCCCGGGCAGGAGGTACACCGAGCCGCGCTTGACGGCGGGGATCTTCGACAGCAGCGGGTCCTTCCTGAGCGTCTCGATCAGTTCACCCTTCTCGTCGCCGTATCCGGTGATGATGTCGACGTCGTCGAACAGGTCGATCTGCTCCGCGCTCCGCGTCAGGGCGAACTTGTCCGTGCCTTCGGACGCCTTGGCGATGCTGTCCGCGATCTTCAGTCCGAGGTCCTCGAAGAACAACGTGCGGGTGTCATGCTTCGTGTAGAAGCCCACCTCGCTCACGTCGTTGGGGTCGACGTGCGTCATGAACATCGCCGACTTGCCCTTGAGCTGCGGATACTTCGCGACGACCGTGGCGATGTCGCCCTCGATGTCGGCGATGAGCCTCTCGCCCTCTTCGGCGAGCCCGATGGCCTTGCTGTTCATCCGGATGATCTCGCGCCACGGGGTCGCCCACGCGGCGTCCGGGTAGGCCACCACGGGCGCGATCTCGCTCAGCGTGTCGTAGTCCTGCTTGGTCAGGCCCGAGTAGGCGGCCAGGATCACGTCGGGCTTGGTGTCGGCGACGGCCTCGAAGTCGATGCCGTCGGTCTCGTCGAACAGGACGGGCTTTTGGGCGTTGAGCTCCTTCAGGCGCTTGTCCACCCAGGGCAGGAGCCCATCGCCGTCGTCGTCGCCGAAGTTCGCGGCGGCCATGCCGACCGGGACGACGCCGAGGGCCAGCGGCGCTTCGTGGTTGGCCCAGTTGACCGTGGCCACCCGCTCCGGCTTCGCCGGGATGGTGGTCGTTCCCAGCGCGTGCTGGATCGTCATGGGGAAGGCGCTCGAACCGCCGCTCGTGCTCTTCTGCTCGGTCTCAGCCGGGCCGCCGCAGCTCACGATGCCCGTCAGGATGGCCGCCACAGCGAGGATGCGGAGGCTTAGTCGACGCTTCAATCCGTACTCCGGTCTCAGAATTCCGCTGGTGGCGGCCCTCTCACGTCCTGGCTCGCGATAGGCGTTCGTGGAGCTGCGCACCGTGTTGCGGCAAAACCCCTGCTCAGGTGTGCTTTCAAGGGCCGCGACAGGCGACCCTCTGCCGGCACCACCTAGTTAGGTAAGCCTTGCCTTGCCAGCACTCTAAGAGAAATAACCGACTTGTCGCAATCTCGGGTTTGAGACGTCTTTTATCCGGATCGGCGTGCGGAGGCCGGGGGTGATCGTTCCGGTGGCCCCGTGCCGACGCCGCGACGGCCCCCGTGCCGGGTGCGTGCCGCGGCGACCCGACGTGCGAGGTCGGTGCCCGTTTCCGCACTCCAGCACCTCGGTCCGGCCCGCTGGTTAGGCTTACCTTATATTTGAAAGGTGAACTTTTCTGAGATCCGTACGGTGACGACCGAGGCCGAGCTCCGGGAGATCGTGAAAGAGCCGGCGCAGGCCATTTGGGACAAGGACATCGCACGGATCGACGAGCACGCGCGCACGATCATCGCGCACTCGCCGTTCGTGCTGCTGGCCACCTCGAACCCGGACGGCACCTGCGACGTCTCCCCCCGCGGCGACCCCGCCGGCTCGGTGCTGGTCCTCGACGACCACCGGCTGGTCCTCGCCGACCGGCCCGGCAACCATCGGCTGGACAGCCTACGCAACATGCTGCACAACCCCCGCGTCGGCATGCTGTTCATCGTGCCGGGGATGAACGAGACGCTGCGTGTGAACGGGCGCGCCACGCTCGTGTCGGACGCACCGTTCTTCGACGACCTGGAGGTCAAGGGCAGGCGGCCGCAACTGGCCGTCCTCGTCGACGTCGAAGAGCTCTACATGCACTGCGCGAAGGCGTTCCTGCGCTCGTCGCTGTGGCAGCCGGAGACCTGGCCCGACCGCAAGAGCCTGCCCACGCTCGGCCGGATCGCCAAGGACCATCTGGGCATCAAGGAGATGACGGTGGAGGAGATCGACGAGGGGCTCGCCCAGGACGCCAGGACGAACCAGTACTGACCTCGGCTCGGGATTCTCCGCGCGGGGATGGCCGGCGCCCGGGTGTACGGCCACCCCTCGCCGCTCCAACCGCTCAACCGCTCCAACCGCTCAACCGCTCCAACCGCTCAACCGCTCCAACCGCTCAACCGCTCAACCGCTCAACCGCTCCGGCTCGCCGGCGACCTCGCGCGGCCTGAAGATGGTCCTCGAAGCGGGCGACTCCCGCTGACGGAGTCCGGTGCGCATCACGGCCCGGTCGCCGACGAGGCGAGCGTATCCGCCGTGCGTGGAGCAATCCAATCACGCAGAGTGATTGACATGTCACTCTCCATTACCTGATGATGGCCGTGTCAAGGGTGTTCCATGGGGCGGAAGCGGACGGCGAGAGCTCTACAGGCGTGCCCTGAGGTGGTCGAGCGAGGGGAGTGAAGGTGTTCAGCACGGTTCTCGGGCTGGCCGCGGTGTCGGCCACGGCGTTTCTCGCGGGGGCGGGACCGAGCGATGAGGTCAAGGGCGAGGTCGTCGTGTTCACCACCGAGGTCGAGCAGCTCAGCAGGTATCAGAACCTGCCGGCGGGTAGCTGCCGGCGGCTTCCGCCGACCGCTCACGTGCTGATCAATCTCACCGGCTCCAGGGTGTTCATCCACGCCACGCCGTCGTGCCTCGGCCCCGGCATCCCCGTCGACCCGAACCACGGCTGGCACGCTCCGCCCAGCGGGCAGTTCAGTTTCTCCGTCGCCTGATCGGCGCGGGTGAGCCCAGAGGGTCATCGGGTCGGCGGCCATCCGGCTCGACCGCCGACGAAATCACCGCGAACGATTCCGATCGCCTGACCGGCGACGACGCTCCGTTTCATGTCCATGGCCGGTAATTCGATTCAACACGCGATTTTCCACCGGGCGCCGGATGTCCGTAGGGGCGAAAGCGGATCCGACGCTTGGACCGATCCACGCCGCTCCGGATCACTGACGCGGCGTCGATGAATCATTTCGCCGGAGGCCTCCCCGGCCGTCCGACGCCGAGTCCGGATCAGCCGATGAAACGCATTTCGATGAGATGCGCCGCAGGCGGAGCAGAACGGAGTTGCTGCGTGTTACACAGTTTCATCCTCGGAATGGGCAGAGCCGGGGGAGGACTGCATCTTCCGGCGCTCGCCAGAACGCGCTCGCTGAGCCCCGGCCTGTTCGCTCCCGGGCCGGTCGTCGCCCACGATCCTTTCCGGCCGCCTTCCGGCATGACCGATGTCGTCATGGCCGACACCCTTGAGGAGGCGGCCGCGCTGACTCCCCCGCACCGCACCGTGGTGCACATCTGCACGCCGCCGCAGATCCGCCTGGGCGTGCTGGAGCGGCTGGCCGGGCTCGGCTATCGAAAGATCATCGTGGAGAAGCCGCTGGCCCTGGATCTGGTGGGACTGGCGGCGATCGCCCGGTTGCGACGCAGCCGGGGACTGGAGATCACCGTCGCCACCCAATGGCTCCACAGCGACCTGACCCGTCGGCTGCGCGAGGCCGTGGACATGGAGGAGTTCGGCAGGCTGCGCGGCATCCGCTTCGTGCAGAACAAGCCCCGGTTCACCCGCAGCGCCATGGTCCCCGATCACCCCACCGCCTTCGACGTGGAGGTGCCGCACGCGCTGGCCGTGGTGCTCACCCTCGCGGGCGGCGCCCGGATCACCGGCGCGTCCTGGGCGGACATGGCGACCGGTCGGTTCCGGCTGCCCCGCCTGGGCCGCGCCGCGCTCCGGCTGGAGCACCACTCCGGCGTGCGCACCGAGATCGACTCGGATCTGACCTCGCCCGTTCGCGAGCGCCGCATCACCCTGGAATTCGAGCGGGCGACTCTCACCGGCCACTATCCCTGCAGCGACACGGACCACACCGCGCAACTCCGGGTGGTGGCCGAGGGCCGTGATGCGATCCGGACCGTCTTCGACGACGACGCCCTTTCCGCCTTCGTCCGCTGCACCTACTCGCGATACGGCCGTCTCCCCGCCACGCGGGGGGCGCTGCCCGTGCAGGTGGAGGCCGTACGGCTGCTCACCGAGGCAAAGGATCTGTGCGCCGCCGGTGAACGGGAAGCCACCCAGCGCGAGGAGGCCCAATACGAGGAGACGCAGCACGAGGAGACACGGCACGAGGAGGAACGGCGTGTCCACGGCGTCCGCTGAGCCCGGCCCGGCCCCGACCCCGGCCGCCTCGGCTCCCGCTCCTGCGCCCGTGGCCGGTGGGCGGCTGCCGGGCGGGATCGTGTCGGGCGGGATCGCGCTGGCCGGGATCGGCGACGAGGCGGCACCGGATCTGCCCGGGCAGCTCGACGCCGTGCGTGAGCTGGGCTGGAACCGCCTCGAGCTGCGTACGATCGCCGGTGTTCCCATCGCACGGCTGGACGAGACGGCCTTCGCCCGATCGGCTGATCGCATCCGTACGGCCGGTGTCGCCGTGGTCGGCGTGGCCTCCAAGATCGGCGACTGGTCTCGGCCGGTGACCGGGGATTTCGCGCTCGACCTGACCGAGCTCGAGGTGCTCGCCCGGCGCTGCCCCGTCCTGGGCACCCGCCTGGTGCGCGTCATGTCCTATCCCTCAGGCGGACTGCCGGAGGCGGAATGGGGACGCCGCGCCCTGAGCCGGCTGCGTGAGTTGACCCGCCGGGCCGAGGACGCCGGGCTGCTGCTGGCGCTGGAGAACTGCGCGGGCTGGGCGGGCGATCGTGCCGAACGCATGCTGGACCTGGTGACCGCGATCGACAGCCCGGCGTTCCGGTTGCTGTTCGACACCGGCAACGGCGTCGCGTACGGATACTCGTCGCCGGAGATGCTCGCCGCTGTCATCGGCCATGTGGCGCATGTGCACGTCAAGGACGCGGTGATCGGCTCGGACGGCGGGGTCGGTTTCGTGTCGCCCGGCGTCGGCACGGCACACGTCGCGGAGTGCCTGCGCATGCTGCTGGCCCACGGCTACACCGGAGTGCTCTCCATCGAGCCCCATCTGCACCTGCGCCCACACCTTTCCGGCGTGGGCGATCCCGGCAGCGGAGACCATGCCGCCTTCGTGGCGTACGGACGGGCGCTGGAACGGCTGGTGGGCCGGATCGCTCCCGCCGAAGACGCGGGGAGGACCCGTTGACCGCACCGATGCCGGTCGTGCCGCCTCCTCCGCTCGCGCCCGAAGACCGCGATCTGCTGCTGTGGCTGCTGCGCCTGCCCACGGCGGGTCCGCTGGAGACCGGTGCCGGTGCGCCCGCGCCACGACTGCGGGAGGCACAGGCCGGTTACGCGCGGGCCGCCGCCGCGATCGGCTTCCGGGCCGTACGGCACGCGCCCCCCGAGGCCGCCGAGCTGGACCGCCCCGACGTCCCCGCGCCCGTACGCGCGGCACGCGATCTGCCGGGTTTCCTCGCCGACCAGCCCAGCCTGGTGCTGCGGCTGGGGCCGGAACTGCCCGCCGCACGCACCGTGATGTTCAACGTGCACCTGGACACCGTCGCGGGTCGCCAGCCGGTCCGGTTCGACGGCGATCACTTCTACGGACGCGGTGCGGTCGACGCCAAGGGACCGGCGGTGGCGCTGCTCGCCGGGGTGCGCGCCGCGCGGGCGCTGCGCCCGGCCATCGGCCGTGACATCGGCGTACTGATCCAGGCCGTGGCCGGTGAGGAGGGCGGCGCCATGGGCGTCTTCGGCACCAGACCGCTCGTGGAGCGGGGATACATCGGGCGGCTCAACGTCTTCTGCGAGCCCACCCGGCTGCGGTTCCTGCCGCGGAGCACGGCGGCGATGACCGCGCGTGTGGTGGTCGACGGCGCCGACGCCGTCGACGACCATGCCGCCACCGGACACAACGCCGGCGTGCTGCTGGGCTTCCTCACCCAGCATCTCGCCCGGGCGCTCGACCGGCCGGCGACGGAAGGCGGGGTGTGCGTGGCCGGCCTGCACACCGGCACGCGGCACAACAAGGTCTACGGACGCGGCTCGCTGCTGCTCAACCTGGCCTACGCCTCGGCCGACGTCGGACGGCGGCTGGAGCGTGACCTGCGGGCCGCCCTGGACGACGGGCTCGACGCGTTCTGCGAGGCCTTCGCGGACACGGCGCTGTTCGCCAGGACCGCGGCCGACGCGCGTGCCATCACCCGGCTGGAGTGGCTCAAACGCGGGCTGCCCGTCCTGGACGACCACGACGTCTGGGGGCACCGGCTGCTGCGCGACGTGGCCGGGATCGAGCCGTGGCCGTGCCACGAACCCGGCTTCACCTGCGACGCCATCTGGATGTCGGGCATCGCCGATGCCTGCACCGTGGTGCTCGGCCCGGGCGATCTGGCCGCCAACAACGCCCACGCCGCGGGGGAGTTCGTCGGGGTCGGCGAGCTCGCGGAGTTCGCCGACGCGGTGGCCAGGCTGCTGGCGGCCTTCGCCGACGACAGGAGCGGACGACCATGAGGCCGGCGGACACGCACTTGGCGGCCACCGCGCCGTGTCCCGCATCGCGTATCGGACCCGCCCCGGCGGCGCCGGAGATCGTCCGGGTGCGCTACGCCGACCTGCTCGGCTTCACCTCTGGGGTGTTCGCCGGCCGGGGCATGGCGGCCGAGCAGGCGTACGAGGCCGCACGGGCGCTGTGCTACGGCGATCTCACCGGAATGGACTCGCATGGCCTGGTCAATCTGACCCGGATCTACCTGCCGCTGATCGACGAGGGGCGGATCGACCCCCGGGCTCGGCCCCGTACGGTCGCCGACCGCGGCGCCGCCGTGCTCATCGCCGCCGAAAGGGCGCTCGGCCTGTGGATCGCCGGGGCCGCCATGGACGTGGCCGTGGAGCGTGCCATGCGGTACGGCGTCGGCGTGGCTGCCGTGCGCGGCGCCACCCACCTCGGCTGCGCCGGGCATCACGCGCTGCGCGCGGTGGAGCGGGGCATGATCGGGCTGGTCGCCAGCAACTGCGGCGGGCAGCGGATCGCGAGGCCACCGGGTGGTGCGCTCGCGATGCTCGGCACCAACCCGCTCAGCGTCGCCGCCCCGGCCGGAGAACACCCCCCGTTCGTGCTCGACATGAGCACGACCGCCGCGCCGACCGGCCGCATTCGCCAGGCCGCGCGGGCCGGTCGGACCGTACCCGAGGGGCTGCTCCGCGACGACGGGGGCGCTCCCGTGACCGACCCGGCCGCCTTCGACGCCGGGCGGGCGCATCTGATGTGGCTGGGCGGTGAGGCCGCGCAGCACAAGGGGTTCGGGCTGGGCATCGCGGTCGAGGTGCTGGCCGCGCTGGTGCCGGGCGCCGGGCTCGGCGCACACCCCGACGCGCTCCGCGGAGACGGCGGCCCGAGCGGGCGCGACGACGACATCGGCTTCTTCGTGATGGCGGTCGCGCCGGGTGCGCTGCGCGAGGGGGCCGAGGCCGACGCGGGCACCCTGTTCGGCGCGTTGCTCGCCTGCCCGCCCGCCGACCCCGCCCGGCCGGTGCGCTACCCCGGCTGGCACGAGCATCGGCGTGCCCAGGAGCGGCTGCGTACGGGTGTCCCGCTCGACGCGGCGGTGTACGCGGAGCTGACCGAGGTCGCGGCGCGGGCGGGCCTGGCCGTACCCGACGTTCTGGAGGACAGTTGACGGCTCCACTGCGGGTCGGGGTCATCGGCCTCGGCGTGATCTCCCGTTTCTATCTGGCGGCGCTGCGCGACTCGGCGACGCTGCGGCTGTGCGCGGTGTGCGACCGGGATCCGGCGGCGCCGGCCCTCCGGGCCGCTGAGGTGCCCGGCTACCGCGACCACGTGCGGTTGCTGGAGGAGGCGCGCCCGGACGCGGTGGTCGTCACCGTGCCCAACGACGCGCACGCGCGGGTCTGCGCGGACGCGCTGGAGCGTGGGGTGGCCGTGTGCGTGGAGAAGCCGCTCGCCCTGGACGCCGCCCAGGGGGAGCGGCTGGTACGGCTCGCGGCGGACGTGGGCGTTCCGCTGTTCACGGCCTTCCACCGCCGGTACAACGACGAGGTCGCCCGGCTCCGGGCCGAAACGGCCGGGGCACGGGCCGAGGAGCTGACGGTGCGTTACCTGGAGCGCATCGAGGAGCACGCGGGTGCGGACAGCTGGTACCTGGACCCCGGGCGATGCGGCGGGGGATGCGTGGCCGACAACGGGCCCAACGCGTTCGATCTGGTCGATCGGCTGGTGGGCCCGGCCGAGGCGGTGTCCGCCCGGATCACCCGGGATGCCACCGGCGTCGACCGGCGGGCCGACATCGAACTGCGCGCCGGGTCGACGCGGGTCCGGGTGCTGCTCGACTGGTCCTACCAGGGGGAACGCAAGGACATCGACGTCCGGCTGGCCGACGGCCGGACCCTGCACGCCGACATGCTGGCCGGCCACCCGGGGTTCAAGGGATCACTGTGGCACGAGTACGTGGGCGTGCTGCGCGCGTTCGAGCGACGGGTGCGGGACGGGACGGGCGACGGCGACGGCGGGCTGCCCGCCCTGCGGCTCGTGTCGGACGTGTACCGGCTGGCGGCGGACGCCGGGAAGGAGACGGCGTGAACCCCTGCGAGGACGGACCCAAGCGCGTGGTGGCCGCGACCCTTGTGAAGGTCCTGGTCCACCGCCGGATGGATCGCGGCATGCGGCTGGAGCCGTACGCGAGCCGGTGCGTGCGGGCCGGCGAGGTGCACGAGCTGGTCCTCACCGACCACACCGAGACCGATGCCGGTGCGGTGATCGATCGTGTCGGGTTCGTCGGTTTCGTCGAGATCGCCAATGCGGGGGTGCTCGACCGGGGCGACGAGGTCCGGATCGGGGGTCGCTGGATCGGCGTGCTGCTCGGGTTCGACGGCTGCCACTTCCCCAACCACTACAACGTGCTGGTCCATGCCGATCCCGTGGTCACCGGCCGGGACCTGGGGCTGACGCCGGAGGCGCCGGTGGAGTTCCGGCAGGGGGAGTTCCCGGGAAATGATTACGGATGAATCCAGCGGCCCTCTCACCGATTTCGCGGTTATTCAAATCATATCGACACCCTTAATGGGTGGGTTGCGCATTTTGTGTGATCAGGCGCTCCGCCGCTTTCTCTATTGGGGATAAGTAAACTTCCTTGATTCCGCGTTTACCGAATGCCGAGCCTGGCAATCCCTGTAGCAGGAAAACGAAATCCGGCAGCCTCCCTGCGCCGTCGATTTCGTTCGGTCCGGGGTGCCCTCATCGATGGAGACGGCCCCGCATCACGAGAAAGGTCTGAAATGGCCACAGATGTCAGAGAGTCCACCCGCCTGGAAGAGCGATTCCGCCTCTGGGACATCGACGGAAACGGAGTGATCGAGCGCTCCGACTTCGAATCGGAAGCGGAGGGCATCATCAACCGCCTCGGGGTCCAGGGCACCGCGCGGGGCGCCGAGCTCAAGCAGGCGTACCTGGACATGTTCGACCGGCTCGCCAGCGCGGCGGGCACCTCCCGGATCAGCAAGGACAAGTTCCTCCAGGTCGCCGACCAGGAGATCATCAGCAAGGGCGACGCCGGGTTCGCCAGCGTGGTACGCCCGACGATTCAGGCCATCGTCAACGTCCTGGACGTCGACGGCGACGGCGAGGTCAGCCAGGCGGAGGTCGTCAAATGGTTCGACGCCATCGGCCTGGAGCGGAGCGTGACCGACAGGGCGTTCCAGGAGCTTGACGCCAACGGCGACGGCAAGCTCTCCGTGACCGAGCTCGTCGACGCGGTTCGCGACTACCACCTCGGCAAGCACGACGTCCCTCTACTCGGCCGCTGATTCCGGGGCGACCGTCGCGGGCTGTCGGAAGACGCGGCGGTCGGCTCCCATGGTGAGACCGGAAGCGCGGGCCCACGAGCCGGGTGGGGGCGACCCCGAGCCCATCCCCCTGAGGCTCGGCACCGCCAGAGTCCCGCGTGAGCTCGGGGACCCGCCTCCGTCGGCCGTGTGAACGGCAACAGACCTCACAGGAAGAGAGTCGTGGAGACAACCAGCCCTCCCCCTCCGACATTAGATCGGGCCGAGGCCGCATCCATCCCCTTCTTCTCCCAGTCCGCGTCGTTCGCGAAGCTGTGGCCGAAGATCCGCGGACACTGCGTCGACGTGCTGGACAACGGTAAGTTCTCGCACGGCGCCAAGGTCGCCGAGTTCGAGGAGGCGCTCGCCCGGTGGACCGGCGCGAGGCACGTCGTCGGCGTCAACTCGGGCACCGACGCGCTGGTGCTGCTGCTGCGCGCCGCCGGTCTGCGCCCCGGCGACCAGGTCGTCGTCCCCGCCTACACCTTCATCGCCACGGCCTCCGCCGTGGTGCTCGCCGGAGGCGTGCCCGTCTTCGCCGACATCGAGGAGCGCGGGTACGGCATCGACCCGCGATCCGTCGCGGCCGCGGTGACCTCACGCACCCGGATGGTCCTGCCGGTCCACCTGTTCGACCGGCTCGCCGACATGCGGGGGGTGCACGAGGTGGCGCGGCGGTACGGCCTGACCGTTCTGGAGGACAGCGCCGAGGCCATCGGCATGCGCCTGGACGGCAGGCACGCCGGGCTGCTCGGCACCGGCGGGGTGCTGTCGTTCTTCCCCGCCAAGACCCTCGGCGCGATCGGCGACGCCGGGGCGGTGCTCACCGACGACGACGCCGTCGCGGAGACGGCGCGGGCGCTGCGCCATCACGGCCGGGGCGGACGCACGCTGAACCACTTTCCCGGCATCGCCAACCCCACCGTGCTGTCCGGTCTCAACAGCAAGATGGACGACCTGCAGGCCGCTGTGCTGCTCGCCAAGCTCGACCGTCTCGACGCCGACATCGTCCGCCGCGCCGAACTGTCGGCGCGCTACGACGAACGGCTGTGCGCCGTACCGGGGGTGGCGTCCGTGCCCGGCGCGGTCCCGCCGCACCCCGGCGGCGACCGGGTCTGCTACGTCCACCTCGTCGAGGTCGAGGAGCGTGACGCGCTCGCCGCGCATCTGGCCGCCAAGGGCATTGGGACCGAGATCTACTATCCGGTGCCGCTGCACCTCCAGCCCTGCTTCGCCTACCTCGGGCACCGTCCCGGCGATTTCCCGCGCGCCGAGGCCGCCTGCGCCAGGGCACTCGCGCTCCCGCTCTACCCCGACCTGACCGAGCGGGAGGTCGATCGGGTGTGCGACGAGATCACGCACTTCTACGCCGGGAGACGACGGTGACCGCACCCCCCATCGCGACCATTTCCTTCTTCCCGCCCGACTCCTTCGAGAGCGAGCGCGACATTCTGCTGGAGACGGTGCGCGCCGTCGGTGCCGGCGACGACCAGAGGTTCATCCTGGGCGAGCACACCGCCCGGTTCGAGCGGCGGCTGCGCGACAGGCTGGGCGCCGGCGACGTCATCGCCTGCTCCAGCGGCACGGCCGCCCTCACGCTGGTGCTGGCCGCCTCGGGGATCGGCCCCGGAGACGAGGTGGTCGTGCCCGCCTTCGGCTGCGCCCCGCTGGCCGCCACCGTCGTCAACATCGGCGCCCGGCCGGTCTTCGCCGACATCGATCCGGTGCGGCTGACCGCCGACCCCGCCGCGGCCGAGGCGCTCATCACCCCGCGCACCAGGGCGCTGATGCCCGCGCACGTGTTCTCGATGATGGCCGACATGCCCCGGTTCCGGGAACTGGCGGACCGGTACGGCCTGCGGCTGGTGGAGGACTCGGCGGTCGCCCAGGGCGGCACACTGCGCGGGCGGCCGGCCGGCCGCTGGGGCGACGCGGGGGTGTACTCCTTCGTGCAGGTCAAGACCTTCGGAATGCCCGGGGAGGGCGGCGTCGTGGTCACCGACGACGCCGAGACGGCCCGGCGCGTGCGGATGCTGCGCAACCACGGCCAGGACGGCGTGCACCGCTTCGTCCACCACGCCATCGGCTACAACAGCCGGTTCGACGAGGTGATGGCCGCCTTCCAGATCCACCGGCTCGACGGCCTCGACGACCGGCTGGCCCGCCGGGCCGAGATCGCGACGTACTACTCCACCCGGTTCGCGTCCCTGGCCCCGCACGGGGTGCTCGCGCCCCCGGCCGGCGGCGACGGCCGCTCCTACTACGTCTACTCCGTGCTGGCGGAACGGCGTGCGGAGCTCCGGGCGCATCTGTCCGCGCACGGTGTCGACTCCCACGTCTACTACCCGCGGCCCCTGCCCGGCCAGCCCGCGTTCGCGCCGTACGCGCCCGGCGACGCGTGCTGGCCGAACGCCGTCCGGGCCGCCGAGCGCAACCTCTCCCTGCCCCTGTACCCCCACCTCACCGACGCCCAGGTGGAGCACATCGCCGACACCGTCTGCGCGTTCGCCCATACCCTCCAGAGGAGACGATGACCGATCGGATCACCGGCCCGACAGCCGATCTCGGCGGCACGTCGGAGACCACCCAGGCAGCGAAGCCGGACCCGGCAGGGTCGCCGACTTCGGCCGCGCGTGGTGGTCTCGCGGCCTATGTACGGCTGGCCAAGCTCGACATCTACGACTACTACATCGGCCTGCCGCTGGTCTGGGCCCTGCTGGCCCCCGGCGACCGATGGCAGCCCGGCCGCATCGGCCTGCTGGCGCTGATCCTGCTCGCCGAGGTCGCCGTGGTGGCCGCGATGGTCGGCTTCGACGACATCACCGGCCACCGCGACGGCAGCGACGCGGCCAACTACGGGGCCGATGCCGCGCGGCGGCGGCTGGCCCGTAAACCGCTGGTGGCCGGCACCCTGACCGAGACGCAGGCGCTGCGCTTCGCCTGGGCGGCGACCGGACTCGGCGCCGCGCTGTGGACGCTGGTGGTGGCCGCCGCGCCGCACCGCCCGGGATGGGCGATCGCCCTGGCCGCCGTCTGCTTCGTGGCGTCGGTGCAGTACTCCTGGGGACTGAAGATCAGCTACCGGGGTTTCCAGGAGATCTTCCTGATCGGCCTGGGAGTCGGCTGGGTGCTGGTGCCGTACGGCCTGCTCACCGGCGAGGTGAGCGCCCCGGTCCTCGTCCAGGCCGTGCTGTTCGGGTTCGGGCCGATGCTGTTCGGGCTCTACTCCAACACCAACGACGCCGCCGGCGACCGCGCGGCCGGGCGGATCACCGTCGCCGCCCTGGTGTCCGCCCGGGGCAACGCGGTGTTCATCGTCGCGGTGACCGTCGTGGCCGGACTGCTCATCGTGGCCGCCCCCGTCATGGGGGCCGCGCACTGGTGGTTCCCCATCGCCCTCGCACCCGTGCTCGTCCTGCGCGCGGCCCATCTGTCGATCGGATCCGTACGCGGGGACATCCTCCGCGCCCGCAGGATCGCCATCAGAGCCCACCGCGTCACGGTGGCCCTGCTGATCGGTGCGAATCTGGCCGCCTTCGCGCTACACGGCGCCGTCGC